>CAJJKY010000009.1 GCA_905188195.1 Streptococcus parasanguinis | reverse complement strand
GTAGAGCCCACTCAACCACTGCGTCTTGCTCGACAATCCAAAAATAATTGAGAGGTTAGGACTTTTGTCCCAGCCTTTTTCTTTACTAATTTCTAAAAATGAGTAGAATTTGTATGTTTTTCAAAAGATATCACAGGGATTTTCCAGTCTTTCATTGAAAATGGTTCAGAAATTTTGTATAATACCCTAGTATGAACAATAGTTAAGGAGATTAAAATATGTCAAAACAAGATTGGCTGGATTATTTCGAAGCCGTAAATGGTCGTTCTGCTAGTGCAGAAGAAATTGCTCAAGCACTGGCTGCAGGAGAATTTCAAGAAGAAGTAGTGGTTCCAGAAACCCCACAAGCCCCAGAATTTGTCGCAGCACCAACTGCCCCTGTGGAAGAACCAGTTGCTGCTCCACAAGCCCCAGAATTTGTCGCAGCACCAACTGCCCCTGTGGAAGAACCAGTTGCTGCTCCACAAGCTCCAGAGTTTGTTGCAGCGCCAACTGCCCCTGTTGAAGAACCAGTCGCAGCGCCACAAGCCCCAGAGTTTGTCGCAGCACCAACTGCCCCTGTTGAAGAACCAGTCGCAGCTCCACAAGCTCCAGAGTTTGTCGCAGCGCCAGCTGCTCCTGCAGAAGAACCAGTTGCAGCTCCAGTTCAAGAACCGGCTCCTCAAGCTGCTCCAGCGAATGGGCCAGCTTTCCAACAAGCCTACCAACAACCGACTCAAGCAGCTTATCAACAAGCTCCTTACCAAGGTCAACCAGGACAACCTTATCCTGCCCAACCAAGTCAATTTGGTGTAGCCGTTGGTGGTTACTGGAATTGGTTCCTTTCAGCTTTGAAACGTCCAACGGCTGTAGAAAATCCAAAAGCACTTAACGGAATTTTACAGTATGTCTTGACTGCCTTTGTCTTGACCTTGGGGACATTCTTCACAGCTAGTGGATTTACAGGTGGTTATGGAATGGATTTCCGTGCCTTTATGTTGACATTGATTTCCCTATTCTTTAGCCTTTACGCCTTCCAAGTAGCTGGATTCTTTGTTCGTCGTGTGGTTCTTCAAGATAAGGAATACAGTTACGGTCGTTCATTTGAAGAGTTTGGACGTTTGTCTGTTTACACATTGCCACTTGCCCTCCTTGCTTTCTTAGTAGGTCTTGTAAAAGTTTATGAATTTTATGGCTTTGTAAACTTCCTTATTTTCTTCTTGTTCTTTGTTGGAACATGCTATGTCGTTCATCAAGGGTTGAACAAGACAAGCTTTAAAGCAGATAAATTCTTGCTTCTAGTAGCATCATCTGTTGTCTTGCTTCTCATTGCCATCTTTGTCATTTATGTGAATGCTCGTATTTTAGAACAAGTAGCCGTAGGATTTATTCCAAGTGCTCCAAATTTCTCTAACTTTGGATTCTAACAATATCACAAAACGGAAGGTGGGGGAACCCACTTTCCCTATTTTATAATGAGGGAGAAGAGATCCATGCAAAAGAAATGGGTTGAATTATTTGAAAAAGTGATCGGTCGCAAACCGTCACCAGAAGAGTTTATGGCTGGGAAAGCTTGTGGATTTGATTTGAAACAAATTCAGTCTATCGCTGGAAATGCCCCAGCAGAGGAAGTAGCTCCTGTCGAGGAACCAGTGGTTGAACCAGTTGAAGAAGTGAAGAATGTCGATCCACTTCTAGCAGCTCGTCAGGCTTGGTTGCAACATTTTGAAGAAACCTATGGCCGCAAGCCAAGTGCAGAAGAATTTACTGCGGCTAAAAGTCAAAACTTTGAGTTTTTTGTAGGACCTGTGCCTGAAGCAGAATTTGTAACCCCAGATGCAACTGAAGAAACACAGGAATATGTCCCTCAACAGCCGACTCAAGAGTATACGGCTCCACTTGCTGCTGAGCAAACGCAGGTCTTTGCTGGTCCAAATGTTACAGAAGCAGGTCCAGCTCAGAAAAAACAAAAGGCCCCAAAAACGAAGAGTGGTAAGAAACTTTCCAAGAAGAAAATTGGGATTATTTCTGCTATCGCAGTCCTTGTGATCGCTTTGGTGGCAGCCTTCTTTTACTTCCAGTCTACAACACGTGTCGAAGTGACTGCAGATAAATTTATTAAGGCAGTGGACACCAAGGATTATCGCGAAGCAGCAGATCTGCTTTCAACTGATAACGATAAATGGACGAAGGATGAAGCCGAAAGCTTTATTACCAGCATGGAAGATCAAGGGGTCGATATCGGTACAGAGTTGAACAAGATCATTGATAATGGTGGAGAAGGCAGCTATACGGATAAATCTGGAAACAAGATCTTTGGTTTGGAGAAAGCGGACAAGAAATTTGGAATCTTCCAAGAATACCGTGTGGCCAGCTATCCAGTGCAAGTCAAGGTCAAGACCAATTTGGATCAAGCCAAACTCAAAGTGGCTGCCAATAAAACCGTGACCTTGAAGAAAGATGCAGTGACAGACCTTGGTTCTTTCCATTACAATACAAAAGAAATGGAATTGACTGCTAAAACAGAAGTCGGAAATGTTACTTCTAAGATCCATCTCAATCCTAAAAAAGCAACCAAGAATAATTTAGAATTGCAGTTGAATTCTGAAAAACGCAATTTAGAAGTTGAGTTCCCAGATGAGGTTGAAAACCCAACGGATGTGAAGGTTGTGGTCAACGGCAAAGAAGTCGGAACGAGCACGACCTTTGAAGTAGATAGCATCCCTTATCAAGAAATTGAAGTACATGCTGTCTTCAACATGAATGGGGAAACCTATACAACTGAGAAGGCTAAGGTGACGATTGAAGAGGGTGAGAACGATCCGATCGAACTTAAACTAGCCAAAGATACCCTAAAACGCATCAAGAGTGCACAAGATGCTAAGAAAGCGCAAGCAGCCAAAGAGGAACAAAATCGGACCTTGGCAGAAGAATTCTTGAAAGAGTACCGTGACGCAGTCTTTAGCTCCGTTTCAAACCGAAATAACACCTACTCTAAATACTATGATACACAAAGTCAAGCCTACAAAGACATGGTCGAATTCACAACTGGTGATGGTGTTCGTAAGGCAAAAATTGACTACTATACTCCAGGAGCTTTGGATATTCAAAGTGTCACTGAAGAAAATGGTGTGGTGACGATTAAGACTTATGAAGACTTTACCGTGCATTATACAGATAGCCATCCAGATTCACAAAACCGCAAGTACAAGACCTACACCTTGAAAAAAGTAGGTGCAAGTTATGTGATTACGGATATTGTCGTAACAAAAGAATCATAGGAGATTCCTCATGAAAGCAAGATTTTCTAAATTAACGTTGGTGACAGTTGCCGTGTTAACCCTGACGGCATGCTCCCAATTTCAATCAAACAGTTCCAAATCTTCTGAGAAAGAAAAAAGCAAACAAACTCAAACCAAGTCTTCCAAAGAAATGTCTTCAGCAAAGGATCCATCAAAAGAGACAGGAAAAGAAGAGTCGTCAAAAGCTGGTAAGTCAGATGTGAAAGTGGACTCTGGTGTCAGCTACAATGGTTCTTACTATAGTGTCAAAGGGAAATATGGTGAGGTCATGATCGCCAACAAACATTATCCCTTGTCGCCTGACTTTAATCCAGGTGAAGATCCTGAAGCTGTTTCAGCTCTTCATGAATTAATCGCAGCTATGCAGGCAGAAGGTTATCCGATCAGTGACCAATATAGTGGTTTTCGTAGTTACGATACCCAAGTTGGCCTCTATCAAAACTATGTCAATCAAGATGGTCAGGAAGCGGCAGATCGTTATTCCGCAAGACCGGGCTATAGTGAACACCAAACTGGTTTGACCTTTGATTTGATTGATACCAGTGGTAATTTGGTAACCGAACCTGGACCAAGTAAGTGGTTGCTCAAGAATGCTGCTAAATATGGCTTTGTGGTTCGTTACCAAGAAGGAAAAGAAAAAGTAACAGGCTACATGCCAGAAAGCTGGCATCTTCGCTATATCGGAAAAGAAGCACAAGATATCGCTGATTCAGGCTTGAGCTTGGAAGAATACTATGGCTTCACTGGCGGAGATTACGTAGATAAATAAAAAAGGTTTGGGATTTTTATCCCAAAACTTTTTTATTGAAGGAAAAGTCCTCTTAAAAACTTTCCTTAGGTGAGTACGGACGTCAGCGAACTTCGCAGAAGTTCCATGACTTAGTTTTGAACCTAAGGTTTCAAAACTCCCGAGTACTTGAAACATTGTTGTTTCAAGTACTTTTCTCACGGCGGAAAGTTTTGTTATTTTCTTGATTCATTTTAAAAATTTTGACTAATTTTTGATATTTTTCAGAATCGTTTAACTTATTTTAAAATAGTTTATTTAAATTTAAAAAGGTTTGGGATTTTTATCCCAACCTTTTTATTGTAATGTTTTTAGAAATGTATCGAGTTCTTTTTGGTTCTTGAGAGTGATGAATTTGTCTGGATAGCTGGAACGAATAGTTCGATACCTTTCTTTAGCCCTTTTGGTTCGGCCATCCCAAAGGATCCAACGGATGAATTCCCAGTCAAAACGTTCAGGGCAGCCTGGAGCCATACTTTCACGGACTCGGCCTTTATAGCGACGGTATCGTTTCCATCCTCGATAGAAGCAGTTCCAACGGGAGAAGTTGAGAAAGATAATGTGGTCTGCTTGCTCCATTCTTTCCTCATAGCAACACCAAGAGTAATTGCCATCAATGACCCAGTCTTTATGTTGGCTAAGAAACTGTTTCATCTGTCCCTCCATCCAATCCCGGTCACTGTCTATCCATCCCGGTTGAAATTGAAGGGTATCCATATGGAGCTTGGGAATGGAGTAGTAGCGAGATAAGGCTCCAGCCAAGGTAGATTTTCCAGATCCAGAATAGCCGATAATAACAATTTTCATAAGCACCTCTCAAAAATTTATGCACAAAAAAAGCTCCGGAGAGCTTGATTTTTATGCTGTTCTTGTTTAACCAAGTTTCGCTGCAAGACGTGCTTTATCACGGCTAGCTTTGTTCTTGTGGATCAAACCTTTAGTTTCTGCTTTATCGATAGCTGAGCTAGCAGCGCGGTAAAGTTCTTCAGATGGGTTTGCTTCAAAAGCTTTGATTGCAGTACGCATAGCTGATTTTTGAGCTGAGTTTTTTTCGTTTTGTTTAACGTTCAATTCAGCGCGTTTGATAGCTGATTTAATGTTTGCCAATTTTTTCACCTCCAATGATATTCTAACTCTCTCATTATATATGAAAAGTTTCCTTTTGACAAGCCTAAAATAGTTTTTTCTTAAAAAAGTACCGTTAAAAGGCGATTTTCTCTAGCGTCTGAGAAAAATTTCGTCGATTTCATGGTTGGTTGCCTTATGGAGAATCAGATCAGCCCGGTTTCTGGTTGGTTGAATGTAATGTTGCAAATTGACTAAATTAATGGATTCCCAGACCTGATGGGCTATCTTTAAAACTTCCTCAAAGGGTTGTTCCGTAAATCGATAGTAGTAGTTCTTGGGATCATTCTGTGCTAACGCAAGGAGTTTTTGGAAGCGATCGATATACCAAGATTCGATATCATCGACTGCGGCATCCACATAGATTGAAAAATCAAAGAAATCGGTCATATAGAGACTGTCATTTTGCGGATTTTGAAAGACATTGATCCCTTCTACAATGACAAAATCAGCCGGTAAAATCGTTTGCTTCTCATCTGGGACAATATCGTAAATTTCGTGGGAATAGACAGGGATTTCTACACTTTTGTTGTTTTTGATTTGATTGAGAAAATCAAGAAGCAATTCCATATCATAGCTTTCAGGAAATCCTTTTCGATTGAGGAGCTCTTGTTCTTTTAAGATAGCATTTGGATAGAGAAAGCCATCTGTTGTCACCAATTCTACGGTCGAGCCTTCGAAGGTCCGCGAAAGTAGGATTTGGAGAAGACGGCTAGTAGTCGATTTCCCAACAGCGACACTCCCAGAAACCCCAATAATAAAGGGTTGGCGTTCACTGGTTTTTTGAAGAAAAATCCCTTTTGAGAAGGCCAAATCTTCTTTGGAACGCTTGTAGATTCCAATCAAGTTTGTCAAAGGCAGGTAGATGTCACGTACATCCTGGAGGTTGATGCGGTCGTTAAAACTTTTAATAGAATTAAGCTCTGTTTGAGAGAGAGGCGGTGTGGTTTTGCGATGCAAATTTTGCCAGGTTTCTCGATTGATTTTTTCAAAATGTAAAAATTCTTTGTCCATATGTCACTCCTATTGTAGTCTTTAGTATACCAATTTTCAGAGGTCATGTAAACGATTTAAAAAACGAATGAATTATGATAAAATAACCTTATGAGTAAAATGTATTTCGATATAAACCCAGATGCAGCCCATGATATTCATGATCTGGCTGTTGTTTTATTGGGACAAAAGATGAATTTCTTTACAGATGCGGGCGTCTTTAGTAAAAAAATGATTGATTATGGAAGCCAGGTGCTCTTATCAACCCTGGATTTCCAAGGAGGGGAAAGCGTTCTTGATGTCGGTTGTGGCTATGGTCCAATTGGCCTTTCTCTAGCTAAAGCACAGGGAGTCGCCGTGACCATGGTGGATGTCAATGAGCGGGCGCTAGACTTGGCTAAGAAAAATGCCAGCCGAAATGGCGTTGAAGCTCAGATTTTTTCTTCGGATGTCTATGAAGCGGTTGAAGGGGTCTTTGACCATGTGATCAGTAATCCGCCAATCCGAGCTGGTAAGAAAGTGGTGCATCAGGTGATTACGGGTAGTTTTGATCATTTGAAGCCAGGTGGAGACTTGACCATTGTCATTCAGAAAAAGCAAGGAGCTCCAAGTGCTAAGGCCAAGATGGAAGAGACGTTTGGTAATTGTGAGATCGTAAAAAAAGACAAAGGCTATTATATTTTAAGAAGTGAGAAAGAATCATGAGAGCAGTAGATATCATTCAGAAAAAAAGAGATGGTCTTGCCTTAAGTAAGAAAGAAATTGACTGGCTGATTGAGGGATACGTTGCTGGAACAGTTCCAGATTACCAAATGTCCGCTTTTGCTATGGCTGTTTATTTTAAAGGGATGACGACAGAAGAAATCTCCCATATGACCATGAAGATGGTCCAAACAGGGCAACAGTTTGATTTATCAGCGATTCCAGGGATTAAGGTTGATAAGCACTCGACTGGCGGTGTGGGAGACAAGGTGACCTTGGTCTTGGTGCCTCTGGTTGCAAGTTTCGGAGTGCCAGTTGCTAAAATGAGCGGTCGTGGCTTAGGCCACACAGGTGGAACCATCGATAAGTTGGAATCCATTAAAGGCTTCCAAATTGAACGCTCCCAAGAAGAATTTATCCAGCAGGTGCAGGAGATCGGCTTGTCGGTCATTGGGCAATCCGACCAACTCGTAAAAGCAGATAAACTCTTGTATGCTTTGCGTGATGTGACTGCGACGGTAGACACCATTCCTTTGATTGCCAGTTCTGTTATGAGTAAGAAAATTGCTGCTGGAGCAGATGCCATCCTTCTTGATGTCACCGTTGGCGAAGGAGCCTTCATGAAGAATATCGAAGATGCTCGCCGTCTAGCGCGTACGATGGTGGATCTTGGAAATGCAGTGGGACGTAAAACCATTGCTGTCATTACAGATATGAGTCAGCCATTAGGAACCAGCATTGGCAATCGTTTAGAAATTTTAGAAGCCTTGGATATTCTTAAAGGTCAGGGCCGAGCGGACGTAACGGAGTTTATTTGTGAATTTGCGCAAATCATGTTGAAATTAGCTCATGTAGATCAATCGATTGAAGCTATACATGAGCACTTAACCAATGGACAAGCCTTGGCAAAATTAGAAGAAATGGTTCTTGCTCAAGGTGGAGACATCGAAGATTTGCATCGTCCTGTTAAAGTGGATCAAGTCATTGAAGTAACAGCGGATCAAGACGGATTCATTGCAGCCTTGCCAGCGATGGAGTTTGGTCTATTTGCCATGCGTTTGGGTGCTGGCCGTGCTGTCAAATCGGATCCGCTTGATTATGAAACAGGGATTGTATTTGACAAGAAAGTGGGAGAGCAGGTTAAAAAAGGGGAACGCATTGCTCGTATTTTCGTGAATGAAAAAAATTCACAAGAAAGCGTTACAGAATTCAAAAAAAATGTTAAAATACTAGAAGGGGCTGAAAGCGTTAAAGAAATTATTGAAATAATATCTTAAGTAGCTCAGGAGATTGTATGAAGTTAAATAAATATATCGATCACACTCTTTTAAAACCAGATGCGCAACAAGAACAGATCGAAAAATTGATCGAAGAAGCTAAGGCATATGATTTTGCGAGTGTCTGTGTGAACCCGACATGGGTGAATTTTGCGACTGAGGGCTTGCGTGATTCAGATGTAAAAGTTTGTACCGTCATTGGTTTTCCTTTGGGAGCAAATACCCCTTTTGTCAAAGCGTGTGAAACAAAAAATGCTATTCAAAATGGTGCCGATGAAATTGACATGGTCATTAATATCGGTGCTTTGAAGTCTAAGAATTTAGCACTAGTTGAAGAAGATATCCAAGCTGTTGTCGAAGCAAGCGGTGATAAGCTGGTCAAAGTCATCATTGAGACATGTCTCTTAACAGACAATGAAAAGATCGTTGCTTGTCAGATTGCTAAGTCAGCTGGAGCAGACTTTGTGAAGACTTCAACTGGCTTTTCAACTGGAGGAGCAACGGTAGAAGATGTGGCCTTAATGCGTCAAACAGTTGGACCCGACATGGGTGTCAAAGCTTCTGGTGGTGCTCGCTCTTATGAAGATGCTCTTGCTTTTATCGAAGCTGGTGCGACCCGTATCGGGACTTCTTCTGGTGTAGCCATCATGGAAGGAAAGGTGGCTCATGGCGACTACTGAGTTGATTGACTTAGCAGTTGAAGTGAGTAAACAAGCCTATGTGCCTTACTCTCATTTCCCAATTGGAGCTGTACTGCTAACGAAGGATGGAGAAATCTATACAGGTGTCAATATCGAAAATGCCAGTTTTGGTTTGACCAACTGTGGAGAACGGACAGCCATTTTTAAAGCTGTTTCTGAAGGAGCTCGCGATTTCAAAGAGCTCATTATCTACGGGCAAACAGAAAAGCCCATCTCTCCATGTGGTGCTTGTCGCCAGGTCATGGCTGAATTTTTTGAGCCAGACCTTCCTGTAACCTTAGTATCTAAAGATAAATCGACGGTCGTGATGACGGTCAAGGAATTACTTCCATATTCCTTTACAGACCTGACTTAATAGGTCTGTGAGGCGGTCTTTTGACCCTTTCAATACTTCGCAACAATGTTGCACAATAATTTAGGAGGTTCAGTAATGAACAAGAAACAATGGCTAGGCCTTGGTCTAGTAACTGTCGCTGCTATCGGACTTGCAGCATGTGGAAATCGTGCGTCTAAAAAAGATAGCGCAAACTCAGAATCTAAAACAGATTTGAAAGCTGCTATCATTACCGATACTGGTGGTGTGGATGACAAATCATTCAACCAATCTGCTTGGGAAGGTTTGCAAGCTTGGGGTAAAGAAAACGGTCTTTCTAAAGGGAACGGATTTGACTACTTCCAATCAACAGATGAATCTCAATATGCGACAAACCTTGATGAAGCTGTTTCTAACGACTACAAATTGATCTTTGGTGTTGGTTTTGCCTTGAGCGACTCTGTTAAAAAAGCTGCAAAAGACAACCAAGATGTGAACTATGTCATCATCGATGACCGTATTGAAGGACAAAAGAACGTAGCATCTGCTGTTTATGCCGATAACGAAGCTGGTTACCTTGCTGGTATCGCTGCTGCGAAAACTACAAAAACTAAACAAGTTGGTTTTGTAGGTGGTATGGAAAGTGAAGTTATCACTCGTTTCCGCGCTGGATTTGAAGCTGGTGTTAAATCTGTTGACCCATCTATCAAAGTTCAAGTAGACTACGCTGGTTCATTCGGTGACTCTGCGAAAGGTAAAACAATTGCTGCTGCACAATACGCTGCAGGTGCAGACGTTATCTACCAAGTAGCTGGTGGTACTGGTGCAGGTGTCTTCTCTGAAGCTAAAGACTTGAACGAGAAGAAAAATGAAGACGAAAAAGTTTGGGTTCTTGGTGTTGACCGTGACCAAAAAGCTGAAGGTGAATACACTTCTAAAGATGGTAAAAAATCTAACTTTGTATTGGCTTCAAGCTTGAAGAAAGTCGGAGAATCTGTAAAAGACTTGGCTAAGAAAACTGCTGATGGTAAATTCCCTGGCGGTAAAGTGATTACTTATAGCTTGAAAGATGGTGGAGTTGATTTGACAACTGACAACCTTTCTGCAGATGCTAAAAAAGCAGTCGAAGATGCTAAAGCTAAAATCCTTGACGGGTCTCTTAAAGTTCCTGAAAAATAATATTTGATTGGATCGGCCCGACCTTCAAGGGCCGTTCCTTTTAATAAATTGAGACATTTTTGTCTCAGTAAAATCTATTAGCAACCCTAGTAGATTTTATTGAAATAAAAATAGATTTGAAAGGAAACACCCCCATGACACATGAATATGTCATCGAAATGCGTGAGATTACCAAAAAATTTGGTGACTTTGTAGCAAATGACAAGATTAATCTTCAGTTGCGCAAAGGTGAAATCCATGCACTTCTTGGAGAAAATGGTGCAGGGAAATCTACCCTGATGAATATGCTTGCTGGTTTGTTGGAACCAACAAGCGGAGACATCGTGGTAAATGGAAAAACTGTTAACCTAGACTCACCTTCAAAAGCAGCCTCTTTAGGAATTGGAATGGTGCACCAACACTTTATGTTGGTTGAAGCCTTCACTGTTGCTGAAAATATTATCCTTGGGTCTGAAACCACTAAACATGGTATTTTGGATCTTAAGAAAGCCAGTCAAGATATCCTTGATTTGTCTAAAAAATATGGCTTAGCAGTGGATCCAAATGCTAAAGTTGAGGATATTTCCGTTGGTGCGCAGCAACGTGTGGAAATCTTAAAGACGCTTTATCGTGGAGCCGACATCCTAATCTTCGATGAACCAACTGCGGTGTTGACACCAGCTGAAATCGAAGAATTGATGACAATCATGAAGAACTTGGCGAATGAAGGAAAATCGATCATTTTGATTACGCACAAGTTGGATGAAATCCGTGCTGTTTCAGACCGGGTAACGGTTATCCGTCGTGGTAAATCGATTGAGACAGTCGAGATTGGTGGAGCTACCAACCAAGACTTGGCTGAAATGATGGTCGGTCGTTCTGTTTCCTTTAAGACTGAAAAAGGTCCTTCTCAACCTAAAGAAGTCATCTTGTCGATCGAAAACTTGGTTGTAAACGAAAACCGGGGAGTCCCAGCTGTTAAGAATCTTTCACTGGAACTTCGTGCTGGTGAAGTCGTCGGGATCGCAGGAATTGACGGAAATGGTCAGTCTGAGTTGATCCAAGCGATTACAGGACTACGGAAGGTAAAATCCGGTTCAATCAAGATTAAAGGCAAGGATGTTGTAGGACTTCGCCCACGTCAAATTACAGAAATGAAGGTAGGGCACGTCCCTGAAGACCGTCATCGGGATGGATTAGTCCTTGATATGATGATCTCTGAAAACATTGCCCTTCAAACCTACTATAAAGAACCTCTAAGCAAGAATGGTATCTTGAATTATCCAAACATTACTTCTTATGCTAAGAAGTTGATGGAAGAGTTTGACGTTCGTGCAGCCAGTGAAGTAGTACCTGCTAAGGCTCTCTCTGGAGGGAACCAGCAAAAAGCCATTATCGCTCGGGAAATCGATCGCGATCCAGATCTCTTGATCGTCAGCCAGCCGACTCGTGGATTGGACGTTGGAGCGATCGAATATATCCACAAACGTTTGATTCAAGAACGGGATAATGGAAAAGCCGTTCTGGTTGTCAGCTTTGAATTAGATGAAATTTTGAATGTTTCTGACCGTATTGCGGTTATTCATGATGGGAAGATCCAAGGGATCGTAACCCCTGAAACAACGAATAAGCAAGAACTTGGAATCCTCATGGCAGGTGGACAAGTAAAGGAGGGAGCATCAAATGAATAAGAATTTAAAACAAATTGCCGTTCCATTGGTGTCTGTCCTTTTAGGATTGGTCTTGGGTGCCATTATTATGTGGGCCTTCAGCTATGATGCCCTTTGGGGATATGAATTGCTGTTTAAAAAAGCCTTTGGTTCGATTAAGAGTTGGGGAAATATTTCCCGTGCCATGGGGCCACTGATTTTGGTTGCTCTTGGATTTTCAGTAGCTAGCCGGGCCGGCTTCTTTAACGTTGGACTTCCTGGTCAGGCTTTTGCAGGATGGATCATGGCGACTTGGTTTGCCCTTTCCTTCCCAAATATGCCTCGCTTACAGATGATTCCGATGACCGTTTTGATTGCGGCTATTGCAGGTGGATTTATTGGAGCGATTCCTGGTTTCCTTCGTGCCTATCTCGGAACCAGTGAGGTCATTATCACCATTATGATGAACTACATTGTTCTCTATGGTGGGAATGCCTTGATTCATAGCTTCCCAGCTTCCTTGATGAAAAACAAGGACTCAACCATTGATGTGGGAGCCAACGCTGTCTACCAAACGGAGTGGTTGCGTAATTTGACAGACAAATCACAAATGAACATCGGGATCTTCTTTGCCATCATCGCAGTGGTGGTCATCTGGTTCTTGATGAAGAAAACAACACTTGGTTTTGAAATCCGTGCCGTTGGTCTCAATTCGAATGCGGCAGAATACGCTGGGATGTCTGCAAAACGGACCATTATCCTTTCTATGATCATTTCTGGTGCTCTTGCTGGTATCGGTGGGGTAGCAGAAGGTCTTGGTATTTACTCAAATGTCTACGTTCAAACCAGCTCGATGAGTGTTGGATTTAACGGAATGGCCGTTGCCCTTCTTGCAATGAATTCACCAATTGGTATTCCATTTGCTGCCTTCTTGTTTGGTGCACTTCAAATTGGGGGAGTTGGTATGAAGCCAGCTGCCATCCCTGAAGAAGTCGTTCAAATTGTAACAGCATCCATTATCTTCTTCGTATGTGCTCACTACATTATCGAAAAGATGATCTCGATGCGTTCAGCTAAAAAAGGAGGAGCAAACTAATGAGTATTGTAACGATTTTAAGTATTCTTGTTTCCTCTATGATTGTGTATGCAGCGCCGCTGATCTTCACAAGTATCGGAGGAGCATACTCAGAACACGCTGGGGTTGTTAACGTTGGTCTGGAAGGAATCATGGTTATGGGAGCCTTCTCAGGTATTATCTTTAACTTGACTTTTGAGCCTACGTTAGGAAGTTTGACACCATGGTTGTCCTTGATCGTTGCTGCAGGGATTGGAGTACTCTTCTCCTTGATTCACGCGGTGGCAACCATTCATTTCCGTGCTGACCATATCGTCTCAGGTACGGTATTGAACTTGATGGCACCACCATTGGCGGTCTTCCTTGTCAAAGCAATGTACAACAAGGGGCAAACTGATAATATCAAAGTTGCCTTTGGGAAAACATCGATTCCGGTCTTATCTAAAATTCCGGTCATTGGAGATATTTTCTTCAACAATGCCAGCATCATTGGTTGGGTTGCGATTCTCTTTTCATTCTTTGCTTGGTTTATCATGTTCAAGACGAAATTTGGATTGCGTCTTCGTTCAGTTGGTGAACACCCACAAGCAGCAGATACATTGGGAATCAATGTATATAGAATGCGCTACTTAGGAGTGATGATCTCTGGTGCCCTAGCTGGAATCGGAGGAGCCATTTACGCTCAGTCAGTTTCTGTTAACTTCGCGGTGACTACTATTGTTGGTCCTGGGTTCATCGCCCTCGCAGCTATGATTTTCGGGAAATGGAACCCAATCGGGGCCATGCTGGCTAGTCTCTTCTTTGGAGCCTCACAAAGTTTGGCAGTTATCGGGAATCAATTGCCTTTGCTTAAAGGTATCCCATCCATCTACTTGCAAATTGCGCCGTACGTCTTGACTATGGTTGTCTTGGCAGCCTTCTTCGGACAAGCAGTTGCGCCAAAAGCAGATGGTGTTAACTACATTAAATCGAAATAATGCACAGAGAGATGCGAGGTTTCCTCGGTCTCTTTTGCTTTGTAAAGGCCCCTCTTAGTCGCAATTTCTTTAGATTTAGGGTACAATAAGAATACAACTTTTCACGTATTGGAGGAGCAGATGTTTAAGTGGATGAGACGCCTGATTGGCATGGTGATCGTTTTATTTATTTTATTAGTGATCTTGTTGGTTCCTGGATCTATCCCTGAAGGGGAGCAGCTGAGAAATGTGCAGGCAGGGAGTTCTTTGATTGAACTGGCTCAAAATGCGGTTTCAAATGCCTCTTTGAGCACTGAAGGACTCTCAACGGAGCTGAGTCTCAAT
Source organism: Streptococcus parasanguinis (assembly GCA_905188195.1). Taxonomy (GTDB): domain Bacteria; phylum Bacillota; class Bacilli; order Lactobacillales; family Streptococcaceae; genus Streptococcus; species Streptococcus parasanguinis_P. Next base: position 83,858 of record CAJJKY010000009.1, on the reverse strand, counting down.
TCTGTGCAATTGAGTCAGGTCGTAAAAACAAGTGCTGGATCCGCCCTTGACAATTCTGACTATCAAAAGATGGCACTAGGAATGGATGGCAATGACCTTCACGTCAAAGTTCCTGTATCATTAGGGCCAGTTGATAGCTATCTAGATTTAACCATGACCGGTCAAATCGAAAACAATGTCATGAATTTGACCGTGACCGGTGCTAAATTAGGGAAAATGCCTATTCCAAAATTCTTGGTTCTCAACTATTTGAAGGATAAATCCAATCAAAATGGAGGCGGCTTCACAGTGAATGGTGATCAAATCACCCTTGAGATTCCTCAAGCGGGCTATAGTATCTCAAAAGCGAGAGTAGAAAATGGCAATGCGAAGGTAACCGTTAGTATATCCTTGTTTTAAATCTTTGAAAATGGAGTTGTCATGCTTGTCTTTGAATTTTGTGCAGAGAATTTAACTTATATTGATAAGGCGATTGCTGCTGGGGCAGGTCGCATTGAACTGTGCGACAACTTAGCAGTGGGCGGGACCACACCGAGTATAGGTGTGATCAATGAAGCAATCAAACTGACAAGAGAGAAGTCCGTGGATCTATGTGTCATTATCCGACCCCGTGGTGGAAATTTTGTCTACACTGATCTGGAAGTCGAAGCTATGCTGACGGATATTCGTGCTGCGAAAGAAATAGGGGTTACTTGTTTTGTGCTGGGTGCTCTGACGAGAGATCGAAAGTTGGACCAGAGGATCATGCAGCTTTTACTAGCAGCCTGTGGAGAGGCAGAGGTTGTCTTTCATATGGCCTTTGATGAGTTAGCTCATACAGATCAGCTAGAAGCGATTGAGTGGCTTTCTGATCAGGGTGTAGCCCGCATTTTAACACGAGCCGGAAGTCCAGGTGACCCACTAGAGCCACGTTTTGCCCACTATCATCGTTTATTAGATGCGGCTAAGGGAAAGATTCAGATCTTGCCAGGTGGGGGTGTGACTCTTGACAATCGTCAGCTCTTTTTGGAGCAATTGGGTGTTTGTCAACTGCATGGCACGCGCATCGTGTTTTAAAAAAGAAACGATCACTGCTTGAAGTAGTTTTGAAGATCCGTTATCAAGGTTGGGGACGTTGTTTCCAGCCTCTTCTAGTGCAAAAATGAATAAGGGAGAGAAAATGTTTTTAGAGCATTATTTTGACCGGTACACTTTTCAGCCAGAAAAGGGATTGGCTTACGGATTTGAAAAGAGAGGGGCAGGCTATGAGTACCAGTGCCCCGTCTTATCGGACACTTTTCTCTTAAAGGTCCGTGTCTGCGACCAGAAGATTTCTTTTCAGGTCTATGATCAGGATACAGGGGACGAGTATATCCAGATCCATCTGGAACAGCTACAAGGAAATTTCGTCGGCCAAGTCAGGGAAGCCTGTCAGGAAAGTCTTGCAAGGATTCGCCAAGCTTGTTTTGAGGTAGAAGAATTTCTCTATCCTCAAGCCAAGCGTCTCATGGCCTATATCTCCCTGCACTATCAGGGAACGATTGAGTATTTGTGGGAAAGATCTACGGAATCCGGCGCTATTCGCCACCGAGACACCCTCAAGTGGTATGGTGTCTTTATGACCATTGATTGGAAAAAACTGGATGCTGGCAAGTCTGGGAAAATAGAAGTTTTGAATGTTAAGTCTGATCAAGTAGCCCATTTCATCCAGCAGAAAGGGATTTATCCAGCTTTTCATATGAATAAAAAATATTGGGTGAGTATCCCCTTAGATGGAACAATTGCTGATGAGGACTTGTTTGCTCTGGTGGATAGTAGCTGGCAACTCACCAAAAAGGGGAAATAAGATGAATCTGTTGAGGAAATTATCTTGGTTTTTTAATTTAGAGAAGAAGCGATACTTGATCGGGATAGGGTCCTTGATCTTGGTTAGTTTTTTAAACCTCATTCCTCCAAGAATCATGGGACTTGTGATCGATTTGATCGATAAAAGAAGGCTGACACTGGGGCAGTTAGTTGTGGATATCGCCCTTTTGGTCCTCGCAGCTCTAGCCATGTATGGTCTTCGTTTTGTCTGGAGACGCTATATTTTTGGGACGGCTAATAAGTTGGCTCGGATCTTGCGTTACCGTTTGTTTAAGCAATTTACGCTCATGTCTCCGTCTTTTTATCAGCGTTATCGGACAGGGAATCTCATGGCCCATGCTACTAATGATATCAATGCGGTAACCATGTTTGCTGGTGGCGGCGTTATGTCTGCAGTGGATGCTTCCGTGACGGCCTTGGTGACTCTAGTCAGCATGTTTTTCATGATTGATTGGCGCTTAACCCTCTTGGCTATTTTGCCCCTACCGGTTATGGTGGTAGTGACTTCCGCCGTTGGACGCAAAAATCACAAAGCCTTCAAAGAGGCCCAAGAAGGCTTCTCAGAGCTGAACAACTTTGTCCAGGAATCAGTATCAGGAGTCAAAGTGACCAAATCCTTTGGCTTTCAGGCAGATGAGATTCAGGCTTTTGAAAAAACCAATCAAATGGTTTTTTCAAAAAATATGACTTCAGCCGGTTACAATGCTTTGTTTGATCCGACCACTCTTCTTTTCGTCGGTCTCTCCTATGTTTTGACGCTCTACTTCGGGGGGATATTTGTTCAGGAAGGAAGCCTGACGGTTGGACAAATCGTAACCTTTATTACCTATCTCAATATGCTCGTCTGGCCCCTTCAAGCCATGGGCTTCTTGTTTAATATTAGTCAGCGTGCTAGCGTCTCCTATGATCGGATTGAGACACTTTTAGCAGAAATACCTGATATCCAAGATCCAAGTCAACCAGTTACAGTCATTCAAAACGGAGATTTGGAATATGACATTGAAGAATTTGCCTATGAGAAAGAGCCTGTCCTTGAGAAGGTTGCCTTTCATTTAGAAAAAGGGCAAACCCTTGGAATTGTAGGACCAACTGGATCTGGAAAGACTACCTTGTTGCGTCTCTTGCTTAGAGAGCACGATTTGGAGCAGGGAGATATCTTGCTCAATGGAATCTCCATCAAACATTATCGCTTAGAAGATCTTCGAAGCTTGATCGGCTACGTCCCTCAAGATCAGATCCTCTTTGCCATGACCATTCGCGAGAATGTCGCTTTTTCAGATCCACAGATCCAGGAAGAAGAGGTGATAAAGGCTCTGAGAACTTGTGGGGTCTATGAGGATATTCTGGCCATGCCAGACCAGATGGAGACAGTGCTGGGAGAGAGAGGAGTCTCTCTTTCTGGCGGGCAAAAGCAACGAATTGCCATGAGTCGAGCATTGGTCATGAATCCTGAGATCTTGATTCTGGATGATTCCTTGTCTGCAGTAGATGCTAAAACGGAGCACCAAATCATTGAAAATATGAAGCAGGAACGCAAAGGGAAAACAACCATCATCACAGCCCATCGCCTATCAGCGATCGTTCATGCGGATTTGATTCTGGTAATGGAGAATGGACAGATCAAGGAGCGAGGAAATCACGAGGAATTAATGGCTCAAAAAGGTTGGTACTATGAAACCTACCAAGCCCAACAATTATCAGAAGAAATGGAGGGAAAGCTGAATGAAAACATCTGAAGCTCATGTGATGAAGCGGCTCTTGACTTACATGTGGCGTTATAAATGGTTAACAGCCCTAGCCTTAGCCTTTACCTTCCTGACTAGTCTCTTATTGACGGCGATCCCTCTTGCAGCTCGCTGGTATATTGACCACCTAGTGGATCCAACAGAAGCAGGCTCTCCAGTACTGACAGCTTTTCAGTTTCTCATTCTCTACTATGGGTTATTCATTGGGCGCGTGCTGGCAACTTACCTGAGCCAGTTAACCTTTGCGCGTGTATCCAATTCTATCGTAAGAGATATCCGTCTAGATATTTTCAAAAATCTTCAAAGGCTGGGTATGTCCTTTTATGACCAGACAGCAGCAGGTTCGATTGTTTCTCGAGTGACCAATGATACCCAGGCAGTCGCAGATATGTTTTCTACGGTCTTTTCAAGCCTGGTTTCATCCTTTTTACTCTTTCTAGTCACCCTGGTAACCATGTTTAGCTTGGACTGGCATTTGACCATTTGGATCCTGCCTTTTCTTCCCATCATTTGGTTTTCGATCCGTCTCTATCGCAAGTTATCCAATCGCTTGGTCAAGATGACCCGACAAAAATTATCAGATATCAATGTGAAATTATCGGAATCCATTGAAGGAATGCGGATCGTGCAGGCCTTTCGTCAAGAAAAGCGCTTGACGGATGAATTCGAACAGATTAATGGGGAACATTTGGACTATGCCAACCGATCTGTAGATGTCAATTCCCTCTTTTTGAGGCCAGCTATGACCCTGTTACAGGTCCTGGCTTATGCGGTTATTCTAACCTTTTTCGGCTTAAATTGGCGTAACTCTGGCTTTACAGCCGGTCTTATCTATGCCTTTATCCAGTATGTTAGCCAGCTTTTCCAACCCTTGATTGATGTTACGCAGAACTTTGCTACCTTGCAGACCTCAACCATTTCTGCAGGTCGTGTCTTTGAAATGATGGATCGAGACGACTATGAGCCCAAGCAAGCTGGTAGCCTGAAAGAAATTGAGCGGGGGGATATTCGTTTTGAGCATGTATCTTTTTCTTATGATGGCAAACGGGATGTCCTAAAAGAGATCTCCTTTGAGGTCAAAAACGGACAAACCATCGCTTTTGTTGGCCATACTGGTTCTGGTAAATCCTCTATTATCAATCTCTTCATGCGCTTTTATGAATTTGATCGTGGCCAGATCTTGATTGATGGACAGGATATCAAGGACTACAGCCAGGAAGCCTTGCGCAAGTCCATTGGTCTAGTGTTGCAGGAACCCTTCCTCTATCATGGAACCATTGCTTCTAATATCCGAATGTATCATGAAGAACTGACAGATGAGGAAATCCGACAAGCAGCTGCATTTGTGGATGTAGCAGACTTTATTGAGAGTCTACCTGGTGGCTATGATCATCCGGTAACAGAGCGGGGTTCTACCTTATCGACCGGTCAGCGTCAGCTTCTGGCTTTTGCCCGAACGATTGCTGCCCAGCCTAAGATCCTCATTTTGGATGAGGCCACTGCCAATATCGACCAAGAGACGGAAGAGATGATCCAAAATTCTCTGAAGAAGATGCGCCAAGGGCGGACAACCATTGCCATTGCCCATCGCCTTTCTACCATCCAAGATGCCGATTGCATCTATGTTCTCGATAAAGGAAAAATCATCGAATCAGGCAACCACGACCAACTCATTGCTCTAGGAGGAACGTATAAGAAAATGTATGACCTCCAGGCTGGTATGATGAAATAAGGACAAACAAGGAGAGTGGGACAGAAATCGGTAATTCGTTAGAATTCGATTTCGTCGTCCCACCTCCGCACAGTTGAGTAGGGCTGTAAAAGCTGATGAAATCAGCGTAGTAGAGCCCACTCAACCACTGCGTCTTGCTCGACAATCCAAAAACAATTGAGAGGCTAGGACTTTTGTCCCAGCCTCTTGTTTTTCTTTCTTGAAAGCTGTACAATAAAGAAAAGAACAGAAAAAGGGAGCATACACCATGTCAAACGATCTGATCATGATGGGAGTTGTGATTGTCTTATTTGGACTCTATTTCACCCTTCAAGTTGAGCTCAATAAAGTCAGAAATCAATTCACTCACTATCTTCTTAAACCAGGTAGCATCTCCAAGGAACAAAGAGAGAAGTACCTCAAAGAACCAGAGATGGAAGCGATTCGCCTAATTCGCCTCGATTATCGGATCGGCCTTCAAAATGCCAAACTGATCTATGAGCAATTAAAGAAATAAGAAAGACCCTCGTATAGTCTATACGAGGGTTTCTCTTTCAAAAAAAGGCGTAAGTTTTGGTAAAACATTGCCCACATCTGCTGATTTGATCTTGGCGAGTTGATAAGGACAAGGAGTGATGTAGGCTGCTTCAAAGAAATCAAGCGGGAGTCCACTGTGTTTTAAGGCAGCGAGGGATTGAACTTGTCTGAGTTCTAGAAGGATCCCATCGTGGGTCAGGGTCAGATGAGGGAGAAGAGAAGACTGATCCATCAAGGTCTTTAGACTAGCTTCTTCCTCTTTTTTTCTGGCTAGGAGTCGCTTTTTATTGGTCAGATACATACCGTTATCAATGTAGAGACTCAGGGCCTTTTGCATGATCAGATTGCTATCATAGTCCAGAATCGTCTTATAGGTTAAGACCGGCTTTAGAAGGTCTTGGGGAAGGATCATGGAAGTGATGCGAAGAGCAGAAAAGAGATTGGTCGAAAAAGATTTGATATAGATGACTCGGTCCTTTTGATCCAAATAATGAAAAGATGGAGCATTGCTGCCATCAAGATCTCCCAAATAGTCGTCCTCAACAAGGTAAACATCATATTGGTCAGCTAGTTGCAAGATCGCTTCTTTCTGCTTGGTCGAATAGCTATGACCAAGCGGATAGTGAAAACGAGGGATCGTGTAGAAGAATTTGATATGGCCACTTTTAAAAATCTCTTCAAGTTCCTCAAGATCAATCCCCGTTAAATTACGTTGAATGGTACGGTAGGCAAGTTGCTGTGAATCTAAGAGTTGGTTCATCCGGTGATAAGTCGGTTGCTCGATCAAGATCTGCGATTTTTTATTGGGAAAGTCAATCTGGCTGAGGATATTAAGCGCCTGTTGAGTACCAGCAGTCAAAACAATCTGATCTGCAGTCGTATAAATCCCTTCCTCCTTTAATAAGCCTTGAATGGATTGGCGTACTTCGAGTAAGCCTGCTTGGTCCGAAAAGTTGTTGAAGAGATAATTCTCCCGTCCAATCAAGGTTTCATTGATACAGGTCCGAAAGTCCTCGAAAGCCTGGTTGCGGTCTTTCTCTAATTTTAGTGGAAGATCCTCATGTCGATTAGGTTCTTGCTCCAAAACATAGTAGCCACTTTGAGGCTTAGCATAGAGGAAGTGCTGGTAAGTCAAGTCCAGCAAGGCTCGTTGCACGGTGTCCTTGCTACAAGAAAATTGACCGGCTAACTGGCGAACAGAAGGAATTTTCTCTCCAGTCTCCAGTTCGCCATCTTGAATGGCTTTTTTTAGAACATGAATAATTTGTTGGTATTTGCTCGTCTTCATCTTGACTGTCCCCATACAGTTTTTTACTATTGTACAGAAAAAATCACAAAAAAACCACTCATAAGAGTGGTGAGCCTATTACATAAAGTAAACGATGGCTAAATACTGAAGAGCAGAAGCTGCCAGGATGAAGAGGTGCCAAATCATGTGAAAGTATGGTTTTTTCTTAGCATAAAAGCCAGCTCCAACCGTGTAGCACAGACCGCCCATGAGCATGAGACCCCAGAAGATCGGATTGGTTTGGCTAACGATTTGGGGAATAATAAAGATGACCAACCAGCCCATGATCAAGTAAAGAGCGAGACTGAACTTTTCATTGACTTTTTTGGCAAAGATTTTGTAGAGAATACCAAAGATGGTGGTCCCCCATTGGATCAAAATAATGCTGTAGCCCATCCAGTTGTTCATCAAGGTAAGGACAACCGGTGTGTAACTACCTGCGATCGCGATGTAGATCATGGAATGGTCGATAATACGAAGCACATACTTTTGAGGTGAATCATAAGACATAGCATGGTAGACGGTCGAAGACAGAAACATCAAAAAGAGACTGATCACAAAGATAGAAGTCCCAAAAGCACTGAGAAGACCGTGTTGCTCAAAGCTATAGACTGCTGAGATTGGAAGCAAGATCAACATGAGGAGGGCGCCAACAGCATGGGTTACGCTATTTGCGATCTCTTCTCCAAAGGATAATTTTTTACTTAGTTTCATGGTGTAATTCATCAGTTTCTTCCTCCGTTGTTGCTGGTTGAATATAAGATAGGGTTTCAAGATAGAGTTGAACTGTCTGACAGGCAGAGCGAATGATGGGAGCGATCGGCTCTTTTTGCTCATTGAGATAAGCGACAAAGCTATTATATAGAAGATCTGAGCTTGCCTGATCCTGCAAGAAATTTAAAGTAGAAGCGATCTCCTGAATAGAAAAGACCGTTTTTAAGGTTGTAATAGCGATCAAGCGAGCCACCTGTCTACGCTGGTATTTCTTCTTATCTGGTTTTTCGACATAGCCATGTTTTACGTAATTGTTGATCATGGCAGCCGTCAAGCCCTTGTCTGAAGAAGAGAGAACAGGTGCACAGGTTTTATTGACATAAAGTAGGACCTGATCGAGATAGAGGTCTAGCTCAGGCAGTTGCTCCCACGTTGGATAGGAAAAAGTGGACACTAAATCTTCACCTTTCTTTAATCTAGTTTTCATAACTAGATAATAACATTAATAAAAACTCCTGTCAAGAAAATTTGAAAAATATGGTACAATAGACCTATGAAACTATTAATTCCATCCGCCAAAGAACTGAACGAACAGGCTCGTATCGTCGAGCCCCAACCCTTGTCAGAGAACACAAAAACCATCCTCCAAGCTTTGAAGGCATTCTCCCTAGAAGAATTAGCGACCTTTTACGGGATCTCAGAGGAAAGAGCTCAAGTAGAAAAAGAAAGAATTGAGGCTTTGTTAGCTGGGAGTGCTAAAACATATCCTGCTTTGGAACTGTTTGATGGCCTTATGTATCGGAGTATCGAGCGTCAAGACTTATCCGAAAAAGAGCAGGCTTATCTGCAGGAGCATTTGTTGATCACGACTGCTTTATACGGTGTGCTACCTGCCTATGAAGGGATTGCTCCCCATCGCTTGGATTTTATGATGAAGCTAAAACCAGCTGGAAAATCTCTAAAGGCATTCTGGAAAGAGGACTATGATCAGGCAGTAGAAGGTGAGAAACAGATCTTATCCCTTTTGTCTTCTGAGTTTGAACAGGTCTTTTCAAAAGCCATTCGTGAGCGAATGATTCGGATCAAATTCATGGAGAATCGTGGTGGGACACTGAAGATTCACTCGACGATTTCAAAGAAAGCACGTGGGGCCATGGTGACAACTATGATGAAGAAAGAAATCACCCAGCTAGAAGATCTGAAATCATTAGAAGTAGCAGGTTTCTGTTATCGTGAGGATTTATCGCAAGAGAAGGAATGGATCTTTGTGAAAGAATAAATAAAAATATTCCTGAGAAGCGTCAGGAATATTTTTTTGATCTGTAAAATAAAGAGAATGCACGATGAAAACTCCAAAATAGAGGATTTTGGAGTCAGAATCGTCTTGAGCAGTAAGCTTAGGCGATATGTTTGAATTTCTTCAAGAGTTCTGTCAACTCAGCTTGCTCGCCACTATTAAAGACTTGCATCAAGCGTTGAATATTTTTGATATGATCTGGAAGAGCTTCTTCGATCTTTTTACGACCGGCATCTGTAATAGATACAAGATAAGCACGGCGGTCTTCTGGATCAGTTTCGCGTGTAATCCAACCATCGCGGACCATATTGCGAATAACCACAGTCATATTTCCAGAGGTCGCAAGAATGCTATCAATCAGATCTTGAATGCGAAGATCGCCTTTGCTGTACAAGGTCTCAAGTACAGAGAATTGAGTTGGTGTCAACTGGTGCTTTTTAAAGATATGAGCCTCAGACGCACGGATCAATCGTTCTGCCTTGTGGAAGACGATCATGGTTTTTAAATCTACGTTTGCTTCTTTGAATAATCTCTTTAAATTTTCCATATCTATATTTTATCAATAAATAGTATTTCTGTCGTTTAATTTTATTTTCAAATTAGTTACAAAATTGTGACAAATTTATTAAACTATGAACAAATGATAGCGAAGGTGTTAATTTTATTTTGTTTATCAAACAATTTTATACTAAAACATTGTAACAGGTATGAAATATTAGTAACAATTCTTTCTTGAAAATCTATAGAATTCTAGGTAGCTTTGGTGTATAATGAGGGAGTGAAACAGAAAAATAATCTTTTTATAATATGGCAACATATAATAGGAATCTGTATCTTAGTGTTGACGGTCCTTTTTTCTTGGCTATTTCTTGCTGAAAAAACTTCTGATCGCTTGCAGGATCAAATGGCGCAAGCAAGAAAAATAGCTCTGTCTCACTCTTCGATTACGACCATTGAGACGGAGAGTTTCTTTCATGGCAAAGAAGCGTATCTTTCCTTCATTGGCAAGGACCAAGAAGGACAAGAATTAGCGGTCTTGGTGGCGCAGGCGGATGATGCAGTCTATACCTACCCTTTGAAAGAAGGAGTTAGTTCCAAAGAGGTAGCTTCTGTCGTCAAAGAGAAGAGTCAGGACGCGATTGATCGTGTCACTTTTGGACGCTTTAAAGGAAAACCGATCTGGGAAGTCAAGGCCGGGAGTTCCTATTATGTGGTGGATTTCAAGACTGGGAAAGTCACCGGTGTTTTTTAAGATTTGAGGAGGAAATATGAAATTATCAAATCGTGTATTGGAAATGGAAGAAAGTGTGACCTTGGCTGCAAATGCGCGTGCCAAAGCTTTGGCGGCAGAAGGTCGTGATATCTTAAGTTTGACCCTGGGTCAACCTGACTTTGCGACTCCCAAAAATATTCAAGAAGCAGCAGTCGCATCCATTGAGGATGGTCGTGCCAGCTTTTATACGGTCGCATCTGGACTTCCAGAATTGAAGGATGCCATTAGCGACTATATGAAAGAGTTTTATGGCTATGCAGTGAACCGAAATGAGGTTGTGGTCGGTACTGGTGCCAAGTTTATCCTCTATGCCTTCTTTACTTCTGTCATCAATCCAGGTGATGAAGTCATCATTCCAACCCCTTGCTGGGTTTCTTATGTAGACCAGGTCAAGATGGTAGAAGGCACACCTGTTACTTTCCAAACAACAGAAGAAAATCACTTCAAGGCAACGGTAGAGCAACTGGAAGCAGCACGGACAGACAAGACCAAGGTTGTCTTGCTGAATTCACCATCTAATCCAACAGGAATGATCTACAGTAAAGAAGAACTCCAAGCAATCGGAAATTGGGCTGTCGAGCATGACATCTTGATTTTGGCAGACGATATCTATGGTCGATTGGTCTACAATGGCAACACCTTTACGCCCATTTCTAGCTTATCAGAAGCGATTCGCAAGCAAACCATCGTGATTAATGGAGTTTCTAAAACCTATGCTATGACTGGTTGGCGGGTTGGTTTTGCAGTGGGTGATCCTGAGATTATTGGAGCCATGGCCAAGGTGATCAGCCAAACAACTTCCAACTTAACAACCGTTTCCCAATATGCTGCAATCGAAGCCCTCACAGGAGATCAATCTTCTATTGAGATCATGCGTCAAGCTTTTGAAGAGCGCTTGAATACTATTTATCCTTTGTTGAATGAAGTACCTGGTTTTGAAGCCATCAAACCTCAAGGAGCCTTCTATCTCTTCCCAAATGTCAAGAAGGCTATGGAGATGAAGGGGTATACGGATGTGACGGAATTTACCACAGCAATTCTAGAAGAAGCAGAGGTTGCTTTAGTAACGGGAGCTGGCTTTGGTGCCCCTGAAAATGTTCGCTTGTCTTATGCGACAGATTTGGATACCCTGAAAGAAGCTGTTCGCCGCCTCAAGGCCTTTATGGAAAAATAAAAATACAAGATCCTTAGTAATGAGCTGAGGATCTTTTTCTTTAAAAAAAATCTGGTTTTCACAGGTAGAGCCTAGCACTGAAAGCCTTTTTATGATACAATTAAGAAGATAATGTCTTCGGACAAGTTTAACGAGAAAAGGAAGATGAATGATGACAAAACGGATTACTATCATCGAAGTAAAAGACTATGTTGGTCAAGAAGTGACCATCGGTGCTTGGGTGGCCAACAAATCAGGTAAAGGAAAAATTGCTTTCTTGCAATTGCGTGACGGGACTGCCTTTTTCCAAGGTGTGGCTTTTAAACCAAACTTTATCGAAAAATTCGGCGAAGAAGTGGGGCTTGAAAAATTTGATACCATTAAACGCTTGAGCCAAGAAACATCAGTGTTTGTGACTGGTATTGTCAAAGAAGACGAGCGTTCTAAATTTGGTTACGAATTGGATATTACAGACATCGAAGTGATCGGTGAATCTCAAGATTACCCAATCACTCCTAAAGAACACGGGACAGACTTCTTGATGGACAACCGCCACTTGTGGTTGCGTTCACGCAAACAAGTTGCCGTTATGCAAATCCGTAATGCCATTATCTATGCAACTTATGAGTTCTTTGATAAGAATGGCTTCATGAAGTTTGATAGCCCAATTCTTTCAGGAAATGCTGCAGAAGATTCTACAGAACTTTTCGAAACAGACTACTTTGGAACACCAGCCTATTTGAGTCAATCAGGTCAGCTTTATCTGGAAGCAGGTGCTATGGCACTTGGTCGCGTCTTTGACTTTGGTCCAGTATTCCGTGCGGAAAAATCTAAGACTCGTCGTCACTTGACTGAGTTCTGGATGATGGACGCTGAGTACTCATACTTAACACATGATGAGTCACTTGACTTGCAAGAAGCTTATGTTAAAGCGTTGCTTCAAGGTGTTCTAGATCGTGCTCCTCAAGCCTTGGAAACCTTGGAACGTGATACAGAGCTCTTGAAACGTTATATTGCAGAGCCATTCAAACGCATTACTTACGATGAAGCCATTGATCTCTTGCAAGAGCATGAAAACGATGAAGATGCGGATTATGAACATCTCGAGCATGGAGATGATTTCGGTTCACCACACGAAACTTGGATTTCAAACCACTTTGGTATGCCAACCTTCGTGATCAACTACCCAGCTGACATCAAGGCTTTCTACATGAAACCAGTTCCTGGTAACCCAGATCGCGTGCTTTGTGCAGACTTGCTTGCGCCAGAAGGTTATGGAGAAATCATCGGTGGTTCCATGCGTGAGGAAGACTATGATGCCCTTGTAGCGAAGATGGAATCACTTGGTATGGATCGTACAGAGTACGAATTCTACCTTGATCTTCGTAAATACGGTACAGTTCCACACGGTGGATTCGGTATTGGTATCGAGCGTATGGTAACTTTTGCAGCAGGTACAAAACACATCCGTGAGGCTATTCCGTTCCCACGTATGTTGCACCGTATCAAACCTTAATAGACGTAAAAACGCCATTAGGCGTTTTTAACTTTTATCTGGTACAAAAAACTATGAAAGGAATTTCTATGCTGAAAATAGACATCATCGACGGGAAAGAATACGAGGATGGACAAGGGTCTTTGATTGTAGATCTAGACCACACCATTCAACAGATGCTCAAGTCCTCTTATCCTGAAAGTCAAATGGATGATTTTATTACTTACAAAAATTTAAGCCAATATTGCATGAATTATCTAGGTCAGATTATTGACAGAGCCAATGATAAGAACGAAGCGATTAAACAGCAAGTAACTGCTGTTATGCCTGAAAGTGAGCGTCCCTTTAACGTTGAAGATCGTTTGACAGCAAGCTATACCTTCGGCCAGCGAGTGGCGGATTCAGTTGCACGCTTTGGCGGGTCTTGGACCTTTATTATTAGTTTCATTCTTATGATGGCAATTTGGATGTTGATAAATGTCTTGCATCCCTTTGGTTGGAATTTTGATCCTTATCCTTTCATTTTGCTCAATCTTGCCTTGTCTACGATTGCGGCGATTCAAGCTCCTTTAATCATGATGAGTCAAAATCGTGCGGCAGATTATGATCGCCTGCAAGCACGAAATGACTTTAACGTCAATATGGAATCGGAACGAGAAATTCGTTTGCTCCATACAAAGATTGACCATATGGTGCAACAAGATCAGACGGATCTACTAGAGATTCAAAAGTTGCAAACCGAATTGTTGGTTTCTTTGTCTAATCAAGTGACCCAATTGCGTCAAGAGATGAACCAGGCCAAAGAAGAAGTTGACTGATCAATCATATATCCAGATAAAGAGAATGGGGAGACGATGACATCATTATTGAAGTATTTTAAGGGCTATCTAACGGAAACTATTTTAGGTCCGGTATTTAAACTATTAGAAGCTATCTTTGAATTGTGCGTACCTTTAATCATTGCCCACTTAGTCGATCAGGTCATTCCTAAAAAGGAAACGAGCGGAGTGGTGATGATGGTCGGTGCTTTGTTTTTATTTGCTAGCTTTGGTGTCGTCGTTGCTATTACGGCTCAGTATTTTTCATCTAAAGCAGCTGTCGGATTTACCCGTGAGATGACCAAGGATTTGTATGATAAGATCTTGTCCCTTCCCAAGGAAAAGCGAGATAGAATTGGTACATCTAGTTTGGTAACCCGTCTCACTTCTGATACTTATCAAATCCAGGTTGGGATCAATCTCTTCTTGCGCCTCTTTTTGAGGGCGCCGATTATTGTCTTTGGATCTATGATCATGGCCTTTACGATCAGTCCGAAATTAACCCTTTGGTTCTTGGGGATGGTGGCGATTCTAACCTTGATTATTGTCCTCATGTCCCGGATTGTCAATCCTCTCTTTGCAAAGATTCGGAAAATCACAGACAGGATGGTCACGGTGACGCGTCAGCAATTTCAAGGGATGCGAGTGATTCGGGCCTTTGGACAACAGGCTAGTGTATTAGAAGATTTTAGAGAGGTCAATCAGGACTACAAAGTCTGGCAAATTCGCGCTGGTATCTGGTCTAGTTTGGTGAGTCCCTTGACCTTCCTTGTGGTCAATACGACCTTGGTCTGTGTTATTTGGCAGGGACAAGTGAATATCTCTGCTGGTCTTCTGACTCAAGGGATGTTGGTCGCTCTGGTCAATTATTTATTGCAAATTTTAACAGAATTGATCAAGCTGGCTATGCTGGTCACGTCTTTAAATGTCAGCTATATTTCAGCCAAGCGGGTACAAGAGATCTTTGATTTGAAAGCAGAAGACCTCCTAGAAGCCATGACAGAGGAAACCGCAACAGAACAAGAAGCGATCAGTGCAGAGGAAGTTTCTTTCACCTATCCAACGGCTTCAAGCCCAGCCCTAGAGGGAATTTCCTTTGATCTTGACCAAGGACAGATGCTGGGAATTATCGGTGGTACTGGTTCTGGGAAATCGACCCTAGTTCAGCTTTTGAGTCATTTGTATGCCGTTAGTCAAGGTCAATTAGCTCTCTATCATCAAAGATATTCTCCTCAAACTCTCAAAGAGTGGCGTGAGTGGGTAGCTGTAGTCCCACAGAAAGCAGAACTCTTTAGAGGGACCATTCGCTCGAATCTTTTATTAGGTATGGATGAAAGTCTGACGGATCATGATTTGTGGTGGGCACTAGAAACAGCTCAGGCGGCTGATTTTGTCCGTGAAAAAGAAGGACAACTTGACGAGCCAGTGGAAGCCTTTGGTCGAAATTTTTCAGGTGGCCAACGCCAGCGGTTGACCATTGCGCGTGCTCTTTTAAAAAAGGCACCCTTCCTGATTTTGGATGACTCGACCTCTGCCTTGGATTATTTGACGGAAGCACGTCTCTTAAAATCGATTAAAGAAGAATTGCGTGATACAAGTTTAATCTTAGTATCTCAACGGACCAATAGTCTCAAGTCTGCTGATCAGATTTTGGTCTTGAATAAGGGACAGCAAGTAGGACTGGGAAATCATGATTTTCTCTTGTCTACGAATGAGATTTATCAAGAAATTCATGAATCACAACACGGGAGGGAGGAAGCATGAGTCAAAAACGTTCTAGTTATTTAAAACGTCTGTTTAGAGATTTTGCTCACCACCCCGGTCTCCTGATTCTAGCCAGTATCGGTACCATCGTTCAAGTCGCCTTAACGGTTTGGTTACCCATCTTGATCGGACATGCGGTTGACTTGGTCATTAATCCTCAAGGGATGAAGGTCTTATTGCCCGTTTTGATTCAGATGGTTCTCATCATTGTGGCGAATACCTTGATCCAATGGATCAATCCCCTTCTCTACAATCAATTGGTCTATCGGTTTAGCCTAACCCTAAGAGCAGAAGTCATGGAAAAAGTGCATCGATTGCCCTTGTCTTATCTGGATAAACAAGGGAGTGGTGACTTCGTCAGTCGTCTCACGACCGATGTAGAGCAACTCAATAGCGGTCTTCTCATGGTCTTTAACCAATTCTTTGTAGGGCTCTTAACCATTCTTGTGACCATTGTGACCATGGCAGAATTGGATTTCTTCATGATGGTAGCGGTTCTGGTCTTGACTCCTTTGTCTCTTTTGATTGCTCGTTTTATTGCCAAGCGTTCTTATACGCTTTTCCAAGAGCAGACCAAGGCGCGTGGCCTGCAAACTCAGTTGATCGAAGAGTCTTTGACCCAGGAAAGTTTGATCCAGTCCTTTAATGCTCAGGATCAATTCCGTGCGACCTTTAAAGAGACGAATGAAAACTATGCCAATTACTCCCAATCTGCTGTCTTTTATTCTTCGACCGTCAATCCTGCGACTCGATTTGTGAATGCCTTGATTTATGCAGTAGTAGCTGGATTTGGTGCGGTTCGTATTATTTCGGGATCCCACTTTACTGTGGGGCAATTGGTGACCTTCCTCAACTATGTCAACCAATACACCAAGCCCTTTAATGACATCTCCTCTGTCTTATCTGAATTACAGAGTGCATTAGCTTGCGCAGAGCGCTTATATAGTGTCTTGGATCAAGCTGAGATCGAGGAAACAGGACATGAGGTTCTGGAAACTCAGGATGTCAAAGGGGCGATTGGGTTTGAGCACGTCACATTTGGTTATGATATAGGGCGGACTTTGATCAAGGATTTAACCATTCAAGTCCCAGCTGCTAGTAAGGTTGCTATTGTAGGGCCTACTGGAGCGGGAAAGTCGACCTTGATTAATCTGCTCATGCGTTTTTATCCTGTTAACTCTGGGATGATTACGATTGATGGAGTGCCGATTACGAATTATACCCGTGCTTCCTACCGTCAACAGTTTGGCATGGTTCTTCAAGAAACCTGGCTTAAGGTTGGGACCATTCATGAAAATATTGCTTTTTCTCGACCAGATGCGACTAGGGATGAAGTAATAAAAGCAGCAAAAGCGGCTAATGCAGATTTCTTTATTCGGCAGTTGCCACAAGGGTATGATACGTATCTGTCAGATGCTGGAGAGTCTTTGTCCCAAGGGCAACGCCAACTCTTAACGATTGCGCGTGTTTTCCTTTCCGTTCCTAAGATTTTGATCTTGGATGAGGCGACATCGTCCATCGATACTCGGACGGAGGTCTTGATTCAAGATGCCTTTCATCAGCTCATGAAGGGACGGACCAGCTTTATCATTGCCCACCGCTTATCGACCATTCAAAATGCGGATATGATCCTCGTCATGGTGGATGGCGATATTGTCGAGCATGGGACTCACGAAGAGCTGATGCAAGCACAAGGTGTCTATTATAAGATGCAAACAGCACAGCAACAGATTAGTTAGGATAAAAAGCATTTTCAAGTTTGGAAATGCTTTTTTTGTACAAAAAAACATCTAGCAAACTGCTAGATGTCAGATTTAGGAAAATTAAATAATAGAAACTTTCCTTAGGTGAGTACGGACGTCAGCGAACTTCTTCGAAGTACCATGACTTAGTTTTGGACCTAAGGTTCCAAAACTCCCGAGTGCTAGAAACAATAGTATTTCTAGCACTTTTCTCACGGCGGAAAGTTTCAATATTTTCTTGATTAATTTTAAAAATTGAAAATCATTGTTGTTCCTTTTAGAAACGCTTTACTTATTTTATTTTAAAATAGTTAGTCCACATTCTAAGCATTTTCAGGTTTGAAAATGCTTTTTTAGTCTAAAAAAAACATCTAGCAATTTTGCTAGATGCCTCAAAAACCACTCGTTAGTTTATCTTTTTAAACGTTTAGAACCTTATCTAAGAATTCTTTCAAACGTGGGTGTTGTGGGTTGTCGAAGATTTGGTCTGGTTTGCCGTCTTCGAGGAATTCACCATCTGCGGTGAAGATGACGCGGTTGGCTACTTGGCGAGCAAATCCCATCTCGTGGGTAACGATGATCATGGTCATACCTTGCTCTGCCAACTCTTTCATAACGTTCAATACATCTCCGACCATCTCAGGGTCAAGGGCAGAAGTAGGTTCGTCAAAGAGCATAATATCTGGATTCATGGCGAGTCCACGGGCAATGGCCACACGTTGTTTTTGACCACCGGAAAGACTATTTGGATTGGCATCGGCTTTATCCGCGAGTCCAACTTTTTCCAATAATTCCATCCCGACTTTTTGAGCTTCTTCACGGGTCATCAATTTGTGCTCTACTGGCGCAAACATAATGTTTTCAAGGACGCTCATGTGAGGGAAAAGGTTGAAGTGTTGGAAAACCATCCCGATATTTTCACGGACCAAATCAACATTGGTTTTTGGATCGGTTAGATCATATCCATTTACGGTAATTTGACCTTTTGTAACTTCTTCGAGGAGATTGAGACTACGAAGGAAGGTCGATTTACCAGAACCGGACGGTCCGATAATACAGACCACATCCCCTTCGTAGAATTTTGTTGAGATGCCTTTTAAGACCTCATTTTCACCATAGTATTTGTGGAGGTCATGGACATCAATTTTTAATTTAGCCATTAGTTAACCTTCTTTTCTAATTTTTTTGCAAAGCGTGTTAGCAAGGTAATGATGACGAGGTAGAAGACGGCAAGGATGGCATACATCTTGAAACTTTGGTAGTTTCGAGCGATGATGATCTTACCAGTCTGGAAGAGCTCGACTAAACCGATCGCTGACACGATGGTCGTATCTTTTAGTGCAATGACAAATTGGTTGACAAAGTTTGGAAGCATCAGTTTCGTCGCTTGAGGCAAGATGATCTTGCGCATGGTTTTACCATAAGAGATCCCAAGGCTTCGACTGGCTTCCATCTGACCAGCTGGAACTGCTTGAATCCCTCCTCGAACAATCTCAGCGATATAAGCGGCAGCATTGAGGGAGAGGGCAATGGTACCTGCGACAAAGTCATTGATTGGGGATTGATGACCTGTGATAGATTCGATCAAGTTTGGAATTCCCCAGAAGATGAAGGCAGCAAGGATCATAAGTGGGATTCCACGAATGACATCGACAAAGATTTCTGCTGTCCAGCGGAGCCACTTATAAGGGCTAACGCTAAACATTCCAAAGATAACACCGATCACCATAGCGATGGCAAAGGAGAGAAGAGCAAGGGCAAGAGTAACACCCAAACCACTTAACAATTGTTTGTAGTTATTTTGAAGCAAGCCCCAGATGGTTGTTTCATCTGCTGCTGTACTTGAAGTACTTGATTTGCTATCTGTTTTAAGGTATTTATCGAGAATCTTTTGGTATTGTCCATTTTTCTTCAAGTTAGCAAGACCGTTATTGAACATTTCGATCAATTCAGGATTTTCACCTTTTTTAACGGCAAATGCTAGTTGACCACTTGGAGTTCCTTCGATAGGTGTTTTGAATTTACGTCCTTGTTTAATGGCATATTTGATAACCGGTTCGTCATCCATAATAGCAGCGACAGAACCAGAATTCAAGCTGTCATACATAGAAGCCCCGTCAGAGAAAGTTTTGATCTTGTAACCATATTTCTTTTTATTCTTTTCAAGGAAGGTCTGCGATGCAGTTCCGTTTTTAACACCGACCGTCTTACCTTTTAAGTCATCGTAAGAATCAATCTTGCTATCCTTTTGGACTGCAAGAATAGAGTTAGCAGTATAATATGGTTCAGAAAAATCAAATGTTTCTTTCCGAGCATCGGTCACGGTCATCCCTGCGATCATTCCTTGGGCATGACCAGATTGGACATCACTTACCGCAGCGTCAAATCCAGGGTTATCAATTTCAATGGTAAATCCTTGGTCTTTGGCAATGGCCTTGATCAAATCCATATCGATTCCTGTATACTTATTTTTCCCATTCTGGAAAACGAATGGTGCAAAGGAAGAATCACTTGAGATACTATATTTTGATTTTTTGGGAGTTGCTTTTTGACCAGCAGGAGTAGTAGTTTCTGGAACGGCACTGTTCCCTGATGATTGGCTTTCACCGGTCCATTTCTTGATGATCTCATCAAGTGTTCCATCAGCTTTCATTTGAGCGAGGGCCTTGTTAAATTCAGTGATCAACTTTTCATGATTTCCACCTTTTTTAACACCAAAGGCAAAGCCACCGACTGCTTCCCCGTCCATATTGATCGCTAGGTCCTGACCCTTTTGGATGGCATATTGAATGACGGGTTGGTCATCCATGACTGCATCCACTGCACCAGCTGTCAAACTGTTGTACATGAGATCGCCTGTATCAAAAGTCTTGATCTTGTAGCCGTACTTGTCCTTGTTTTTATCGAGGAAGCGTTGAGCTGCAGTACCGTTTTTGACACCGACGGTCTTCCCTTTCAATTGGCTGTACTTCGTGATTTTGTCAGCTTTCTTCGTCGCAATGACAACTTTTGTATCGTAGTAAGTATCAGACATGGTGAAGACTTTTTCACGTTCAGTTGTTTTGGTCATTCCGGCCATAATGGCATCTGCTTGACCAGCTTGGACAGCATTGACAGCTGCATCAAATCCAGGGAAGGATTTATCTAAATCCCAGCCATTGATTTCAGCGACCTTGTCCAAGATTTCTACGTCAATTCCTTTATAGGTTTGATCTGAATCTTTAAATTCAAATGGAGCATAAGCTGTGTCGAAAACGACCTTGATCGTTTCAGCCTGAGCATGACTAGCGAATGCTACCAGTGGAAATAAGAAAAGCAAATAGGCTAGTAATTTTTTCTTCATTTCTGTCTCCTTTTAATTCATTTCTCTTTGGGTGTTTGACCCATGAGTGCATTGACCAAAGGATGGCCTGAAAAAAACAAAACATTCATACCAAATAGAGTATGAATGATCTTATGTTTTTCTATAAAAGCTATTATATCAGAAAAGTATCAGTTTAGCAAGAAAAACCAACTTTCGATGTCAGATTTTCTGACATAAGGTGGTGTTGCAGGTCTGGATTTTCTTTGCTACAATGGACCTATCAGATAAATGGAGGTTACTAGATGAAGAAAGGGTTGATCATTCAGGGTATCAAAACGAAAACTTCTGTGTCAGCTTTGGTTTCTACACTATTCTATGTGTTTTTAGCTTCCTTCTTTATAGAAGGGGGACTATGGCTCAGTAGTGAATTGGTGGGACCATTTTCGACTGCAATAGGTTATCTAACCGAGTTCTTCTCACCAGGAAATGGGGTTGCAAGTATTCAAGAGTTTTTCTTCCATTATATTCTCTATTATGAGCTCTTCAGTTTTGTATTTATTCTCTTACTCTTTATTTTTTGGGTAAAAGTCATAGAGAAGAATTCCTTATCAAGCATAGGCTTTGTAAAAAGAAAGTGGCTCAAGTATCTAGGTTGGGGGATCTTGCTTTCCCTTCTTCAAATGGGAGTCATTGCCCTTGTCTACCAAGTGTGCGGAATCGGGACTTTTGAGCTAAATGAATTAAGTTTAGAACCCATTCTCTTTATTCTAGGTTTATTCCCATTTTGGCTCCTCCAAGGTGGGACTGAAGAAGTAGCGACGCGGGGGTGGCTACTGACTCGGATTGCTGCAAGAACCAATCTTCCATTAGCAATCGGGATTTCTAGTAGTCTCTTTGGCATTCTTCATCTGGGAAATTCAGGAGTGACCTTCATATCTCTACTGAATATTGTCCTTGATGGGGTGCTAGCTGGTCTGCTCCTTATCTACACCGATAGCATCTGGCTAGTGGTCGCCCAACACGGGACTTGGAACTATGTACAAGGAAATCTCCTTGGTTTTCAAGTCAGTGGAACGGGGGCAGATGCCTCTATCTTCAGCTTTACCATGGGGTCAGGACCTGACTGGTTGACCGGAGGGGAATTTGGAGCGGAAGGATCGATCATCACAACTCTGGTTCTTCTATTATCCGTCGTGATGGTTTACCTCTTAGGGGAAAGAAATGAAAGTGCTGTTGAATAATAAATGTGAAATGTCTGATAGGAAATAATGATAAATACGAAGACAGGCAAAAGTGCCGGTCTTTTTTATAAATTATAAATGAAGGAAAGCCGAACACATATTGATGAGTTCGGCTTGTTTTATATAATAGGAATAATTAGCTTGACTTGGGCACCATGATTAATATTTTCTAAATGCATCGTTCCATTATGAAGTTTCATGACGCGTTTCACGAAAGATAAACCAAGTCCATAGTGACTTTCTTGAGAAGGTGTTCTTGCTTGGTCATCTTTATAGAAAAGATTTCCAGCATGTTCTAATATATTTTTTGAAAAACTAGATTGGTTATTCCATATAGTTAGAACTAATTGACTTTTTTCTTGTGAAATTGTTAGGTGGATTTGTGCATCATTTTCTTTTTGATGTTGTACTGCATTCGTAATAATATTTGTGATTGCTCGGAAAAATAGATTGGAATGAATTGCAATTTGTGCCGATGGAGTTACTGTGTTTGTAAAAACAAATTGTGTATCTCTGGGGAGTAAAGGAGTAATATGTTCCTGTAATTGATGAGTCACTTGATTAATTGATATGTTTTCAAGTTGAATATCTTGATCGTAAAAGGTTTTGGAGTATTGGATAAAGTGGTTAAAATAATCGTTTAACTGAATACTTGCTTGCTCAAGATCTTTTAGACATTCCATTGCTTGAGGTGTTTGCTCGGTGGATTGCAAGAATTCAGCATTTCCTCTGATGACAGTTAGAGGGCTACGAAGATCATGTGCGGCGCTAGATACTTGAAACATGAGTTCTTTTTTTTGATCTTTTTCATTTTGAATTCTATTTTTTATTTCAGATTGCATTTTTTCAATCAGATCATTTGTTTCAATAAATTCTTTAATCTGTAAAGGTGGATTGTCATTTTTATTGAAATATAGACTGCTATGATAAACCATCTTCATTTCTTTTTGAATCTTGGTTAATAATTGTCTAATATTGATTACAATGATAACAATTAAAATGATGCAAAGATAAATCCAAGAACTGACGCTAAAAAATAAAGCAAAGCGATTGGCATTTTTTTCATTAATTCCTGATACAGAAGATAGAAGAGCTGGAACTATGTAAAAAAGTATAAGGCATAGAAGAAATTGCCAAATGATTGTAAGGTAGGTACGCTTAATGAGTTGCTTGATTGTCAATTCTTTTTCCATTTGTATCCTCCTCCCCATACTGTTTTGATTGGATCGATTTGATGAATTTTAAATTTTTGTCTAATTTGATAGATATATTCGGTGATTGACCGTAGTTGAGCGTCAGAGCTTACAGGATAAAGGTAATTGTAAAGTTCTTCTATGGTAAATATTCGATTTTCATTTTTGGCTAAAAGATAAAGTAAATCAAACTCTCGCTTAGTTAGCGATATTCTCTTTGATTGATAATAAACTTCTTGACGATCTCGATAAAAAGTTATATCTGCATTCATTTCTTCTTTAGAGGAATCGTGAGATCTTTCTTCTCTACGAAGATGCATTTGAATTCTTGCAATCAATTCTTTAATGCTGAATGGTTTTGTGATGTAATCGTCAGCTCCGGCTTGTATTCCTTTTAGTAAATCTTCTTCAAAATCTTTAGCGGTTAGAAATAGGATTGGAGTAGCAATTTGTGAACGAATGGAACGACAGATTTCTAAACCAGAAATAGGCATCATGACGTCAAGTAAAATTAGATCGAATCCAGTAAAGTCACAGATACTAATCTCCTCTATATTTTTACGGGTTTCCACGTGAAAGTTGTTCGCTTTTAATGTATTTGCTATTAATCGTAAGATTTTTTCATCATCGTCAATGGCTAAAATTTTATACTTCATAGTTCCTCCAATTATATGAGCATATTATAGCAAATCTAGAATGTAATTTGTTGAAAATGAAAAAAATAATTATTCTGAGAATTTCCTGATTTTCTCCTGTTATACTTGCTCCAAGTGAAGATGGATTTTCACTAAAAGTCAGAAAGGAAAAAGAATGAATGATAACAATTCAAAAGCTACATAAGGAATATAATAATAAAATTGTCCTTCAAAACGTGTCTTTCAAAGCCAAGAAAGGTGAGATTACCGGATTGATTGGACCGAATGGATCTGGAAAATCAACTTTAATTAAAATTTTACTTGGTTTAGAAAATAGTCAAATGGGAATGGCTTTGATCGATGGCAAAAAATACTCTCAATTGGGGGATAATCCTTTTTGTATTGTTGGATCATTCCTCGATAGTTGTCAACCTTATCCAACAAGAACCGGATTTCAGCATCTTCGGTGGATTGGCTTGGCTTGTGGCGTTGACAAAAATAGGTGCAACGAATGTTTAGAGTTGGTGGGGTTAAGTGAAGCTAAAAATAAAAAAGTAAAAGACTATTCATTAGGAATGAAGCAACGTCTTGGTTTAGCAACAGCCTTATTAGCAAATCCTGACATCTTAATTTTAGATGAACCAATCAATGGACTAGATCCAGAAGGAATACGCTGGGTACGCAATTTTTTGCAGTCTTTTGTCAATGAAGGTAAAACTGTATTAATGACAAGTCATTATATGAGTGAGTTAGAATTAACTGTAGATCATCTGGTTGGTATTTCTAATGGGAAAATTGTTATTGATGCTCCTACAAAAGATATTTTGAAACAGTTTGGATCTTTTGAGGAAGCATATTTTAAGGCGCTCGAAGGGAAAGAAGGTGAATAGTATGTTGAAGCGTTACTTTTTTAGTGACCTTTATAAATATAGTAGTTTACCTACTTTTAAAATTACTTTTTTTCTTATTTTAGGAGTCAGCATATTTTTTTCAATTCAAAATATCCAGGTGATAAATGCTTTAGTGGAAGGAAATGGCCAAGCAGTTAACCTTGATCCGTCTATGTTATCATCGAATCCAGTCTATACAGTCAGGGATGCTCTCTTATCTTCACCCTACCAAGCAAGTGTTATTTTCTTACCCATCTTGGTTTCACTTGTTTATTCAACTCATTACCAATTTGGTGATGATAATTTTACTCAGTTATTGATCCCAAACTGGAAAGTTCGTCTTACTGGGTTTATTGCAAGTTCGGTTGTTTTATCGATACTTTCTACTTTAGTATTATCTATAGTAAATGCTATTATCTTACTCATTTTTCTAGATTCTACTTTAAAGAATTATTTAGAATTTACATTGTTCTTAGATGTCACGGTAAGAGTTATGATATTTGCAATCGTTCTTACTTTATTAGCTTTACTTTTCGTAATAGTAACGAAAAAATCAATGACTTCATTAATTGCAGACGTTTTGTTATTGGTAATCACTTTATCAGGTATTCTAAGAGGAATTTCTTCTAAAATAGAAAATCTCTTGCCTTTGATTGGAGCAAAGTCATTTGCTTTTGGCCGAATTGAAGGGACTCAAACGAGCCAATTGTATGGATTTACACTTTTAGTAGTTGAAGGGATCTTGTTCTTGGTATTCATAATGCTTGTAGAAACGATTCGAATGAGGAGGAAGAATGGCAAGAATATTTTTTAGTCTTATTGTCAAAAAATATAGTTTAAAACCCGTAAAATACCAGATAGCTATACAGTCACTTTTTATAGGTTTTGTGTGTCTCTTAGGCGTTTTACCAGTAGCAATCAATGATACTGTTGTACAATTATCTATAAAGCAAGCTCTTGTATTTGCATCAATGCTCTCTGTTAGTATTGGGTGTGTTAATGCATTTGTTGAGTTACAATCACACGAAACAAAACTAGTTTATTTGGTAAGTGGAAAAAGGATCTTAAGTTCAATTCGGATCCTATTCGTAGAGTTATGTGATGTACTACTCCAATCAACCTTAAATTTCATTGTACTGCTTATATGGTTTCATTTTTTTAGTAGCAAAAATGGTGTCAGTTTAGAAATTTTCAGTTTCTATTTGATTGGCTCCATCCAATACTTTTTGATTTCTTACTTCTTAAGTTATTTTTTCAAAAGTCCAATGGGGAGTTTAGCTATTTTGCTACTATTTCCTATTTTGGTACAACCATTCATAGAAAGAGTAGTGGAACCATTGACTAGTTATCTTTTTTATAATATTATTGCGGAAACAATATTAGGGAGAGTTTCCTCTTTGCAACTCTGTACGTACGTTATCGGACTTGTATGCTCACTTGGAGCAACTCTCTACCTCTTGGTAAGGAACCAAGAAGTTAAGTAGTAAATTGATTTCGTAAAAATGATACCGATGAGCAAACCTTGCTAATTTTGTATATCATGGACACTGATGTTTATTACGTATTGCATTGTTTTAGAATAAAAGACAAGACTTTCGAAGTAATTGCGAGAGTCTTGTTTAGTTTTCACTCTAATGCGTGTCCAATTAATTATTTTGTAATATGTTGTTTTCCCTTTCATTCCTCATCTCAGAGAATTCTAGTGATTTATGGTAAAATAAGGTCTATATATGTGAGGTTAAAGAGATGATTAATCGAGTAACAGATAACAAATTTAAACTAGTATCGAAATACCAACCGTCTGGGGATCAACCGCAGGCCATTGAAAAGTTGGTTGATAACATCGAGGGTGGTGAGAAGGCGCAAATCCTGATGGGAGCGACTGGTACGGGGAAGACCTATACTATGAGCCAGGTTATTGCCCAAGTCAATAAACCGACCCTGGTTATCGCCCACAATAAAACCCTAGCAGGCCAACTTTATGGGGAGTTCAAGGAATTTTTCCCTGAAAATGCGGTCGAGTATTTTGTTTCCTACTATGATTACTACCAGCCAGAAGCCTATGTGCCATCGAGCGACACCTATATCGAAAAAGATAGCTCGGTCAATGATGAGATTGATAAACTTCGTCACTCCGCAACATCAGCTTTGTTGGAGCGCAATGATGTGATCGTTGTGGCTTCTGTTTCTTGTATCTATGGTTTAGGTTCGCCTAAGGAATATGCCGATAGCGTAGTCAGCTTGCGTCCAGGTCTGGAGATTTCTCGTGATAAGCTGCTCAATGACCTGGTGGACATCCAGTTTGAGCGCAATGACATTGACTTTCAACGGGGGAAATTCCGTGTTCGTGGGGACGTGGTGGAGATTTTCCCAGCTTCGCGTGATGAACATGCCTTCCGTGTTGAGTTTTTCGGGGACGAGATTGAGCGGATTCGGGAGATTGAAGCTTTGACAGGCCAAGTTCTAGGAGATGTGGACCACTTAGCCATTTTCCCAGCCACTCACTTCGTGACCAATGATGACCATATGGAAGTGGCCATTGCCAAGATTC
This sequence comes from Streptococcus parasanguinis, assembly GCA_905188195.1. GTDB lineage: Bacteria > Bacillota > Bacilli > Lactobacillales > Streptococcaceae > Streptococcus > Streptococcus parasanguinis_P. Next base: position 56,662 of record CAJJKY010000009.1, on the reverse strand, counting down.
AAGCGGAACTTGAGGAGCAGTTGAAGGTCTTTGAAAAAGAAGGCAAGCTCCTGGAAGCTCAACGTCTAAAACAACGTACTGAGTACGATATTGAAATGCTACGGGAGATGGGCTACACCAATGGCGTCGAAAACTACTCTCGTCACATGGATGGCCGGAGTGAAGGAGAGCCTCCTTACACTCTCCTTGACTTCTTCCCAGAAGATTTCCTCATCATGATCGATGAAAGCCACATGACTATGGGACAGATCAAGGGCATGTACAATGGAGACCGCTCGCGCAAGGAAATGCTGGTCAACTATGGCTTCCGTTTGCCGTCTGCCTTGGACAACCGACCGCTCCGTCGTGAGGAGTTTGAAAGCCATGTTCATCAGATCGTCTATGTGTCTGCGACACCGGGTGATTATGAGATGGAACAAACCGATACCGTCATCGAGCAGATCATTCGTCCGACAGGTCTACTCGATCCCGAGGTGGAAGTGCGTCCGACCATGGGACAAATGGACGATCTCTTGGGTGAAATCAATGTGCGTGTAGAACGTGGAGAGCGGACCTTTGTTACCACCCTGACCAAGAAGATGGCAGAGGACTTGACCGACTACTTCAAAGAAATGGGGGTCAAGGTCAAATACATGCACTCGGATATTAAGACCTTGGAGCGGACGGAGATTATTCGTGATTTGCGTTTGGGCGTCTTTGATGTCTTGGTCGGAATCAACCTCCTTCGGGAAGGGATTGACGTACCGGAAGTGAGTCTAGTTGCCATCCTCGATGCGGATAAGGAAGGTTTCCTCCGTAATGAACGCGGATTGATTCAAACCATCGGTCGTGCAGCCCGTAATAGTGAGGGTCACGTCATCATGTATGCGGACACCATGACCCAGTCTATGCAAAAAGCCATTGATGAAACAGCTCGCCGTCGGAAAATCCAGATGGCTTATAATGAAGAACATGGCATTGTTCCACAAACCATCAAGAAGGAAATCCGTGACCTGATCTCTGTTACCAAGGCGGTGGCCAAGGAAGAGGACAAGGAAGTGGATATTACCAGTCTCAACCGCCAAGAGCGCAAGGAACTAGTCAAGAAACTGCAAGGTCAAATGCAAGAAGCAGTCGAAGTGCTTGATTTCGAGCTGGCAGCGCAAATCCGCGATATGATGTTGGAAGTCAAGGCTTTGGATTAGATAGGATAAAGCGAATGAAGATTATCATTAAAACAATGGAAACTCCTGAAGAGATAGAAGGAAAATCTCTCGTTCATTGGCAAACGTGGAGAGAGGCTTATGACGATCTTTTACCCGCGGAATTTCAGGAGACGATGACATTAGATAGATGTCGTTTCTTTAGTCAAAAGTATCCAGAAAATACCTTGATTGCGATGGATGGAAAGAAGGTCGTTGGATTTATCAGCTATGGAAATTTTCGTGATGAGGCCATTCAAGCTGGTGAAATCATCGCCTTATATGTTTTAAAAGATTACTATGGAAAAGGTGTGAGTGAACAGTTATTGCATGCTGCATTTGCTGTTCTCGATCATTTCTCTGAAATTTATTTATGGGTATTGAAAGATAATAAGCGAGCCATTGCTTTCTATCAAAAAATGGGTTTTACTTTTGATGGCCAAGAAAAAATACTTGAACTTGGAAAACCTGTTAAGGAATTGCGGATGAAGTGTTCTTCGAATAAAAATTCCTAAAGGACCTATCTATCAATCTTTGAACCATTATCAATTAATCAAGTAAAAAAATAAAATAGATAGAATAAACCAAAGAGATGAAGAAGACGAATGAAAATTTTAGTCATCCATGGGCACCCTGATAAGGAAAGTTACTGCCAAGCGATTTTTCAAACCATTGTAAGCAATTTGGACACAAGCCGTCATGAGATTAATACTATTAGTCTCAATGAAGAAGATTTTGATCCTGTTTTACGTTATGGCTATCGAAAACGAATGGAGGAAGATCCTTTTATTCTTCGTTCCCAAGAATTAATCCAGTGGGCGGATCACCTGATTTTTGTTTATCCCATCTGGTGGAGTAGTATGCCGAGCCTTATGAAGGGCTGGATCGACCGGGTCTTTACACCGGGGATTGCTTACTCGGCCAATGATCAGGGTAGCTTCATCTGGAATTACCTGAGAGGCAAGCAATTCAAGAAGTTGCTCAAAGGGAAAACCGCCAGTATTTATGCGACCTCTATGGCGCCTACTTGGTGGTACAAGATCTTTTCAGGTCCTCTAAACATTCCAGATAGTTACGGCATCTCTGTCTTGAAGAATGCCGTCTTGAACCACTGTGGGATTAAAACCAAGCGCGTCTGCATTTTAGGAGAAGTCGGCCGGGATGTGAACACCGCTAGCATACGGGAACAGCATCTCCGAAAGGTAGCAGCAGAAGTGAAGAAACTCTGATGAAACGTCAGTTTGTTCTTATAAGTTAGTGTCTTTGGTTGTGTTTTGAATAGGATTCAGTTAAACTATCAATATCATCTATAAAATGTAGGAATGGTTCAATATGCTGCTGTTTATCTATATGATCTATGTCATTTCTTCAATTTCAAAAATGAAAAGAGAAGGTCAAAGAGTTTCTATTTTTACTTATTTGATTGTTTATGGCCTATTGATTCTATCTTTGTTTATGCTCTATTTTAGTTTATTGTCATTTTTATTTAGCCCATTGCCATTTTTTGGCTTTCTAGCAGCTCTGGCTATTGGCGGTATGATGCTATCGCTTAAAATGGTTATTGCTCTTGCTTTGCTTTTGTTTTCTCTTAGCCTATACTTGGATAGCAAAAAAAGTGATCCGGATACGACTCTCGTTGATCATTGGTTACGATTGGGTGTTCATATTTTATTGATCATTATTTAAGGCAAGAACTCTACTGTCAAGCCTGAATGTGTAGTTTTTTGTCCCTTGAGATTTGCAACCCAGTAGAAAAGGAAGTAAAAAATCTCAAATGAAGGTATCCATTCAATGCACATTGACGTAGTTATGGATTAGCTTTATAATATGGTTAGTTATAGCATTTCTAAATAAGGAGCCTTCTCTATGCTTAAGAAGTTAAATGGTTTTAAAAAGTTTTATTTATTCTCTCTAGTTTTTTTCGTCTTTGAATTACTATTAGTAGTTTTTGGTCTATCATTTATTCCGATTCTCTGTAGTTTATGGTTTGACTCTCTGGTTTTCGTATTATTTTGCCATTTTTGGACCAACTTTTATAAAAAGAGAGGAACGGAATCGAGTCATGTTTTCTCATTGATTTTTAGTTATATTTTGATTTTGTTTTTTGGTTTTATGTTAAACATGTCAATATCTATGTCGCCTAATACAATAATCCCACCAATTTATCACAACGCAAGAATGGAAGGGAACTACGTGATTATCGACCACGGCTCTTACGAACATGGCATTGGCTCATGGAGTGTCTATAGATCTGTGTATCATAAGCTAGTTAATCCTTTCATCATGGAGTTGTAATGCCTTTCGCTATGAATCTGGTACTAGAGTATTTGGGAAAAGTAGAAATGAAGACGGTATTTTATTCTCATTTCTTATTTTCAACTATCTTATTTGCATGTACAAGTTCCGGTTAATACAGTTAATGGCAACCAATAGAAAGTATTTTTTAAACTTTTGCTGTTGTTTTCCTTTAAGGGACGGTAGCATGCCGAAAAATCAAAGCATTGTAAAAAGGAGTTTCAATCCCTTTATTATGAAAAAAGGTAAGATAGAGACGGATTAATAATAAAATGAGAAGAAAGGTTTCTATGTCACGCGCAACATCTACTATTCTAACAAATCTATGTCTGATCGAAGACACTTCAACGAATAAAGTAGTCCTCCAATACCGGTCACCAGAGCGCTACAAGAAATGGTCTGGTTATGCCTTTCCTGGAGGCCATATTGAAGAAGGAGAAAGTCTAGTAGAATCCGTCATTCGTGAAGTCTACGAAGAGACAGGACTGACAATTGCAGATCCAAAACTGGTCGCAGTTAAAGACTGGGAGCCAGATGAGGGAGGCCGCTATATTGTCTTTTGTTACAAAGCGACAGAATTTACAGGTCAGCTAAGATCGTCTGATGAAGGAGAAGTTTCTTGGGTTGAGAAGGATCAATTAGAAAAGTTGGACTTGTCCTACGATATGCTTCCTCTGCTGGAAGTGATGGAAGACCCGGACTTGTCTGAGTTCTATTATCGCAAACGGACAGACGATGATTGGGAAAAATTAAGATTTTAAGGATTTATTCAAATGATAAATTGTGGTTTGTTAGAATTTTTAATAATATCAAAGATAAATATTGTAAATAGCTGTTTCAAAGTAAGAATAGTATTGTCTAAAAGATTCAATTGTAAAAATTATTTAAGAACCAAACAACTTTTATAAGAAATATCAATAAATAAATATATATTATTGACATTATCTAAAATAATGATAAAATACACCTGCGTAAATATAGATCAGGAGGTGGGAAATGACATTATTAGCAAGTAGATTGCGAAGTAGAAGATTAGAATTGAAGTTGTCTCAATCAGAATTAGCTGAGGGAATCTGTAAACAGGGACAAATAAGTCGAATAGAAAAAGGAAAGTATAATCCTGGATCTGATATTCTTTATAAATTAGCTCAGAAACTTAACGTACCTATGGAATATTTTTTTGATGAGAATATTTTAGCGGATACTTCAATGCTTGGAAATTTTATAGATTTATCAAAAAAATTATTAAATCAAAGAGATTATTTCTCTCTAAAGTACTTATATGATCTAGAAAAAGAAAAAAAACATAAACTTCCGTTGTATGATCAATCATACCTTTCATGGATAGAATCAATTATTCTTTTTCATTGTGATAATAAAAAAACGGAGGCTATAAAGAAGTTAGAAACATTATTAAATAAAATGTCAGAATCAGATAGAGATTATTTTATGTTTCTAAACAGTCTTCTTAATTTCTATTCTTATATAGATTTAGAAAATGAAAAAATAAGTGGTGAAATGTATCAAAAAATCATAATCCCACTCGAAAAATCTAATATATCAATAATGGAGAATTTCGAATTATTAGTTAAAGTGCGTTATAATTACTGTCGATATTTATGGATAGATAATCAAATCAAAGAAGCAATTTCTGAAATTTTGAAAACAATCGATATTTGTAAAAAATTTAATCACTTTTATTTATTACCGGACTTATTCTGTTTATTAGGTAACGTAAGTGAAGGGTTTGCAAAAAAAGACGAAGTGAAAAAATATTTTAAATTATCTGAGACGTTGTATAGTTTATCTGGAAATGAGAAAATGGCACTCACTATAGAAAACTATATAAAAAATAACTTAATTTAATAATGTGGTTGCAATACAATTGTTTATGTATTTATCTACGGCCTCGCCTAAAGGCGAGGTTTTTTTAGATATAATTATCATGTGAAGAAATAACTATAGTATATAACTTTAAAAAATAACAAAAAAATAATAATAACTATTGACAATGAATGCTTAAAGTGATACAATTCACTTGTAAAATGAAAGGGGTTACAAGTGGTGGGGAAGCTTTTTAGAAATGCTGGCCCTGGTGTTTGGGCTAAAGCATCTATAGGTACTCTTTGGGTTCCATCAACATTTTACTATAATCCTTCCGGTTTTTACTCAAATTAACGATTTTATTTGTTCTACAATATGTATTTGGTATTCATAAGTTAGAATATCATGAATTTCATAGATAAGTAAGAGGAGGAGCACCCCTCCTCTTTTAAAAATTTTGTCGAATACATTAGGGTTGAGCTTTTTAAAAGCGAGGTACAGGATGTATAGTAAGTTTAAAAAAATTTTATTAATTATTTCCTTTCTTTTGATTTGTTTAATTGGATTGTTATTCATCAATACAAATGAAAACGAGATTTTTGCTGGTTTTAGAAATGTAATAGTTGTTGAAAAATCTCCTGTCGATTTTTCTGATAAAATTAATGAATTTGTAGCTAAAAACGATATTGTTCTAGCAAGAAGAATTGTTGCTCCTGTCGATGAGTTTAACAAACAAATACAAAATACATATGTTCCAATTGGAGCCAAAAATTTACCTAAAGAGCTAAAGCAGCAAACGGATAATGAATTAATAGAAAATAGTTCATACAATACAGTTTATGTTGTTGTGAGTGGTTCTATGAATGCGGAGCAAGTAGCTGAAGGATTATTGCAGCTTAATGCCACTGTTAGAGTTTTGCCAACTAATTATGAGACTGCTCTATTTCGATTACTATTGAATACTCCACAATCAGTATTGATCGTAATTGGGATTTTAATTACCTATATCTCTTTAATACTAGCTCAACAAGTTTCTGGCATGAAAGAGGTTGGAATATTAAGAGTTTCTGGCAAAGGAAAGCATGCGATTGCTATAGAACAAACAAAAAACGATAGTATTTTTATCTTATGTTTATTGATATGTTCTATACTTGGTATTGTTAGTACATTAATCGTTTTAAGAAAATTTTCGATTCTAGCTCTATTGATAATCTTAGTACCAGTGTTTGTTTGGGCCTTATTAATATTTATCGTTAATTTTTTTCTTTCACATTGCTTTTATTATATTCTTCAACACCAACCAATTATTTTATCAATTAAAGGAAAGGCTCCGCTAGGTTTCATCTTTGTTTTGACGATCCTAATACAGCTATTTACTTTATTTTCTGTTATGTTCTGTGTTTATGGAATGATTTCAATAACTAAAGAAGTGGAATCGTTAGAGATAGGAAAAAGTTATTGGCAAAGAAATGCAGAATATTATGAGATAACTTCTTTAGAAGATGGCGACAGTGTTTCACAAGATCAGAAAGAAAAATTCTTTAATGAGTTATCTGATAACGCTACGATTATTTATAGAAACGACATGTTAGATAATATGTTAATTTCGAACGAAGATAATAAGATTTTCGAACCAACTTCAGATTATTCTTCAAATGTAATTTATGTTAATGCTAACTACGTTGCAGTAAATAAAATTAAGTTATCTGACTCAGCAAGATTATTTCTAAAAGACATGAAAACATATGATAAAATGATTTTAATTCCAAATCGTTATCAAAATATGTTTGAACAATTAAAGAATAAATGGGAATATTTTGAGAAAAGGGGATTTTCATCTAAGGAAACATTAGTCGAAGATACCCAACCAAATTCCAAAATTGCTAGTTTCATATACGAAGGTGGTGATTTGTTTACTTATCCAGTTTACTCTTTAATTGGGAGGCAATTTTCCAATGAAGCAATGGTCCATGATCCAATTATTGTTGTGGAAAAACCTAACTATGCTTTATTGCCAACCTCGTTCTTAATAGTTAACCATTCTGAAAAAGTAACTACGTTAATTCGAAAATATAAATTGACAGCTTCCTTCGGTTCACTTACTAGTGGATTATTATCTATTGAGAAAAGAATTGATATGATAGTAACAAGAAAATACTTTTTACTTGCTACGACTGTTTTAAGTATTACTACCTCATTTTTATTGTTCATTTTGATGAATAGTATTTATTTTTATCAAGAAAGGAGGACACATTTTATAGAACGTTTGGCTGGGAAAAACCAATTACGTATTCATAGAGTTTATCTTGGATTGCTTATTACGTGCTTTACTCTAATTGGTATTTGTACAATTGTTTTAAGATTTTCATTTTTACTAATATTAGTACCGTTTGTATACTTATTATTGTTGCTTATCATATTTGCATTTCAATTAATTAAAGAGAAAAGAGTAAATATTTTATTTCTAAAAGGAGCTTAATATGATCGAATTAAGAAATATAAATAAAGGATTCGATGACCGTATTGTTCTAGAGAATTTAAATTATAATTTTTATGAAGGGAATTCTTATGCTCTGATAGGTGCGTCTGGTGCTGGAAAAACCACATTACTAAATATTATTGGTAAATTAGAAGAAGTTGATTCTGGAGATATAATTGTAAATGATATTAATCTAAATAATATTAAAGAAAAGGATTATTTCAAAAATTATCTTAGTTATTTGTTTCAAAATTTTGGTCTTATCGAAAATAAGTCGATTCAAGAAAACTTAATGTTGGCTTTTATTGGAGAAAAAATAAGCAAGTTGGAAATGCAAAAGAAAATGAATGAAGCTTTAAAAAGAGTTCATCTTGATGTAAATCTAAATCGTAAAATATATACTCTTTCAGGAGGAGAAGCTCAACGTGTAGCTCTAGCTAAAACAATTTTAAAAGATTCACCAATTATATTAGCAGATGAACCAACTGCATCTGTAGATCAAAAAAATAGTGAAGAAATAATAGAATTAATATTGAGCTTAAAGAAAGAAAATAAAATTATAATTATAGCTACTCACTCTCCTGACATCTATAACCAAGTTGATCATATTTTAGAAATAAAAGGTGAACAAAAATGAAATTTAATTATACAAATATATTGCTACAGTTAATCATCTTTATAAATTCTTCTTTTATCATATTGACACAAATGAACAATGTTAGACAGCCTGTTAAAATATTGATTCAATTCATTTGTTTATTGAGTTTTTTATCTACTGTAATTAACTTCTATAATTATTTAAAAGTAGATAAAGATTAACATGATTGAAAATTAAGATTTTAAGTAAAGGAGCTAGAAATATCTAGTTCTTTTTTCTCTTCAAATTTCTCTTCAAAGATAAAATGTTGCTTAAAGCACTGAGAATGTTCCATTAGTGCTTGAATCTGCTTTAAAAAAGTACTATAGTATAAGCATAAAATACTATTGTAATCTTTCATACTGTAAAAAGAAAGAAGGCAAGATATGAAATTACAATTTAGAATCCTTATAGGAATTTGCTTCTTGATCGGTGCCTTAGTCTTTGCCTTTCAAAAGGAATGGTTATACGCTTTGCTGTTGCTTTTAGTTGGGGCTTCTTACCTTTATAAAGGAGTGCGTCGATGAAGAGTGAGTGTTTAAACATCAAGGGGCTAAATGTTTGGTATAAAAAAGACAAGCCCGTTATAAAAGACACGAATCTGCTTGTACCCAATCATTCTGTAGTAGGGTTGATTGGACGAAATGGAGCTGGGAAGACAACCTTGCTAAAAGCTTTAAGTAGTGTCTTTGATCATCGGCAGTATGCAGTTGAGACTGTTACCATAGAAGACAAGGCGACCTCTTTTCAAACGAATTTCTATAAGAGCCGTACCTATACAGTTTTTACTGAAAACAATAGTTTTTTAAACTGGGATTTTGTTCACTATTTTAATTTTGTCTGTCGTTTGTATCATCGAAAGAGAGATGATACGTTATTGCAGGACCTGATCTCAGGATTTCATTTTGAAGAATTTCTCAACACCGATATCGGTAGTTTGTCAACGGGAAATAAGAAGAAAGTCTTCTTGATCACAGCTTTTTATATCAAACCTCCCCTCCTTATATTGGACGAACCATTTGATGGCCTAGATTTTGATGCGACTGAATTTCTATATGGTTTGCTATTGCAATATAAAGAAGAAGGCTCTATTCTGATGAGTTCGCATATCGCAGAGAGTATCGTTCGGGTGTGTGATACAGCTTATTCTATTGAAGATGGTCAGCTAGACGCGATCGAATCGAATTTAGAAGATTGGTTTCATGACGTCAATCGTCAAAGGGGGTAGAGCATGCTACTAGCAATTTTTAGAGATTTGGTATCCAAAAATCGGCTCTTCTTGTTCTTGACTTCCTTAGCCTTTGCTCTTTATTACCATCTTGTTGGGGCCAAATTTTCTTCGAGTTTTCAAGTCTTGCTGATCAGTACGGCTATTGTTACTGCTCTATCAACCTTTCAATTGCTGTATTCCTACTTTTCGATGGAGAGGGTCCAGGCCTACTACCAGCTTCCTTTGTCTCTCAATCGTTTTAAAGGGTCTTTTCTGACGGTAACCTTTCTTCTCAATTTACTAGAGCGCGTGCTGTTATTGATCCTCTTTTTAGGAGTCAGGTTAGACCTGCTACAATCCTTTAAGCTCGTCCTCCTTTCTTTACTGGTGGTATTGAGTGTGTTTTATATCTTTATCCAGTTCAATACAAGGCTAAGTCTTCTAGGAGGAGTACTCATTTCTGTAACGACTGTTCTTACAGCATCTTCTTTATGGGTCCAACAAGTGTCCTATATGATCTTACTTTCAGCCCTCGTTACTGTCTTTATTTTTAAAAATGAGGACTTGATCGCGATTTCAAAAAATGATCAGCTGCTCGTTTCAAAGAGAAGAAGTGGAAATTATTTTTGGATTTCCTTGTTTCAAGAGCGCTATTTTTCCATCAATTTTGTCTTTACTCTCATCTTCCTCCTTCTCATTCTGATACAGGATTATGATGCTCCTTTAAAAATCATCATCCTGTTAACGATTGCTTCTGTCAATACGCCATTAACCACTCTCATTTCTGCTGATAAAGATTTGATTGATCATGTTAAGTCACTACCTAAGAGTCGGTTCTTTTACTTGATGTATTACCGTGTATTGCTGACCTATTTCCTATCTGTGAATCTATTTGTTGCTCTGTTATTAAAAATGGTGGTCATGCCTGACTTGGGGATCCTATTTTTGCTAGGAGTGATGATTCTAGCAGTAGTGGAAGCTGTTTTGCACTTACTGATTGAAATCTATTTCCCTTTAAGAAAATGGAATTTAAAGAGAGAATGTTGGAAGCACCCAAGAAAATACATTGTTCCTAGTATCGTCTTCTTACTTAGTTGGAGTCTCCTTTTCTGCTTCTAAGGAATTGCCCCTTTGCTTGTATCTGCTTCTTAATTGTAGTATGATAGAGGAGTTGAAAAGATGCTAGAAAAGGTGGCAAGTATATGAAAGATTTTCACTTTGATGCAATTGCTGCATTTGAAAATTATGAAATCGAAAAGATGAGAGATGGCCATGTAGTGGTGACAACCAAGGTCGTAGAATCATCGCTCAATTATTATGGAAATGCGCATGGAGGCTATCTCTTTACCCTGTGTGACCAAGTCAGTGGTTTGGTTGTTGTTTCTCAAGGTGTCGATGGGGTAACCTTGCAATCCTCGATCAATTACTTGAAAGCAGGGCGTCTGGGGGATGTCCTCACGATCCATGGTGAATGTGTCCACAGTGGACGGACGACTCGAGTTGTGGATGTCGATATTACCAATCAAGACGGGGCCAATGTCTGCAAGGCAACCTTTACGATGTTTGTTACGGGAGTGAGAGATGAGTCCGCACAAGTACGCATTTAAAAACTATATTTTTGATTTTTATGGAACCTTGGTCGACATCGAAACCGATGAGTCGAGTCCAATTTTATGGGATACTATGGCTCAGATCTACCAATCCTACGGGGCAAGCTACACAGGAGAAGGCTTGCGACTGCGTTATAAAGAGTTGGTGCAACAAGCCGAAGAAGACTTGGCCAAGGAAAAACAAGTTGCCTACCCAGAGATTGATCTGACGGTCATTTTTGTGCAATTGTATTTAGAAGGTCATCCAAGTGGGGATAGTGTTGCCCACCTCAAAGAGTGGGGGCGTTTGATTGCGCGAACTTTCCGTGTCCTTTCTCGCAAGCGGTTGGAGCTTTATCCTCATACGAAAGAAGTATTAGAGGATATGAAAGCTGCAGGTTGCCGAATCTTTCTCTTATCCAATGCCCAAGCAGATTTTACCAATCCGGAGATTGATTTGGTTGGTTTGAGAGAGCTTTTCCATGCCATTTACTTGTCGTCTGACGCAGGTATTCGCAAACCTCAGCCCGAGTTCCTCTTGGAAGTGATGAAAGAACACCAGTTGAACCCTGAGAAAACGGTCATGGTGGGGAATGACTTTACGACAGATGTTGCTGTTGCCCAAAGTATAGGGATGGAGAGTATCTTGATCAATACCTTCCCATACTCTGATGCTGAACTGCGCGAGCAGAATCAAGCAGGTGTGCGCGTGATTCGAGACATTCAAGAATTGCAGGAAGATTGAAAAATATGATCCATGTAGGGAGGCTAAGTCGCCTCCTTTTTTATTGAAAATGCTACAGTCGAGCAGGATTTGTCAAATTTTCGCTTTCATGGTATACTATGAAAGTTAATTTGAATAAGGAGATAAAAATGAATAACTTACCAAACTGTCCAAAATGTAACTCTGAATACGTCTATGAAGATGGAGCGCTCTTGGTGTGCCCAGAGTGTGCGTATGAATGGAACCCAGCTGAGGTCGAAGAAGAAGAGGGTGTCGTAGCGATTGACGCCAACGGAAATAAATTGGCTGATGGCGATACGGTGACCTTGATCAAAGATTTGAAAGTTAAGGGTGCACCGAAAGATTTGAAACAAGGTACTCGCGTGAAAAACATCCGTATCGTGGAAGGGGACCACAACATCGATTGTAAGATTGATGGCTTTGGCGCAATGAAACTCAAATCAGAATTTGTGAAGAAAATCTAAAGAAAAGTACACAAATTAATAGAGTTGTTTAAGTTTATAATGGAACTTTCCGCTGTGAGAAAAGTACTTGAAACAGTATTGTTTCAAGTACTCGGGAGTTTTGAAACTTTAGGTTCAAAACTAATTGAACACGGGCTACGGATTCTGTCAAAAAGATAAGTTCTTCTAGAATCGAAAGATTCTGCGTCAAACTTCCTATTTTGACTTTATCCGTATACGCCCTTTGTATCTTAATAAGTCATGGAACTTCGTAGAAGTTCGCTGACGTCCGTCTTCACTTAAGGAAAGTTCCTGATAAAACTGAAGGGCCTAGCCCCTTTTCTTTCAGGAGAATACTATGAAATTCAAACTATTATTTAGCTATCGTTTTCTATTGTTTATCTTAAGTGTGCTCGGTGTTTATCTGCAACTGACCAAGCATGGTGGCTTTGGCATGATGCTCTATTACACCATTTTATCCAACATGTTGGTCATGTTCTTTATGGGAGACATGGTTTGGCGCATGGTTCGAGGTCGTTCGACCCAGACTCAGGGCTACCTTCGTATGAAAGGCGCAGTTACCATGTCCATTATGATCACCTGTGTCATCTACCACTTTATGTTGGCGCCTATCGCGACACCCGAGAAGTTTTATCGTTTGGAAAACTTCCTTTGTCATTACATCGTTCCTTTGATGTTCTTCTTTGATACCCTAGTGATTGATAAAGCCAAGCAATACCGTAAGCTCGATCCCTTCCTTTGGACCTTGATTCCCCTCGCTTACATGCTCTTTGCCCTTCTCAATGGGTTGGTCTTGAAGTGGCCAATTCCAGGTGCAAAAGATAGTCCCTTTGCCTATTTCTTTATCAATGTGAATAAATACGGCTGGGCATTTGTTGGCAAATGGGTAGTCATCATCTTTATCGCTTACCTCTTAGCTGGCTATGTGCTCTATGGGATCAAAAATATCAAGCGAAAATCGGCTGTTTCTTAGTAAAAACCGAACGTTATTCGGACGAAAAGTCATGTTTTTAAATTTTTTTGAAAAATGTTGAGTTTTTTCTTGCATGTCGTTTGAAACTGTGATATAGTTATCTCAATTAAATAAATCCTTTAATCCTGTCCCGTGAGGCAGGCAAGGAGACTGTGAAAAACAATGGCTAGGACCATAGGGCAAGACTCTATCCTCTTAGACCATTCATTTGCTGAACCTCCTTGAAAAAGGAGGTTTTTCTTTTACAACTAAGGAGGACTGAATGAAAACCAAAGAAGTCGTTGATGATTTGACGATGAAACGGGCCATTACCCGGATCACCTACGAAATCATTGAACGAAACAAAGATTTGAGCCAGATTGTGCTGGTGGGGATCAAGACGCGTGGTGTTTACATCGCTCGCCGGATCCAAGAACGCCTCTCTCAGCTGGAACAAATCGATGTCCCTGTAGCAGAACTAGATACCAAGCCTTTCCGAGATGACATGAAGGCGACTGAGGATACGACGGTCTTACCAGTTGATATCGCTCATAGAGAAGTCATTTTGATCGATGATGTCCTCTATACAGGTCGCACGATTCGTGCTGCCATTGACAATCTGGTCAGTCACGGTCGTCCTGCTCGAGTGAGTCTGGCGGTTCTAGTCGACCGTGGGCATCGGGAGTTGCCGATTCGTCCGGACTTTGTCGGGAAAAATATCCCGACAAGTAAGTCAGAAGAAATTATTGTCGAGATGGTGGAGCTAGACGGTCAAGACCGCGTCCTCATCAAAGAAGCTTAAACAAATTGTAAACTATTTGCATTCACATTATAAAAGGAGAATCAACATGTCTGAAAATCAAATCGCTCTTAAAAACCTTGTCTCAATGGAAACTCTTACCAATGAAGAAGTAATGGCGTTGATCAAACGTGGGATTGAGTTCAAAAACGGAGCTAAAGCAGCCTACGAAGACCAACACATCATCTCAAACCTTTTCTTTGAACCTTCAACTCGTACCCACAAAGCCTTTGAAGTGGCAGAGTTGAAATTGGGATGTGATCTCCTTGACTTTGATGTGAAGACAAGCTCTGTGAACAAAGGGGAAACACTTTACGACACAATCTTAACCATGTCAGCTCTTGGAGTAGATGTCTGCGTCATCCGTCACCCTGAAGTCGACTACTACAAAGAATTGGTTGAAAGTCCAACGATCACTGCATCTATCGTCAATGGTGGGGACGGTTCAGGTCAACACCCAAGCCAAAGCTTGCTTGATTTGATGACTATCTACCAAGAATTCGGTCACTTTGATGGCTTGAAAGTTTGTATCGCTGGGGACTTGGATCACTCACGTGTGGCAAAATCAAATATGCAAATCTTGAAACGTTTGGGAGCAACCCTTTACTTTGCAGGTCCAGACGAATGGAGAAGTGCGGAATTTGAAGACTATGGAAGTTTCGTTACTATCGATGAAGTCATTGAAGAAGTGGATGTGATGATGTTCTTGCGTGTGCAACACGAACGTCATGATTACGAATCACTCTTCTCTAAAGAAAACTACCACCGTCTTCATGGTTTGACTCAAGAACGTTATGACCGTATGAAAGATACAGCGATCTTGATGCACCCAGCACCAGTTAACCGTGACGTTGAAATTGCGGACCACTTGGTAGAAGCTCCTAAATCACGCATCGTAGAACAAATGACAAATGGTGTCTTTGTCCGTATGGCCATCATTGAAGCCGTCCTTAAAGGTCGCGGAGCAAAATAAGATAACTGACAATTCATTGAAAGGAAAGAAAGAGGACAGAGTAGAGAACTACATGGAATCTGACTTTCCTTTTTTTGAGGAACTATGATAAAATTGGATTAGTGTAAAAGAAGGGAGGGGTTCGATGAAACGATTATTGGTCCTAGAGGATGGGACTGTATTTGAAGGAGAAGCCTTTGGTGCAGACCTATATGTGACGGGTGAGTTGGTCTTTACCACAGCCATGACTGGTTATCAAGAATTGATCACGGATCAGGCTTTTAGTGGCCAGATACTCTCTTTTACCTTTCCAGTTATTGGCGCAACAGGGATCAATCGGGACGATTCTGAATCGATTACACCCACTTGTTTAGCAGTAGTCGTTCAGCATTTGGTGGAGATGCCAAGCAATTGGCGGCAGCAGATGACCTTGGATGAATTTTTGAAGCGAAAAAAAATCCCTGGTATTGTAGGGATTGATACGAGACAGGTGGCAAAAATTGTCCGCAAGTATGGACGGATGAAGGCGACTGTCATTAACAAGGGGGATTCGATCGAGCATATCTTGGATCAGTTGCGAGCAACGGTCCTTCCCAAAGACCAAGTGCGTCAAGTCTCGACAAAAACGGCCTATGCTGTACCGGGTTTTGGTAAGAGTATTGCCTTGATTGATTTAGGTGTCAAACACTCTGTCTTACGCCAGCTGAGTCAAAGGGACTGTAATGTCACGGTCTATCCCTATGACATCTCTTATGATGAACTGATGGAACAGCAGCCCGATGGCGTTATTTTATCCAGTGGGCCTGGCGATCCCCATCAGGTGAAAAAACTCTGTCGCTTGATCAAAAAGCTCAATGGTCAGATTCCTATCTGGGGCATGGGCTTGGGAGCTCAGGTACTGGCTCAAGCTTACGGGGCTGAGCTAGCTCCCATGGAAGTCGGGCATTTCGGTTTAAATATTCCTGTACGTGAAATTGCGACAGGAAAAATCGAGATAACCAGTCAAAATCACTTGTATAGTATCGCACGCGATAGCCTGCCCCATGATTTATTGGTCACACATGAAAACGTTAATGACCATAGTATTGAAGCTTTTCGCCATCGTTACCAACCGATTTTAGGGGTTCAATTCCAAGTGGATGCGAGTCCAGGGCCAAGGGAAAATCTCTATTTTTACGATGAGTTTTTAGAGTTGATTGATGCCAAAATTCACGAAAGTAGAAGGGAGAAGGAATGATGAAAGAAAACCAGAAATTGCTTCTCCTATGTGGAGATTCTTATCAGGATATTAGCCTCTTGGCTGCGGTAAATGAAGCACAAAAACTTAATGTCAAGGACGGGAATGCTCTTGTCCTTTATCTGGGTGAAGAAAATGCTATCACACAGGAAGCTGGAGAACAGGTTGTAGTCAGTAAGCTCAAGTTGGATGCTCTTAGGACGACTCTTCTTTCCTATACAGGATCTCGTTTGCTCCTAACCTTTGCGGATAAACAGATTTTGAACCTCTTGTTTCGTTTGGAAGAAACTGGATTTTTCAAAGACGCATCGATCATGATTATCGGACCGAGCCTCCAACGCTACCGTAGTTTTTATCAGCAGGCGGATCAACGACGCCTCTTTCAAGAGTTGGGCTATCAGGTACCCGCTTCCGCACTGGTTGGTTCGGTTCGCGAAGCCATCGAGTTTTCTGAAGGCATTCAATTTCCTATTATGATCTGGCCGGTAGCGAGTAAGCAAGGGCAAGGGAGAAAGATTGCTCATAACCTGGATGACTTGTGCGAAGCAGTAGAAACGGGACTTGCTGTCTCTCCAAGTCAGCAGTGTTTGCTAGAGTTTTCGACCTATGGCTTTAAGGAATTGGATTTTGTGGTCATGCGCGATCGCGAAGACAATCACTACCTGGCAGCCTCTATTGAAAGCATTGATCCTGTCGGGATCCACTCTAGTGACTCTTATCAATTTATGCCAGCGGTCACCCTGACTGACCGGGAGTTTCAAAATCTTCGTGAAGCAGCGATCCACATCAGTCGCTATTTGAAGCTGACAGGAGCCATTTCGATCAAGTTTGCTTTGGATCCGACGAGCTATGCTTTTTATATCCTAGAAGTTAATCCATTTGCTTCAGACAGTATCTCGATGGCCTCAATGGGCTTGGGCTATTCCTTGTTTGAGCAAGGTGTTCAGTTACAATTGGGACGCTCTCTCGAGCATCTGCCTCATCCCTTGTTAAAGGATTTAAAGGCCGTTTACGAACCGAGTTTGGACTATATCTTCTTTAAGATCCCGATTTTTTCTGATGCTGCTAAAAATGCCCGCCTCAATACCCAAATTCACTCTTATGGGGCAGTTTATGGATTTGGAAAGAGAATCGATGAAGCTTATCAACAAGCCCTAGAAACCATTAAAGACAAGAACTTGCTGACCATCCTTCCTGAGGAAATGAGCGATGATGAATTAATCCAGAAAATTGCTCGTCATATGCCCCACCGGCTCTTCTATATCTTAGAAGCCTTGAAACGTGGTTTTGAGTTTGAGGAACTCTTGGATTTGAGTAAATTAGCACCTGTCTATTTGCAGGTTCTAGCCAATCTTGTAGCAATGGAAAAAGTAGCAGAAGTTGCAACAAGCCCAGCCTTTCTTCCGGTTGAGCCATCAGCTGGCTTATATGAGGTCAAAGCGGGAGCAGCCTATTATCTGACCCAGAATGGAACCAATGAATCATTGGGTTTGGACGATGCTTGTGTCTTGGTGGATGATCTAGAAATCCGTGATGAGCATTTTTACCAAAAGGTGCGAAAGCAGACGAAAGAGCTGAAAGAAAAAGGACAACAGGTGATCTTACTCACGAATCGTCCTTTTACAGAATCTTTGGCAGATAAAGTCTACTATCTTCCGATCAATGAGACAAGCCTTCACCTGATTCAGAAAATTGATCAGGTCAAAGATATTGTCAAGCTTTCTAATAGACAATAAAGGATCCGGACAAACTATCCGAATCCTTTTTTGTTTCTTATTTTTTGGTCACAATACCGATAATGGTATCAACTGCGCGTTCCATGGTTTGGAGACTTACGTATTCAAAGCGACCATGCATGTTTTCGCCACCGGCAAAGATATTTGGTGTTGGAATCCCCATAAAGGAAATTTTAGATCCATCTGTACCACCACGGATTGGTTCAATGATTGGAGTGATTCCAAGATCTTCCATGACTTCCTTAGCAAGGGTAATCGGTGTCATATCTTTTTCAATCACTTGCTTCATGTTGTAATACTGATCTTTGAGGGTGAGGAGAACGCGTTCGCTACCGAGCTCCGCATTCATCTGATCGGCAATAGATTTCATAAGGTCTTTGCGTTTCTCAAAGCTTTCAGTTTCAAAGTCCCGAATGATGTAGCTGGCACTTGCTTCTTCGACAGTTCCATCGATGTTCATCAAGTGGTAGAAGCCTTCATAGCCTTCGGTTAATTCTGGACGTGCTCCTTCAGGGAGTTTGTTATGGAAATCAATGGCTAATTGAAGAGCGTTGATCATTTGACCTTTGGCTGTACCTGGGTGGACATTGCGCCCTTTGAAGGTAATTTCAGCCCCAGCTGCTGAGAAGGTTTCGTATTGAAGCTCTCCAAGAGGACCACCATCGACAGTATAAGCAAAGTCTACATCGAAATCCTCTGCATCAAATTGATCTGCCCCGACTCCGATTTCTTCATCTGGACCAAAGCCGACACGGATTTCTCCGTGTTTGATTTCAGGATGAGCTGTCAGGTATTCAATAGCTGTCATGATTTCAGCGATACCTGACTTATCGTCTGCACCCAGAAGGGTAGTACCGTCAGTCGTGATCAAGGTTTGTCCCTTGTAGTTGTTCAAATGGGCAAAATCGGCTGGATCGAGTGTGAAACCAGAGTCACCAAGGGCAATGACACCCCCATCATAATTCTCAACGATTTGAGGATTGACATTTTCGGCATTGAAGTCAGCGGTATCCATGTGAGAAATAAATCCAATCTTGCGTGTAAAGCTTGGATCATTGGCTGGAAGTGTTCCAATAGCATAGCCGTTTGGTAAATAGTAGACGTTTTGAAGACCCACGCGTTTCATCTCAGGAATCAAGACGTTTGTTGCAAAATCAACTTGTGATTGGGTACTTGGAGTGGTTGTAGAATTTTCGTCTGAACGTGTGTTAACCTTTACATAGGTAATAAAACGGTCCAACAAATTTTGGTATTTCATGATCATTCTCCTTTTTCAGATTCAATTAATTTGTGAATAGCATGGGCCACGCCATCCTCATCATTGGTCAGAGTGATGAAGTCTGCGATTTCCTTGACAGCAGCATTGCCATTTCCCATAGCGACGCTGTAACCAGCAAAACGTAGCATTTCAAGGTCATTATTGGCATCTCCAAGAGCCATGACCTGGTCTCTCCGGTAGCCTAATGTTTGACTTAATGCTTGAAGAGCAGAAGCCTTGCACGCGCCTTTTGGAAGGATTTCAAACAAGATATCCTGTGAACGAACAGTGTTAAAATCGGCTTCTAATGCAGCCTCGTGCTTAGCTTGGAAGTCATCAATAGCAGAAGGATCTCCTACGTACATTGCTTGAAATATAGGAACAAGGTTGGGCAGATCCTCTTCTGAGACAAGTGTCGGTTTACTATTAACAATGCCCGCATCCATCGTGACAAGTTCACTGGCTTCAGGTGCGACCACTAGGTAGTGATCCATATCAAATAAGGTTAGCTGGACGTCTGTATCTTCCGTCAAAACTTGCAACCGGTGCATGTCCTCAAGGCTCAATTCTTCCTTGTCAATGATTTCCCAATTCTTAGTCGACAAGGTTGTACACCCGTTATTGATAATCATATAGTAGTTGCCATCAGGAAGACCAATCTCTTCAAAGATGGGCCGTACACCCGCTAAGGGGCGCCCAGTACAGATCACAATATCATAACCGGCTTCATGGGCCCGGTGAAGTGCTTCAATATTTCCTTTGGATAAACTCTTGTCCTCGTGTAAGAGGGTGCCATCCAAGTCAATCGCTATTAATTGAATCATTTAATTTCCTCCAAATTGAGAGGAACAAAGCCATCTATAACCTTACCAATCACTCCAGGTTCCTCATCCAGTGGAATGATCTGATCACTATATTTCTTATTGAGGGAAACGAGTCGAATACCGTTGGCCTCACGAAAGACACGCTTGATCAACGTTTGCCCATCAAAATCAATGGCATAAATAGCTCCTGCCTGATCGTAATAGGTTTGCTTGATTAAGACAACAGCTCCTTTTTCGTATTTAGGCTCGAGGGAATCCGTATGAATCCAAAAAGCCAAATCGTAAGGAATCTTTTGATCAAACCAGACGATATCAGCTTGCTTTTGATTTTGGTAAGCTGCAAAAGAATCATAGACAGAATACGAGTGGTATTGCTTTTCAATTTTCTGTCTTTCTTTTTGATGGGTCAAGAGACTCTTTCCATAAGAAAGAAGATTTTCTTGATTTCCTTCATCGAGCTGTTTATACAATCGTTCAATCTCTGAATCAATGACCACAAAATCATTGCGCAATCGAGGGTCAATTTCAGCAACTGCTACCTGGAAAAAGGCTGCAATCTTCTCTAAATTTTCGGGAACGGGAAGAGAAGTTCCTTTTACATATCCAGTCAGGGTACTTGCAGGGATTCCAGTAATACGAGATAATTCGATCTGTTTTTTTCCTTGTTCTTTCAGTAATTCTCTAATCTTTTCCGATATAATCCGTAATGCCTCTTTGTCTTGAGGGCTTGCTTTTCCACGACCTCTGGCCAACGTACTCACCTCCTTGTATTTACCCTTACTATTATAATGAATTAAATCGAAAAAGTAAATAGAAATCCCCGAGAAATGCGAAAAAAGATGAATTTGATCTAAATCGGATTTTCTTTTCAAATTTTATTTGGTATTCCTTTACTTTTTGAGGAAAATGGTCTAAGATAAAACCAAAGAGTTCATGGAGGTGGAGCTATGATTCGTACTGTTCAAGTCAAAGATGCAGGTCAAATTAGAGATTTATGTCACCAAGCATTGGGGTATGATTCGACCCTTGAAAAAGTGGCAGCTCAGATTGATAAATTTAATTCGCCAGATTCGGATCATTTTTGCTTTGTTTATGAAGAGGACCAAACAGGAAATATTCTTGGTTATGTGGAAGCGGAAGTCTATGAAAGCCTCTATAGTGACGCCGGTCTGAATATTTTGGGTCTAGCGGTTTTTCCATCTGCCCAAGGACGTGGGATCGGTCGCCAATTGATGGAGCGAGTTGAAGAACTTGCCAAAAGCAAGCATTATGCTTTTATCCGTTTAAATTCTGCCTCTCATCGAAAAGAAGCTCATCTCTTTTACGAACGAATAGGCTATGAGGGTAATAAAACGCAGAAGCGATTTTTGAAAATAATGAATTAAGATAGGCAAAGGCCTATCTTTTTTGTTATAATGAAGAGTACGATTAAATTTACTAGGAAGATGATTATGCCAAATTTTGAAGAATTAAAAAAACGACAAGAGAAGATTCGGAACTTCTCGATCATCGCCCATATTGACCATGGAAAGTCAACCTTGGCCGATCGAATCTTAGAAAAAACCGAAACCGTGTCTAGTCGGGAAATGCAAGCCCAACTTTTAGATAGTATGGACTTGGAACGGGAACGTGGGATTACCATCAAGCTTAATGCCATCGAGTTGAACTACACGGCTAAAGATGGGGAAACCTATATCTTCCACTTGATTGACACACCAGGACACGTGGACTTTACCTATGAGGTTTCGCGGTCGCTCGCTGCCTGTGAGGGTGCCATTCTCGTAGTGGATGCCGCTCAAGGGATTGAAGCTCAGACCCTAGCCAATGTTTACCTTGCTTTGGACAATGATTTGGAAATCCTTCCAGTCATTAATAAGATTGACTTGCCAGCTGCAGATCCAGAACGTGTGCGCACAGAAGTAGAAGATGTCATCGGGTTGGATGCTAGTGAAGCTGTCCTAGCCTCTGCCAAAGCTGGTATTGGGATTGAAGAGATTTTGGAGCAGATCGTTGAGAAAGTTCCAGCTCCGACTGGGGATGTTGAAGCGCCTCTTCAAGCCTTGATCTTTGACTCTGTATATGATGCCTATCGTGGGGTGATTCTTCAGGTCCGAGTGGTCAATGGAATGGTTAAACCAGGCGATAAGATCCAACTTATGAGCAATGGTAAGACCTTTGATGTCACAGAAGTTGGGATCTTTACTCCTAAAGCAGTTGGACGTGATTTCCTTGCGACTGGAGACGTTGGATATATTGCGGCCTCTATCAAGACCGTTGCGGATACCCGTGTCGGGGATACGGTGACCCTAGCGACCAATCCAGCAAGTGAGCCACTACATGGATACAAGCAAATGAATCCAATGGTCTTTGCCGGTCTTTACCCAATCGAATCTAACAAATACAATGATCTTCGGGAAGCCTTGGAAAAATTGCAATTGAATGACGCCAGTCTTCAATTTGAACCGGAAACTTCTCAAGCCCTCGGTTTTGGTTTCCGTTGTGGTTTCTTGGGTCTCCTTCATATGGACGTTATCCAAGAGCGTTTGGAGCGTGAGTTCAATATTGACTTGATCATGACAGCGCCGTCTGTTATCTACAAGGTCAATTTGACAGATGGAGAAGCACTGGATGTCTCAAACCCGTCTGAGTTTCCAGATCCAACCAAGATCGCTTCGATCGAAGAACCGTATGTCAAAGCCCAAATCATGGTGCCACAAGAGTTTGTTGGAGCAGTCATGGAGTTGGCCCAACGGAAACGCGGTGATTTTGTGACCATGGACTACATCGATGAAAATCGGGTGAATGTCATCTATCAAATCCCACTGGCGGAAATTGTCTTTGATTTCTTTGATAAATTGAAATCCTCTACTCGAGGCTATGCGAGCTTTGACTATGAGTTGTCTGAATACCGTCCTTCTAAATTGGTCAAAATGGATATCCTTCTCAATGGCGATACTGTCGATGCCCTCAGCTTTATCGTTCACAAGGATTTTGCCTATGAACGTGGTAAGTTGATCGTTGAGAAGCTCAAGAAGATTATTCCTCGTCAACAGTTTGAAGTGCCTATCCAAGCGGCGATCGGTCATAAGATCGTGGCTCGTACAGATATCAAGGCCCTTCGTAAGAACGTCTTGGCCAAGTGTTATGGTGGGGACGTCTCACGGAAACGCAAGCTTCTTGAAAAACAAAAAGCTGGTAAGAAACGGATGAAAGCGATTGGATCTGTAGAAGTACCACAGGAAGCCTTCTTATCTGTCTTGTCAATGGATGAAGAATAACAATTAGAGAGTGGGACAGAAATTGGTAATTCGTTAGAATTCGATTTCGTCGTCCCACCTCCGCACAGTTGAGTAGGGCTGTAAAAGCTGATGAAATCAGCGTAGTAGAGCCCACTCAACCACTGCGTCTTGCTCGACAATCCAAAAATAATTGAGAGGCTAGGACTTTTGTCCCAGCCTTTTGTTTTAGGTTCAAAAGAAATAGACTGAATAAGAAAGGTTCCATCAGATGTGACACTTATCCTATTTTAAAATACCCACTTTCATGGTAGACTAGAGGAAAGAAAACGTTCTCAAGGAGGTTGAACATGAAACGTAAATTATTGGTCACATCATTGACGATTCTTTCTGCCTGCACATTAATGGCTTGTAGTCACACTACTAAAAAGGACACAGCAGCTTCTTCTACAAAAGAGAGTAGCAGCAAAGTCGAAAAGCAAACAAGCAGCTCTTCGTCAAAGGATACTTCCTCTACAAAGAAAAACACTTCCAGTCAAGAAACCAAGCGGATTGGAAATGCAGATTATGGATACATCGATATTCCAAGTAAATGGTTCAAGTTCACGGATATCGATGGGACAGAAGCTGTCCAGTATACGGATGGGAGTGGCTATAATATCGTCACCTTGAACAGCTATACTAAAGAAAAGGCCAAAGTTCCTGCAGATATCGAGTTTAATGCTGAATTTCTAGCTAAGAAACTGGCCGTAATGTGGCAAGATAACCAGGATGTTGGGAAGATGACGGGAGCGCGGACTAAAGTCTCAGGTCTGGATGCCTACCAGCTTCAAATTGTCATGAAATCTGGTCAATACCTGATTACTTGGATCTTCCAGAAGGGTGAAAAAGTTTATACCATTTCTTTTGAAGGGGATGCAGAAACCTTGAAAACCTTTATCCCATACATTGAAAATACTTGGAGCCTAGATGGAACAGGCGCTGTAACGGATTAATTAAGTGAGATAGATCGCAAGATCTATCTTTTTTCACAGTCTTTGTGGTATAATGCTTCTATTGTTTAGAAGAGGAAATTGAGGATGACACAGGAAATTGATATTGAAAAATACCATCAGTTAGCGCTCCAAAAGCAAAAGGAGCACCGCAAGGTATTGGCGAATCTCAAGAAGAAACCACCTAAGAATTTAGATAAAATAGCGCAAGAAATCCACGATGAAGTTTTCCAAGAAATCGACTGTACGGCTTGTGCTAATTGCTGCAAAACCTTAGGGCCCGATTTTAAGGAATCCGATATCACGCGGATCGCCAAATATTTTAAGATGAAACTTCCTGCCTTTGAGGCAGAATTTCTTCAAGTTGACGAAGATGGGGACAAGGTTTTTAAATCCATGCCTTGCCCTTTCCTTGGAGGCGACAATCTCTGCTCCATCTATGATGTGCGTCCGAAAGCCTGTCGAGAATTCCCTCATACAGATCGTAAGAAGATTTATCAGATCAACCATCTGACCATCAAGAATACCCTCACTTGCCCAGCGGCTTATTTATTTGTAGAAAAATTGAAGGATCGTTTGTAATGGCGTATACATTTTTACTTTTTGATTTGGACCATACCTTGTTGGACTTTGAATCTGCTGAAGAGACAGCCTTGACGCAGATGTTAGAAGACATGAATTTTCCAGATGTACAGGCCTTTAAGGATTACTACAAACCCATGAACCAAGGGCTCTGGAAGGATTTGGAGCAAAAGAAATTAACCAAGCAAGAGCTCGTGGATAGTCGGTTTGCGATTGGGTTTGCCCACTTTGGGATCACGGTTGATGGGGCTGAGATGGCTCTTCGCTACCAAGATTACATCAGTCTTCAAGGGCAGTCTTTCCCAGGTGCGGAGGACTTACTGGCCCGACTTGAAAAAGCGGGTTACCAGCTCTATGGCGCAACGAACGGAGTGACCGCCATTCAAGAAGGTCGCTTGGCTCATTCTACAATCGCACCTTATTTCAAAGAGGTCTTTATCTCTGAACAGCTTCATACTCAGAAACCAGAACCTGCATTTTTTGACAAGGTTGGCCAACTGATTCCAGGTTTCAGTAAGGAAGAGACCATCATGATCGGTGATTCCTTGACGGCGGATATCGCAGGAGGAAATGCTGCGGGGATCGATACCGTATGGTATAATCCCGATCACAAGGAAAATACCAGCCAGGTAGTGCCGACTTATACTGTTAGAAACTATCAAGAAATCGCCGATTTACTGATAAAATAAAAAATTTTAAATACTGTCAAGTTTTTTTCTTGACAGGTCTATGAAATGTGTTATAATAGATCATGTGCTAAATAGCTTGTCTATTTCACCGAAATTAAAATATAGAAAAGAGACTTATAAAAATGGCAGTTAAAATTCGTTTGACTCGTATGGGTTCTAAGAAAAAACCTTACTACCGTATCAACGTAGCAGATTCACGTTCACCACGTGATGGACGTTTCATCGAAACAGTTGGAACTTACAATCCACTTGTTGAAGAAAACCAAGTGACTTTGAAAGAAGACCGCGTTCTTGCATGGTTGGCTGATGGAGCTCAACCTTCAGACACAGTTCGCAACATCCTTTCAAAAGCTGGTGTGATGAAGAAATTCCACGATTCTAAATTCTCAAAATAATTTTTTAAGTAGGTTGATGTATGGATACGATTGAAAATCTCATTATTGCAATTGTGAAACCCTTGATTTCACAACCGGATGCTTTAACCATCAAGATCGAAGATACTCCTGAATTCTTGGAGTACCATCTTGACCTTGATCCTAGCGATGTTGGTCGTGTAATCGGTCGAAAAGGTCGCACCATTTCTGCGATAAGAACGATTGTCTACTCTGTCCCAACTGAAGATAAAAAAGTAAGAATCGTTATTGACGAAAAATAAAAAGGCGGGACTTGGTCCCGTTTTTTTGTTGGACCATTCAGTGAGCACCGTTGAGAATTGTTACTGAACGTGATAAAATAAACATAAGAATATTTAGTGAATTATTGTATAGAATGAGTGGTTTTGATATGAACCGATTTGAAGTAACTACAAAGATTGGTTGTCTCTCTGTTACTTATAAAAAAAGAAATAGAGTACTAGTTTGTTTAAATGGTGCTGGTTTGATACCAACTTATGAAAATTTTCTACCAATACTTGAAAAACTTCCTTCTTCAATGGGCTACCTTACAATTGATTTTCCAAATACAGGAAGGAGTTCGATTCATAACCAGGCAGGACTAAATTTTGACAGTCTGGTTGATACGGTATACGAAATTCTGGAAGGATTGGAAATTTCTGATTATATACTATGTGTTCATAGTTTAGGTGGTGTTTTGGCTTTAAAGTTGATGAGTAAACCAATTAAGTGTCAAGCATTGATAGCACTTGAACCGACAACAAAAAATATAATGTTTGCTGATTTTTCCAAAAATCCTTATCCAGAAATGGAAGATCAAATGAGGATGATTGAAGAATGTGGGCCCGAAAATTATTTCAAGGGACTAACTCAAGCAACTTTTGACCCTGAAACTGATAGACTGATTTGGGAATTGATGGAAACAAGAGGATTAGAGTTGGAAAAGCAAGTTCCTGGTTTTCAGATATCTGGAAATATTACTGCTGAAGATTTTGATAGTTTGTCCTTAGCAGATAATATTCCTATTTTCATATTTTGTCAGGCGTATAGAGAAAAAGAGTACAGAGATTCAGAATATTGGAGTACTAAAACAAAACTCATTCTAGGTGGAAATCATCACTATCTACAGTGGTCAGAGTCGGAAAAAATTGCAACTATTATTAGAGACTTGTAGTGATAAACTAATTAAAAGAGGAATGTAAATAATAAAATGAACTACTTTAATGTTGGGAAAATTGTCAATACCCAAGGCTTACAAGGAGAAATGCGGGTCTTGTCTGTGACAGACTTTGCGGAAGAACGTTTTAAAAAAGGAGCTGAGTTGGCCCTCTTTGATGAGAAGGATCGTTTTGTCCAGACGGTGACCATTGCCAGTCATCGCAAGCACAAGAACTTCGACATCATCAAGTTTAAGGATATGTACCATATCAATGCCATCGAGAAATTCAAAGGCTTTAGCCTCAAGGTTGCGGAAGAAGACTTGACGGATTTGGAGGATGGTGAATTCTATTACCATGAGATCATCGGCCTTGATGTTTACGAAAATGACCAGCTAATCGGCCAGATCAAGGAAATCCTGCAACCAGGTGCCAATGATGTCTGGGTCGTGAAACGCAAAGGGAAACGAGACCTTCTCTTGCCTTATATCCCACCAGTGGTGCTCAATATCGATATCCCAGGAAACCGTGTGGATGTAGACATCTTAGAAGGGTTAGACGATGAAGATTGATATTTTAACCCTCTTTCCAGAAATGTTTTCGCCTTTGGAGCATTCCATTGTCGGAAAGGCGCGTGAAAAGGGACTTCTCGAGATCAACTACCATAATTTCCGTGAAAATGCGGAGAAAGCGCGCCATGTGGACGATGAACCCTATGGGGGCGGGCAAGGCATGCTTCTACGCGCTCAACCGATTTTTGATGCCTTTGATGCCATTGAGAAAAAGAATCCGCGCGTGATCTTGCTGGATCCTGCCGGTCGGACCTTTGACCAATCTTACGCAGAAGAGTTGGCTCAGGAAGAAGAATTGATTTTTATCTGTGGTCACTATGAGGGCTACGACGAGCGGATCAAGACCTTGGTGACAGATGAGATTTCTCTTGGAGATTATGTCCTGACGGGTGGCGAGCTAGCCGCCATGACTATGATTGATGCGACGGTCCGCTTGATTCCAGAAGTGATTGGAAAAGAGTCCAGTCACCAGGATGACAGTTTCTCCTCTGGTCTACTAGAATACCCTCAATACACACGGCCTTATGAATACAGAGGAATGACAGTTCCAGATGTTCTTATGAGTGGTCACCATGAAAATATCCGTCAGTGGCGCCTCTATCAGAGTTTGAAAAAGACCTTAGAACGTCGTCCAGACTTGCTAGAAAACTATGAGTTGACAGCAGAAGAAGAGAAAATGTTGGAACAAATTAAACAAGAAGACTAACAGCGTCAGCTGTTTTTCTTTTGCCTCAAAATTTTATGAAAAAAACTTTTTAAACCTACTAGTTATTGGTAACAAAATGTGGTATGCTAAGGGGTAGAGAAACTTCAAGAAAATGATTAAGTTTTGGGGGTGAGTTTAATGGGAAAGAAATTAGGAAAATCGGTTTTCACGACAGGGATTGCTGCAACAACGGTCCTATCTGGTATGTTTAATCACAAGGCTAGTGCCGAAGAGGTCAAGCAAAATGAAAATTCAGAAACCAACAGCACGGAAGTAGTCGAAAAACCAATTACGGTTGATGAGTTGAAGCAAATTACAGCTCAAAAAGGGCAAGTGGTGAAAGATGTCCACTACCAAGAGCAAAAAGTGATCGATGCTCAAACGGAAGTCAAGGCTGCTGGACAAGAGCTGGAAGAAAAGAAAGCAGAAGTGACGGATGCGGAAAACCTCATCGCAACAACTTCGGATGCCCAAGTTCAAAATGCAGAAAATGACGTCAAGGTGGCTCAAGCCTATGTGACTATCGAAGAAAATAAGGTTCGAGAAGCAGAAGCTGCCCATGACCAAGTCGTAGAGGCTGTTCGTCAACAGGAAAATCAAGTTACTGCTCAGGAATCTTTGGTCGATGTAGCACAAAATGAATTGAACCAAGCCAAAGCACCGATTTCAAATGATGAGAATGTGCTCAACCAAGCCTTGTTGGAGCAAAGCCAAGTCGAGCAAAGTATCCGAGAATCTCAGAATTACCTTGCAACCTTGCAAGCGAGTCAGCAAACTGGCTCAGATACAGTGGCTCAAATTGAGAGCGACATTCAACTGGCTCAAACACGTCTGACAGATTTGAAAGCGGTCATCGCCACCAAGGAAGCAGAATTGGCAGCTTTAGAACAAGCAGCGGCCAATAGTCCAGTTCAGTTGAGTCAAGCGACTTATGAAGGTTATTTGCAACACTTAGCCGAGAATGGCAATGAAGCTGCAGCGAGTGCTTTAGCCCTCTACAAGCGTGGTCGGGAAGAAGACGGCTTGACAGTTGGAGAGTCTGGATCTTTGCAAGCCAACCTTCGTGCACTTGAAATTGCGGATGCTATTAATAGCTATCGTCGCAACGCCGGATTGCCTGAATTGGAGCTGGATCCTTATTCCCTTCCTGCCAGCCAAGTACAGTTAGAATACTTCAAGAAAGCCAACTGGCATATGTTTAAGTATTTGCCAAACGAGAACATTGCATATGGCTTCTCACCTGCTGGTGCGGTTGATTTTTGGTACAATGAAAAAGCAGCTTATCAAGAAGTAGCAGCTCAATATGGTCTACCAACAGACGAAACTCAAATCGATGCCAATGATATCTATATGAAGATTGGTGCTGAGGCCTTTGCTAAGGTTGGTCACTATCTCCAAATGGTAGACAACAAAGCGACAGCTTTATCAGTCGCTTATGACCCTAGCAATGCTATGTCAGAAGCAGCTTTCTTACACAGTCCGGTCCATTCAGCAGTGTCAACCAGTGCACTCGCTTACCAATTGCGTCAGGGAGCTGGGGCTACGACGACAAGATCAGATGTGAAAGCCAAATCTGATGAAGTCGCTAATCTCAAGTTGGACAAGGCCAATCAAGAGTCACAAATCATTATCTTGCAAGGCAAATTAGAAGATGCCCGCCATGCTAATTCAAATGTGGCAGTAGAGATGGCCAATGTCCAAAAGACCATCCAAAATTACAAGATTCTTCTCGTTAGCAAGGACCACGCGGTTGAAAAGGCGAAGGCGACTCTTGATGTATCTCGAGGTCGGATTGAAGCAACCATCCAACCAAAAGAAGCAGCACTTCAAAAAGCGAAGGATTTGTTAGCAGCAGCGCGTGAGAAATTAGATCTATTAAAAGCAGAAGAAGCAGAAAAAGCCCAAGTCGTTCAAGAAGCGCATGAGGGCTTGAAGGCGGCGCAAGAACGTCTGGTTGCTGCTGAAAAACGTCTTTCTGACTTTAAAAATGCACCAGAATTATTGGTCAAAGCCCAATCTGTTTTATCAGCTGCGGTGGCTAATTTAGAGAATAAAAAAGAAAAATTGGAAGCAGAATTCACAACCCTTCAATCTTATCAAAGTGTCGTGGAACTGTTGAATTCCCAATATGAAGATCTAGCCTCACGGATAGATCCAGCTATTTTAGAAGCAGCAGATATGCCAATGGATATCCGCTCAAGCAATCCAACTACTTTTTCGGATAGACCAACAGTTCTTCCAACAACTACCAATAGTCCGAAAGTGCAAGCACCAACAGCTACTCCAGCTCCAAAACAAGAAGCTAAAGTAGAAGAAATCAAACCCAAAAAAGAAAACAGCCAAGCTGTGGCAAGTACAGATTCTTCCAAATATGCAGTAGCAACAACAGGTGTTGCCGTCGGGCTACTTGCTGGATTGTTTGGTTTTAAGAAAAAGAAACAATCTTCAAAAAATGATTAAGACATACCGAAGATAGAGTGGATGCTTAGACACTTTATTGCTTAAAATCTTCAAAGAAGATAGATGAGGGTGGGAAAAGAACTCGCTTAACAAAATGAGTTCTTTCCTGCTCTTTTTTTGTACACTTTTAGAATTTTTGAAAGAAAATGATAGAAATTGATAAAAAGTGTTGACATTTTTTGGAGATGGAGTATAATAGTCCTTGTAATCGATTGCAAAAGGAGGAGAAATGCTTAAGTCTGAACGAAAACAATTCATCCTCGAGAAGGTACTGAAGGAAAAATTTGTTTCCTTAGAAACCCTTGTACAAGAGCTAGGGACGTCTGAATCAACGGTTCGACGTGACTTGGATGAATTAGAAGCTGAAAGTAAACTTCGCCGGGTTCACGGTGGTGCGGAAAGCCTGCATTTTCTTCAAGAGGAAGAAAGCAATAAAGAAAAATCTATCAAAAACATTCAAGTTAAGTCAAAGATCGCTGTAAAAGCGGCGGAATTGATCAAAGATCATGATGTGATCTTTATCGATGCCGGGACGACCAATGAACTTTTGGTACAAGAAATTGTCAATCCAACGGTAACTGTGGTGACCAACTCGATTCACCACGCGACCAAGTTGGTCGAGCGAAATGTTCCAACGGTCATCATCGGTGGGAAGGTAAAATCTTCTACAGATGCTAGTATCGGAGGGATAGCGCTCAATCAGATCGGTCAGTTGAATTTTGACAAGGCCTTTCTTGGAATGAATGGAATCGACGATGAATTTTACAGCACTCCAGACCTGGAAGAAGGATCTGTCAAGCGTGCGATTATCGAAAATGCGAAAAAAACCTATATCCTAGCGGATGATTCGAAAATTGGAGTGACATCCTTTGTCAAAGTGGCTCCTATCAAGCGAGCCATGATTATCACCAATCAATGTGAACCGCAACGATTAAAGGTTTTAAAAGAAAAAACGGAGGTTATAGAGGTTTGATTTATACAGTAACACTGAATCCAGCAATTGACTATATTGTCCGTCTCGATCATGTAGAGACCGGAGCAGTCAACCGGATGGCTTCGGAAGATAAATTCGCCGGTGGAAAAGGAATCAATGTCAGTCGTGTCTTAAAGCGTCTCGATATCGAGAACACAGCGACTGGATTTATCGGTGGTTTCACAGGACGCTTCATCGAAGACGTACTGACTAGCGAAGCCATTTCCACCAACTTTGTGACAGTGGACCAAGATACACGGATCAATGTCAAGATCAAGGCTGATGAAGAAACAGAAATCAATGGGAACGGGCCAGAAGTGACGGAAGCGCAGTTGCAAGAATTGCTCAACATCTTATCGAGCTTAACAGCGGATGATGTGGTAGTTTTTGCAGGATCTGCCCCATCTTCACTTGGAAATACCGTTTACAAACAATTGATCGCAGCAACTCGTGCGACAGGTGCGCAAGTGGTTTGCGACTTTGAAGGGCAAACCTTGATTGATTCCTTGGAGTTCAATCCCCAATTGGTCAAACCAAACAACCATGAATTGGGAGATATTTTTGGCGTTACCTTGACGGAATTGCTAGAAATTGAACGCTATGCCAAAGAAATCTTGGCCAAAGGAGCACAAAACGTCATTATTTCTATGGCGGGTGATGGTGCTCTTCTGGTCAGTCCTAGTGGCACTTACTTCGCAAAACCAATCAAGGGTCAAGTGAAAAACTCTGTCGGCGCTGGAGATTCCATGGTGGCTGGCTTCACTGGGAAGCTCGCAACGACGGGAGATGTTATCGAAGCTTTCAAATGGGGCGTGGCTTGTGGAACAGCGACCACCTTCTCAGATGATTTGGCAACAGCTGACTATATAAAAGAAACTTATGAAAAAGTAGAGGTAGAAAAACTATGAAAATTCAAGACGTTTTAAATAAAAACGTGATGTTGTTTGACCTTCAAGCAACAGATAAAGAGGGCGTGATCAATGAGATGGTCCAATCGCTCGTTGACAATGGCGTGGTGACAGATTTTGACACCTTCAAGGCTGGAATCATGAACCGTGAAGCACAAACTTCAACTGGTTTGGGTGACGGAATTGCTATGCCCCACAGCAAAAATGAAGCAGTCAAAGAAGCAACTGTCTTGTTCGCAAAATCAAACAAGGGTGTGGACTATGCTTCACTTGATGGCCAACCAACAGACTTGTTCTTCATGATCGCAGCTCCAGAAGGGGCAAATGACACTCACTTGGCAGCCCTTGCTGAATTGTCTAAGTACTTGATGAAACCAGGATTTGCGGACAAACTTCGCCAAGCAAGCACTCCTGATCAAGTGATCGCTGCCTTTGATGCAGAAGAGCAAGAAGCTGCAGCTGAAGAAGCAAAAAAAGCAGAAGCAGTCAAAGAAGCAGCTTCATCTGACAAACCTCTCATCGTTGCCGTTACAGCATGTACAACAGGTATCGCCCACACTTACATGGCAGAAGAAGCCCTCATCAAAAAAGGGGAAGAAATGGGCGTTACGGTCCGCGTTGAAACCAACGGTGCATCAGGTGTCGGCAACCGCTTGACAGCTGAAGAAATCGCAAAAGCTGAAGGGGTCATCATTGCAGCAGATAAAGCAGTTGAAACCGCTCGTTTCGATGGCAAAAAATTGATCTCTAAACCAGTCGCAGCTGGTATCCGTCAGACAGAAGAATTGATCCAAACCATCTTGGATGGCAAAGGAGATGTCTTCCACGCTGAAAATGCTGCACAAGCTAGCGCTAGCCAAGAAAAATTGAGCTTAGGTGGAGCCTTCTACAAACACTTGATGAGTGGTGTTTCTCAAATGCTTCCATTCGTTATCGGTGGTGGTATCTTGATCGCCCTTGCCTTCTTGATTGACCAAGTTATGGGTGTACCTCAAGATCAATTGTCTAGTCTTGGTTCTTATCATGTATTAGCAGCACAATTTAAAACAATTGGTGGAGTAGCCTTTGGCTTCATGCTTCCTGTACTTGCAGGTTACATTGGATTCTCAATCGCTGAAAAACCTGGTTTTGTAGCAGGGTTTATCGCTGGATCTATTGCTAGCTCAGGGTCAGCATTTGGAAATATCGCCTACGGTGCTGCTAAAGGTGAATTACCAGCAGCCGTATCATCAGGTTTCCTTGGAGCTTTGGTAGGTGGTTTCCTTGCAGGTGGAGTTGTTCTCTTACTTCGCAAAGCCCTTGCAGGTCTTCCACGTTCACTCGATGGTATCCGCTCTACCCTTCTCTTGCCATTGCTTGGTGTTGGTTTGACAGGATTCTTGATGTTCCTCATCAATATTCCAATGGCTGCTATCAATACTGGTCTTAACAACTTCCTTTCAAGCTTGTCAGGTAGCTCAGCTGTCCTTCTTGGACTTCTCGTCGGCGGTATGATGGCTGTCGATATGGGTGGACCAGTTAACAAAGCCGCTTATGTCTTCGCTACAGGTACACTTGCTGAATCTGTTGCTTCAGGTGGTTCTATAGTTATGGCAGCTGTTATGGCAGCTGGTATGGTTCCTCCATTGGCAGTATTCGTAGCAACTGTATTGTTTAAAGATAAATTCACACAAGAAGAACGCGATTCAGGTTTGACAAACATCGTTATGGGTCTTTCCTTCATCACAGAAGGTGCCATTCCATTCGGTGCAGCTGACCCAGCTCGTGCCATCCCTAGCTTCATTGCTGGTTCAGCATTGACAGGTGCCCTTGTTGGTCTTGCAGGATTGAAACTAATGGCTCCTCACGGAGGAATCTTCGTTATCGCCCTTACATCAAATCCACTTCTTTACATCTTGTTCGTATTGATCGGTGCAGTTGTAAGTGGTATCTTGTTCGGATTCCTTCGTAAACCTAAAAACTAAATATGATTAAAAGGTTGGGAATGCCCAACCTTTTTTATTGCGAAAAAACACCAACTAGTGATGAAGTTGCTTATCTCTATAGATTTCGATACAATTATTATAACTTTTCCTTTTCAAGGAGGATGGATCATGAAAAAAGGGAAACTGGTCATTCTTTTAGCTATTGCCTCTGTAATAGCAGGGGGTGTGATCCTTACGAATCAAAAGAATAATATATCTACAAATGGAGCCCAACCAAGCAAGCAACTCAGCACGAAAGAAAAGCAATTGGCTTACTTAAAGAAACACGAAAAAGATATGGCTGATTTTGTAAAATCGTTGAGCCCGAAAGTTGATAGCGTCCAGTTTGATTGGGAGAGTATGGAAGTTGGTCAGGTAGGCAATGGAACACCTCAAGGTGGTGGCTATATGTTAACCCTTAGAGGAAAGGTGAATCAGAATGAACAAACAAAATTCATGGTTGGTTTTCTTTAGATAATGCTACCAGCACACCAAAGGAATTTGGAATTTATGAGATGCAACCCATAAGAATTTATAGGGATGGCGGTTGGTATTATTATGACTAATCGTCATTCAAAAGTCTTTATCTTGTTTTTTAGATCCTTACAAAATAATAAGCCAAACAAGCGAAGAATTAAGCAAAACTAGTTATCCTCTGTCCAAAGACTGGCCAGTCTCCCCTGGCCTTTTCTTCTTGTACTAGAGAAAAAATCACCTCATTCGGCGTTGGTATCTTGAGCTAAATTATGATATAATAAGCCTATCGCATATTTTTAGGAGAATAAAAATGGATATTCAACGTGAAAAAGAATTTGTTAGCCAATACCACTATGATGCTCGTAATTTTGAGTGGGAAAAAGAAAATGGCATCCCTGAAACAAAAGTAGATGTAAACTTTCAATTGATCAATCGTGATCAAGAACAAAACACGACTTCTTTGATTGTCATCTTGAGCTACATGATCGTTTTTGACGGTTTTGTGATCAGTGGAACCATCACTCAAATCAACCACTTGTTTGGTCGTTATGTCAATGAACCAAGTGAATTCAGCAAAGACGAAGTGGAAGAATTGGCTCGCCCTTGCTTGAATATGCTCAACCGTTTGACTTATGAAGTCACAGAAATTGCCCTCGATTTACCGGGTATTAATTTGGAGTTTTAATCAATGAAATTAGCAGTGATCACGGATTCGTCTGCCTATTTACCGCAAGACGTGCTCCATCACGACGACTTATTTATTTTAGAGATCCCGATCTATATCGATGGGGAGTCTTATGTTGAAGGGAAGAACCTGACACACGATGAGTTCTACCAAAAGATGGCTGCGTCTAAGGAATTGCCAAAGACTAGCCAGCCGAGTGTGGCAGAGTTAGAAGAGGTCTTATCTGGTTTGACAGCTAAGGGCTATACGCATGCTATCGGTCTTTTCTTGTCATCTGGTATTTCTGGTTTCTACCAAAATATCCAATATTTGAAGGACGAATTTGAAGGCTTGACCGTCGAATTTCCGGACTCAAAAATCACCAGTGCTCCTCTAGGGATGATGGTAGAAGACTGCTTGAAATGGGCTGGTGAAGGCCGTTCTTTCGACGAGATTGTTGCCAATGTCCAACACCAGATTGATGGAACCTCCGCCTATATCATGGTGGATGATTTGAACCACTTGGTCAAAGGTGGTCGTCTGTCAAATGGGGCTGCCATTCTTGGGAACCTCTTAAGCATCAAGCCTATTCTTCATTTTAATGATGAAGGCGTGATTGAGGTCTTTGAGAAAGTCCGGACGGAAAAGAAAGCCATGAAACGCTTGGTAGAGATTGTTGTATCAGATATCGCAGATGGTCATTACCAAGTCTTTGTCATCCATGCCAATGTCCCTGAAAAAGCAGAAGCACTTCGCCAACTGCTCATTGAAGAAGGAGTGGAAGGTGATATTCCTTTTGCTACCTTTGGAGGGGTGATTGGGACGCACTTAGGTGACCATAGCTTAGCAGTTGGGTATATCCCTATTGTTTAAGGAGAATTCTATGTCAATTAAAGTCATTATCGCAGGTTTCAAGGGAAGAATGGGACAAGCAGCCTACAAGATGGTTTCTGAAGATCCTGAGTTAGAATTAGCTGGCTTGATCGATCCATTTACTGATGAGACAGAGGTTGCAGGAGTCCCTGTTTTTAACCGCAAAGAAGATGTTGTGGGTCTAGAGGCAGATGTTTGGGTAGATTTCACCATGCCCAAGGTCGCTTACGAGAATACTCGCTTTGCAATTGAGAATGGCTTTACGCCTGTTGTGGGAACGACTGGATTCACTCCTGAGCAGATCCAAGAATTGACAGACCTTTCACGTGAAAAGGATTTGGGTGGCTTGATCGCGCCGAACTTTGCCATTGGAGCCGTACTCTTGATGCAATTTGCAGCGCAAGCAGCTAAGTATTTCCCGAATGTAGAAATTATCGAATTGCACCACGATAAGAAAAAAGATGCACCGAGTGGAACAGCAATTAAGACCGCTGAGTTGATCTCTGAGAAGCGCGAGAAGATCCAGCAAGGTGCATCAGATGAAGAAGAGTTGATGCCTGGAGCAAGAGGGGCAGAGTTTGAAGGGATGCGCATCCATTCGGTTCGATTGCCTGGCCTAGTTGCTCACCAAGAGGTGATTTTTGGTAGCCAAGGCGAAGGGTTGACTCTCCGTCATGATTCCTATGATCGTGTTTCCTTCATGACAGGAGTAAATCTAGGGATTAAAGAAGTTGTCAAGCGTCATGAGCTTGTTTATGGTTTGGAACACTTATTATGAGATTAGAAAAGATGCCTTCTGAGTTTCAGGAGGCTTTACCAATATTAGAGAAGATTAAAGCAGCTGGTTTTGAGGCCTATTTTGTAGGGGGATCTGTTCGAGATGCACTCTTGGATCGTCCAATTCACGATGTCGATATCGCTTCCTCCTCTTACCCAGAAGAGACCAAGGCGATTTTTGATCGAACAGTAGATGTCGGTATCGAACATGGGACCGTCTTGGTCCTTGAAAATGGTCAAGAATATGAAATTACGACCTTCCGGACGGAGGATGTCTATGTCGATTATCGCCGTCCAAGCTCCGTGTCTTTTGTACGCTCGCTAGAAGAAGATCTCAAGCGTCGTGATTTTACGGTTAATGCCTTTGCCTTAAATGAAAAAGGAGAAATTGTTGACCTCTTTCATGGACTAGAAGATTTGGAAAACAAGGTTCTTCGGGCCGTTGGGCTTCCTCACGAACGGTTTAACGAAGATGCACTCCGGATCATGCGAGGCTTTCGTTTTCAGGCCAGTCTTGGCTTTGAATTAGAAGAGGCGACCTTTGATGCCATGAAGGAGTGTGCTCCCTTACTAGAGAAGATTTCCGTAGAGCGCACTTTTATCGAGTTTGATAAACTCTTGCTTTCCCCATACTGGAGACAAGGCTTGAAGGCTATGATAGCAAGTGGAGCCTATCACTATCTGCCAGAGATGAAGGATCGCAAAGCAGCGATCGAGCGTTTGTTTGACATAGAGCTGGAATATACCTTTTCAACTTCTGAACAAGCCTGGGCCGCTTTGGTCTTAGCACTAGAGATTCAAGATATTCCAAAATTCTTTAAGAAATGGAAGACCTCTAGAGACTTTGCCAAGACGGTGGAGCAGATCGTGGAGATTCTAAAGCTCCGAGAAAAAGGAAGTCTAGACAAGCGTGCCTGCTACAAGTATGAGAAACGTTTGTTACTGGTTGCTGAAGAGCTCCGTGAAGCGTATGCCTTGAGTGTGGATTATTTGGCCATTGAGCGCGTTTATGATAGCTTGACCATTCATGATAAGCATGAAGTGGTGGTCAATGGCGGTATGTTGATCAAAGAATATGGTTTTCAACCAGGTCCAGCCTTAGGAGAGATTTTGACAAAAATTGAATATGCTATTGTCGATGGGGAACTGGCTAATGAGAAAGAGGCCATCATCGCCTATATCCAGCAAGCAAAAGAGGAGGAAAAATGAGCGATTTTATTGTCGATAAATTAACCAAATCTGTCGGAGATAAGACCGTCTTTCGTGAGATTTCCTTTATCATTCACGACTTGGATCGGATCGGATTGATCGGGGTCAATGGGACTGGGAAGACCACTCTGTTAGATGTGTTGTCAGGTCGCTCTGGCTTTGATGGAGATGTGAGTCCCTTTTCTGCCAAGAGTGATTATACGATTGGTTATTTGACGCAGGAACCTGATTTTGATGATCAAAAGACGGTTCTGGATACGGTGCTATCTAGTGATTTGCGTGAAATGCAGTTGATTCGCGATTATGAATACTTGATGGCGGATTACCGAGAAGAGAACCAAGCACGTCTTGAAAAGGTCATGGCGGAGATGGATTCGCTTAATGCTTGGGAGATCGAGAGTCAGGTCAAGACGGTCCTTTCCAAACTTGGAATTGAAAATTTGAACGCCAAAGTTGGGGATCTATCTGGGGGCTTGCGTCGTCGGGTGCAATTGGCACAGGTTTTGCTGTCTCACCACGATCTGCTCTTACTAGATGAGCCGACCAACCACCTAGACATTGATACCATCGAATGGTTGACCAATTTCTTGAAGAACTCTAAGAAAACGGTGCTCTTCATTACCCACGATCGCTATTTCTTGGATAATATCTCAACGCGGATCTTTGAGTTGGATCGAGGTGGCTTGATCGAGTATCAGGGCAATTACCAGGATTATGTCCGCTTAAAGGCTGAGCAAGACGAGCGTGATGCAGCCCTTCTTCATAAGAAGCAGCAACTCTATAAGCAAGAGTTGACCTGGATGCGGCGTCAACCTCAGGCGCGTGCGACCAAGCAACAGGCGCGGATCAATCGATTCCATGATCTCAAACAAGACTTGTCTGGTCAAAGCAACCAGACGGATTTGGAGATGAACTTTGAGACCAGCCGAATCGGAAAGAAAGTCATCGAGTTTAAAGATGTGAGTTTTGCTTTTGAAAACAAGTCGATTTTACAGGACTTTAACCTCTTGGTGCAAAACAAGGACCGCATCGGGATTGTCGGGGATAATGGCGTCGGCAAATCGACCTTGCTTAATCTGATCGCTGAGCGACTACAGCCTCAGTCTGGGCAAGTCATTATCGGGGAAACCGTGCGGGTGGCTTACTTCTCTCAACAGATTGATGGCTTGGATGAGAGCAAGCGCGTGATCAATTTCTTGCAAGAAGTGGCTGAGGAAGTCAAGACGACTGTTGGAACAACTTCGATAGCAGATCTCTTGGAGCAATTTCTCTTCCCACGTTCTATGCACGGAACCTTGATTGAAAAACTCTCCGGTGGTGAGAAGAAGCGCCTCTTTCTTTTAAAACTCTTGATTGAAAAACCCAATGTGCTTCTCCTCGATGAGCCGACCAATGACTTGGATATCGCTACCCTGACAGTTTTGGAAAACTTCCTTCAAAACTTTGGAGGTCCCGTTATTACCGTTAGCCACGACCGCTATTTCCTAGACAAGGTTGCAAGCAAGATCCTGGCTTTTGAAAACGGGGGCATTCGGGAGTTCTTTGGCAATTATACGGATTACCTGGATGAAAAAGCCTTTGAAGCAGCTCAAGTAACGGCCAGTCACAAGGTTGAAAAAGAGAAACCTGTCAAGCCAAAAGAAGAGAAGAAACGCATGAGCTACATGGAAAAGCAAGAGTGGGCAAGCATTGAAGCAGATATCGAAGCCATTGAAAATCGGATCGCAGAGATTGAAGTGGAGATGAATGAAAACGGCTCTGACTTTGGCAAATTGTCAGCCCTTCAAAAGGAATTGGATCAGGAAAATGAGCGATTGCTTGAGAAGTACGATCGCTATGAATACCTGAGCGAATTAGATGAATAAGGAGGCCCTATGAATCAATTGAACCGGATATCCCTTGGGATTTCAGCCACTATTTTTACCATTATCGGTATCGTCTTGTTTATCAATCCGATTGAGCACATCGGCTCGTTTAGCTGGTTGATTTCCTGTGGTTTCTTTTTAATCTCCCTTTCGCGTTTTTCACGCTATTACCGATTGCGTCAGGCTGGTATCATTCAGCAGCAACAGCTCTTTCATAGTATGGTCGCCTTGGTTTTTGCGGTCTACTTACTGCTCTATGGCTACAAGACCTTGCCGATTGTCTTTCCAGTCACTTTAGGAATTTGGCTGATCTACCGTTCGATTCTAAACTTCCGAAAAGCCAATTTCTACTCGAGAAAGGTTGAAGAACTGTCCAAGCGTTATATTTTCTTTGCCTTGCTACAGCTCTTCATCGGTTTATTCTTAATTGTTAGCCCACTCTCGATTAGTGTCTTTCTTTTAAATATTATTGGCTTGATTTTCCTCATTCTAGGATTTCAATCCTTTAGTCTCTTGTTAAAAAGTTAAGAAAAGTTACGTGCAAACCTTTGCGTTTGATAAAAAGTCTGATATAATAGAACTGTAAGTGTTTACAAGTTTGAAAGGAGTTACAGATGTCTAAAAAAATTATTGGGATTGACCTTGGGGGAACTTCAATTAAGTTTGCCATCCTTACTTTGGATGGGGAAGTTCAAGAAAAATGGTCTATTAAAACAAATATCTTGGATGAAGGTAGCCATATCGTAGATGATATGATCGAATCCATCGCGCATCGTTTGAAAATGCTTGAGCTTGATGCTTCTGAGTTCCAAGGAATTGGAATGGGTTCACCTGGTGTTGTGGACCGTGAAAAAGGGACAGTTATTGGTGCCTACAACTTGAACTGGAAGACCCTTCAACCAGTCAAAGAAAAAATCGAAAGTGCCCTTCATATTCCATTCTTTATCGATAATGATGCCAACGTTGCTGCTTTGGGTGAACGTTGGAAAGGGGCTGGTGAAAACCAACCAGATGTTGTCTTCATGACACTTGGTACTGGTGTTGGCGGCGGCATCGTCGCTGAAGGTCGTCTCTTGCACGGTGTACGTGGAGCTGCTGGGGAACTTGGTCACATCACTGTTGACTTTGATGATCCAATCCAATGTACCTGTGGTAAAAAAGGCTGTCTTGAAACGGTTGCATCTGCAACTGGGATCGTCAACTTGACTCGTCGCTACGCAGATGAGTACGAAGGGGACGCTCAATTGAAAGTCTTGATCGACAACGGAGAAGAAGTAACGGCTAAAACGGTCTTTGACCTGGCAAAAGAAGGCGATGCTCTTGCTTTGATCGTCTACAAGAACTTCTCACGTTACCTCGGACTTGCTGCTGCTAACATTGGTTCAACCCTGAACCCATCTAAGATCGTTATCGGTGGTGGGGTTTCTGCTGCTGGAGACTTCTTGTTGGATGGTGTGCGCAAGGTCTTTGAAGAAAACTCATTCCCACAAGTGCGTGAATCTACTCAATTGGCACTTGCTACTTTGGGAAATGACGCCGGTGTGATCGGTGCTGCATCCCTTGTATTACAATAAGATGAAATGGAGATCTGGCACGTGCTGGGATCTCCTTTTTTTCTGTCTCCTGTGATATAATGAAGACAAAACTGGATTCAAGGAGAGTATATGACAAAAGCAGATACAATTTTTAAAGAAAACATTCGAAAAATCATGGAAGAAGGAGTTTGGTCAGAGCAGGCGCGCCCTAAGTACAAGGATGGTAGAACGGCCAACTCCAAGTACATCACGGGAGCCTTTATGGAATTCGACCTCGCAAAAGGTGAGTTCCCTATCACGACCCTTCGTCCCATCGCGATTAAATCAGCTATCAAAGAAATGCTCTGGATCTACCAGGATCAGTCGAATAGCTTGGATCTTTTAGAAGACAAGTACAATGTCCATTATTGGAATGACTGGGAAGTAGGAGATAGCCGGACGATTGGACAACGCTACGGAGCTGTCGTCAAAAAGCATGACATTACGAATAAGATCCTCAAGCAATTAGAAGCCAATCCTTGGAATCGCCGCAATATCATCTCGCTCTGGGATTATGATGCTTTTGAGGAGACCGACGGACTCTTGCCTTGTGCTTTCCAGACTATGTTTGACGTACGGCGCGTTGATGGGGAGATCTATCTAGATGCAACCTTGACCCAGCGTTCGAATGATATGTTGGTGGCCCACCATATCAATGCTATGCAATATGTAGCCCTACAGATGATGATTGCTAAACACTTTGGCTGGAAGGTTGGCAAGTTCTTTTACTTCATTAATAACCTTCACATCTATGA
This sequence comes from Streptococcus parasanguinis, assembly GCA_905188195.1. Classification (GTDB taxonomy): domain Bacteria; phylum Bacillota; class Bacilli; order Lactobacillales; family Streptococcaceae; genus Streptococcus; species Streptococcus parasanguinis_P. Next base: position 13,655 of record CAJJKY010000009.1, on the reverse strand, counting down.
CAACCAATTCGAACAAGCAGAAGAATTGCTTCGTCGCGAGCCCTCTGATTGCCAACCGCGCTTGGTCTTGAATGTTCCTGACGGGACCAATTTCTTTGACATCAAACCAGAAGATTTTGAACTTGTCGATTATGACCCAGTGAAGCCACAGTTGAAGTTTGATCTTGCGATTTAGTGATAAATCAAGGTTTTTTGATGCCCTGATCTATGGGTGAAATCCTTTCAGAATTAAAACAATTTTAGCTAAAAATTTTTACTCATTTTTGAGTCAAAACATTTTGAAAATCGTTCGGGTTTTGTTAAAATAGATAAGGTTTGGAAAAACTAAACAATTTTAAAAAGAATGTTAATTTATAGATAAATATGGAGGTCCATTAGATGGGGAAAGACTTATTTAACGATCGTATTAGCAGATTCTCAATTCGTAAATTGAATGTGGGTGTTTGCTCAGTACTTTTGGGAACACTTGTCATGGTTGGGACAGCCGCAAGTGCAGCCGCAGAAGAAAAGAAAGATACGACAAATGAAAGTGTAGCGGCGGTTGCAACAGCGTCAGAAGCGCAAGCAACTTCAACAGCTACTTCAGCAGCATCAACAGCTGAAACAACGAGCACAGCTCCAACAACTTATGAAGCAAACCCAGCTGTTACAGCAGCAGCGACTTCAACAGCACCTGCTTCAACTAGCGAAGTAAGTAGCACAAGTACAGCAGCTTCAGCAACATCAAGTGCTCCAGCTACTTCCGAAACAGCAAAATTGGAAGCTACTACGCCAGTAAACAAGGCAGCAGAAGCAGCTTCAACAACTGCAGATAAAAAAGAAACACCAACTCTTTCAGCTGGACAAGGTGTACCAACAAACAATACACTAGCCACTGAAGAGACAGCCCAAACTTCTGGTAAAAAACGTAATCGTCGTGCCCTTGGTGATGCCAATGATCCAAACTTGATCGCAGATGATGTCCAAGACGCAACTTCAACACCAAAAGTTGAAAAACCTGGCTTTACAACAAATGTAAAAGCCGCAGACCTTGCTAGTCAAATCTCTTGGTTAGACTTTGGAGAAACAGCTAACTGGACAGGAACAACGACAACGTCAGATGGCAAACTTGCACTCCAAGTTGGCGCTACTTTCACCAAGGAAATCATGCCTGGCTATGTAGTAACTATCAAAGTCAAGTCTTTGAAACCCTTCCAAGCGACTGAAATCTATAAAAAACGGATGGAAGAACGTGGAGCTACAGAAGCAGAAAAAGCAACCTATGATCCTAATGCTAAAAATGGTTATGTGAGTGGGACTAGTGACCGAAAATCACTTGCAGAATTGAATGCTGGTCATGAAGCCAAGGTTATTGCCGAGCCTCAAAACCGTTGGACTGAAATTAAAAGCGAGGGGATTGATACTGGTACAAAGAGTACAAATATTAGTTCAGAATTAAATGGTGGGAATATTGGGATCCAATTTGAAGTCTCCGCTACCTTCCGTGGAAAAGCTGTCAAACCTGCTGTAGTCATGGCAGATGGTGAGTCAGCTAACCCTGGTGAATTGGTTATGTTCACCACCAATGGAGAAGGATGGCAACAAATTGGTGAGTGGTATAAATATGGGAAAAAATGGACTAGAACGTTTATTCCACAAAATACAGACAATTTATTTGGTTCAAACCCTACCACCAATATAGACGGTATGAATTTCTCTAGAATTAATCTTGACCAACTTCGTAGATCAACTCAAGTTGGACCAGACAAAAAAGAGGTTGCCTGGAAGTACTTTGGAAGTGCTGATTTAACAACTGGAGGTCTCGGTACAGGTGTCTTCGGTCCAAATATTTCTGCAAGTGATGTTGCTGTTCCTCTTGTTATGACAAAAGGGGCTTCTGAGATTGGTCTTTACATTGCTTCAGGTGGTAAACAGTCTGCTATGCTAGGATTCTTCCCACTTGATGAAGGAGATGCGCCTGAATCATACGGTAAGGCGATTCATTCGATCGCAACTGTAGATGGAATTACTGGTAAGAAAGTGAACCAACCTTATCTTGGTCACTTGAGTCCCGATATGGATGAAAACAATACCCTTGATTGGACTGGTGATGACAAGGCGACCACTGCGGATGAAGGCATCGACCAATTGCTTCCAGATGATCTTAAAGGAAAAACCAATGAGATGATCAAGATGGACCGGACACGTCCAGGTAATTACACCATTTCAGTGGAAGCTCATACGGATGGAGCAGAAAAGGCTAACATCTATGGTTGGATAGATTTCAACCAAAACGGAACCTTCGATGAAGATGAACGGTCTGATTTAACAACCATTACCCAAGATGGAACGGCTACGTTAAGATTTACAAAGAGTAAAACCTATATTGATCCTAGCGTCAAGGAATTAGGGGTACGGTTACGAATTGCTAAGGATGCTGCTCAAATTGAGAGTCCGACAGGAATGGCCTTTTCAGGTGAGGTTGAAGACTTTAAGACTCAAATCACTCACCCACCAAAAGGGGAATTTAAAGAAACAAGAGGTCTTCAAGGGGCGAAGCAAACTGCAACTGTAGCCTTTACCGCTCGTGGTTTACAAGGGTATAGCCTGACAGAAGCAGCTAAAATTGACGAAACAATTGAACCTTACATTGTTGATTCTAATGGTAACAAAGCTACTTTGGATGCGGAAGGTTACTATGTCGTGCCAGGTCAAGGTAAATACAAAGTTACTGGTAATGGTAAAGATGTAGATGTGGAATTCATCCCAGAAGATCACTTCCTTGGAACAGCTGATGGTATCTCTATCCGTCGTACAGACAGCAATGGCTACGATACTGGTTGGTCAACAAAATTCCCAGCTGATGAAGCCAATGTAGATACTGTTTTGAATACTATGGATGGTCTTTATATCCCAACTGTTACACCAACGGATATTGAAGGGGTAGATAAGACTTCAACAGATGTCCAAGGTGCGACTCAAACTGGTACACCAACCTTTAACACAACTACAACGAATGCTAATGGCGAAAAGATCTCTGTCACTCCAAGCTTGGAATACCCTGCTAAATTGGTGGACCCAGCGACTGGTCAAGTAACTAATGCCACCTCTGTAACAGTAGCAGGTGAAGGAACATACAGCATTGATGATGCTACTGGTAAAGTAACCTTTGTTCCAGAACCAGGATTCACAGGTACAGCTCAAGGTGTTACCGTATCTGTAACAGCTCCTGTCGGAAAAGATAAAGACGGTACCGTCCGTGATGAATACCTTAAGACAGCAACCGCTAAGTACACACCAACGGTTACTCCAATCACAGTGACTCCTACAGACAAGGTTTCTGCGGATGTTCAAAACGTTCCTCAAACACAAACACCAACTTTTGATTTGAGTAACGACAAGACTGCGAAAATCACAAGCAAGAAATTGGTAGATCCAGCGACAGGCCAACCTACAGATGAGACAACTGTGACTGTGGCAGGTGAAGGTAGCTATACAATCGATCCTACTACAGGAGCGGTGACCTTCACACCTGAAAAAGACTTTGTTGGTACTGCAAAAGGAGTAACTGTTCAGGCAACTGCTACTATTACAAATGCTAATGGTAAGACTGCAACCATTACTTCAGATGCGGCCTACACACCAACTGTTGTGCCAGCAGTTCCAACTGCAAACCCTGCAACTTCAAAAGATATCCAAGGTGCGACTCAAACAGGTACACCAACCTTTGCGGGTACAACTGTTTCTGTAAATGGTAAAGACAAAGAAGTCACTATTAAAGACAATAGCTACACATTGTTGGATAAAGATGGTAACGAAGTTTCAAGCACACCAGCTTATGCGGCAGATGGAACAACTGAAATCGGTACGTTCTCTATTGATCCAGCAACAGGTCAAGTAACCTTCACACCAACTGATAAATCTTATACTGGTAAAGTGACTCCAGTTAAAGTTCAAGCTGAAAGCTCAAATGGTATCAAGGTAGATACAACCTACACACCTGAAATCGTTCCAGTAACACCAACAGCTACACCAGCTGAAACCACTGATATTCAAGGTGCTACTCAAACAGGTAAACCTGAATTCAAGGGTGGAACTGTAACGGTTGATGGCGTTGAGAAGACTGTTGAAATCAATGAAGATGTTCCAGCAACATTTGACGATGGCTCAACAACTAAGACCGTTGAAGGTGTTGGTACATACACAGTAGCAGCTGATGGTACAGTTACATTTGTTCCTGAAAAATCATTCGTTGGTACAGCTCCAGCTGTAACCGTTGTTCGTGAAGATAAGAACGGAACAAAAGCATCAGCTACTTACACACCAACAGTTACACCAGTCACACCGACAGCTACACCAGTTGAAACAACAGATATCCAAGGTGCCACTCAAACAGGTAAACCTGAATTTACTGCAGGTGATAGCCGTGTACCAATCAACGAAGATGTTCCAGCAACATTTGATGATGGTTCAACAACTAAGACAGTTGAAGGAGTTGGTACCTACACAGTAGCAGCAGATGGAACAGTAACCTTCGTACCAGAAAAATCATTCGTCGGAACTGCACCAGCCGTGACAGTTGTTCGCGAAGATAAGAACGGAACAAAAGCATCTGCAACCTACACACCAACCGTAAAACCAGTCACACCGACTGCTACACCAGCAGAAACAACAGACATTCAAGGTGCTACTCAAACAGGTAAACCTGAATTCAAGGGTGGAACTGTAACAGTTGATGGCGTTGAAAAAACTGTTGAAATCAACGAAGATGTTCCAGCAACCTTCGACGATGGATCAACAACTAAGACAGTTGAAGGCGTTGGTACTTACACAGTAGCAGCAGACGGAACAGTAACCTTTGTTCCTGAGAAATCATTCACAGGTAAAGCACCAGCAGTAACAGTTGTTCGTGAAGATAAGAATGGAACTAAGGCGTCTGCAACGTACACACCAACTGTAACTCCTGTCACACCGACAGCGACACCAGCTGAATCAACTGATATCCAAGGTGCTACACAAACAGGTAAACCTGTATTTACTGAAGGCAACAGCCGTGTGCCAATGAATGATGATGTTCCAGCCACATTTGATGATGGCTCAACTACCAAGACAGTTGATGGAGTTGGTACTTACACAGTAGCAGCAGACGGAACAGTGACATTCGTACCTGAGAAATCATTTACTGGTACTGCTCCAGCAGTGACGGTTGTTCGCGAAGATAAGAACGGAACAAAAGCTTCTGCAACTTATACACCAACTGTAACTCCTGTCACACCGACAGCGACACCAGTTGAAACAACAGGTAAGCAAGGTCAAACTCAAACAGGTAAGCCTGAATTTACTGAAGGCGACAGCCGAGTACCAATGAACGATGACGTTCCAGCTACTTTCGACGATGGCTCAACTACCAAGACAGTAGATGGCGTTGGTACTTACACAGTAGCAGCAGACGGAACTGTAACCTTTGTACCTGAAAAATCATTCACAGGTAAAGCACCAGCCGTAACAGTTGTTCGTGAAGATAAGAACGGAACAAAAGCTTCTGCAACTTACACACCAACTGTAACTCCAGTAACTCCAACTGCAACACCAGCTGAATCTACTGGACCTCAAGGTCTTGTTCAAACTGGAACTGTAACCTTCACTGAAGGTGATGAAGTAGCTCCAATTAACAAGAATTCGATTACTCTTCTTGATGAAAATGGTCAACCAGCAGCATCTGTAGTTGCTAAGTCACCAGAAGGTAAAGAAATTGGTACTTTCACAGTTGATAAAGATACAGGTGTAGTTACTTTCACACCGACAGATAAATCTTATTCAGGTGATGTTGTCCCAGTTAAGGTTCAGGCAGCTGATACAAATGGAACTACAGTTGAAACAACTTATACACCGAAGATTACTCCAGTTGTTCCAACTTCTGAAGATGCTACATCGACAGATATTCAAGGTCAAACACAATCTGGTAAACCAACCTTCACCGAAGGAAATCCAAATGTTCCAATCGATGAAGATACTCCAGCTACCTTCGAAGATGGTTCAACCACTAAGACAGTAGATGGCGAAGGAACTTACACTGTTTCTCCAGACGGAACAGTGACATTCGTACCTGAGAAATCATTTACTGGAACTGCTTCAGGCGTAACAGTAAAACGCGTGGATAAGAACGGTACTGAAATCACAGCTAAGTACACTCCAACTGTGACACCAGTAACACCAACTGCAACACCAGCTGAATCAACAGATATCCAAGGTGCGACTCAAACTGGTAAACCTAAATTCACCGAAGGCGACAGCCGTGTGCCTATGAACGATGATGTTCCAGCAACCTTCGATGATGGCTCAACTACGAAGACTGTAGATGGTGTTGGTACTTACACAGTAGCAGCAGACGGTACAGTAACCTTCGTACCAGAAAAATCATTCGTTGGAACTGCTCCAGCTGTAACAGTGGTTCGTGAAGATAAGAACGGAACAAAAGCTTCTGCGACATATACACCAACCGTAACACCAGTTACACCAACTGCAGAAGATACAACATCTACTGACAAACAAGGTCAAACGCAAACAGGTACTCCAACCTTCACACCAGGTAATCCAAATGTCCCAATGGATGATGATACACCTGCAACCTTTGAAGATGGCTCAACAACCAAGACAATTCCAGGTGAAGGTACTTACACTGTTGCTCCAGACGGAACCGTAACATTTGTTCCAGAAAAATCATTCACAGGAGAAAGTACAGGCGTAACGGTGAAACGTGTCGATAAGAACGGTACTCCAGTTACTGCTAAGTACACACCAACTGTAACACCAGTAACTCCAACAGCGACTCCAGCTGAATCAGAAGCACCTCAAGGTGTGGTTCAAACTGGAACTGTCACCTTCACTGAAGGTGACCCAGTTGCACCAATCGACAAGGATACCATTACTCTTCTTGACGAAAATGGTCAGCCAGCAGCATCAGTAGAAGCGAAATCACCAGCAGGTGATGTGATCGGTACCTTCACCGTTGATAAAGAAACAGGTGTTGTGACCTTCACACCAACGGATAAATCATACTCAGGTGATGTGGTTCCAGTTAAGGTTCAAGGTAAAGATACAAACGGAACTGTTGCTGAGACAACTTACACACCTAAGATCACTCCAGTTGTACCAACTGCTGATCCTGCAACATCTACAGACATCCAAGGTCAAACTCAAACAGGTACACCAAGCTTCACACCTGGTAACCCTGCTATCCCAATGGATGATGATGTACCAGCTACCTTTGAAGATGGTTCAACAACAAAAGTTATTCCAGGTGAAGGAACTTACACAGTTGCTCCAGACGGAACCGTAACCTTTGTACCAGAAAAATCATTCACAGGAACAGGTACAGGCGTAACAGTGAAACGTGTTGATAAGAACGGTACTCCAGTTACTGCAACCTATACACCAACAGTTACACCAGTAACTCCAACAGCTAAGCCAGCAACATCTACAGACATCCAAGGTGCGACACAAACTGGTAAGCCTGTATTTACTGAAGGCGACAGCCGTGTGCCAATGAACGATGATGTTCCAGCAACATTTGACGATGGTTCAACTACGAAGACAGTTGAAGGTGTTGGTACTTATACTGTAGCCCCAGACGGAACAGTGACATTTGTACCTGAAAAATCATTCGTCGGAACTGCACCAGCTGTAACTGTGGTTCGTGAAGATAAGAACGGAACCAAAGCTTCCGCAACTTACACACCAACTGTTACACCTGTGACACCAACAGCTGATCCTGCTACATCAACAGATATCCAAGGTCAAACACAGACAGGTAAGCCAAGCTTCACGCCTGGTAACCCAAGTGTACCAATGGATGATGATGTGCCTGCAACCTTTGAAGATGGATCAACTACTAAAGTTATTCCAGGAGAAGGAACTTACACCGTTTCTCCAGACGGAACCGTAACCTTTGTACCAGAAAAATCATTCACAGGAACAGGTACAGGCGTAACCGTGAAACGTGTTGATAAGAACGGTACACCAATTACTGCTACTTACACACCAACTGTAACACCAGTTACACCAACTGCAGAACCAGTTACTTCAATTGGTAAGAAGGGTCAAACCCAAACAGGCAAACCAACCTTCACAGAAGGTGATAGCCGTGTACCAATGAATGACAAAGTTCCAGCAACATTTGAAGATGGTTCAACTACGAAGACCATTCCAGGTGTTGGTACTTACACAGTGGCAGCAGACGGAACTGTAACCTTCACTCCAGAACCTGAATTTACTGGAACTGCACCAGCTGTAACAGTGGTTCGCGAAGATGTGAACGGAACCAAAGCTTCCGCAACTTACACACCAACTGTCCTTCCAATCACTAAGTTTGTTGATAAAGAAGGTAAGGAAATCCCAGGATATCCTACAGTTGATGGAGAAGAACCAAAAGCTGAAATTCCAGGTTACCGCTTTGTGGAAACGAAGAAATTGCCTAATGGTGATACTGAACACGTCTATGAAAAAGTTACGACTTCATATGTAGACGAAAATGGGGACCCAATCCCAGGTAACCCAACAGAAGATGGGGAACAACCGAAGAAAGATATCCCAGGTTATGACTTCGTGAAGACTGTTGTAGATAAAGATGGAAACACTCAACATATCTACAAGAAGACTGTGACACCAACTCCAATGCCGGATCCAACTCCGACACCAGAGCCACAGCCACAGCCTACTCCACAACCGCAACCAACACCAGAACCACAACCACAACCTACTCCACAACCAAAACCAGAAGAACCAACGATTCCTGTCGTTCCAGAAACGAAAGAAGAAGTGAAGTATATTGATCCACAAAATCCTACTGCACAACTTCCAAACACAGGAACAAAAGAATCTTCTACTGCTGGTCTTGCAATCTTTAGTGCTTTAGCAGGTCTCTCATTATTCGGATTTGCAAAACGCAAAAAAGAAGACTAACCTAACTTGTGGCTAAGAAAAACCGCGAAAATCTCGCGGTTTTTTCTGTTTGTATTTTAAAAAATATCCTCCAAACTAGATAGTTGAAATCAGTCTTTTATAAGAAAATTTGATAAAATAGAAGTATCAGTGTAAAGGATGAGAGAATGAAAAAGATAATTGGTATCTGGGCTCAAACTGAAAATGGCATTATTGGAAAAGACCAAGTCATGCCTTGGCATCTGCCAGCTGAGCTTCAGCATTTCAAAGAAACAACCATGGGACAAGCAATTCTTATGGGAAGAGTGACCTTTGATGGTATGAATAAAAGGGTTCTACCAGGTCGGACCAGCATTATCTTAACGCAAGATCAAGCCTATGATCCTGAAAACGATGCTGTACTCGTCATGCACAGCAAAGAAGAAGTCTTGGAGTGGTACCAGAACCAAGAGAAGAATCTTTACATTATTGGAGGCAGTCAGATTTTAAAGCTCTTCTCTGACCAGTTAGAAGAATTGATCCAGACCATGATTCATGCAACGATTGATGGAGATACATTGGCACCAACATTTGAAGAGAACCGCTATGAAAGAGTCCGTCAAGTCCATCATCCGAAAGATGAGAAGAACCCATATGATTTTACGGTCAACTATTATAAGAGAAAGGATTTAGACTAATGGAGCGAAGTGTCTTTGGTTTTTTTACAGCTGTCCTATGTGTCATCTGTTTGATTTGCGCCTTACAAACCTTTCGTAAAAAACGGTTTGGCCTCGCTATTTTATTCTTACTAAATGCTTTTACCAATCTTGTAAATTCTATTCACGCCTTTTACATGACCTTATTTTAAACTAAATAGAAACAGAAAATGACAGAAAGAGGAAATACATGCCAACGAATCAAAACAATGATATGATGGTTTATTGCTCATTTTGCGGAAAGAGTCAAGATGAAGTCCAAAAAATCATTGCAGGGAACAATGCGTTTATCTGTAATGAATGTGTAGAGTTAGCTCAAGAAATCATCCGCGAGGAGCTTGCTGAAGAAGTCCTAGCTGACCTTAGTGAAGTTCCAAAACCAATCGAATTGCTCAATATCTTGAACCACTATGTCATCGGTCAAGATCGGGCTAAACGTGCCCTTGCAGTAGCGGTATACAACCACTACAAACGCATCAACTTCCACGATACACGCGAAGACGAGACGGATGTTGAATTGCAAAAATCAAACATCCTCATGATTGGACCTACTGGTTCAGGTAAGACTTTCTTAGCCCAAACCTTGGCTCGTAGCCTGAATGTTCCATTTGCTATTGCAGATGCAACAGCCTTGACAGAAGCTGGTTATGTGGGAGAGGACGTTGAAAATATTCTCTTAAAACTTCTTCAGGCAGCGGATTTCAATATTGAGCGTGCAGAACGTGGCATTATTTATGTCGATGAAATCGATAAGATTGCTAAGAAAAGTGAAAATGTCTCGATCACACGTGACGTTTCTGGTGAAGGAGTGCAACAAGCCCTCTTGAAAATTATCGAAGGGACTGTTGCTAGTGTTCCACCTCAAGGGGGACGCAAACACCCTCAACAAGAGATGATCCAAGTAGATACCAAGAATATTCTCTTCATCGTAGGAGGAGCCTTTGATGGGATCGAAGAAATTGTTAAGCAACGTCTCGGTGAAAAAGTCATCGGTTTTGGTAAGAATAACAAAGCCATTGATGAATCCAGTTCTTACATGCAAGAAATTGTAGCAGAAGACATTCAAAAATTTGGAATTATCCCAGAATTGATAGGACGTCTTCCAGTCTTTGCGGCTCTTGAGCAATTGACGGTTGACGACCTTGTCCGTATTCTAAAAGAGCCACGCAATGCCTTGGTAAAACAATACCAAACCTTGCTCTCTTATGATAATGTTGAATTGGAATTTGACGATGAAGCCCTTCAAGAGATTGCGAATAAAGCTATCGAAAGAAAAACAGGGGCTCGTGGACTTCGCTCGATTATCGAAGAAACCATGATGGATGTCATGTTTGAAATTCCAAGTCAAGAGGATGTCAAACTTGTTCGAATCACAAAAGAAGCTGTAGATGGAACTGAAAAACCAATTCTCGAAACAGCCTAGAAAGATAAAATATGGAAATTAACACACATAATGCGGATATCCTCTTAAGCGCTGCAAATAAGAGTCATTATCCTCAAGATGAGATTCCAGAAGTTGCACTTGCCGGTCGATCAAATGTCGGCAAGTCTTCTTTTATTAATACTCTCTTAAATCGAAAGAACCTGGCCAGAACATCTGGGAAACCAGGAAAAACCCAATTGCTAAATTTCTTCAATATCGATGATAAACTCCGTTTGGTAGACGTACCTGGTTATGGCTATGCACGTGTCTCTAAAAAAGAGCGCGAGAAGTGGGGACGGATGATTGAAGAATACCTCACCAGTCGTGAGAACTTAAAAGCAGTCGTTAGCCTAGTCGATTTTCGTCATGAACCTTCTGCAGATGATGTTCAGATGTATGAATTCTTAAAATATTATGAGATCCCTGTGATCTTAGTAGCGACCAAGGCAGATAAGATTCCACGTGGAAAATGGAACAAACATGAATCCATCATTAAGAAAAAACTAGATTTTGATCCAGCAGACACTTTCATTGTCTTTTCTTCGGTAACCAAGGAAGGACTAGAGAAGTCATGGGATGCTATTTTGGAAAATGCGTTTTACGAAATAAATTGAAATGACATGAAAATGTCATTTTTGTTTTGGATTTATCTCGCAATTGTAATACAAGTGTAATATAAGTGGCTTTGTTTTCTTCTATTTATATGGTATAATCTCTATAAAGATAAAAGATGATAAAAGATTAATTGGAGATAAATTGTATTATGAAAAAGAAAATACGGAATAAAACGAAATTATTTGGTTTGTTCGTTTCTGTATTAGCGGTGGGGACATTTGCTGCTGCTATGAGCGAGCACGTAACATCAGTTGGTGCTAATGATGGAACTTACCAAGCATACTCGGACCCAACTGAAGCTTTCATCTCACAAATTGGTGAGTCAGCTCGTCAGCTTGGTCAAGAGAATGATCTTTATGCTTCCGTTATGATCGCACAAGCGATCTTGGAAAGTGGATCAGGACAGTCTGGTTTGGCTTCTTATCCACATTACAATCTTTTTGGGATTAAAGGAAGTTATGCTGGGCAATCTGCAGTGATGCAAACTTGGGAAGATGATGGTGCTGGAAATGCGTATACGATTAATGATGCTTTCCGTTCATACCCTTCTTACTATGAATCATTGCAAGACTATGTAGCAGTTTTGAAACAAGGACATTTTGCAGGTGCTTGGAAGAGTAACACATCAAGTTATCAAGACGCAACAGCAGCTTTGACAGGTGTTTATGCGACAGATACTAGCTACTACGCAAAGCTCAATAATATCATTGAAACCTATAATTTGACTCAATATGATTCACCAAATGTTCAGGGTGGTATCACTGGTTCGGTATACAATCCATATCGTCAACAGTTCACTTCACAAGAAATCTTGAATTTGGATATCGCTTGGGCGAACCGTTTAAACTATTAAAAAAGAAAAGCAGGCAAATGCCTGTTTTTTATTATTTCCTGGTATATGATTTAAAACGTATATATTTTGAATTTAAGAATTCTTCCTGAAAACCTTTTCAAAGGCTTCTTTCTATGCTATAATGATTTTATTCACAAACATTTTATAAGGAGATTTTTATGTCTGAATCTAATTTCATTCAAAAAGTAGGCGCTGCTTGTAATAAGAAAGAGGACCTTTATCAGAAATCCAAAACTCGTTATGCGGTTCGTTCTATTTTTGCTGGAGGATTTCTTACTTTAAGTACGGCGGTCGGAGCAGTTGCAGCTGACTTATTAAATACCTTTGTACCTGGATCGGGTCGTTTTCTATTTCCATTCATCTTTGCCTGGGGGCTCGTTTACCTCTTATTCTTAAATGCGGAATTAACCACCTCAAATATGATGTATTTGACGGCGGGAACCTATCTAAAGAAAATTCACTGGAAGAAAGCTTTGGAGATTCTTCTTTATTGTACCTTCTTTAATTTAATTGGTGCTTTAATCGTAGCTTTTCTGTTCAATCAAACCACTGCCTTTGCACATATCGATCCAAAAGGATTCCTAGCTACGGTGGCAGAAAATAAACTCCAACGGAGCAATCAAGTGGTTTTCTTTGAAGGAGTCATTGCCAATATCTTTGTAAATATTGCTATTCTCTCTTATCTATATTTCAAAGATGAAACAGCGAAGGTGCTCTTAGCTCTCTCTGCTATTTATATGTTTGTCTTTATGACCAATGAACACTTGGCTGCAAACTTTGCTTCCTTCTCATTATTAAGTTTTAATTCAGTTTCTAGCCAATTGCCACATTTTGAGTTTTTAAATATTTTACGTCATTATAGCGTAACCTTCTTTGCCAACTGGGTAGGGGGAGGAGTCCTAATGGGACTAGCCTATGCTTGGTTGAATAATATCAAGAGTCTTTACAACGATTAAAAAATATAAAAAAAGTTTGCAAAAGTACTTGCATTCTTTTTTTATATGTGATAAACTAATTAACGGTTTGAAAAAACTGCCTAAGACAGTAGGGGAGCTCGACTCATAAAAATCCTACCGAGGACAAAACGTATCAATTAAAAGAAGCGTATTGTACTTTCGTGTCTAGGTTTGGGCGCGTTTTTCTTTTGGAA
>CAJJKY010000008.1 GCA_905188195.1 Streptococcus parasanguinis | reverse complement strand
AGCTTTTACAGCCCTACTCAACTGTGCGGAGGTGGGACGACGAAATCGAATTCTTAATGAATTACCGATTTCTGTCCCACTCCCGTTTCTTAGGATTCAAATGCATCCATGCCACCTTGGACGTTGGTCACATCATAGCCTTGCTCTTCCAAAAATTGGCAAGCACGTGCTGAGCGTCGACCTGACTTGCAGATGACATAATAGGGATGATCCTTCTCTAATTCCTGGTAGCGATCTGCTAATTCGGATAAGGGAAGAAGACGAACCCCATCTAAGTGAAGGGCATCATATTCTTCCTGCTCACGGACATCAAGAGCCTGTATGTCTCCTTTTTGATAAGCTTGGTAAAAGCTTGAAAATGGAATTTCTTTCATGATTTCTCCTATAAGTTATGGAAGGGTTAGAATTTCATAGTTAAAGTCAATAGACTCTATAAAGCGGAATAGATCTTGGGTTTTAATAAAGATCGTTTTTTCGTTGGTATTGGGATGAAAGGTCATGATCTCCTCTGACACAATGTCTTTATCGAAATAGACTCGAATATCTTTTTCTTCATTGTTCAATAAACCAAATGGAGAAACCGTTCCTGGCGGTAATTGCATTTTTTCAGCTAAAGAATCTGCTGAAGCCATGCGGATCCGGTTGGCTTCCACTTGCTCTTTGAAATCATCCATATCCAATGGCTTCTGGTCATCCATGATGAGCAAATAGTATTGGGTTTTCTTCTTGTTGGTCAAAAACATGGTCTTGGTCCGGACACCTTCTAAGCCTTCAATATAAGAATCCGCTTGCTCCGTCGTGAATGCAGGTGGGTGTTCCACCACATCAAATGAAATTCCCAACTCATCTAATTTTTCTTTAACTTGTTGATAAGGATCCATCTTCGCTCTCCTTTATTTTTGAATGATCTCTTGAACTAAGGTTTGCAATTCTGGGACCACTTCTGCCTCAAACCAAGGATTTTTAGCCATCCAGATTTGATTGCGAGGGGAAGGGTGAACAAGTGGAAAATAGGTTGGCAAATAGTCTTTAAAATGGTGAACGCGTTCGGTTACTTTGCCACTAACCTTTTCATGAAGGTAGTATGCTTGGGCATATTGTCCAATTAAGAGGGTCAATTCAATATCCGGACACTCCTTGAGGAGTTGAGGGTGCCACTTTTCCGCAAAGCCTTTGCGAGGTGGAAGGTCACCAGATTTTCCATGCCCTGGGAAATAAAAGTCCATAGGAATGACCGCAAACAAACCAGAATTATAAAAGGTGTCTTCGTCAACTCCTAACCATTCGCGCAGGCGGTCACCACTCTTATCCTTCCAGTAAATACCGGCTTCTTCCGTCTTCATCCCTGGAGCTTGTCCGATAATATTGATACGAGCTGTCTTTGGGGCTGCAAAGAGTGGCTCGATCCCTTTATCTGTATATTCTTTATTTTGAGGATCTGCCATAATGGCTTGTTTAATGCTTTCAATCGTTGACATAAGTCCTCCTTCGATGGAAAAACTCAGCCAGAAAAACTGGCCGAGTAGTGGATTATTTGATTAGTTCATAGATGGCTTCTGCGTAAATAGCTGCTGCACGATAGAGATCTTCGACATCTGCGAACTCATTAGCTTGGTGCATAGTATTGACATAGTCTGGGAACATAGCACCAAAGGCAACCCCACGTTTCAAGAGGCGACCAAAGGTACCACCACCGATCACTTGTTCATGTCCTTTGAGGCCAGTTTGTTTTTCGTAAACACGCAAGAGGGTGGATACCAATTCATCATCCATCGGAACATAGTGAGGTGTGTGACCGTGGGCTGACAAGCTTACTGTAGCCACTCCTTCGATCTTTTCAAGGGTGGATTTGATAGTTTCAGGATCTGTACCTTGAGGGTAACGGATATTGAGGGCAATAGTATTATCTGCTTGGCTATCATCAAAATGGAAGACACCTGCATTCATGCTCAATGGTCCCATCTTAGCATCTGTATGGGCAATGCCTAATTTTTCACCAGCAAAATCTTCATGAAGAAGTGAAGCTGTCACATGAAGGTAAGCCTTAGCAGCACCACCAAAATCAAATTGGTTCAACAAGAGAGCCAAGTAGGTCGCACCATTAATTCCATCTTCAGGAGTTGATCCATGAGCAGATTTCCCGATAATCGTAACGGTATAGGTTTCTTCATCAACAGTTGAGATTTCATACTTGAGCTGGTGTTCCTTGGCAAAAGCATCTAAGAGGCCAGCAAGATCTGGAAGTTGACCAGAAACGACTGCAGTCGCTGACTCTGGTACCATGTTTTCACGAAGGCCACCTGTAAAGCTATGAAGATGGGCACTTCCTGTGTTGTCATTTCCAAAATGAAGGTACTCAGTGATGTTTCCTTTTTCCCCATTGATGATTGGGAATTCCGCATCTGGTGAGAAGCCAAAATCTGGCTCAGGAAGTCCGACATGTTTGAAATAGTAATCCATGTCGCCCCATCCTGATTCTTCATCCGTACCGACAACAAAGCGCACGCGCTTAGAAACAGGGAGTCCTAGGTCTTTAATGATCTTCAAACCATAGTAGCAGGCCATTGTAGGCCCTTTATCATCAGACGAACCACGCGCATAGAGCTTGCCATCGATAATTTCTGGTTTGTAGGGATCCGTCTTCCAGCCACTACCTGCAGGCACGACGTCCATATGGGCAAAGATCCCAAGCTCTTCTTCTCCTTCACCAAAAGTAAAATGACCGGCATAATTGTCGACATTCTTGGTTTCATAGCCATCACGTTTGGCAATTTCCAAGAATTTTTCAAGAGCTTTTACAGGACCAGGTCCAAAAGGATGCCCTGCATCTGCCTTGCTGTCATCGCGTTCAGAATTGATTTCCAAGAGGCTGTATAAGTCAGCCATCATCTCATCGCGACGTTTTTCTACTTCTGCTTTAAAGTCAACTGTTGTCATGAATTCCTCCTCAATCTTCTATTTGCTAATTGGCTTAGCGTTTGTCAATGATTTCGTCCACTGGTAAGCGATAGCTTGGCTCTACTTTTTCAGCCGCATAGCCAACCGTAATCAAGACTTCCGGACGGAAACGCTCTTCGATGTCCAATACTTCATTGATTTTTGATTTATCAAATCCCAAGATAATATTGGTTCCAATGCCTTGGTCCGTCAAAGCAAGTACCAAGTTCATGGCCACAAGACCAGCATTCAAAGCCAAGTAATCACTTGTTTGTTGGGCATCATAGCGTGCAAATTCAGCAGGAAGATTTTGCATAAAGTATTGCAACTGCTCGTCTGTGAAGTTTTTCACCCCACCGACACGTGCAATCTTACGAGCACGTTTTTGCAAATCAGTATCTGTAAAGAGGGCGATGGTCACAGGTGCTTCCATGACTTGATCGTAGTTTGCACCATAGGCTAATTTTGCCAATTCCGCGTTTTTTTGACGAACGACCACAAATTTCCAAGGCTGGCTATTGTGGGCACTAGGGGCCAAGGTTGCGATTTCAATGGCAGTCCGTACATCCTTTGGATCGACCGGTTGGTCAGTGAAATGCTTGATCGTATGGCGTTTTTTATTGAGCTCTAGAAATTTCATAAGCTTCTTCCTTTTCTATTTCTGTTACCTCTATTTTAACACAAAATGAAAGAGCTTGCAGGGTTTTACAGCCTAAGATTGTGAAAAAAGAAGCAGACATTTTGAAGATCCGCTTCTTTGTTATAGGTTGAATACATAAGAGACACATCTATGATTCATTAGAAAGATTGAAATAGGCAGCTACTTCTTTGGCATAACCGTATTTCTCAATTAAGCTAGTTAGAAGCTCGATGTTATGGCCCCGATAGTTATCCTCGCGTCTCAATTCTTCGTACATCTCAATAAAGGGGAGGCCCTTGTCCTTGGCATCTTGGAGCTCTGCTTCATAGTCATAAGCCACCTTACGAAATTGCAGGTTGGTCACCCCATCTGCTTCGACATCGATTAGCGCATACTGAGCTCTGTGGTTTTGAATTGGTTCCCAGTCAAAATAAGGCATGCCAATAGTCCCCGGATTGAGGATCTGCTGACCCTGGCTGCCATAGCGAAGCAACTGCTTGTGGACATGACCGTAGATCGCCAGATCCGTCTGGTCATCCAGCAATTGGTCAAAGTTCTCCGTCGCATTAGCTGGACGCAAATCCCCACCATAATTCTTTTCTGGCAAATTGTGGGTCA
The DNA here is from genome assembly GCA_905188195.1 of Streptococcus parasanguinis. Taxonomy (GTDB): domain Bacteria; phylum Bacillota; class Bacilli; order Lactobacillales; family Streptococcaceae; genus Streptococcus; species Streptococcus parasanguinis_P. Next base: position 94,138 of record CAJJKY010000008.1, on the reverse strand, counting down.
GTGAAAAGCGAATGCCATTGACCTCCTTCTTCTCTACCAATGGAAGGGATCGAAGCCAATCAATTCGCTTAGGATCCAGTCCTTCCATAAGGTACTGAGTGAGGCGAAGGAGTTGGATCTCCTGCGGATCCTCAAGTCCGTACTCGCCATCCAAGGCTTCTAAGAGACAATCGTCCCAATTTCCCCGAACAGCCGCTGTGATCGGAATCGCATCCAGCAATTCAAAAAGGTCCTCTCTTCCAGGCCCCGGTAGCAAAATATCTCCCAAAAGCCAGTATTCCGTAGCGCCTAGAGCACGCGCATCCGCAATCACTGCCTCCAGGGCTGTCGTATCTCCGTGGATATCAGATAAAATAGCGATTCGATGGTTCATTTTAAACTCCTTATGATTGGTATGATTCAGAATCCTCCGCAACTTCCATCAAGAGACTTGCTTCTTCTTGCTTTCCTTGATGGAGCTTAGCTTGCACCGCTTCAGCCACTGCTCGTGGGATGCCAACTGTGACGATCTCATCTACAGTAGCTTCTTTGATTTTGGTCAGTGACTTGAAGTGTTTCATCAGCAACTGCTTGCGTTTTGGTCCCAAGCCTTCGATCTCATCCAGCTGGGAGGAGAAGGAATTCTTAGACCGAAGCTGGCGGTGGAAGGTGATGGCGAAACGGTGGACCTCATCCTGGATCCGTTGCAGGAGGAAAAATTCCTGCGAGGTTCGAGAAAGTTCGATGACTTGGAGAGGATCACCGAAGAGCAATTCATGGGTTTGGTGCTTGTCATTCTTTTGCAGGCCTGCGATGGGAATGTCCAGCCCCAACTCTTCTTGGATGACTTGCTTAGCGACATTAACCTGGCCCTGACCCCCATCGATGACGATTAGATCTGGTGGCGTCAAGCCATCCCGCATGACCCGACTGTAGCGTCTGCGAATGACCTCCCGCATGCTGGCATAGTCATCTGGTCCGACAACGGTCTTGATCTTGTACTTGCGGTAGTCCTTTTTACTTGGCTTCCCATTGACAAAGACCACCATGGCAGAAACGGGACTGGTCCCCATGATGTTGGAGTTGTCAAAGGACTCAATACGCACAGGAGTTGGGATTTGCAGGAGTTTTCCAAGGTTTTCAATAGCACCTTGGGTCTTCTCCATGGATTTTTCAAGGAGATTGAACTTCTGCTCCAGACTGACACGCGCATTTTTAATAGCCAGATTGACCAACTGCTTCTTCTCCCCACGCTGGGGCTTGAGGACCTTGGTATCCACTAGGGCCTTGACCGCTTCCTCATCGATATCCTGAGGGATCAGGATTTCATTGGGGATCAGGTGGGATTTCTCCTGGTAAAACTGCCCCACATAGGTCAAAAAATCCTCGTCCGGATCATTGTAGTAAGGAAAAAGGTTGACGTCGCGCTCGATCAGCTTACCCTGACGGACAAAGAAGACCTGCACACACATCCAGCCTTTGTCCACGTAGTAGCCAAAGACATCCCGGTTCTGCAAATCCTTAGCCATGACCCGCTGTTTGGTCCGCAGGGTCCCGATGGCCTGGATCAGATCGCGGTACTCGGCTGCCCGCTCAAATTCCATGTTTTGCGCAGCGGTATTCATCTTGAGCTTGAGCTCATCGATAATCTTGTCATCCTGCCCCTTGAGGAAGTCAGAAACCTCCTGGGCCATGCCCTTGAAATAGGCCTCGTCCTTGTGGCAGACTGTGTGAGCCATACACTGCCCTAAATGGTAGTAAAAGCAGACCTTGGAAGGCGGATTGGTGCACTTGCGGAAAGGGAAAATCCGATCCAAAAGCCTTTTGATCTCATTAGCCGCTCCTACGTCTGGATAGGGACCGAAATAGAGACCGCCATCTTTTTTGACCTGGCGCGTGATGATAAGACGGGGATAACGCTCATTGGTAATCTTGATGAAGGGATAGGACTTATCGTCCTTGAGCATGATATTGTACTTGGGCTTGTTCTCCTTGATGAGGTTGATCTCAAGAAGCAAGGCCTCAATATTGGACTCGGTAACGATAAACTCAAAATCCACAATCTCAGATACCAGGGCTTCCGTCTTAGTATCGTGGCTTCCTCTGAAATAGGACCTCACCCGATTGCGAAGATTCTTGGCCTTCCCCACATAGATGATGGTACCGTTCTTGTCTTTGTGAATGTAACAGCCCGGACTCGTCGGCAAGAGCTCGAGCTTGGATTTAATCAAGTTATTCATACTTTCTATTATAGCAAAAAAGAGAGGGGTTAGCCTCTCTCTAGTATGTTTGTATTATTGTTATCCACCTTCATCAAGTAAAAAATAATTATTAAATAGTATATCAGACCCTCATCCTCAATCCTTTATCTTCACTTGCCCTTTTTCATAGCAAAAAAGAGGGATCTAAAAGGATCCCCCTTTACTAGCAATCGATAAACTTTATCCTTTGAGATTAGCCATCTGAAAGATCGGAATCACATAAGGAACAATAGACATCAGGATAGTGAATAGCACGAAGAACCAGAACCAGAAGGACGCGAGGGCACGCTGGAAAACTCCCGGCTGAGGTTTATTGGCTTGAATATAAGCCTTGATAGCTGGCCATTTAGTCGCAAGAACCACTATCATGACAATGGAACCAATAGCTAAAACAGCAATTTGGAGCCAATTCGCTAGTCCCTCGTCCACATGATAGGCCACATAATGCAAGCCTTGGGAAATCACAAAATTATTGAAAATGTGATAGAAAATAGCCCACCAGATATTGTATTCAAAGGCAATGTAGCCGAAACCTAGACCAATGATACTTGCGAAAAAGAGCTGGTCAAAATTGGCATGGAAGAGACCAAACAAGATAGCCGTCATGACAATAGCAAAAATCTTCCCATACCGTTCCAAGCCTCGCAAGCCGGCCCCACGGAAGAAGAATTCCTCTGTGATAGGACCAAAAAATCCAGCATACAAGAGCATGGTCCATGATCGCTCAATCGTATCACCTAGATCGGGTGTTGGAGAATGAAGGCCAATGGTCTCAAACATGCGCTCAATCACTTGTGTCATCACAGATGAAAAGACTTGAGAAAAGCCAAGAAAGGCGAGAAGAATAAAGAAGACTGAAAGAGTCATCTTACGTCCCTTGTGCTTAAGATCATATTTATAAAGGGCCTTCTTGCGATAGGCATTAAAGAGAAAGAGTCCAATGGAAATAGAGATAAGGTAGGGAATACCAGCCCAAACATTCAGGGCATTGAGTTTTTCCGTTACTTGACTTGGATCTTTTCTGAGAGAGCCTGCTATGGTCAATCCAAGGAGGACTTCCCACAGGACGGTTACCAAGGTCATTACCAAGAGATAAATGGCAAGGGTCCCGGAATACCTTCCTATATCTTTTTTAGGGTCTAATAATCGGTTGTATTGGTTCATTTCTTCCTCCTAGAAAATAGATAAAAACTCGCATACATTCCTTCGTATAAGACAAAGAAAATCAAAAAGGCATGCATAAAGTAGTCTTCTGGTAATGCAAGAATAATCGAATCCACGCGCGGATCAAAGAGCCAAGTATTGTCCCCAGCAAATAAGACCTGATGAAAAAGCGTAAAGAATTGATCAAAACCAATTATAACAGTCATCACTGCAAGCACTACTGGTAAAACCATCATCCAAAAGAAGAGACTTCGGTACAAGGCCAGGTAGCCTTTTTTGACGACTGTCCGCATAAAATGGATAAAACCAGGTAGAGTGACCAAGAAAACGACCGTCACCAAATGAAACAGGTACTTGACAGCCTCAAAATGGTGCAAACCATTTTTTGAAGAGGGGAATTGAGGCATCTTCAACACCCATTGAAAAGGATTGGTCAAATAGTTCATCAAGACATTAAAATTCTTCATGATGACTGAAGCCGAAAAACCAGTTCGACTTTGAATCCCCAACCAATGAATCTCCACGGGATAGAGGGCCCAAGCGAGAGCAATGGTGAGAAGAATCGTAGCTGACAAGATAAAGAAAAATTGGTTGATTGATTTCAAACTTCTAAGCATCAAAATCCCACTCCGCTAAACTGGAAACAACATGTGTCGGTGCAATTGGTAAGGTCGGCACTTCTTCTGGTTTGGTAAAACCTGTCGTCACCAAAAGGGTTGGAATCCCATTGTCAATACCAGCACGAATATCTGTTAGATAATTATCCCCTACCATAACGACTTCTTCTCTTTCAAACCCCAGATGTTCAATAGCCTTATCCATGATGATGGCCTTTGGTTTCCCAATGATCACTGGCTCGACCCGTGTCGCTGCTTCGACAAGGGCAATCAGGGATCCTGCTCCTGGCATCAAGCCACGCTCTGTTGGAATGTTCAGGTCCGGATTGGTCCCAATAAAGTGTGCTCCTTTTTGAATCGCCAAGGTCGCAATAGCAAACTTCTCATAATCCACTTGCCAATCGAGGCCAATCACCACATAATCAGGTGCTTCTTCATCGATGATATAGCCAGCTTCTTCAATAGCGTCTTTGAGCCCCGCTTCTCCGATCACATAGACCTTTTTGCCCAAATTTTGGTCATTCATGTAGTCAATGGTCGCAAGGGTAGCTGTATAGATGGTCGAAACAGGGGTTTCAATGTTGAAGTGAGTCGCCAGCATATCCCGAACAGTCTCTGGTGTACGGGTTGTGTTATTGGTGACAAAGAGATAGGGAATCTCACGCGCCTGCAATTCATGAACAAAAGCTTCTCCTGCAGGAATTCGTGATTTTCCTTTGTAAATAGTGCCATCCAAATCAATCAAATAGCCCTTATAGTGCATTTATTCTTCCTTTTCTGTTTCCGTTTCGTCATGTAACTTCTCTGCATCGACTCGTCCACCAGAACCATATAAGAGCAAGGCTCCAGCATAGAGGACAAATTGTAACACCAAACCTGTAAAATTAATCCCTTGACTTCCCGATTGGGTGAACAAGAAGGATGCTACCATGAGGATGACAATGGTCAATAACAAGCCTATCACGGTTGCCTGATCCACACTGATTTGATAAACCGTGCGTTTAGTGCTCCGATTTTTCCCGTCAGACTTAGTTTCTGGTTGCAAATTCTCGACAAAATCCGTCACTAAGGTCGCAGCGAGGCTGACTGTTGTGCTAAAGAGCACGCCTTGAGACAAGCGGTGATAGAAATTGGACCAGAAGGATCCTGATTGGCTAGTAATCCCAATCGAGAAGATCATGACCGGTAAAAGAAAGGCCAAGGTGAAATGGATCCAGACCCGATACCAGCGTATATCTTCTCTTAAAAAGCGATTAAAACTCTCTAAATTCAAGCGATAGCGGAAAAATTTATAAATTTCCTCTACCAGGATGATGCCCAAAGCACAAAGAGTCAAGAGCCAATCTCCCAACATGTACAAAGGGTTCTTTTGACGCTTGGCATAGGCCACAACCCGTTTTTGATAGCTTTCAAGTTCCTGTTTTTTATTTTTTAATCTTCTACTTTCCATAATTCCAACCCTTTTCTTCTACTTCTTCCCACTCAATTTCAGCTTGGGCATTGATCTGACTATCTGAAGTAATTTGGTGCTGAGTTTTCAAGCCCTCTTGTTCATATTGAGAGGTGATGAGACCTCCTGCTAGCACTTCTTTGACATATTTTAGATGAACTTTTTTAGGGATATGATGGGTCAAGAAGTCTGCTCCCATCACCTCAAAAACCCAGTCCAAGTACTTGCTATTGTTGACATGTCCGTTCATATCCAAGTCGTAAAACCGAACCCGGTATTCTTGTTCGACGCCGCCTTCTAATTCTTTGAAACGGGGACCACGGAGCATGGTTTTTGAAAATTCAGAGTCAAAGGCATCCGTGATTTCACTCATAACAGGATGAACCTTGCGTGTATCACGATCCATCAAGACAAAGGTCGCGACCATCTCAATGATAGTATTTCCTGCTTCATCCTTGATATTAAAGGCCCGGTAGCAGAAAAGTCGATTGTGACTCTTGGCATAGGTTTCGATAGTGATTTTCTCATCAAAAACAGGGAGACGCTCGATCTTCATATTGTAATCCGTGATAATCCAGACTAGATTGTAGTTCTCTAAAATGTACATATCACTCATACCCAGCTCAATCGATTGCATGCCCGATACCTGTAAAGACAGCAAGATCAATTGGGGAATCTTAATATAACCATTGACATCGCTCATATCAAACGGAATTTTCATGCTGTATTCAAATGTTTTTGCCATTTTCTACTCCAAAATAAACTTCTCTGCTACAGTGTCTCCTAAAAAGAGACCTTTCTTGGTCATTCGTACAATGTCCTTGTCAGGTACTAAAAGGCCCTGCTGGGTCAATTCCTCAACCACTGGTCCATATTGTTGGTCAAAATTCACACCAAACTTCTCTTCAAAACGCTTCTTGGAAACGCCTGTTTTCTTACGTAGTCCTAGAAACATCTCTTCTTCCATCATTTCTGTCTGAGTCAGATACTCTTCTTGGACACGCGCATTTCCCTCTTCGACAGCCTGCATATAGTGACGAATGGGGCCATGATTCTTGTAGCGAATCCCATCGACATAGCCGGATGCTCCAGCTCCCAGACCATAATACTCAGCATTGTCCCAATACATGAGATTATGTCGACTTTCAAAACCAGGCTTGGAGAAATTAGAAATTTCATAATGCTCAAAGCCCGCACGCTCCAACTCCTGAATGATGTATTCAAACATCTCCGCTTCTAACTCCTCTTTTGGTAGAGGAAGCTTGCCCCGTCTCATGCGATTCATAAAGACCGTGTGATTCTCCAGAATCAAGCTATAGAGGCTCATATGAGGAATGTCGAGGGCAAGAGCCTTAGCGACATTTTCCTTGACCTGCTCCATGGTTTGCGTCGGAAGGGCATAGATGAGGTCGATCGAAATATTGTCAAAACCAGCCAGCTTCAGACGATCGATATTGTCATAGATATCCTGCTCTTGATGGCTCCGACCAATCTTTTTGAGCAAGCGATTATCAAAGGTCTGTACGCCTAAAGAAACCCGATTAACCGGTGAATCCTTTAAGACAGCAATCTTATCCGGATCCAAATCACCAGGATTGGCCTCGATGGTCAACTCCTCCATCTGAGAAAGATCAAGTGACTTGGTCAGCTCCTTGAGCAGATACTCTAGCTGATCCGCAGTTAAGGCTGTCGGTGTCCCACCCCCAATATAGAGAGTCCGTAAATTTGTGATTTCTTCCCGACGAAATTCTTGGATCAAATGATCCAAATAAGCATCGACCGGTTGGTTCTTGATAAAAACCTTCGAAAAATCACAATAAAAACAAATCTGGGTACAAAATGGGATGTGGACATAAGCGGACGTTGGTTTTGTATGCATACCTTTAATTATACCATAAAATCCCCCTAAGTCCGAAAAGAAAAGGGAATAAGAAGCCAGGAATTCCTTGACAAGAAGGAATAAAAGGAATAGAATGAATTTAATCATATTCGGAGGTAAGGAGATATGAACAACTAAGTTTCGTTAAATAAAATACTTTATTTAGTGGACTGCTTGTTCTATCTCTTTTTGTGTACCCTCTTGCCTATTCTCCAACTTCTTGTTGGCTATATTAGATCTTTTTCTGTTTGGGTTCCACTTGAATACAGCTCTACTAAATAGGTAGAGCTGTTTTTTGTCCCAGTAGAAAGGAATCTTATGCTAAAACTATCCCACCTCACCATCCGCCATACAAAAGATTTACGCGATCTGGTTCGCGATCTGTCCTTAACCATTCATGAAGGAGAAAAAGTTGCCATTATTGGCGAAGAAGGAAATGGAAAATCTTCCTTACTTCACGTCCTCATGTCCCCAAAATCCCTACCAGATTATCTGACAATAGAAGGCGAAATCACCACTTCCTTTCACTCCTATGCCTATATTCCCCAGTCTTTGCCGGAAGTATTGAAGGGAAAAACATTGGAAGAATATTTTTTTGGAGAAGACGAGCTAGACTATGCCACCCTCTACAGACTGGCTGATCAATTGCAATTTGATAGCGACCGCTTTGCGAGCGACCAAGCTATTGGAAGTCTATCTGGAGGAGAAGCCCTCAAAGTCCAACTGCTTCACGAACTTTGTCGTCCTCATGAATTACTATTTTTAGATGAACCTTCGAACGATCTGGATTTGGAAACCCTGGACTGGCTCCAGCAGATGATCCAAACAAGTCCCCAAACCATCCTATTTATTTCCCATCATGAGGATTTTTTGACTCAGACGGCGGATACGATCATCCACCTAAGACAGATCAAACACCGCAAGGAGGCTGAAACCATTGTAGAGCACATAGGCTATCAGGACTACAGTAGCCAAAGGGAGCAACAATTCAAGCAGCAGTCCCAGCAAGCTGCCAACGATCAACGAACCTACAAGAAAACAATGGAGAAGCATCGCCGCGTCCGTCAGCAAGTTGAAACATCCTTACGAAACACTAAGGATAGCACTGCTGGACGTCTCCTGGCAAAGAAAATGAAGTCCCTCCTCTCACAAGAAAAGCGCTACGAGCGAGAATTCCAATCCATGACTCCCCAACCCTATGATGAGGAAGTCATCAATCTGCATTTTCCTCCCCTCACTCCCTTGTCTCCTCAAAAACGAGTCCTTCTATTAGATCAGGAAGAACTCGCCATTGGTGATCGGGTCCTGGTCAAGAACCTCTCCCTTACTCTTCTAGGACAGGATAAAATAGGGATTATCGGTTCCAACGGTGTGGGGAAATCCACTTTCCTAAAAATGATATGGAAAAGTCTACAGAAGAATGAAAGTATCCGCACTGCCTATATGCCACAAGATTACACTGAACTTCTCCCTCTGACTCAGACACCGGTTCAATTTCTACAGCATTCAGGCGATCGCGAAGAAATCAACACCATTCAATTGCATTTAGCCTCCCTCAACTTTACCTATTCTGAAATGCACCATCCGATCTCTAAACTTTCTGGTGGCCAGCAAGGAAAACTCTATCTCCTTCAACTAGTGCTCACAAGTCCCCAATTTCTACTCTTGGACGAGCCTACTCGCAATTTTTCCCCCACTTCCCAACCAGAAATTCGACGCCTATTCGCAGACTACCCAGGTGGACTAGTCACGGTCTCCCACGACCGGACCTTCCTCAAAGAAGTCTGCCAAAAAATCTATCGTCTGACGGAAAATGGTTTGGTTGAAATAGAGTCGCTCTAACGTAAAAAAGATTGGCCAAAAAACCAATCTTTTTCTATTCCTTCGCTGCCTCTTGTCCCATTTCTTGGGTGCGTTTGTATGCTGCTTCCACTCCAGCAATGATGTCGCCCCGTAAGCCGACTTGTTCCAGGCGATTAACTCCTGCAATAGTAGAGCCACCTGGGCTACAAACTGCATCTCGCAAGCGAGCTGGATGCTCGCCTGTCTCTAGGACCATTTGACTGGCTCCTTGGAAGGTCTGTGCAGCCATCTGCAAGGCTTGCTCTCGTGAAAGTCCTAATCCTACTCCTGCATCTGCCATAGCTTCAATCATCTGATAGACAAAGGCTGGCCCACAGCCTGCGACAGCCGTTGCAGGATCCATCAATTTTTCTTCGATTTCATAGAGAGCTCCAGCTCCTGCTAAAAGTTGCTTGACTTTGGATACTTGCTGGTCTGTCACTGCTTGGGAGCGGGCCAGACTGATGACACCCTGACCGATCGCTACAGGCGTATTGGGCATGATGCGAATTAGCCCTAGCTGGTCGTTCTGGACCATGTCAGCCATCTTTTCAAGTTCCAGGCCTGCAGCCATAGAAACCAGCAAGAGATTGGAGCGTTGGGCTAAGATGCCCTGGTACTCTTCTAAAAGAGGGCAGATCTGATAGGGTTTGACCCCTAAAAAGATTACTTCAGCTTCTTGAAAGACTTGTCCAAGATCAGACGCCGTTCCCCCATACTGGCTGATAAACTCTTGCACCTTTTGAGGAGAACGATTGACCAAGAGCAGGTCTTGCGCGTCCACTTCTTTTGCGACTGCTTTGGCTAGACTAGCACCCATGTTTCCAAGACCGATAAATGCTACTTTCATGACTTACCTCACTTGACCATTTCCACTGACGATATACTTGTAACTGGTCATCTCCCGCAGTCCCATCGGTCCACGCGCATGGAGTTTTTGGGTCGAGATCCCCATTTCACAACCTAGGCCAAATTGACCCCCATCTGTAAAGCGTGTAGACGCATTGACATAAACGGCTGCTGAATCTACTTGCTTGGTAAAATAAGCGGCTGTCTCAGGATTTTCAGTCACAATAGCATCCGAATGATGGGTGCTGTGGGCTTCTATGTGGTCCACCGCTTCCTCAACTCCATCAACGACCTTGACTGCTAAAATATAATCTAAAAATTCGGTATCAAAATCCTGCTCCTGCGCTGCTGTCCCCGAAATGATAGCCTGTGCGTCCTCATCTAGGCGCAACTCAACCGATCTTTCCCGCTCATCCACTAAGCGCTCTTTGACCAAGGGCAAGAAATCAGACGCGATCGCTCGATCCACCAACAAGACCTCCATAGCATTGCAGACAGACGGCCGACTAGTCTTGGCATTTTCAATAATGGCGAGTGCTTTCTGGAAATCAGCCTCCTTGTCCACATAGACATGGACGATCCCAGTTCCTGTCTCGATCACAGGGACAATGGCATTTTCAACCACCGCTTGGATCAATCCAGCACCACCACGTGGAATGAGCAAATCTAGATAGCCCTTAGCCTTCATCATAGCAAGGCTAGAAGCTCGACTCGTATCTTGGATCAGTTGGAGAAGATCTGGATTGAATCCAGCTTCTTCCAATCCAGCCTTGAGGGCTGTCACGATCGCTTGAGCAGAATGAAAGGCATCCTTCCCAGTACGAAGGACCACTGCATTTCCACTCTTGATGGCAAGCGCTGCAGCATCTGATGTTACATTCGGACGGCTTTCATAAATGATGCCAATAACACCCATAGCGACTCGGACTTTCTGGATTTCAAGGCCATTTTCCAAGACTTCAGTATCCAGCACCTCCCCAATCGGATCTGGCAGGTCGATTAAAGCACGAATTCCTTGTGCCATACCGGCAATCCGCTCTTGATCAAGAAAGAGGCGATCCAGCATGACTTCAGAAATCTTCCCGCGTGCCGCTTCCATATCGATTTGATTGGCTGCTAAAATGGCTTCAGTTGCTTTTAAAAGCTGGCTAGCCATGGCCTCCAAGGCCTGATTTTTAAGAGCTGTACTGGATGTATTGATGCTTTTCTTAGCTGATTTCGCTAAGGCTAATTGTTCTTGTGTTGTTCCCATACGTGTTCCTCTAGAATTCTGTAAAGAGTAGGTCAATCTCAGGAGTTACCGAGATCCAATCATCCCGGTGGATGAGGATTCCCTTAGCTTTTTTAGATTGGAGCAGATCGCGCACAGCTGATTGGCCGAGACGGACTTTCCCTTTTCCTAACAATTGACCAGTCTCTTGATGATAGACGCTGACAATGTCGTGATAAGAAAAATCCCCTTCTGCCTTGGTCACACCAGAAATCAATAGACTCTTTCCATGATCCAACAGGGCTTCCGCTGCTCCAGCATCCACCCAAACGGCACCTTTGCTTTCTGCATAAAAGGCTAGCCATTGCTTCTGCGTTTTTAAGCCCTTATCTTCTGCAAGGAAGTAACTGCCATCTGCTTGCCCCTCTGCTGCTTCGATCAAGGCATCAGACTTGAGAGACGAGCAAATATAGACGGGAACCCCTGACTCGGTCGCAAGGGTCGCTGCCTTGAGTTTGGTCAGCACCACCCGCCATCTCGATCATCTCACGGGAAATGTGTTCGATTCGATCCAAGCGCTTAGCTGTTGGATCCTGAGAAGGATTGGCTGTATAGAGACCATCGACATCTGTTAAAAGCACCAAAAGATCCGCTTGAACCATGGCTGCAACTTGCGCACTCAAGGTATCATTGTCTCCTACTTTTAACTCGGCAATCGAGACCGTATCGTTTTCATTGATAATCGGGATGGCCCCACGATTGAGCAAGACAGAAAGGGCCTGGTGGGCATTCTTATAGCGACGCTGATCCGCAAAGTCATCCTGGGTCAACAAAATCTGCGCAGAAACAATGTTGCGTAAGAGCAGGTTAGCTGTGTATTCTTCCATCAGTAAGCCTTGTCCAACTGCCGCAGAAGCTTGCTTGTCTGCCACCTTGGTCGGCCGTTTCTTAAAACCAAGGGCACCAAATCCAGCAGCAACTGCCCCTGATGATACCAAGATCAACTCATGACCTGATTCATGTAAGAGAGCCAACTGCTGGGTAATGACCTTGACCTTCTGTCTGGAGAGACTTCCATCAGGATTGGTCAAAGACGAGGTCCCTACTTTAAAGACGATTCGTTTTGCTTTCATCGCTATGATTCTTTCTAATACTATTTATTTCGTATGTAATGAAAGTGACTGAATCTCCATTCAGCCATCTTCACTATCCTTTTCGAAGGTCTTCCAGCGTTTTCTCAAAGATCGCTGGTACTTCTGCTGTAAATTCCAAGGTCTCGCCTGTACGGGGGTGGGTAAAACCTAGTGTCCGCGCATGAAGAAACTGTCCTTGTCCTTTAAGTGTCTTCTTAGGACCATAAGCAGGATCTCCAGCCACGGGGTGACCAATATAGGCCATGTGCACCCGAATTTGGTGGGTCCGTCCAGTCTCCAGTTGCAACTCTACCAAGGTGTAATTCCCAAAGCGTTCCAAAACTTGAAAACGGGTCACTGCAGGTTTTCCTTTAGCTGTCACCGCCTGTTTTTTCCGGTCCTTTTCACTGCGACCAATTGGTGCTTCAATCATCCCACGATCGTTGGGGAGGTTGCCATGAACAATGGCCCAATACTTCCGTAGAGATTTTTTGTCTTTTAGTTCCTCTGCTAAGGCGACGTGAGCTTGGTCATTTTTTGCGACCATCAAGAGGCCTGACGTGTCTTTATCGATCCGATGAACGATCCCTGGACGCAATTCCCCATTGATCCCTGAAAGGTCCTTGACATGGTATAACAGCGCATTGACCAATGTCCCACTGGTATGACCCGCACTTGGGTGAACAACCATGCCTTGAGGTTTATTGACGACGACTACATCCTGGTCCTCATAGACGATGTCTAAGGGCAAATCTTCTGCTTCATAACTGACCTCTTCCACTTCTGGGACTTCATACTGGATGATGTCCCCTTCTTTGACCGTGTACTTGGCTTTTTTCACAGTCCCATTGACCAGAACTTTTCCTTCTTTGATCTGCTCATTGGCCACAGCTCGTGACAAGGGAGTCAAATCCGCCAAAGCCTTATCCAGTCGCGCACCGGCTACTTCAATTTTAATTTCCATGCGTTTCCTCTTTCAACATCAGGATCAGGAGCAAGAAAACTCCAACTGTCAAATAACTATCTGCTACATTAAAAATTGCAAAATTCATAAAATCCAGGTGGAACATATCGACCACAAAGCCCTGACGCAGGCGATCGATAAAATTCCCCAATCCACCTGCAATGACTAAGGTCAAACCTGTCACCATCCAAAGCGACCCCTTGAGATGCTTATAGAGATAGTAAAAGGCCCCTACCATCACGACTAGAGTGATGAGGGTAAAGAACCATTGCTGATTTTCAAGAAGCGAAAAAGCTGCACCTGTGTTTTGAAGATAAGTCAGACTGACCACATGGGGAATAAAAGACTTGACGACACCCAGTGGAATATTCTTCACCACATACCATTTGACCAGCTGATCTAGTAGGACCAATAGCACGATCGCTACCGGAACCATAGTTTTTCTCTTCATTTCTTACCTCTTTTGATCAAAATATTCTACCATGACCTCGACAAACTTCTCTGCTACAGGAGAGAGATCCATCTCTTCGCGTTTGACATAGACCATTTTATTGTCTAAATTATCTTCTAAAGGAATCACGGTAATGCCATTCACTGACTGGCTATCCAAAAAGCCTGATCCCGTCGCATAAGCATCCGTCCGCTCCAAGATTCCATTCAAGGTTGCCCGGTCAGTCACATTGAACATTTGTGAGCTCGAGCTGGTATCGACAAAGTTCTCTGAATAATAGAGGTACTCATCTTTTTCTTGGGTAAAACGAACAGTTGGCAACTGAGCTAGATCTTCCATGACCAGTTTTTTCTTCTTAGCCAAAGGATGTCCTTTGCGAAGGTAAATATGAGTCTGAAAAGGAATTAAATCCACCACTTCAAGCCCTAATTTATCAACCCGTTGCATAATCCCCTTGGTATTTTGACGGTTGAGATAAATAATTCCCAACTCACTATGCCCTTGAGCCACTTCGTCCAAAATTTGAACCGTCGTTGATTCAAAGATGCGGAAGTTTTTATTTTCCGGATAGCGGATTGAGAATTCCGTCATCAAAGGTGGCAAAAAGTCATAGTGCTGACTAGAAATGGAGAATTCTTTCTTCTCTTCTTCAGGACTGGCATATTGATTTTGAAAAATATCAAACCCTTTGACCACGTCCTGCGCTTTTTCATAAAATTCCATTCCCCGACGGGTCAAAAAAGTCCCAGAACTAGTCCGACGAAAAATCTTAAACCCCAGTTCTTTTTCCAGATCTCTGACAGAGATGGACAAGCTAGGCTGACTCACATACATTTTTTCAGCAGCCTCACGAAAAGTACCACTGTTGGCAATCGCCACTACATATCGTAATTGTTGTATATTCATTCTATTTTCCTTATTACAGTATCGATCTATTATACCATAAATTAGGGGCTGAAAGAAGAGATCCGTTTAAGAGACCTTCATCAAGTGAAAATAAAAAACTGGAACTAAAACAGTTCCAGTTGATCCTTATTCAATCACTTGGCTTTCGGCTACTTTCTTGTACCAATGAGCCGATTTCTTTGGATAGCGCTCCTGGGTTTCAAAGTCCACATAAAAGAGACCATAGCGTTTTTCATAACCATTAGACCAAGAGAAGACGTCCATGAGAGACCAGATGAAGTAACCTTTGACATTAGCACCATCTGCAATCGCATCAGACAAGACCTCTAAGTGTTGTTTCACATAATCAATCCGTCCATCGTCATAAACCGTATTATCCACAAACTCATCTTTGTAGCCCAGTCCGTTTTCAGTGATGTAGATTTTCTTATAGTTTGGATAATCTGCTTTCACGCGCATAATTTGGTCATACAAACCTTGCGGATAGATAATCCAGTCCCAATCCGTCCGAGGCACATAGTCAGGAGCTACACGACGACCAACACCTTTAATTTGGTACTTAGAGCTTCCTTTTTCCCCTTTACCGTTGTGGATGATTTCAGTTTCACCATCAAAGGCTTCCATCCAGTCACTCATGTAGTAGTTAATTCCAAGGAAGTCGTTCAAATCTTTAGCTGCTTCAAGCGCTGCAAAGTCTTCGTCACGAAGATCCAAGCTACCACCATTGACAGATAAGATGTGATGAACACCTTCCATGGTTGCATCTGAATAGTGTCCAAGGTAAGTAGCATCCAAGATAAATTTGTTGTGGATGATATCTTCCAACTCAGCCGCCCGAACGTCTGCTGGATTTTCTGGATCCAAAGGATACTTAGTAGGAAGGGCATGGACCACTCCGATTTCACCTGCATAACCTTTGTCTTTGTACAATTTCACAGCACGTGCATGAGAAACCATCATATTGTGGTGAGATTGGAAGACTTTAGCAAGGTCATATTGAATACCTGGTGGGAATTTTCCGACTAAGTACTGACCATCTCCGATAGGTCCGATTTCATTAAAGGTTGTCCAGTAGTTGACTTCTGGAAACTCTTCAAAACAGAAGGCGGCATAATCTACAAAGTGTTCGATATTTTCACGATTCAAGAAGTCTCCATTTGAGTGAAGAGCTTCAGGAGTATCAAAGTGGTGAAGAGTTACGAATGGTTCTACATGACGTTTATGACATTCTGCAAATAAGTTATGGTAGAACTCCACCCCTTTTGGATTCACTTCACCATATCCAGTTGGGAAAATACGCGACCAGGCAATGGAAATCCGAATACCATTGACACCGTATTCCTCAGCTAATTGAAGGTCTACTGGATATTTGTGGTAGAAATCACTAGCAGGTTCTGCTGTATACCAATAGTTGTCAGCCAGGTATTTGTCCCATGCAACAGGGCCTTTCCCATCTGTATGAGTTGCACCTTCAGCCTGATATGCGGCTGTAGCGCCACCAAAAATAAAATCTTTAGGAAGTGTTTTTGTCATTTTTTCACCTTTTTCTTGATTGGATCAAAGGAAAAGTGAGTGGAGAGGAGTTAGTGAGCCATCCATCTCCATCTCACTTCTTGTTCCAAGCCACCGAATTGTGACATGAGGAGGTAAAAACGATATCTTTTTACCGACGAATTAACAAGTCGATTAGGAAAATCGCCATAGCGATTTCCGTTACGATAGGAGACTGTTTCACAGTCCCTATCGTTAATCGAATTGCGCTTGAACAAAGGCTAGGGCACCTTGTCCATCACGTGTCAATTTAATGTATTGAGCTCCTTCAGTCTTAGCCAATTTGATTCCAAGTTTATCTGTTTCAGCCTTCATATCTTCATAGTTTGAAGCTACTTGAGGAGCAAGAATAACAAGGTCAAATTCTGGCAACATTTCACGGTGAGCACCGTAACCACCAGCAGCAGCCTTCACAGGAACATTGTATTCTGCAGCAGCTTTATTCAAAGCATTGGCAAGGAGTCCACTGGTCCCACCACCGGCACAGAGAACCAAGACGTTTGTTTCTTTTGTGATATTGTTTTGAACTGGTTCGTTTTCAACACCAGCTTTTTCAAGAATCGCATCAGCTTTTGCAGTGTTAAAGTTTGCTGCGACTTTTTCTTTCAAGCTGTCGTTAGCTTTACCAGAACGTTCTTCTTCAAGAATTTGTTCATCATAAACCTTCACGAATGGATAGTAAATGATTACGTCCACTACCACTAGAAGAGCAGCAAGGATGAAGGAAAGAACTTGGAAGTTTGTACCAAGGACAATTCCAAGAGGTCCAGGCGTTACCCATGGAAGGTTTGCTGAGAATGAGTTCATTCCCAAGGTATCAACAAAGAATTTGAAGATCCAGACGTTTGCGATTGGAGCAAAGATAAATGGAATGAAGAAAGTTGGGTTCAATACGATTGGAGCCCCAAAGAGAATTGGTTCGTTTACACCGAAGAATGTAGGAACAACAGATGCACGTCCGATTGCACGGTTACGTTCAGACTTACACAACCACATGAAGAGGAAGGGAACAATCAAGGTTGCACCAGTACCACCCATGGTAACGATAAACATTTGAGTCCCAGATGTGATGACTTTATCAGCATGTTGTCCGGCTTGAAGCAAGTGCAAGTTGTTATCGATATTTGCATATGTGATCGCCGCAATCGCTGGTTCTACGATTGAAGGACCATGGATACCTACAAACCAGAAGAAGGCATAAGCACCAAAAATAAGGGTAATTCCAAGATATCCATCTGCTGCAGAGAACAATGGAGCTAGAAGTGTTCCGATAGATTCCGCAACTGTTACACCGATAGCACCTTTAACAATCAATTCAAATGCATACAAGAGAACAATTGAAACTGTAAATGGAATCAAGTCTTTAAAAACTTGTGAAATATTCGGTGGAACCTCGTCTGGCATGCGAATCGTCACATTATTTTTCACACAGACCTTATAAACATTAACGGTGACAAAGGCTGCAATGAAGGCTGTCAATAGACCTTTTGTACCCATGAAGGCTGTTAAGAATCCACCTTCTTTAGCAGGTTCGGCAGCCATGAGCAAGAAGCCAACCATAGAAGCCAACATTGTAGAAATGAAGTTGATTTGGTTAGTTGCTGGAAGGTCGCGGTTCATTGAATCAGTCAAAGCCTTAGCCGTTGTACCACCAACGAAGAAGGCCAAGATGCCCATAGAATAGTTATATGGAGTCATCAAGAATGTTTCAATATCTTTAGACCAGTGGAATCCCCAAGCGTTTGGTACATACGCAATTAGGATGAAGATAGATGAGAAAAGGATAACAGGCATCCCTGCAATAAAGCCATCCCGAATCGCTCGCAAATATTTGTTTCGAGAAATCTTTTCAAAGAAAGGTTTCCCTTTTTCAATCAGTTCAATCAGTTTATTCATTATTTCGCTCCTCTTTTATATAGTTCAATCAGATGGTGAATCACGTCTTTTAATAGGATCGTTGTCATGAGATGGTCTTGACCATGCATCATGGTAATGCTATAGGGGATTTCTTCTCCTGCTGCTTCATGCGCTAGCATGGTCGTTTGAGATTTGTGAGCCTCAGCGATACAGGACCCTGCTTCTTCTACTAAGGATTCTGCTTTCGTAAAATCACCATTTTCAGCAGCTTTTAAGGCTTCCACTAATTTTGATCGAGCGTCACCGGCATAAGCGACAATTTCAAACCCAAGTAATTGGACTTCTTCTTTATTCATGTTGGTTCCTCCTTATGATACCTTTTGAAAATTTTTATAATAGACGTTGAATATGCAAGGCTAAATAGACTTTTTCATTAGGAGATATCTTAGCTCCAGTCTGTTCAGCGATAGTTTGGTAGATCTGATGACTAATCTCATAAGCCTTTGGATAACTTAGCTGGATCAGTTGTTCCATCTCGCTCAAGCCTTCAGGATCCTCTCTTCCCTTATCTAGGGAGTCAAGGAAATAATTGAGATGGATCATAAAGCGATCGTAGAAATGACTATTTTCTTCTTTTCGTTTCAATCCATTGTGAGCTAGTTTTTCCTCTACAGCTTTCAAAATCGCTTGGCGATCTTGGACATCAGGATCCTGCTCATGAATGACTTCCCCTTGTGCATTGATGAAGTGATAGGCGATACGATTCACTTCGTCATCAGGAAATTGATCCAAGAGCCGATTTCGAAAGATTTCAATCGCTTCCTTTGCGATTTTATAGGGAATCGGATGCATAGCAGACGCATCAGGTAGATCACTGTGTTTGTATCTTCCCTGTTGAACCGCCTGGTAAGAACAAAAGATGTGATCTGTTAGTGTCACATAGATATATTCTTGAACAGGATAGGCATATTTCTTAGACAAGGTATCAATCACTTCATAAGTGGTTGTAATGAAATCAAGAGGAACATCCTTTAGAAGGGCCATAAAGTTTTCTCTTGATTCATCCGTGTTTAAACGAAATACTTTTTCGACCTTATCCTCAGCTACTAGATCATGTTTCTTTTTCCCAAAAGCAATCCCACTCCCAACAACAATTACCTCTTGTTGAAGCTCATTTTGAACCAAAGCAACATTATTGTTCATTGGATGGATAATACGATACATGAGGCTCTCCTTTGTAAAATTTGTTAAAAGCAAATAAAAATGACCACGAAGCAACTGAAAAAACTAGCCTATGCTAATCATTCAATCTACTTGTGGTCACGCCTAATCTAACTTAGTAACGCTCACTGCTATTTAACTTATGAACTTATTCTATCATAAGTTTTTTATTTTGTAAACCCTTACAGCGAAAATTTTTAAACATTTTTTTATAAAAAAGAAACAAGTCCTTGAAATAATGAAGAACATTGAAAGGAATTTCTTCCTTCCAATGTTCTAAATGTTGCTTTAGGAGGCAATAACGATTTGTTTCTTACACGCGTTCTGTCCAAGGTGTTGCCACTTTAGCCAAGACCGCATTCAATTCTTCAATATTTTGACGACCTTCTGTACGAAGCCATTCACGAGCAGCTGCTTCTCCATCTTTGATGTAAGCTTCTACTGAACCTGCCCATGTCGCACGTCCACAAAGGACACCGTTGAAGTTAGCACCTGATGCATGAGCAAATTCCAAAGTTTCTTGGAAGAGTTTTGCTGATACACCAGCACTGAGGTAGATGTATGGAAGGTTGGTTGCTTCTTCTTGTTCTTTAAAGAAGGCAGCCGCTTCTTCACGACTATAGACAACTTCACCTTCTCCAAATCCTTCCACGAAGTTCACATTAACTGGAACTTCCACTTTCAAGACATCGATATTGAAACGAGGATCTGAAAAGACTTTCATAGCCTCAATCACCTTACGAGGTTTCACTTTCGCATATTCAGCAGAGGTTGCATCTGCAATTCCTTCATCATAAGCCAAGATTTCAAGGAAGAATGGAATATCTTCAGCAGCGCATTCAGAACCGATGCGTTCGATATAAGCTTGTTTTTCTTGGTTGAGTTCATCTGCACTGTCTACATCATAGTAGAGCAAGAATTTCACAGCATCTGCGCCTTGTTCTTTGATGCGTTTTGCTGACCAAAGGTTCAAGCAGTCAGGCAAACGTTTGGTGCTAGATGTATCGTAACCTGTTTTTTCGTATGCAAGCAAGAGTCCAGCATCTTTGTCCAAGGCTTTCGTAGCAGGCAAACCATATTCTGGGTCCAACAACATTGAGGAAGCATATTTTGTCAATTCATCTGCTACAAGAACTTTCAATTCTTCCATTTGTGCTACAGTTGGCTCAGTGTCTTGGTATTTGGCCATCAAGCGTTTCAAAGCCCCACGTTGGTCAAAGGCCAAAGCTGAAATAACACCGTCTTTTGTACTAAGACGTTCCAAATAGTTGCGTTTTTGTTCTGTTAATACCATTTTATACCTCTTTTACGATTAATTGTTGATACAAGGCATCATAGTGCCCCATGTTGACATGTCCTGTTTGTGCTTCTTGCGCATTTAACATTCCAAGCACATTTGCTTTCTTGAGCAAGTCTGCGTCACTCTCATGATGATAGAGACCAGATGCAATTCCTGCAACAGTCGAATCACCAGATCCGACTGGATTGACGACATCAATCTTAGGAATATCTACCTTATAGAAGACATCGCCGTGCTTCGCAAAAGCGCCATTTGCTCCAAGAGAGACTATCACCCATTCGATGCCATCAAAGAGAGCATCCTGAAGAACTTCTTTTAAGTCTTGCACATTCTTGCTCACTTCTTTTCCTAACAATTGAGACAACTCTTCATTGTTGGGCTTAATGACCGTTGGCTTGACATCTGCTTGAATGGCAGCTTCTAAAGAAGCACCTGAGCAATCGAGTACGACTGGTTTTCCAGCTTCCCTTGCAATCTTGACAAGGCTAGCATAATAATCCACTGGTAAACCAGCAGGAAGACTACCTGAGATCGCAACCACTTCCACTTGATCGATCAAGTGACGGTAATGGTCGAGGAAACCTTGCCCTTCTTTCTCAGAAATGGTTGGACCTTTTTCTAAGATTTCTGTTTGCTTGCCTTCGTGAAGGATGGCGATACAATTTCGTGTATCTCCTTCAATCTCAAAGAAACGTTCCTCTATTCCTTCTCCTAAATGATCAAGAATGAATTGACCTGTTCGACCACCAAGTAGGCCGGTCGCTGCCACTGGATCCTTGATCTCAGAAAGTACACGGGTGACATTGAGACCTTTCCCACCGGCTGTCTTACTCACCTCAGTCACACGATTGACTGTATCCAACTGGAGTAGATCCAAAGGATAAGAGATATCAATCGAAGGGTTCATCGTGACCGTTAATATCATATGTCACCTCTTAGTCGTGGTATTCACCACGGTCCCATTTTTCAAGGAATTCTGTAAAGAAATCAGCATCCGCTTGATGGGCATTATGGGTTTCCACATGTTGGATCTTAGCGATCAATTTTTTATTTTCTTCAGTTGGTTTGTATTCAGCGTGAATAAATGCTTCAATGATATCGCACATGAGCAATTCACCAGTAATTTTACCACCAAAACCGATCACATTCGCGTTCAATTCTTCTTTAGCATAAAGAGCAGTTGTCATATCGCGTACCAAAGCAGAACGGATACCAGGTACTTTGTTAACAGCATTGTTAATCCCAACCCCAGTACCACAGATACAAACACCAAGATCTGCTTGGCCACTTGATACCGCTTCACCGACTTTCTTACCAAAGATTGGATAGTGGGTACGTGTATGGTCATAAGTTCCAAAGTCGAGCACTTCATATCCTTTTGATTTCAAAAAATCAGAAACAGCCATTTTTTCATTTGTCACAATGTGATCACAACCAATTGCAATTCTCATTTGAATTCTCCTCTCATTAGCACATCTTATTCAACATATCGACACGGATTTGATGACGACCACCGTCGTATTTACCATTGACGAAGCCTTTGGCAATGTTCTTGGCTAATTCATCCCCAACAATTTCAGCACCCATGGTAATCATACGAGAATTGTTGTGGCCACGTGTCATATAAGCAGAACGTTCATCTGAAACTTCTGCTGCTACCATTCCTTTGATTTTAGTTGCAACCATAAATGGACCAGCTCCGTAAGCATCAATCACGATTCCAAGATTTTGATCGTTTTTGTTCACTTCGCTGGCAACTGCAAGTGTCACATCTACAAAATCTTGACCTTCAGCAGTTACATCCACAACGTCGAAGTTTTCTTTTACAAGAAACTCTTTCACGAGATCTTTTAATCTTAATCCTGCAGCATCTGCACCAATTACAATAGACATGTCCTGTCCTCCTTTTGTTCGTTTCAGCAAATATCCCTGTTGTTAAATTTTCACAAAGAAACATTTTCTTACTTTTGATATTATATTACACCTATTTTGAACGAAAGTCAACATTAAATTGTTTATTTTCGAACATTTTTTTAAAATAAAAACACCATATCCACAAAAGATATGGTGTCAGTTTTCAAACTACATATGACGATTATTTTGCATTTGCAGCATATTCTTCATTACGTTTGATCATTTGTTTTCTGTACCAAGCGAAGATTCCGATATAGAACGCCAAGAAGACAACTACACCAAGGATAGCTTTGATATCACCAGTTGTTGCGTTACCGATTGTCCAACCGAGCAATTTTTCAACTGGTCCTTCAAGAGTTGAGTGAGTGATCAATTGAGTAGAAGCTACCCCTTTAGGGAAGGCATCAACACTCTTAGCCAATTGAGTTGCAAATGGTGCAATCAATGTTCCTGAAAGAAGGAAGAGTGGCAAAAGAAGGCTTCCGAAGATGATCATACGGATCAATTTACCGCGTGTTACAACCAACAAGGCTGGAGTCACACCCATAGCGATGATACCTGCAAGTGGCAAGATACCATTTCCGACTTTAGAAAGAAGCACTGCTTCAATCAACATGATTGGTGCAAGTACGTTGGCACAAGCCCAGATTTCAGCACGACCAGCGATAAATGGCCAGTCCAAACCGATGTTGAATTTACGTCCTTGAAGACGTTTAGTAGCAACGTTTGTAATACCTTGTGACAATGGTTCTACCGCTGCGATGAACCAAGAACCGATCAATGAGAACAATTCCAAGCAGACACCGGCAGTCAAACCAAGGCTCAACCAACCTTTAATAACCAATTCCCATTTGTCAGCATCTTGCACGCCAGCAACTGGATGTGGAGTACCCATGATACCGATGACGATACCAAGAAGGAAACCGATAAAGAATTTAGATCCCCAGAAACCGATCTTCTTGTTCAATTTAGCAGCGTCGAAGTCGTATTTATCAAGACCAGGGAAGAATTTGTCAAAGATTTTATCCAAGACCATGATGATTGGGTTCATCATGTAGTTCATGTGAGTTGAAGTCATAGGTGATGAACTTGGAGCATTCAAAAGATCATCAAATGTTGGTTTCATCAAGTCTGAGTTGATGATTTTCATAATCCCTACAAGGACAACTGCAAGAGTTGCCAAGAAGAGTGATAAACCTTGGCTCACACCGTTGTTGTCAGCATACCATTTGATCAAAAGACCAGTGATAGACAAGTGCCAGATATCGAAGATATCGACGTCAAGTGTATCTGTTTTCTTGATAGCAAGCATGATAACGTTGACGATCAACATAATCAACAAGAAGTAAAGTGTCCAGGCAGACCCCCAAGTGATGGTCGCAAGAGGCGCCCAACCAACGTCTGTGATATTCAATTGAATACCAGTATTCTCAACGAATTTTGCAAGAGACGCTGAGAAAGCTCCATTCAACATACCGATGATAGCACCGATACCAGTAAGGGCGATGGCAAGTTTAATACCACCTTCAAGGGCTTTAGAGAATTTCACTCCAAACAAGAGAGCCAATAAAGTCAAGACGATCAACATGATGATCGGAGCACCCATGTCTAGGATGGGTTTGAAAAATTTATTGGCAAAATCAATAATGCCATTCATAATAAATCCTCCCGATTTATAATTTTTTGTAATTTACGGCACAAAGTGTTCCCAATTTTATCATTGGATAACGCTTACAAACTGTTTTAAAAAAATATTAACTTAATCCGTGTTCTTTAATGGCAGCTTCGATGTTATCAAAGACTGGCGCACTCATCGCTGGAATACGGAACAAGATTGGTCCTGCTTCTACCACTGGAATACCAGGATCGAATCCCAAATCAGTCGCAGCAATTGGAGTAAAGATGTCATAACCTGAAATCAAGTCTTCATTGACGTCTTTGACCATGACAGCGTCACAACGCACATCATAACCACGGTTTGACAACTCTTCTTCCAACGCATTCTTAATTTGGTGGCTAGAGTTAACACCTGCACCACAGGCAGCTAAAATTTTAATCATTTGGATGTCCTCCATTATAAATATTTACGAATGTTTTAGGAAATAGTTTCCGTAATGTATTGATAAAGCTTATCTTCACTATCTAATTTTGATAGAGCTTCGAGATTTCCATTGGATGTAAAGAAATCCATCAGCTGAGCCAAAATATTGGTTTGGCTAGAGCTTGAATTGTTGATAATGAAGAATAAAAGTGAAACTTGAACTTCCTTATCTGGAGCAATCATATTATGGAAGGTTACCGGTTGATCCAAACGAACCACGACCACATTCTCAGTGAGATTATGGACAATGTCTGTGTGAGGGATCGCCACATTTGGTAAGTCCTTACCAAGAAATTCCATGTCTAATCCAGTCGGGAAAGACTTTTCACGCTCAATCAAAGCGGAACGATAGGTTGGTGTCACAATCTGTCGCTCTTCCAATAAGCTTGCTACCTGCTCAAAGAGATCTGTTTGATCCTTGGCATGTAGGCAAAATACAAGATCTTTGTTAAAGAGTTGATTTAATCCCATTGTTGCCACCTCCTTATCTAACTATTTATTTATAGCTTCAGTATATCACTATATTGATTGATTGTCAATCATTTTTTGTCTAAATTTGTTTAATTTTGTTTGTATATCTCTCTAAAGCGCTTCCTAACCGTCATTTTCTAACATTATTAAAAAAGTAAAAAGTGAGAGTGGGACAGAAATCGGTAATTCGTTAGAATTCGATTTCGTCGTCCCACCTCCGCACAGTTGAGTAGGGCTGTAAAAGCTGATGAAATCAGCGTAGTAGAGCCCACTCAACCACTGCGTCTTGCTCGATAATCCAAAAATAATTGAGAGGCTAGGACTTTTGTCCCAGCCTCACTTTGTTTTATATGATTTTCGTATACAAGCCGTATTTGTCTTTGATCTTCTTTGGAATACTATCATCGGTAATAATGGCATTTAGATCTTCCACTCGATAGAAACTGTAGAAGGAATAACTATCAAACTTGCTGTTATCAGCTACCACATATTTTTCTATCGCATTGTTCAGAATAATGGCATTGCCATTTCCTTCTTCTTCATTAGCTGTGGAGACACTATGGCCATCGATTCCATTGACCCCGATGAAGGCCTTAGAAACCTTGATTTCTTTCAAGAGTTTATTGGCAAATTGACCGACAAAGGTTTGTGTCTTTACCCGGTAGCGACCACCAACTAAGATCAAGTCATAATTAGGAAAATCCTTTAATTTCTCAAAAATTGGAAGGGAGTTGGTGACGATGCTAATTTCTTTTCCTTCCAAATAATCTCCGATAAAGTCTGTTGTTGTACCAGAGCCAATAAAGACGGTATCCCCATTTTCGATCAACTCCGCACATTTTTTGGCAATGCTTCGTTTCTCATCAATATTGATCAGATTTTTTTCACTGTGAGAAGCTTCTAATAAGCTATCTTTGACTTTTTTGTGGGCCCCACCATGTACGCGAACTAAAAGACCTTGTTTTTCAAGATCGATCAGATCTCGACGAATAGTCATGTCTGTCACCCCAAAAAGTTCCTTGAGCTCTTTGACCGATACCACACTTTTTCGATCCAGTTCCTGAAGAATTTCAACATGTCTGCTATCTTTCATGGTACTACTTCCATTCCTACTATATTTGTCTCTATTATACTACTTTTTTCAAAAAACACAAATTCAAACATTATATTAACAAGAGTAAACATGATATTTTTAAATAAATAAAAGAAAAAAAGCCTTCCGTTAATCCGGAAAGCTTTGATTTATGCTATTTCTAGCTTCCTCACCTTTGGATCAAGGCTCGGGATAAAAAGGTTAACTGGACCTTTTTATTTTGCGATTGGGTAAACAGAAACTTGTTTTTTATCGCGACCTTTACGTTCGAAGCGTACTACGCCTTCAACTTTTGCGAACAAAGTATCGTCTCCACCACGTCCAACGTTCACACCTGGGTAGATGTGTGTACCGCGTTGACGGTAAAGGATAGATCCACCTGTTACAGTTTGTCCATCAGCTGCTTTAGCTCCAAGACGTTTTGCTTGTGAATCACGTCCGTTTGATGTAGAACCTCCACCTTTTTTGTGGGCGAAAAGTTGCAAGTTAGCAAGATTCAATTTCAACATAATTGTTTTCCTCCATGTTAGTTTTCTGTGATAACTCTTGTTTGGACGAACTCTGAAGAGTTCTCCGATAAGTTTGCCATCCCTAAGAAAAATGATTCAAAGAATAGTTGGGTCATTTCTCTTTGATGTGGTGGAATATCTGTCGGGATTGTGACCCGAAGGAAGCCACCTTCTTCTTCGTTTAATTCTAGATCCGGTTCGTAGCCTGCAAATTTCTCAACAGAGTTGATAAAGTTAATGGCTAGAGTCGAAACCGATGCACACACGACATCAAAGCCATATTCACCGCTTCCAGCGTGCCCAGTGATTTCTGCACTCCTCAGCTCGCCATCTTTGGCTCGTTCAAAGACTGCTTGTATCATGTGTTCTCCTAAAAATTAAGCGTTGATTGCGTTGATGACAACTTTAGTGTAAGGTTGACGGTGACCTTGTTTACGGTGGCTACCTTTTTTAGGTTTGTACTTGTAAGTAACAACTTTCTTTTGTTTTCCTTGTTTTTCAACAGTTCCAACAACAGTAGCTCCTGAAACAAGTGGAGTTCCGACAACAGTGTTTTCACCACCAACAAGAACAACTTCGTTAAATGTAACTTCTTGACCAGCTTCAACGTTCAATTTTTCAACGTAGACTGCTTGACCAACTTCAACTTTAACTTGTTTTCCGCCAGTTTTAATGATTGCGTATGTGCTCATTATGCACCTCCTATGTATTTTTGGGTTTCCCCGTATTTTTGTGAAGACTCGCCTAGCATCGTGGGACGAACCACTTACTCTCATGGAAATGAGCGACGATGTTCGAGCGGTTGCACAGGCATGTGCATAGTCAACTCTCTAAGTATATCACTTCTATCAGACAAAGACAAGTATTTTTGCGCTTTGAAAGCGAATTTTCTTTGAAAAATCTATTTTTTGTATCTTGTAATTTAAGATCGCATTCAAAACCGGCTTTCATCTACTTATCCTTAAATTTAAAGTCATTGAAGCTCATTTTGGCTTTAGACGAATCGTTCATCCCCTTCATTTTTTCTTCTTGTTCCTTAGTAATTTTTATCGGAATCGCTGCAGCAGTATTGGGTTTTAACACACCCGATTCGCTCACTTCATAGTCAACTGTGACATCTTTAAAAAGTGGCTCCCCATCATATTCCAAATTCAGGACAAAGGATCCATCACGATCGATGGTTGTGGTGGTACGATTCACAATAAAGAATAAGGCGAAGCGGTTTTCCTCATTTCCAAAGGTATATCCTGGGAAAAAGACAAATAATTTTCCAGCTTCTCCAAGCGTTGGATGTTCCTTGATAAATTTCTCAGACGCTTCCAAGACTTCGTTGTCCTGGTCTTTATACTGCTCGGCCCTGACAAATGTGAGGGGTTCTTTTTTTCTACTGCTTGATTGGCTAGTCTTCTCTTCTTTTTTCGGGCCAGTAAACGATACTTTGACACAGCCTGTCAACAGAAGCAAGCTTGTCATTAATACGATAATTTTTTTCATCTTGTCTCCTTTAAGTTGGGTAGAAAAAGAGGCTGGATACTCCCAGTCTCTCCTATAGCAAATCCTCAATCAGGTCATCGACCTCATCTTTTTCTGCTTTTGGTGTGATCTCTGTTACGATGATGCCTGCTACAGCACGCTCGACCAAAGCTTCCACATCCAACCGTTGTTCATACTGCTCCGCATTTTTGAGTTTCGGATTAGTCTTTGGACGATCTGGTGCAAAGATGGTACAACAGTCTTCAAACGGTTGGATAGAGATTTCAAAAGTATCAATCTCTTGGGCAATATCGATGATTTCCAACTTGTCCATGGTCACCACCGGACGGATAACTGGTGTATTGGTTACCGCATTGATGGCCTGCATACTCTCTAAGGTTTGGCTAGCTACTTGTCCTAAGCTTTCACCATTGATAATCACCAAACCACCGCGAACCTCGCGAATACGATCTGTGATGCGCATCATAAAGCGACGGGTCAGGGTCATGAGGTAAGCTTCCGGCGCTTTTGCCTTGATTTCCTCTTGAATCTCTGTGAAGGGCACCTCGATAAATTGGATATTGCCCCCAAACTTGGTCAACTTCCGTGTTAAGTCATGGGCTTTCCTCAAAGCACCTGGGCTGGTATAAGGTGGGCTCGCAAAGTGAACAGCCTCGATATCCACCCCACGCTTCAAGGCTAGGTAGCCAGCTACTGGAGAGTCGATCCCACCAGAAAGCATGAGCATACCCTTGCCAGACGTACCAACAGGAAGGCCACCTGCTCCCTTAATGGTTTCATAAGAGATGTAGGCTGCTTCTTCTCGGATTTCGACTTGCAGATTGATATCTGGCTTTTTCATCTGAGCCTGAATCGTTGGAATGGCTTCAAAGACAGTGCCACCTAGGGTTTGATTGAGTTCGCGACTATCGAGTTCAAAAGTGTGATCACTCCGCTTACTTGAGATTTTAAAGGTCAAGCCGTCCTTGTATATCTCCTTCATAATCCCTTGCACTGCCGCTTTTAAGGCTGGTACTGATTTTTCAATCTTGTAAACAGGTGAAAAATTTTGGATTCCAAAAACTTGCTTGAGGGATTCTGCCACCGGCTCATAATCCGTCCCATGTAGATAAGCATGGGCCCGATCGCGGTCCGCTGTCACTTTGACAGCTGGATAAATAGATAAAACATCTTGGATATTATTGCGAAGTTTATTGATGAAGCGCATGCGGTTCTTTCCTTTAGTAGAAAGCTCTCCATAGCGAATCATAATTTCTGAATAGGTTAAGGTCATATTGATTTCCTTCTAAAATTAACGTACTTTTCGTGTTTGTTCGTAAATCAGTTTGAACTTGGTCAAGAATTGCTCGACTTGGCTCATGTCATTTTCAGTATCGAGACTCAAGCGAACAGCTGTCTGTGCAATACTCTTGTCCACTCCCATGGCAATCAAGGTACCAGCTGGTTTTCCAGCCTTGGACGAGCAGGCACTGGTGGTCGAGATGTAAATATCAAACTCTTCAAAGGCATGGACCACTACTTCACCACGAACTCCCTTGATCCCGAAAGTCAAGATGTGAGGGGCAAAGTGATCCTCACCAGAAAAGACAGTGACATCTGGATAGTTGGCCAATTCTTTGCGGATCACTTCTTTCATCTGCTGGGTCTTGCTAGCAAAAGCTACTTGGTTTTCCATAGCTAAGCGTAGGGCTTTTGCAGTTGCTGCGATACCTGCCACGTTCTCAGTTGTCGAGCGCATTTCTTTTTCTTGACCACCTCCGGTTAAGAGAGGGGTGATCTTTTTGCCTTCTTTGATGTAAACAAAACCAACTCCACGAAGACCATGGAATTTGTGACTAGAGAAGGTCGCAAAGTCCACGCGCTCTGGTAGATAAACTTCTGTTGCTACCTTGGCTAAAGCTTGAACCGCATCGACATGGAAACTAATCGTTGGGCGATCCTCAAGGAGCGCCGCAATTTCATGGATGGGCTGGATGGAGCCAATCTCATTGTTGACGGCCATGACAGAGACCAAGGTCGTATCTGGACGGAGAAGACTAGCTAAGGCATCCACTTTGACAAAGCCACGCGCATCCACTGGAGCATAATCCACTTCGAATCCCTGCGTCTTTAACCAAGCAGCGGACTCCTTGATAGCGGGATGCTCGATGTCAGAGACAATGATATGCTTGCCATAAGGAG
Organism: Streptococcus parasanguinis; assembly: GCA_905188195.1. Lineage (GTDB taxonomy): Bacteria > Bacillota > Bacilli > Lactobacillales > Streptococcaceae > Streptococcus > Streptococcus parasanguinis_P. The sequence continues at coordinate 63,741 of CAJJKY010000008.1, read as the reverse complement.
CTTTCTCAAAGGCGACACCCTTGAGGACCCAGTTGTCCCCTTCTGTCCCACCAGACGTGAAGTAAATTTCTTCAGCTTTCTTGCCAATTAACTCTGCAATCTGTTTTCTAGAAGCTTCTAAAATACGAGTCGCTTGACTACCTAGATTGTGCAAACTAGAAGGGTTCCCCCAAATCCGAGTGGCCACTTCTGTATAGGTCGAAAGGGCTTCTGGATAAGGTTTGGTCGTTGCTGAATTGTCAAAATAAATCATGTCCTACGCATCCATCACTTTCTTTTTACGTAACTTCTATTTTATCATTTCTAACCGCTTGGGACAAGGATTTGATAAAGAGAGATGAGGTAAAATCACTCCATAAAATTCAGTTCTTTTTAGACATTTTTCAGAAAATGACTTATAATAGGAAAGTGTTAAAAACAATTTTTGATAGAAAGAGAATGAACATGTCACAATATTCAAGAAGCAGCAAAAACCAAAAACCAGAGGATACTACAGATTCTAGACCCTCACGTGGTGAAAAAGTCAAACAAGGCTTATCACTATTTCAAACAGTTGTCGCCACGATTGCCAGTCTTTTAGGGATTATCGTCACTTCTTTTACGATTATAAGCCTGCTTAATAAAGACAATCAAAAAACAGAAGATAAACCATCTAGTAGCACCAGCGTCGTCGTGGTTCACGATAAGGGATCTGACTCCAGCGCTACAGATTCCAATACAAATACCAATACGCAAACCGATTCAAGCAATACAGAAACAAGTTCACAAAAAGAAACCGATAGCTCATCCGCTACAGAAACCAGTTCATCTGCCGTGCAAGATCAAGGTTCCACCGCAACAGACAATGGCGCAGATACAGCATCATCCGGAACCAACTAAAAAATCAGTAAGGACAACCTTACTGATTTTTTTCAGCTTCTGATTCCATTTTTTCTGATGTTTATAGAAAGCATCGATCTCATTGTCATACTCCCATTTGAGCTTTGAGCGCTCTTCCTGAATTTGATCCAATTAAAGTTTGCGGGCCTATCATGATAAGCTGATTCTGCTAATGAAGCATATAGATTGTCAAAACTGCTCAAATGCCAATTACTCAAATAATCTCCCTCCTATTCTAATGTCGGATCCCAGATACATCTCATCTAGATTCAATGTATTGTCCTCATTAATTGGGATATCTACTCTCCAACTCGATTCTTCAATATGATTTATACGTCCATAAACATTCACATAATATTCAGGAGTTGTAAGTCCACCATCACTCCATTGCGTCTGATCCCAATCAATCTGAACCGATTCAACTTTTGAATTTTGTGCTTTGACTAAATCAACAATCTCCTGTTCGTGTTCTTTTAGATAGTCCAGTTGTTTTTTCTTTATAGCTTCCTTATCTTCCTCTAGGTCTTTCGTAGATGAAGTAGCAATCGTTTTTCCTTGTTTTGTATTATCTTTATGTTTCACGGTACACCCTCCTATACTTAGGAGCGCTACAATTGAAGCAACTATTATCATGATTTTTTGACTTTTCATAAGTCCTCCTATTATTCTGTACAGATTTTTCTTTAAAATTACTACCTGTCATTTCTCTTAACAAGATCATTGTAATAGTCATTTTATCAACTCATACTATTTATTTGCTAATTTCTATTCTAAGATTGGAAACTAGATAAATGTTATTCCTTTTATAGCATTTATCATTTGAAGATCAAGCTATCACACTACATAGAGCTTTTTAAAACATAAGTTAATGAATTCTTTACCTTCAATCATCAAAGTTTTAAATCAAAGAGTTATGATGTTAGTGACAATCTAGACTATTGATCTATTCCTTACACATAGCACGTTTTTTTATTTCTCTCATTTTAATATTTCACTTAGTCAAATAATCTCCCCCCTATTCTAATGTCGGATCCTATATACATCTCATCCATATTTAATGTGTTGTCCTCATTAATTGGGATATTTACTCCCCAACCCGATTCTTCAATATGATTTATACCTCCATAAACATTCATATAATATTCGGGAGTTGTCAGTCCACCATCACTCCATTGTGTCTGATCCCAATCAATCTGAACGGATTCTACTTTTGAATTTTGTGCTTTGACTAAATCAATAACCTTCTGTTCGTGTTCTTTTAGGTAGTCCAGTTGTTCTTTTTTTATCTCTTCTTCTGTTTTTTGTACAACTTTCTTTGAGGATGAGGCCGTTACCTTCTGTTCGGGCCTTTTGGTTAGGTGCATGATTTTTCCTCCAAGAAAAACCAGTCCTAAGATCGGTAACAGAATGATCAAAAATAGTTCCAGTCGTCTCTTCATCTCTTCTTCTCCAATCGTTCCATTCATGACTGAATGGGCCAGTCACTTTCCTTACTATTATAGCATCTTTCATTTGAATCTCAATCTAACTCACTAGTTAGAGCTTTTCAAAAGCAATCAAAAAGGAACCCGAAGGTTCCTTTTGTGTTATTTACGATACATCTTGACCTGAAGGTAAAGATCGTTATAAACTCCAAGCAATTTCTTGCCTAATTGTTGATAGACTTCCAAATGGTCCAGTGTTTCATCGCTTGGATAGAAGGATTGGTCATCTTGGATTTCTTTTGGCAACATGGCTTTGGCTTTTTTATTTGGCGTAGAGTAGCCGACATAAAGAGCATTTTTCAAAGCATTTTTAGGACGAAGCATGAAGTTAATAAAGGCATATGCTGCTTCTTTATTTTTCACGGTTTTTGGAATGACAATGTTATCAAACCAAAGGTTGCTGGCTTCAGTTGGGACGACATAGCGAAGATCCTTATTGGCTTCGAGCATTTGGCTGGCTTCTCCTGAGAAGGTAACCCCAATAGCCGCATTGTTTTGGATCATATAGCCTTTCATCTCATCAGCCACCAAAGCTTTAATATTTGGCGTCAAGGTGTAGAGTTTATCTACTGCCTCTTGCAATTTCTTTGGATCCTTTTCATTGAGGCTATAGCCCAAGGTATTGAGACCAATTCCCATGACCTCACGCGCACCATCGTACATCATGATGTCATTTCTGTACTCTTCACGCCAGAGATCCGACCAATGTTCCGGAGCATTTTTGACCATCTTGGTATTGTAGACGATCCCCAAGGTCCCCCAGAAATAAGGTACAGAATATTGGTTGCCCGGATCAAACGATTGGTTCAAGAGTTTTGGATCGATATTTTCCATCCCTTTGATCTTGGATTGGTCCAACTTTTCTACCAGATGTTCATCCATCATCTTGGCAATCATGTATTCACTAGGAATCGCAATATCGTAGGTGGTTCCCCCTTGCTTGATCTTGGTGTACATGGCTTCGTTGGAATCAAAGGTATCATATTGCACCTGAATCCCTGTCTCTTTGGTAAATTCCTTGAGCAATTCTGGATCGATATAATCTCCCCAGTTGTAGATGACCAACTTGTCACTATTCTTGGTATTCATGTTTGCTTCGATCTGGTGGCTAATTCCCCAGAGGACCAGAATGACAAGGACAATCCCAGTTAGGAATGAATAAAGTTTTTTCATGCTGCTTCCTCCTTTTCACGGGTGATAATGTAATAACCGATGACCAAGAGCACGCTAAAGAGAAAGACAAGGGCGGACAAGGCATTGATACTGAGGGAAATCCCTTGACGCGCACGTGAGTAGATCTCTACAGACAAGGTTGTAAAACCATTTCCGGTTACAAAGAAGGTTACGGCAAAGTCATCAAGAGAATAGGTAAAGGCCATAAAGTATCCCGCAATAATGGCTGGTGTCAGATAGGGCAACATGATCTCTTTGAGCATTTGCACTTGAGTAGCTCCCAGGTCATAGGCAGCATTGACCATATCTCGGTTCATTTCCTTGAGACGTGGCAAGACCATCAAGACCACAATGGGAATCGAGAAGGCTACGTGGCTAGCCAGAACAGATAGGAAACCTAGCTGGTACTTGACCGTCGTAAAGAGAATCAAGAAGCTGGCCCCGATCATAACGTCTGGCGCTACCATGAGAATGTTGTTAATGGAGAGCAAAGGTCCTTCTAACTTTTTCTTGGATTGGTAAATATAAATGGCTCCAAAGGTTCCAATCACTGTCGCAATCAAGGCTGACAAGAAGGCCAAGAGGAAGGTCTCTGATAAGATCAGCATGAGGCGACTATCTGCGAACAATTCATTGAAATGCTCAAGCGTGAAGCCCGTGAAGGCATTCATATCTCCCCCTTTATTGAAGGCATAAAAGATCAAATAGAAGATGGGAAGATAGAGGATCAGAAAGACGAAACCTAGATAGAAATGAGATACTTTTTTCATCGTTCTCTCCTTTCTCTTGTTGCCCACATGGTAAAGAGCATGGCAAGGATCAGAACAACTCCGATGGTAGAACCCATTCCCCAGTTTTGTGTTGTCAGGAAGTGCTGTTCAATCGCAGTCCCTAAGGTAATGACGCGATTTCCACCGATCATCCGTGTCAACATGAAGAGGCTCAGACTAGGAATAAAGACAGATTGTACACCTGAGCGGACTCCATTCATGGACAAGGGGAAGACCACAAGACGGAAGGTATCCCAACGATTGGCTCCCAAATCATAGCTGGCATTAATCAAGTTTGGATCTAAGTCATCTAAGACATTAAAGATCGGCAAGATCATAAAAGGCAACTCGATGTAGCTAGCTACAAAGATAAAGGAGAAATCGGTAAAGAGGATCTGCTGGGGAGCGACTCCGAGAAAGCTTAAAAAGCTATTGATGGAGCCGTTTTGACCAAAGATTCCGATAAAGGCATAGGCCTTGAGCAAGAGATTGACCCAGGTTGGCAAGACGATCAACATCAACCACAACTGCCGGTGTTTGAGCAGCGTCAAAAAGTAAGCAGTCGGGTAGGAGATCAAGAGCGTCACCAGGGTGACGATTCCGGCATAAAGGACCGAATTAAAGCTCATCTTTAAATAGGTCAGATTTTGCGAAGTAAAGAACTCTTTGTAGTTTTCAAGTGAAAACTGCCCTTCAACGTTAAAAAAGGATTGAAAGATGATCATGACTACAGGAGCCAAGACAAAGAGAAAAATCCACAAGAAATAGGGGAGGATAAATAGATTAGAGGTTGTTTTCTTCATCTCTTTCCTCCTCAATGGCATTAATCAAACCAGCTTCTTGCTCTTCCACTTCAACGTACTCTTCGATCCGAGCATCGAATTCTTCTTCGGTTTCATTGAGACGCATAACGTGGATATCTTCTGGTTCAAAGTCTAGCCCGATGACTTCTCCCACGATGGCCTTACGAGTGGAGTGAATCATCCACTCATTTCCCAAATCATCATAGGCGATGATCTCGTAATGCACACCACGGAAGAGCTGGGTGTCCACCTTCACTTGGAGCTTGCCTTCTTCAGGAAGAGTGATTTGCAAGTCTTCAGGACGAATGACAACTTCAACTGGTTCATTTGGACGCATTCCCCCATCGACAGCTTCAAAGCGTTTGCCATTGAACTCAACCAAGTAGTCCTCGATCATGCGACCATCCAGAATGTTGGACTCCCCGATAAAGGTGGCTACAAAGTGGTTGATCGGTTCATCATAGATATCCACAGGAGTACCAGATTGGACGATTTCCCCTTCATTCATGACAAAGATCCAGTCACTCATGGCAAGGGCTTCTTCTTGGTCATGGGTAACAAAGACAAAGGTAATCCCCAAACGTTGTTGCAATTCCCGCAACTCATACTGCATGTCTGTCCGCAGCTTCAAGTCAAGGGCAGACAAGGGCTCATCTAAAAGGACCACTCGTGGTTCATTGATAATAGCCCGTGCAATCGCTACCCGCTGGCGTTGACCACCGGATAATTTTTGGATCGAACGTTTTTCAAATCCCGCTAACTGGACCATTTTCAAGACTTCTGAAACCCGACGTTCGATCTCAGCCTTATCCACCTTTTTCAAACGAAGGGGAAAAGCCACATTTTCAAAGACCGTCATATGTGGAAACAGGGCATAGGACTGAAAGACGGTGTGGACATCCCGTTTGTTGGTAGGGACATCATTGATCCGTTCCCCATCAAGGTAGACATCTCCAGTCGTCGCATCCAAAAGACCGGCAATGATATTAAGGATGGTCGATTTTCCAGATCCAGACGCACCAAGCAGGGTATAGAACTTCCCTTCTTCCAATTCAAAATTGATATCCTTTAGGACAACGGTACCGCTATCTTCAAAGACCTTTGAAACATTTTTAAACTCAATAATTGGTTTTTTCAATTCACATAAATTCCTTCTTTACTGCGATTAGCAAACTGCTTTTCAAACGAAAATGCAGCGGCTGACAGGAAGACCTGTCAGACCACCAATACCTCTCGGGGACTTACTAGACTGCCCCACCTATTTACGGTATCGATAGGCACTCACCCCCTCTCCGACTGATGCTATCGATGGTTCACAATCAATTGTTCTTCAATACTAAAGTTCTTAGGCTTGGCCGATAATGCGAACTTCTGCTTCTAAACGGACGCCTGAGTGAGCTTCTACTGCCTCAATGACATGGGCGATCAGGTCTTCGTAGTCCTTAGCTGTTCCATTATCGACATTGACCATAAAGCCAGCATGTTTTTCAGAAACTTCCACACCACCAATTCGATAGCCTTTCAGACCTGCTTCGCTGATCAATTGACCTGCAAAATGACCGACAGGACGCTTAAAGACAGATCCACAAGAAGGGTATTCAAGGGGTTGTTTCAACTGACGAAGATGGGTCAAACGCTCCATCTCCTGTTTGATTTGCTCGTGATTTCCTGGAGACAAAGCAAATTTGGCAGAGATGACGACAGCACCTGTCTCTTGAATCTTAGAATGACGGTAACCGAAAGTTAGTTCACTCGCTGACAGAGTTTCGATTTCCCCGTCTTTGGTCAAGACCTTACAGGATACAAGGACATGAGCAATCTCTCCTCCGTAGGCTCCCGCATTCATAAAGACAGCACCACCAACACTGCCTGGAATGCCACTAGCAAACTCGAAACCTTTCAAACTATGGTGCAAGGCCACATGGGTGGTGTCGATGAGTTTAGCCCCTGCTTCTGCTTCGACCACATAACCATCCACACTGATATCTCGCAAGCGATCAAACATAATAACAAAACCAGGAATGCCCCCATCTCGGACAATAATATTGGACGCATTGCCCAGGACCATCCATGGGATTTGTTCTTGGTTGGCAAATTGAACGATGCGTTTTAATTCGTATTGGTTGCGAGGAAAGGCTAAAAATTCAGCATTCCCACCTACCTTTGTGAAGGTATAATGTTTTAAAGGTTCTTGAAAACGGATATCAATCCCTTCAAGAATTTGATTCATTTTTTCATTCATCTTTCTGTCTGTTCTCTCTCTATAAAAATACAAACTATTATACCAAATTTTTGACTATTTTTCGACCCTAAAAAACAAAAGAAGACCTATAATATTCAGGCCTTCCTTTTATCATTCATTATGCAATTTTACGAGCAATGGCACGATTCTTTTGTCCATCCAGAGCTGATTTGACCGAAATCCAAGCACCACCAAGAGTAAAGACAGCTAAGAGTGCTAGATTCAAGTAAAATTTATCAGGGACATCCCCTGAGAATGTCGCTTCATTGAGAAGCGTCCAGGACATATCAAATGGCAAATCCAGTTCACTCATAAGCGCCAACGTATAATCTAATTGGTTGACCAAAAAGACGGTCAAGACCATCAAAATAGCTGAAACTACCACACCTTTTTTAGTCAATTTCTTACCAAGAATCTCATAACCTTTGATGGTACAATAACCGAGGGCTGCACCTGCCAAAACAGACACATAGCCAAGACGCGCTACCAAGAGGGCAACTGCTCCACCGATGATCACACCGATCACAGCCCCTACAATCCCTAAGAGGAAGTTTTCTTCCCGCGCTTCATAAGCCTCAACTGTATCTTGCACTTCGGCTTGGTAAGCTCTAAAGGTTGCATCGTCGATTAAGAAGATCGCATCTCCAATTTGATACAGACCAATTGGTCCTTCCTCACCCGTTTGCGCATTCACTTGCACAAATTGGTGGTTGAGCAAGAAATCAACAATATCTTGGATGGCTGTCCATAAGGTTTCGACAGCCTTGCCTTTGGTCATTCCGCCTTTGACAACGATCGAGGTCAAGTAACCATCAGAAGAGATGGCATTAATGGCTTTTGATTGTTCTTTTAATTCATTCCAAAGAATTTCACTATCCTCGATCAAGTCTCCTTCGGAACCTTGTTTCACACTGAGTGAAATGGTAAATACATTCTTGGTTTGAGCGCCTTCAATGACTAACAAGAAGCCTTCCCGCTCTCCATACATCACACGGGCTTCGCCATCAAATTGCAGCCCAAGATCGGTAGCAATACTATATAAATATTCTGGTTTCATGTTTCCCCCTAGATTTTCGGGAAAGCTTGAGCTTTTCCCCATACAATTCCCATTCTACCATAGAAGAAGCAAAAAGGACATATACATTCGTATACATCCTTCTTTCATTTGTGTTACATTGAGGTTTGTTTCTCAACACGAACGCCAAATGTGTCGATTTTAAGTTGGAAAATCTGACCTTCTAGTCCGAGTTTTTCAAGAGCTGCGACAAAGGCTGCTGTATGCTCTGGCGCTAAGAGGTTCATGATTGTTGGGCCTGCTCCTGACAGATAGGTAGCGTAGGCCCCATGAGCATGTGCTACTTCTTTGACCTGAGGGAACTCTTTGACAAGAGATTGACGGTAGCGTTCGTGGAAATGATCTGACTCGATGGAGCGACCAGCCGTCAGCAAATCTCCCTTGAGGAGAGCTGCAATAGCAACATTGGCTACGCTACTGGCTGCAACAGCTTCCTTATAAGACCATCCTTTCGGTAGGACATTCCGACTATCAGTGGTCTTCAATTGGTAGCTCGGTACAAAGGCCACAAGGTCACAGCTTGGGAAGTCAGATGTGACATATTGAACATCTTCACCGATGTAGCTCGCAATGACCATATTCCCAAAGATAGCTGGAGCTACATTATCTGGATGACCTTCTATCTCGGTCGCGATGCGCAATTTCTCAGCATCTGATAGTTGGAGGTTGGCTAATTGGTTAGCCAATTCAATCCCTGCTACAATGACCGAGCTAGAAGATCCAAGACCACGCGCCAAGGGCACTTGACTGGTCATCTTGATCCGATGGGGTTGCATATCAGTTGAGATAGAAAGGGCTGTTGAGAGCAAGAGGTTTTTCTCGTCTGTCGGAATCCCTGCTCCAAGATCATGCTCAATAAACCAAGCATCTGCTGGTTCAAGGACTTCAATGGTCAAATAGCGAGTCACGGCAATCCCAACAGAATCAAATCCTGGCCCTACATTGGCACTGGTTGCTGGAACAATAATTTTCATGCTTATTCTCCCAAGACTTTAAAGGTATTCAAGAGTTCGAAATTCGCCTCTGAATCCAATTTTTCAACCAAGTTCTTGAATTGGGTCTGGTTAACTTGGTGGGTAATGATGACAACACTTGCATAGTGACCATCTGAGTCTTCTTGGAGGATTTGCTTGAAGGAAGCTCCTTCTGCATTAAAGATCTCCGCAAGACGCAAGATTTGACCAGTCGCATCTGGTGCCTTGATTGAGAAGTAATAATTGTTCTTCACGTCTTCTGGTTTAGCCAATTGAAGAGGGCGGCTGTATTCATTGAAGGCTTTACCGATTGTTCCTTCTTTTAGTCGACGGACAATGCGAACGATGTCGGCTACGACACTGGTCGCAGTTGGTTTTTGACCAGCACCTGGTCCGTAGTACATAGACTCCCCAATACCGATGGATTCCACATAGACCGCATTCATAACGTCGTTCACTCCTGCGAGTGGATGTTGTTTTGGAAGGAAGGTTGGTGTCACTTCTGCTGCGATCCCTGACTCTGTTTCAACGATAGATCCGACAAGCTTGATGACATAGCCAAGGCTTTGAGCAACTGAGACATCTTGAGGAGTGATTTGGCTGATTCCTTTGTGACCTACTTGGTCAAATTGGATATTCATTCCAAAAGCGAACTGGCTCAAGATCACCATCTTGTAAGCAGCATCAATTCCTTCAACGTCGTTGGTTGGATCACTTTCAGCGTAACCAAGACGTTGCGCTTCTGCTAAAGCATCCTCATAAGTCCAGCCTTCTTCGACCATTTTAGTCATCATGAAGTTAGAGGTTCCATTGACCACACCGAGCACTTTGGTCACCTTGTCAGAAGCAAGGGAATTCACCAAGGTCCGAAGGATTGGGATCCCACCAGCTACGGCAGCTTCATAATAAAGGGCCACTTGGTGTTTTTGAGCAATCTCTAGCAACTCGCTTCCATGAACGGCAAGAAGGTCTTTGTTAGCAGAAACCACATGTTTGCCTGCTTCCAGCGCACGGGTGATAAAGGTTTTCGCTGGCTCGATACGACCCATCAATTCGACCACGATGGCAATGTCCTTGTCTTCAATGATCTCATCAACATTGGTCACAAAGTTGTAGTCATGACCAGCAGCTTGCAATTTTTCCTTTTCCGCATCATCTCGAACTAAGACCTTGGCGATCTCGATTTCATCTTGAGCTGCCTGGGTGATTTTTTCATGGTTTTCTTTTAATAAAAATGGTACGCCACTAGCAACAGTACCAAATCCTAGTAAGGCAATCTTAACAGACATCCTATTGACTCCTTGAATTTTCTATAGTAGCTCCATTATAACAAAAACTTGGGCTTTTGACAGCCAATTGCCTTAAAAAGTCTGAATTTTCATGACAGGACCAGTTTGTAGCAAGTTCTGGAAAAAAACATAGAATTTGTGGTACAATAAAGAAAATAATGAAAGCGGTGACACTATGAGTAAACGAAGAGTACCTAAAAAAATCAAAGTCCTACTTGGAATCAATGCACTCCTCTTGGTCTGTATCTTTATTTGTAGCTTTCTTCTAATCAAGCGGATCACTCAGCCGAGTGATGGAAATACCAGCGGCACTGCCATGACGCGCTCGCTAGATGAACACAGTTCCTCTATCGAGTGGACCCGAGTGAAAAAACCGGTCAAACTGCCCATCCTCATGTACCACTCCGTGCACAATATGGCCGAGTCTGAAGCTGCCAATGCCAATCTGATTGTCGATCCAGAAACCTTTGAAAGCCAACTAAAGGCCCTGAAAAATGCGGGTTACTACACATTGACGCCAGAGGAAGCCTATCGCATCCTCGCTAAAAATGAAGTCCCCAAAGGAAAGAAATTTGTCTGGCTGACCTTTGATGATGGCGTCGAGGATTTCTATACCATCGTCTATCCGCTTCTTAAGAAGTACAAGATGACCGCCACTAACAATATCATCACGGACTTTACCCAAAAGGAAAAAGAAAATGTCCTGACCTTTGACCAAATCAAAGAGATGAAAAAAGCTGGCTTGACCTTTGAAAGCCATACGGTCAATCATCCAGACCTAGCCAATTCCAGTCTTGAGACCCAAAAGAATGAGCTGGTTGCTTCTAAACGCCTGCTAGATAAGGTGCTGGATCAAAATACCAGCGTTATCGTCTACCCATCCGGTCGCTACAGCCAGGTCACAATCGACCAAGCCAAGAAAGCTGACTACAAATTAGGCCTCACCACTAAAAATGGACTCGCCAGCTCCGCTGATGGCCTATACGCCCTCAAACGAGTCCGGATCCTTCCAACCACTACAGGAGAGGACCTTTTAGCTATGATGCAAGATTAAAGAAAGAGGCTGGGACAAAAGTCCTAGCCTCTCAATTATTTTTGGATTGTCGAGCAAGACGCAGTGGTTGAGTGGGCTCTACTACGCTGATTTCATCAGCTTTTACAGCCCTACTCAACTGTGCGGAGGTGGGACGACGAAATCGAATTCTAACGAATTACCGATTTCTGTCCCACTCTCTTTTGTTAGAGTTCCTTCTCTAGTTCTTTTAGAAAGGTGATTAAAAATTGATGGCGACTTTCTGCTATTTGCTTAGCAGTCTCCGTGTTCATTTCATCTTTTAAGAGAAGCAACTTGTCGTGGAAATGTTGGACGGTATCAGTGAGGGACCTCCCTTTGTGACCACCATAGGAAAATGTTCGCGCAATTCCTACAGCTCCTATCGCATCCAGGCGATCTGCATCCTGGACAATCTTGCCTTCTAAGGTTTCTGGATGTTTCCCGCGATTTTTGCTGAAAGAAACAGCATTGATAACCCGACAAATCTGGTCGATTTGCTTTTTAGAGGTACCCAGCTCTTCTAGAAACATGCGAGCATTCGCATTATTCTCTGTATGAAACAATTTATCATCATCAGCATCGTGAAGAAGAGCTGACAGGCCCACTATCTCCAGATCACATGGACCTTCTGCTTGTGCGATTCTCATAGCATTGGTATAGACGCGGAGGGTATGCTCTACATCATGGCCATCCGCTCGATCAGCAAATAAGGTTTTAACATACTGCTTAGCAGCTTGGATTCGTTCTTCGATCATCGTTCTTGTCCTTTGTTTAATCTCTGCTCAGTTTTATCTATTCATTTGAACTAGTTATGGAGATGTGCAGTTTACTTTAAAACCACCTCTCGGTGGTGATTACTTTTTCTTTTGTGGAAAGAGGGGCAGCCCTAGGGTCGCGATTTTCTCGGCGGGGATCTTCATGCCATCCTTGATCCATTTGGAGATGACAGAGACAATGGCTGAGCTCCAGAAAGAATTGAGGTAGCTGCCAGCGCCATTCGAGGAGCTGCCATTTCGTTTTTCTAAAAAGTCATAGACTGCCTTGGTCAAGAGTCGCTCAAAATTATAATCAATGGCCAAGCTAATGATTTTGGCTTCTTTCTTGACTTCCTTAAAGAGGTAGACCCAGACCTGGTAGAGATCTGTCTTGAGGTTGTAGCCATCTAAAGACTTGGTAATCTTTGCGATACTAGACTGAAAGATGGACTCTAGAATCTCTTCCTTGGAGTCATAATTTCGGTAAAAGGCTGCGCGAGAGACACCGGCACGCTGAACCAGCTCAGATATGGTGATCTTATTCAGATCTTTTTTCTCCAATAATTGCAGGAGAGAGATTTCGATGGATTCTCGTGTAATCGCATTGTTTTCTCGGTTAAATCGTTTGAGATTTTCCAAGGATTTCTCGGATATTTTTCTTTCTGCCATAACATTTACTTTCTATCTGTCTCACCTGATGATATCTGCTTGGATAGCATTGTACTTCATGATATAATTGTAAAAGAAGACATACTACTTGTCAATGTACATTTTTATACAATTATGAGGTATGAACTGATGAAATGGAAAATTATTGCGGATTCAGGCTGTGACTACCGCTCTTTGGACAATCTGGCACCGGATACGGAGTTTGTCAGTGTCCCATTGACCATCCAAGTGGGGGAGACCATCTATACAGACGACGCCCACCTCAATATCGATCAGATGATGGAAGAGATGTATGCGACTACGACAGCTTCTAAGTCTGCCTGTCCGAGTCCGGATGACTACATGAAGTCCTTTGAAGGGGCTGAAAATATCGTCGTTGTGACCATCACTGGAACCCTTTCAGGTAGCTACAATAGTGCTGAGGTAGCTAAGAAGATTTATCTAGAAGAGCATCCGAATACCAATATCCACGTCATTAATAGCTTGTCAGCTGGGGGTGAGGTGGACCTGATCGTTCGCAAGCTCAATCAGTTGGTCGCTGAAGGCCTTGATTTTGATCAAGTGGTCGATGTGATCACGACCTATCAGTCTAAGACGAAGTTGCTCTTTGTTTTGGCTAAAGTTGATAATCTGGTCAAAAATGGGCGTCTCAGCAAATTGCTCGGAACTGTTGTCGGGCTCCTCAATATCCGTATGGTCGGCGAAGCTAGTAAGACGGGTACCCTTGAGTTGCTTCAAAAAGCACGGGGCCAAAAGAAAGCGATCAAGGCGGCTTTTGATGAATTAATCAAGGCGGGTTATGCTGGCGGACATATCACCATCGCCCACCGCAACAATGAAAAATTTATCGAGCAATTCTCTGCATTGATTCGAGAAAAATTTGCCCATGCAATGATTGAAGTCCTTCCTACTTCTGGACTTTGTAGTTTCTATGCCGAAGAAGGCGGGCTCCTCATGGGCTATGAAATTTAATCACCACTAAAAAGAGGCTGGGACAAAAGTCCTAGCCTCTTTTTTGTTTTTGGATTGTCGAGCAAGACGCAGTGGTTGAGTGGGCTCTACTACGCTGATTTCATCAGCTTTTACAGCCCTACTCAACTGTGCGGAGGTGGGACGACGAAATCGAATTCTAACGAATGACCGATTTCTGTCCCACTCTCTCTTTTTATTCTCCGATCTCTTGGTAGAGAGTGCGGATTTTTTTGCGGTAGATGGTATAGCTGATCCCAGCACCAATTAGCAGTATGACACTATAAAGGATCACAGCTAGCAAGGTACTGACGGAATGATAGGTCCAAATGAAGCTGACAATGATCAAGAGAAACATCACAAAGAGAAAGACAATCAAGAAAATAGACTGAAGAACTGCATTCCCACGATGACGGGTCATCAACTCCGTGATATTGGTCCAATTGGTGCTAAAGTTCTGAAAATCTTTGACATAGTCTCGAATGCAGATCGGAATGGTGGTTACGATCCAGATCAGTAACATGGCAAGGATAGCCAAGGGATGGACGCCAAAATAGAGACAAACGCCAACTAGAAGAATGACAGGAAGGATGGATTGCACCAGATAGAGCAACCAAAACTTCATGAAGAGATAGCGTTTGAAATCAATAGGGAGCGATCTCAGGTACTCAAAGTTTTCGCGCTCCAGCGAAATACCGATACTGGTCAAACCTCCAAAACTGTTGAAAACACCGATCAAGATGGCAACAAGGGTCAGTGGCACCAGATACTGGGGCGTCAAGTAAGAACTGAGTCCTCCTATATTTTTAGACGCTCCTGCTGCTCCACTGAGGAGGAAAATATATGGCAGAATACTCATCATCAAGAGGACTTGCACCATAAGGGTTCCATCGCTCAAGAGTCTGCGATGATACTGAATGACAAATCGCCTAAAGGAATCTTTCTGACCAACATGGAGCACTTTCACGCGCTCTTTAACGGTTTGGTTGGTCGCAACTGCAAGGGCCGCATCATAGAACTGCGGTATCACGATTTTGCGAACCAGGCCGATCAAGACCAGAAGGACCAGGATCCAGCCCATGAGACCAAGGATCGCTTCTCCATCAAAAGGATGGAGGATGAACTGATGAAAGGCCGTAAAAGGTGGAAATAGAATGGGAATATCTGCGCCCCCTGTCACTTCTACCCGATGGGTCTGGACTAGATTCAGATAGAGATAAGCTCCTAGACTCAGAAGAGAACCAATTCCGACCATGATGTTGGAGACCAGGGTCGTGTGTTTTTTGAAAAATAGGGTCTTAGTGATCAGATGGGATAGGATGATCGTCGCTAAAAAGAGAACGCCTAAGAGAATTAAGGCACAAAAGAGGCCAAGCAGGATCCCTAACGGATTGAAGCCGCCTGCTTGGACAGGCAGGATCAAAAAATAGCTGACCAAGGGAAGGATAGCCATGAGAAGGGTCAGGATGACCGAGATACTCTTTCCAGCAATGACTTCCGCATCTGAGAAGGCATAGGGCCGGTAAAACTGGAGGTCCTTGCTTTCATAAAAGACATTGTAAAAGCTCATAAATCCTTGGGAAATGGTCATCAAGGAAAAGAGGGCCACCATATTGACAAAGAAGGCTGGTTGATGGACAAAATCATAGATGCTAAAAAGCAAGCCAAATATGACGAAATAGACCAATCCTAATAAGAGGTAGTTGAGCACTGATTTACGGGCGACATCGAGTTTGACGTCCGGTTTTTTGGCCTGTTTGGCACGTAATTTTGCGATCTGAGCAGGCTGACTGGCATAGATGATATTAACATTGACCAGCTGCTGGATGATCTTAAGACGCATGATCGCCACCTTCTTCCTTCCGACCCGCTAGGCTGAGATAGATACTTTCCAGACTTTGTTCGGGGTGTTGACCTTTCAATTCCTCGATCGTCCCATAGAAAATAAGATTACCTTTTTTAAGAATGGCGATTTTATCACAGAGTTGTTCAGCCACTTCTAAGACGTGGGTAGAGAAAATAACCGTCTTGCCACGATCCGCATGCTGGCGCATCATTTGTTTTAAATCGTAAGAAGCCTGTGGGTCTAAACCGGTCATCGGTTCGTCCAAGACCCAGATATCTGGATCTGACAAGAGGGCTGCAATGACGAAGACCTTCTGGCGCATCCCATGTGAAAAGGATTCAATCACTTCATAGCGGTGGCTCTGAAAATCAAAGATCCTAAGAAGCTCCTCTAGGCGTTGGTCACAGTCTTTCTGACTCATATCATAAGAGGTCGCAACCAACTCCCAGAATTCATTGGCTGTGAGGCGCAAGAAAAGATCTGGCGAATCTGCCACATAACCGATCTTCTTTTTGATCGCCAGTCGATGGCTATAGAGGTCCTGACCATCCACTTCAATGGATCCAGTGGTTGGGGTGATGACACTGACCAGGCTCTTAATCGTCGTTGACTTTCCAGCTCCGTTATGGCCAATCAGGCCGACAATTTGCCCATCTTCGATGGTCAGATCCAAGTGGTTAAGGGCAATGTGCCCATCGTAATCTTTGGTAACTCCGTGAAATGTAATCATGTTAACTCCCTAATCGATCCTCATTGGGACCGTTTTTTCTTATTCTGTTGATAAGCGATCATCGAAATGGTAGAGCAATTCTAGCAGATAGTTGGGAATGGTCTCCAAGAAGTCTTCTTTGTAGACCCGCTCTCCTCGCTTATGCAATTCTTTACCCCATGGTCCTAGATTAACTGCTGGGACCTGAATTTGGGCAATTTTTTCCAGATCCAGATCATAGACTTGAGCTGGTGTGGCTAGGCTATCTAGGACGACTTGATAAGAAGCCACATCCTTTTCCAAGGCACAATAACTGGTGTCGTTAATCCCCATAAAGTATTCTTCCACTTTTAAGAGGTAACCTCTTGTGTCCAGATACTCGCGGTAATCAGTGATGAGGGACACGATATTGAAATCGGTATTGTCTAAAAAGCGGCAATTCATGGAAGGATAATAGGGGGGCGCAAAACCGATGACCACCATAGGATCCTTATCTCCGAGAAACTCAAGGAGTCGCTGGATTTGCTGAATCGCAAGGCTCTGGTAGCTGGTCCCATTACGAAAATCTTGCTCCGCTTTTTTATTAGAAGCTTCTCTAAAGGCTTGGTAGCCCTCTAAGGCTTGGCAACGTTCCTCTAATTCTTGATAGGTGATGACTCTTGGCCTTGCAATCATATGGTCTTGACCAGCCTGATCCTGCAAGTGCTCATACTTCTTGTAAAAGGCGTCCAAAGCCTCCTGACTAAGCTCATAGATTCGTTGCAAGAGTTCTTGCGGTGTTTTCTTCAAATGCAACACACTGAAATAACCAGCCGCATACAGCACGGTCGATACATCGTACTGCTCCTTCAAATCTCTGAGATAGGACCAAGAAGGAAGGGGAGACGTTTCTCCCAAGGCCTGATCTGCCAGATCGGGATGAAGATCCAGCTGGCTTGCAATAGCTACTAAGAGCGACAAGGCATTGATCCCTTTGAGTGGCTCCTTCATATGGGACAAGACGCCTTGCGCCACAACGACTGGCATGAGTTTGCCGACTGCGCCAATGTGAAGGACCTTTTCTTTTCCTACTTCCGATTCAAAGGGCTCTGAATCCACTGCTAATACATAATTCAGATCAAACTTTTCCTGCAAATCTGTAAGGAGGCCTAAGGCTCCACGCATCCCACGTGAATAGGATTCCTCGTCTCCAACAGAGAGATAAAGCAGATTGACCTGACCTCCTGTGGGGTCTGCTGCATAGGCTTCCAGAACCCCCAATTGAAGGGCTAGGGCTGCTTTCATATCGCAAGACCCTCTGCCAAATTTCCACTCCCCAGAAGCTAAATCTTCCTGCATATCTGGTCGCCTATCCAGTGTTTTCAAGGCTTCTGCTACTTGATCAGAATCGAGCGCGATTTCTGCCAAATTTCCATAGTCTTCTAGATCGACTGTATCATGGTGGTGGAAAAGGATAACTGTTTTTTTCTTGCCCTTATCAACCAAGGCCCAATTGACCGACCGATGCAAGTGATCCTGTGGCACCTGATAGCGCCCAAAATGGTCCGGATGTTCCTTGAAATAGGGGATTTGTCCAATCCGTTGATCCAGGTAGGCTTCGATTCCTTGCTCGGTCTCAGTGTTGGTAAAGCTTGGGATCGCCAAGGCTTCAGTAAAAATCGTTTCGATGCTCTCTCTATTGGTGGTTTTCACTTTCTCTCCATCCTTCTTTTCTATTATTCATCTTTGTGAGCTTTGCCAAGTGACAACAGGCTGGTGAGCATGAGTCCTAGGAAGCCAAAGAGAGTCCAAGGGCTTGTTGCTTGACCTGTTTTTGGAAGGTTTTGTTGGCTTGTCACTTCTATCTCATCTTTATCAGCTCTTTGAGCCAATTCTTGTGCAGTTTCTTCTTTTTGTTCCTTACGGAAGTCCATCGGATCTCGACCGTGGCTTGGTTTTTGAGGAATTTCAGAAGCAGCTGGATTGGTTGGCGTCATTAGATTACTTGGAACAATTGGTTTTTCTGCTTGATCTACTGGACTTGGGTCTTGTTCAGGATCTACTTTTGGTTGAATGGTTGCAATTGGCAAGATCCGATCTGCCAATGACGCATACTCTGTATCTTTTTCACTTGGTTGATAACGGAACAAGAGAGACCGACTGTCTTCTACGATTGGAATCGTTGCAGAAATAGAATCTGTCTTGAAGGACACTTCATAAGGATCTGCAAAATAGATGTAATCTGGATCATAGGTGTGCAAACTCAAAACCAGTCGGTGGCCTTTTTTTACTGTATAGAGATTTGGTTGCAGATACATGGTGTAATCATGATATTCATTTTCTTTCAGATCAATAGAATGACTAGAACTTGCTGAGTCATAGCGAGATGCTGGATTGGCCAGATTCATCCAACCACGCGCAATCACCACACTCTTAACCTTGTGGGTCTTGTAACGTTTGAGAGGCAAGGTTTCAAGGTTGCTACCATTCCAGTAGCCTGTCTCATCGATCGTTTCTTTGTCCAATGTGCGTGTGCTATAACCGTCTTTGTCATAGGTGATTTCTTCTTTGACCACATCAAAGTCTTCGTCTGAGACATCCATCAAGGTCGCACTGACATGGGCATGATTTTTGTCTCCCTTGACAAAAGCAGCGCTAAAATGCACAGGAATATGGCCTTTGATGGTGACATCTTGGTCGACAGGTGCTGCATAGGAAGCCGCTACTTCTGAGGAATGGAAGGCTGCATCTTGGTTACGTGTAGTCCAGTTGTTTCCCGTACCATAGTAATCACCAGTTACTGTCACATCCTCCCGTTTTGAGTAGATTCGAGCAGAGATGGCATTATTGGTATCCCATTTATCAAAACGACGCCATTTACTTGGATCTAGATTGTCCTGAGCTGTTACTTGTGGAAGGTTTTCAATCCCATTTTCAATACCGTAGAGGTAATGGCTATACCAGAGATTCATCAGGTCATTAAAGGCTTGGCCTGCGACTTCTGTCCCTGACCAACGAGTAGATGGATAGATGTGATTGCCCTGGTGGAGCAAGACCTTGGGATCAATCCCCGCCTTCTTATAGGCTTCCAGCATGAGTTCAAAATGTTTTGGTTTGACATTGTCATCATTGAGCCCTTGGATAATGAGAGGGGCCGCCTTTAAGTTGCTTGCATTTAAGGTGTAGTCGCGTTTGGCATATTCTTCATTATAATTATGACCATCCTTGTGTTGGAGCTCATTGAGCTTGGTGATATAGGCTGCATAGTAATCCTTGATCTTGTCCCAATCTTCCTTATCAAGGATTCGGCCTGAGGTATAGACAGACAGCCAAGATAGGTCATTGGAAGCTCCGGTATCAAGAGGAGATCCTTGGCTGTTGAAATGGTCATACCAACTAGCAATCCCTGCAGCTGGCACAATGGTCTTGAGCCCTTCAACACCAGTAGAAGCTACGCCAAATGTTGTCGTACCTGCCCAAGACAAACCAGTCATGGCGACGTTTCCGTTGGACCAGTCTGCCTTGACTTCATGGTTGCTAGTCTTATCAGAGTAGGCTTTGCGTTTGCCATTGAGCCATTCAACGATATTTTTATAAGCAGCGACTTCAAGGTCAGAGCCAGTCGTATTGATCCCGTCTGATCCTTTTGAGCCCAAACCACTGCTGGTCACCACTGCATAACCACGAACTAAGAAATAATTGTACCAGTTAAGATTTTCATAATCATAATGCGTATAATCTTCAGAGCTTTCACGCGGATTGACATAGTACCAATCCTTTGGATCGGTCGCTTTGGCTACTTCTTCTGTCGTAACAGTCTTGGTTGCTTGGCGTTTGGCAGGTTTTTCATAGAGCTTGGCCATATCGAAGTTACCACCTTCTTTGAGACCAATTCCCTCTAAGGTACGCTCTTCTGTTGTTCCTGTTACATATGGGCTGGCTTCAAAGATGCTGGCTGCCTTATAGTCCCCATTGACAGCAGCTTTTGGCACCTGCACGAAGGTCTTGACCAAGTCAGGCTTGCCGTCTCCATCCGTATCATAATCGGTTTCCACATAGACAATATAGCGGACGATGTCACTCTTATCATAGGAGTAATGCTCCGGATCGTCCCCTGGCGTAAATGGGAAAATAGGTTGTGCTTTGCCATTCAAAAAGAGAGGGGTCTTCTTATCCGCGCGGTAAGCTGCTCGAAGCTGTTTGGCTACATCAACCATTGAAGTGAGATTGGTGACCGGAGCAGATCCCTCCACTCCTTCCTTGACCATCCCAAGGCTCTTGGCAAAAGCTAATCGATCTTTATCAGTAGATCCGACTTGATTTTCCTTGATTGAAGCCCAGTTCAATAGTTGATTGACTGCCTCCGTCACAGTGACTTCTTTTTCACGATACTGGTCGGTTACAGTTGCACCAGTAATTTCAGCCAAGTCTCCTTGGGTTACTTTTGGAATCGCGCGCTCCTCTTGACTACCAACGGTAGGCGTCGCAGGCGCAAGGCTTGGCTGATTGGTTAGAGTGGGCTCAACAGTTAGAGCGCTCACCACCGTTGAACTTGACGCAGGTTCTTCATGTAGCTCAGTCGTCGGAGTAGTTGTCGGAGCGGTTGGCGAAGTGGTTGGTCTGTTAGTTTCTGAAACCTCTTCCACTTTTTCAGGCTGTACGATTTCTTTAGTATCTCCTTGTGTTGAGGTCACTGTTTCAGTAACTTCAGGACTTGCCGTAGAAGGAGTCACCGTCTCCTCAGTAGTTGTGCTACTTACTTGGTCTGCTTGCACATGCTGGGCGAGTACAGCAGGACTAATCAGTAAACCTGCAACGAGTAGAGAAACAAGAGTTGTTTTTTTCATAAAATGGTCTCCTTTCACCATTTTCAAAGTCAGTCCTAGCGGAGCCTGACTCCATTATGTTATATTCTCACTTCATTTCTTTCATGTATGCGATTTCTTTTTTAGAAAGGGCTTGCTTCCAGCGCAAACGTTTGTCGCATCCAACTATTTTTGGTAAAATAGGGACATTCACATGAAAGAAGAAATAACGATGGAAAATCAAACCTTAATGCAATATTTTGAGTGGTATTTGCCCGCTGATGGGAACCACTGGACGCGTCTTGCTGAAGATGCGCAACACTTAGCAGACTTGGGTATTCGTAAAGTCTGGATGCCGCCTGCTTTTAAAGCTACTTCTAACAATGACGTTGGGTACGGAGTCTATGACCTCTTTGATTTGGGCGAGTTCGATCAAAAAGGAACGGTTCGTACCAAATATGGTTTCAAAGACGATTATCTTCAAGCCATTCAAGCCCTCAAAGATGCTGGGATTCAACCAATGGCCGATGTCGTACTCAACCATAAAGCTGCCGCTGATGGCTTAGAGGAATTCGAGGTCGTTGAGGTCGATCCTATGGATCGAAACAAGGTTCTCACTGAGCCCTTCACCATTCAAGGATGGACTAAATTCACCTTTGATGGCCGAAATGGCGCCTATAATGACTTCCACTGGCATTGGTACCACTTCACCGGTACGGACTACGATGCTTCACGTAATAAGAATGGGATCTACCAAATCCAAGGGGACAACAAAGGTTGGGCTCATGGAGATCTGGTAGACAATGAGAATGGAAACTACGATTACCTCATGTATGCCGATATCGATTTCAAACATCCCGAGGTTGTAGAGAATCTTGATCAGTGGGCTGACTGGTTTATCGAAACGACTGGTGTAGAAGGTTTCCGTCTGGATGCGGTCAAACACATCGACTCCTTCTTTATGAAGAATTTCATCCACAATATTACCCAAAAGTATGGTGAAGATTTCTACGTCTTTGCTGAATTTTGGAATGGCGACACAGAAACTAACGATGAGTACTTGGAAAGCATTGATTACCTGTATGACCTGGTCGACGTAGCCCTCCACCAAAACCTCTTTAGAGCTAGTCAAGAGGGTGAAAATTTCGACCTTCGAACTATTTTTGACGGAACACTAGCACTCAATCATCCTGAACAGGCCGTAACCTTTGTGGACAACCATGATACCCAACGAGGGCAAGCCTTGGAATCTACCATCCAAGAATGGTTTAAGCCTGCAGCCTATGCCTTGATCTTACTTCGTGAAGCTGGTTTGCCTTGTGTCTTCTATGGAGACTACTACGGTATCGAGGGCCAATTTGCGCAAGAAAGTTTCCAAGAGGTCCTCGATCGTCTCTTATGGGTTCGTAAAGATCTGGCCTATGGGGAACAAACGGACTACTTCGATGATCCTAATTGCATCGGTTGGACACGTTCAGGTTCAGAAGAATCAGCACCCATCGCCTGCTTGATTTCCAATAACCAAGCTACTACAAAAGTCATGGAGATCGGCTCATCCTACGCAGGCCTCACCTACTATGATGTACTAGAAAATTGTAGCGAAACCGTCCAAGTCCAAGAAGACGGTACTGCTGAATTCCCAGTGGCAGAACGCTCCGTCAGTGTCTGGGTAGCCCAAGATACAGAGGGCCAATAACCTTTATACGTAATTTTCTCCTAGGATCTACATCTTCCTAGGAGAATTTTTTCCTGTAAAAATTTTATAGGAAATACAGCTTCATTTTAGCACTATAAGAAAGCGCTGTCAATGGGTATCGCGTCTATTTGAAAGAAATAAAGAGCATCAAAAAACTCGTTTTCCAGTTTGGAAAACGAGTCTTCTTTTTAGCTCAATTCTGCAATGATTTCTTTCAATTGGGCTTTCGTATGAACTCCAGCCACTTGTTTGACAACTTGTCCATCTTTTTTAAAGAGAAGAGTTGGAATCGACATGATACCGAATTGACGCGCTGTATTTGGATTTTCATCGACATCCATCTTACAGATTTTCAAATCATCTTCATGTACTTCTTCTGCCAACTGATCCAAGATTGGAGCTTGCATGCGGCATGGACCGCACCAAGTTGCCCAAAAGTCAATCAAGACAAGGCCTTGGCTGGTTTCTTGTTCAAAAGTTGCATCTGTGATTATGTGTGCCATATTTCCTCCTTTTTCAGTAGTGACTACTGATTCTGCATTTCTACTTTTATTTTACACTAAAAGATGCCATTTTAGAAATATTTGCTACGGGGAGTCCTTAGGCATCTTCTCTCTTTTTGCGCCAAAAGATGAGGCTAGAAGCTGTTAGGCTAATCACCCCTAAGAGACCCAGAGAATGGTCTTTGCTCCCTGTTTGAGGAAGCGTATGATCTGCTTTCTCTCCTCCCACTACAAGAGTTGCAGCTTGAGGATCTTCTGCCAATCCTTGTGAAACAAATTGAGGTCCATAAGATACAGCTAGTGTATGAAGAGAGTGCTCTTGTCTTGCTGATCCTATTTGCATCTGCTCTGCTTTTTCAGGAAGAGTTTGGCTTGGTTGGACAAAGGATTCTGGGCTTGGAAGCCTATATTCTTCCTTGTAGTGCACTTCTGGAGCGACTAGAGCAGCACCTTCAACTTCTGGTAAATTCGCATAGTCTGTATCTGTTGCACTTGGTACATAAGCTGCCTTTTGGGCGCGGGTCTTTTCAACAATTGGAATCGCCGCCTGGATAGAATCTGTCTTAAAGGTCACTTCATATGGATGCTCCACCGTTAAATCAGATGGGTCATAGGTGTTGAAAACAAGTGCTAACTTGTGACCTTTCTTAACCGTATAGAGATTTGGTTGGAGATAGACCGTATAATCGTGGTATTCTCCCACTTTTGGCTCGATGCTAGCTCGTGAGCTTGCTGAATCGTAGCCAGACTCAGGGTTCGCAAGGTTGATCCAGCCTTTCGCAATCACCTTGTACTTGGTCTTGATGGTTTCGTATTCGGCAACAGATAGGTTGCTTAAATTGCTTCCCATCCAGAAAGCGTCTGCCGTTTTATCTTGCTTGACGCTACCATTTCCTACCACGTCAAAGTCCTCATCTGCCACATCTACCAAGAGGGCGTTGATTTGGAAATTCTTTCCTTGACCCTTGGCAAGAGCTGCCTTGAAATGAACAGGGATGTGGCCCTTGATCGTAGTGTCCTCAGTAACATCAGAAACGAAGGTCAGATTGGCCTTAGAGGAGGCTTTGCTGACAGTTTCATTACGGTTAGCGATCTCAACACCTGCAGCCGCATAATCACTAGAAATGGTTTCTTCTAGACGTTTCGAGCTTGCATTCAAGAAGAGACGTTGACTGCTCTTCCAGTTATCATAGCTGGTCCACTTACTTGGATCATAGTTGTTTTGAGCTAGGACCGCTGGCAAGCTTTCGACGTGATTGTCCACTCCGTAGAGGTAATGGGTCAGCCAGGTATTGAGCAGGTCATAAAAGTCCTGACCATTGGCGGTGATGCCGTATCCCCGTGACATAGCCGCTGGATAGACGTGATCTCCTTGGTGGAGATAGAGCTTGACATCTTGGCCTGCTTTCTTGAGGGCATCGTACATGAGTTCAAAGTGTTTGGTCTTGACATTGTCATCATTCAAGCCATGGACGATCAGGGCGCTGGTCTTGAGATTTTCCGGATGAAGGGTATAATCCCGCTCCTTCCAGACATCACTGTAGTTACGATCATGGGCGTACTGGTCCTTGTTCAATTGGTTGATGTAGTTGGAATAGTTTTGCCAAATCCCTGCCCAGTCGTCTTGGTCCAGCATCCGCGTGCTAACGTAGAGGGATAGCCATGAAAGATCACTATAAGGCGCATTGCCAAACTGGGTTCCTTGGCTATTGAAATAATCATACCAAGAGGCAATCCCTGCTGCTGGAACGATGGTCTTTAGGCCTTCTACGCCTGTCGCTGCCACACCAAAGGTCGTGGTTCCAGCCCAGGAGAGACCGGTCATAGCGACATTGCCTGTTGCCCAGTCTGCCTTGATTTCAACATTGCTAGTCTTATCGGTGTAGGCCTTGCGTTTGCCATTGACCCACTCGATGATATTCTTGAAGGCATTGATTTCGAGATCAGAACCTGTGGTGTTAAATCCTTCTGATCCCTTGGTACCAAGTCCCGCACTCGAGATAAAGGCATAGCCTCTGACCAAGAAATAGTCGTACCAGTTCAGATCTTCGTAGTCATAGATATACTCGTAGGGACTGTAGTAATACCAATCCGATGCCTTGGCTTTTTTGGCTGCTTCTACTGTTGTTTCACTGCTTACTGGCTGTCTCTTTGCAGGTTGGCTGTGCAGTTTCTTCATGTCATAGCTACCGTCCGTTGGAAGCCCCAAACTTTCGAGGGTCACGTAGTTTTCATCAAGCGTCCCCGCTACGTAAGGGCGCGCTTCCAGAATAGTGGCTGCCTTAAAATCACCTTGCGCTACTGCTTTTGGTAGTTGAACAATGGCTTTGACTAAGTCAGGCTTGCCATCTGCGTCGGTGTCGTAGTCCGTTTCGACATAGACAGGGAAGCGTACAATTTGGCTGTCTTCATATTTGTAGTCTTGGTCTGCTTTTTCTCCCATCGTATAAGGGAAAATCGGCTGGGCACGACCATTTAAAAAGAGCGGGCTTTTCTTTTCAGCCCGGTAGGCATCGTAGAGTTTCTTAGCTGTTTCATACATCTTGGCCAATTCTGGCTGACTAACCTTACGAGTCAAATCTTCTGATTTTTCAATCAAGCCTAAACTCTTGGCAAAGCGTTCGCGATCTGCTTGGCTTTGGCCCAATTGGCTAGGATCTGTTGCTGCCCATTGAAGCAAGCCATTAACAGCATCTTGGACCGTCAACTCTTTAGGGGCCTGATCAGCTGCAAGGGTGCTACCTGTAACCTTTGCTAAATCATTACTTGTTGCCGGAGCTTCTGAACTGGGAGCAGATTGAGGTGCAGCTTCCCTGTTGGTTGTTGCTGGACTTGCTACTGGGACCGTAGGCTCACTTTGTCTTGTGTGTTCTTCTGTAGCAGGGGCTACTTGATTTGCACCTGCCGTCCGATCCAGCGATGCCTCACTCAAGCTCGCTCCTTCTTCACTAGAGCTAGTACTTGTGTCACGTGCTGTCGGTGTTGCTTCAGTAGATGGAGCATGGACCACTTCTGTCGATGGAGCTAACTCTTCTGTCTGCTCATCTGCTGCTGCTACTTGATGCAAGACCATCGGTGCGATCAATAAACTTGATGCGACAATGGAAACCATTGTTTTCTTTTTCATGTCAGTCTCCTAACTTTTTGTAATCAACACTCCCATTATACTATGTAAGCGTTTTAAGATCAAACAGATATTCATCTGATCCACAAAAAAACCGAGGCATCAGCCTCGGTTATCGATCCTTATTTAACGTGTTTCTTAAGATCTTCTTGTGCTTTTTTATTTGACTCTGCTTGTTCTTTTTGCCATTTTTCAAGGGCTTTGTTGTAATCAGCACTTGTCACAGCTTTGTCTTGGAGTTTCATTCCTTTGTAGATCACGTGGTCTTTTCCTTTACCACCAGTCCATGCAAATGGAGCTGAGAATGGTTCGATACGTGTCAAGAATGGACGTCCAGTTGATGAAGAAGTTGGCATAACAAGGGCGCTATCAGTCAACCAAGCTTGCGCAGCCGCATATTTTTCATAGCGTTTGTTGACGTCTTGTGTTTCTGCACCAGCATCTTTGATCATCTTTTCAAAGTCGTACAGACCAACTTTTTTAGCTGCTTCATTGTTTTCACTTGGGTCAAATCCAAGGAAAGTCTTAGTATTTTCACCAGATGAAGCTTTCAAGATATCCATGTAAGTTGATGGGTCTTGGTAGTCAGGGCTCCATCCAACATTATCAGAGAGATCCCAGTCTTCGCCAGCCGCATTTGGCGCAAAGAGGGTCACATTTTGAAGGTCTTCTTTCGAAAGCATTTGGATATCGATGACGATATTTTCTTTACCAAGTGCTTCTTCAACAGATTGTTTGAAGGATTGTACCCGTTGAACTCTTGATGGAGTCGTTTGGTCCACAGGCATATCAATGTGAATTGGGAATTTCACACCTTCTGCTTCCAAGGCAGTCTTCGCTTTTGCAAACTCTTCCTTCGCTTTCTTTGCATCGAAGAGACCGTTTTGACCATCGTCTAGTTTAGTAGATTTCCACTCATCTCCGTAGGTATCCAATTGAGTTTTCACCATTTCACCAAAGGTCTTGCCATTAGCTTGGACAAATGTTGGTGGAATGTAGAGGTTACGGATGATCTTGCTTGCTCCGTCTTTTCCGTTCAATTGAGCAGCATACGCTTCACGGTTGAAGGCAAAGCTGATCGCTTGACGGAAATCCTTGTTCAAGAGAGCTTTCTTAGTAGATTGTTTTTCTTCATCGGTCTTCTTAGCAGTGTGTTTGTAAGATTGACGATCGATGTTGGTACCAATAACATAAGAAGCAGCATCTTGAGGAGTGTAGGTGATTTCGTCTTTGAATTCTTTGGCTTGCTCTGAGTAACCAGATCCAGTTGGGAAGAGTTTGGCCAAGCTAAGAGCATTTTCTCCGAATGATTTGGCCAATTTACTTTGGTCTTGTCCATCGTAGAATTCCAATTTCACATCTGAGATGTAGACCTTGTCTTTATCCCAGTAGTTTTCATTCTTGGTCATTTCGATAGAAGATTTAGAAGTAAAGCTCTTCAAGATGTATGGACCATTGTAAAGAAGAGAGCTGGTGTCACTTGCTTGGGCGAATTTATCCCCTTTTGATTTCACGAATTTTTCGTTAACAGGGAAAGTGATCCCAAGAGTCAATTTAGAGTTCCAGTAAGATTCTGGTTGGTTCAAAGTGATTTGAAGGGTATGATCATCAACTGCTTTTACTCCTACAGCTGAGAAATCTTTATTTTTACCGCTGACGTAGTCATTCAAGCCTTTGATAGAATCTTGGATGATGTAGAGCATTTCTGATTTGTTATCAGCCGCATATTTGATCCCTGTGATGAAATCTTTAGCTGTTACATCCGCATACTCTTCGCCTTCTGAATCATACCATTTAGCATCATCACGAAGTTTATAAGTATAAGTCAAGCCATCTTGCGAAACTGTCCAGTCTTTTGCAAGAGATGGAATCAAGTTACCGTATTTGTCATTTTCAAACAAACCATCAATCAAGTTTCCTGTGATATCGTGGGTTGCTGCTTTACCAGATGTGATATAGTTTAGGTTTTCTGGCTCAGTCTCATAGACATATGAGAATTTTTGACCGTTGCTTGAGCTAGATGATTTAGAACCACCCGAACAAGCGGCTAGGATACCTGCTGAAAGGAGGGCAACTCCCGCAAGTGCAATGACATTTCTTTTTTTCATGTAAAACTCCTTAAGAAATTTTAAGTTTATTTTAAGATTATACCACAATGATTTTCAGAAGAAAAGGAATTTTCAGAAAATTTTAGTTTATGAAAAAACTACTCCGAAGAGTAGTTATTAATTTAAGTTTAAGACTTATTTGAGACTTTCCTTAGGTGAGTACGGACGTTAGGTGAAATTATCCAGTGGATGATTTCAGCAATCCAGGAAGTTCCATGACTTAGTTTTGAACCTAAAGTTTCAAAACTCCCGAGTGCTTGAAATGATTCTATTTCAAGCACTTTTCTCACGGCGGAAAGTCTCAGTTTTGATTTGAAAAACTATAAGGACTGGATATTTTATAAAAAGACTTCTTATGTTATTTTCTAAGAAAAAACATTATTTTCTTTCTCAAACTAGCTCACAAAAGTAGTTCCAATTTTTATTCTACTAAGTCGCTCTTGAGGTAGGCATCGACCATGCGCTCTGTTGCGACTACAGAATCCAAGTGAGTCCGCTCATATGAGTGGCTAGATTCGATCCCTGCCCCGAGAAGAGCGTGTTTGACTTCTGCTCCTGCACTCATGGCTGCAGAGGCATCTGAGCCATAGAAAGGATAGATATCCAACTTATAAGGGATTTCTTGGGCTTTTGCCAAGGCGACTAAATGCTGACGGAATTCGTAGTGATAGGGTCCAGAAGCGTCTTTGACACAGATGGATACCGTGTATTCATCTGTCGCTTGGTCATCTCCCATCGCTCCCATATCCACTGCCAAGTACTCTACCACTTCAGACGGGATACTAGAATTAGCCCCATGCCCCACTTCTTCAAAGACTGAAAAGGCGAAGGTGGTTGTTACTGGTAATTGGATCTTTTCTTCCTTGTAGATGCGCAGAAGATTCAACAGAATCGCCGCACTCACCTTGTCATCTAAGTGACGAGATTTGATAAAACCGGTATCTGTCACAATGGTCCGAGGATCAAAGCTGACAAAATCACCCACTTCAATGCCAAGGGCACGGGTTTCTTTCTCATTGGTCACTTTTTCATCCAGACGGACTTCCATATTGTCCTGGGTCCGCTCGACAGTTCCCGCATCCTTGTAGACATGGCAAGAAGTCTGATGAACCAAAATCGTCCCCGAATGGGTCTTTCCTGTATTGGCTACATGGACTGTACAGTTTTCCCCTTCAATCATATTCCAAGGGAAACCACCGATACGGTCCAGCTTGAGTCGACCATCTGCTTTCACAGCGCGGACAATAGCCCCCAAGGTATCCACATGGGCTGTGACGTAGCGTTGTTTGTCTGTGATCACACCAGGTACGGTCACATTCACGCCACCCTTAGCAGTCCGAGTTACTTCGTACCCGAAGTCTTCAATGGTTTTGACCAAGTAGTCTGCGATCTCACGTGTATAACCGGTCGGGGAAGGAATGGCTGTCAATTCCTGCAAATAAGTCACTGTCTGATTCATAATGCCTCCAAATGTGTTTTTCTTTATTCTAGCATGAAATAGGTGGAATAGCTAGAGGAGAGGTTACAGAGAAGAGTTTTTCAACTCTTCCCGTACTTGCATTAAGAGAAAGCCTAGCTTGTTCTTCCCAGAGCCATCTCCCCCATCAGCCCAGTAGGCGTCGTTTCGCGTATGTTCGATGATGATGGCATCTCCTGTCGCCAGCAATTCTTTTGCGATTTCAGGATTTTGACTAAATTTCATCCGAAGTGCCTGAAGCATTACCTCATCTTTGATCTCTTCCCAATCTGGTCTCAAGGGATTTTGACGATTGCGTCCCTCCAAAGCAGCATCCATTGGAGAGGCTATCTGACGAATTTTCTCTTGAATTTGGGGTACTAATACAGTATCTGATGACAAAATGCTGGCTTTATCTTCTCCTTGTTTATCCTCTACAAGTTTAGCTGCAGCCAATTCAATCTCTTTGCGACTTTGTTTAGCAGTAGAATGTTGACCAGCAGTATATCCCATCATGAGAATAAAGCTAGTTGCAGCTACTGTTCTAACACTAATTAAGGCTTTAGTTTTGACTTTATTTAACATCTTAGACCTTCTTTCTATAAAAACTAAGTCAAGAATACCAGATAAAGCTTGAAAAAAGTATCACAGAAGTAAAAATGCCACCCGAAGGTGGCCAATATAACTTACAAAATTAGTAATCCGTCTGATAAATTTTTTTATACAAACCATTTTTCAGATATCATAGACATAATGATTTCCTCCTTAATTACTAATAGATTATCAAATTTACTGTTTATTAGAATGAGTAATATGTGCAATTTTTGTAAATAAATTAAAAAAGCTGCATCTTCTGCAACTTTTTAATCTGGTGGAAAATAGCCCAACTGCTCAGCAATGTGAATCGCCTCCTGCCTGTTAGTCACTCCCAATTTTGAAAAGATATTGGCCAAGTGATTGGAAACTGTACGTTTACTCACATAGACCTTGTCACAGACATCATCAATGGTCAAGCCATTTCTAACCAGTTCTAGTATCTCGATTTCTCGTGGTGTTAACACCTCTACCATCACTTCATCTGAAAAGACCTTACCACCTAGATAAATTTTTTCCAGTTTTTTCACCAACTCATCTGGGTCCATACTTTTGTCCAGAAAACCATAAGCCCCCATAACTTTAGCTCGGTGTTCATACATTTTTTTACTGTAACCTGTCAAAATCACAACCTTACTAGAACAACCATTGTCGATAATCTCTTGTGCCAAGGTCAGCCCATCATCTTGATACAGACTCGTCAGGTTGATATCAATCAAAATAATGTCGTAGTCATTAAAAGCAATCTCCGAAATAGTCGAAAAATTATCTACTAACTGGACCTTTTTAATGTTTTCCGATAACTCTAAAATCATCTTGATACTTTGGCTAAATAATTTATGATCATCAATTAACAAAATTTTCATAACACAACTCCTTATCAATCGGGAGAGTAATTTCTACACGAAATCTCTTATTATTTTCAAAGATCTGCATTTGACCACCTAAAACACTAATTTTATTAGACATATTTTTCAAGCCATAACCTAAGGATTTTTCTGTTTGAAGGCAGTCATTTTCAGAAATGATAAAAATAGCGTCATCATGCACATTAATCTTCAAAGAAATCCTTCCACCACTAGCATACTTAACGGCATTGGTCGCCAACTCCTCAACCAGACGATAGGCAATTTTATCGTAAGGAGATAAAAGCCTAAAGTGGGCAGGAAACTGTGTGACTACTTCATTTTCTGCGTGATAGCGTTTGACAATCCGATTAATCAGCCCTTGATACTGGATGTCTAACTGCTCGTCTGTTTCTACCATTGGCTGATAATAATCCATCCGCTCACGAATCCGCTGAACCAACTCCTCTGTTACCAGATTGATCTGTTCACCAAAAACTTGATTACTACTATATTTATTGAAATTTTTTATTGCCATAACATTTTGCAGGATTTCATTGTGAAGAAATTCGGAGAACTGTTGTTCTGTATCTTCATTTGCCAGCAGATTTTTCACCATACGGTTACGCTTTAAAAAGAGAACTTTTACATAATCCCTAGAATCTAGCATTTCAGCAGAACGAAAGAGGCGAATTAATTCTTCCGAACAAATCCCGAACAATAGTAACATGATATTCAAGACCAAAAAGCTCGTGTTTAAATCTAGACGAAAGATGATGAAAATGCCTACTAACAAAAACATAACCAGTAAAAACAAGCGTGAAAAAGCTTTTATATAGGACAATTTTAACTCTGATACCTTTTTTTGAAGAGAGCTGATAATTGTTTTGAAGTGTAAAAAAGCTAAAATGCCAACAATTTCCAGATACCAGACTAGGTTCATCACCCCTGAGCCCTTCGTATTGATATACAAAAAGAAATAAGAAAGAGGCAATATCAAAGCTAATATCCACAAATTTCGTCTCTGATACTTGAGTTTACTTTTCAACTCTTTATGATATAAAATCAGTAAAATCAAGGGAACAAGGTTTAAAAAGAAAGACGCAAACAAGGACAGAAATAGAAAAATTGAAGGACTTAACAGATATGAACTAATAGTGATTAGTGTCAACACAAAGGACACACTCAACAGTTCTTCTCCTATTTTCTCTCCCAGAAAGATAATAGACAGAGAACTATACACCAATATAAAAGAGTTGAGCGGATGAAGAATATCAAAAAAGTGCAACAGGGTGCTCGCAACTCCTTGATTAAATATGGATTGCCAGCTAATGAGAAACATCATCAGGAGCAACCAAAGTTTCAACTCACTATACCGAAAGGTCACAATATTACAAATATAGCTAAATACAATTAAAGCAATAATCAGCAATAAAACCATCTGCAAGGAAAAATCTGTCGAAAAGTCCAGAGGGATCCTATGATAAATATAAATCATTAAAGCTAGATGATTCAAAATCGTCAACCACCACAATAAAAGTGAGTTTTTCGAGAACAATTTGACAAACTGTTTCATATGTATCTACTTCCTGAACTACTTTAATATTATTATAACACAATACCAGAATTGCAGGATAGGCAACTCTGGTATTTGAGTTAATTTTCAATAATTTGCCAACTTACTCTGTAAGTCACTAGCAAGTAAAGGACAAAGAGTAAAACCGCTACTCCCAGATAGGTGATATCAATAGAAATGCTGGTATTAGCGAAATTCTCAAAATAGCCCAAAAGAGCGGTACTCAAGGCAAATGCTAGCGGACCTGCGATGACCAGCGGAACCAAGAAATAACTTAGAATCTGTTGCAAAAGAATAGAGCGATTTTGCTTCCTCTTATTCCCAAGAAGATATAAGATTTGATAATCATTGACACTATCCAAAGCACTTGTAGAAGTTTGAAGGGACAAGATACTGAGGGAAATAATGATAAAAATAACACTGACAAAAATCATGACAAAGACAATGACGCCCATAAATCCAAGATAAATCTCAAAAATTCTTCCTTTGGTTTGATAGGTGAATGGATTCAACTCTGCTCCATCACGAGTGAAGTAGTATTTTTCTATCCACTGACTTAAGAATGTTTCTACTTTCCGTTTGTCGATATTTTCTTTGAAATTGGCAACATAGGTCGTGTGGTCTTCCGTCAATCCAACTACTACCCTATCTGGTACAATTAAGGTTCCTGTGTCATTTGTACCCACTGACGATAAAAAGTAAACTGTTTCAAGTGGCTTTGAAGACGCAAGATTAAGAGAATAACCGTTAATCATGAGGGTTTTTGTCGTTAATAGAAAGTCCTGAATCTGCTTGGCAGTTCCTTTATAGTTAGCATTGACCAGAAATTGGTTATCTGCCAAGTCAACCTCTCTTTCACCTTGCAGTTTGCGGAGATGATTGTAGGCAGAAATTCCTAAAATCGGTACTTTTGATTCAGGAAGTTCCTTATCATGCGCCCAGAGATTGCTAGTATCAATCAAATCTTTATAGATTAAATCACTAGAATAGATAGGATAGCTGTACTCCTCTTTGATGAGGTTAAAGTCAAATCCATCTGCTTTTAATCTGTCTTTGACAGATTCCTGAGAAAACTGGAACTCCTGACCACGATAGAGATTGACAGTTACATCATAAGGTGAGTATTTGTTCAGCTCTCGGTTCATAGTCGTATAGGCACTACCACTAAAAACTAGTAAGCTGAGAGCCAGTGTCAAGGTCAAGGATAAGACAGCCAACGTGACCGAATTACTATCAGCTTGTTTTGAAAATTGACGGATTTTAAAAGTGTTTAATTTGTTATAGTAGGTTTGAGGCAGTTTTCTAAGGGAAACCAAGATAAAATGGCTCAAGGTATTGTAAAATAAAATCACAAAAATCACGAAGACAGATACCAGCAAGATACCCCAACTTTTCAAGAATGATAGATGGTGATAGTCTGAAAAATAGAGAGCACCAAAACCGATAACAGCTGTCGAAAGAATAAAGAGAAGTGCTTGAAGAACTGGCTTGCCTTTTGCCAAGACAGATTTCTTGACCCCATTTTCTTGAATGAGTGCAATGATATTTTGCTTTCTAAAGGTAAGAATGTCCATGACACCAACAATAAAACTGGTTACCAAATAGGAATAAACTAGTAAGATGACAGACTTACTATCAAAGAAAAGCAGACTACCAAAGTAATTGGCCATAAAAAACTCAGATGCAATCTTAGCTAGAATGACCAGTAAGAACACTCCAAGCAAGAAACCTAGAATCAAGGAAAAGATATTGACCAGCATGGTTTCAAAGAACAGGGTACGGATAATCTGCTTCTTCTTCATTCCCAGCGTTGCATAAAGTCCCAGCTCTTTCTTGCGCCGTCCCAGGACGAAGTTTGTGGAATAAACGACGAGAAAGGCAATCGCCGATAGAATCAGATAGGAAAGCAAGCCCATGTACTGACTCATCACCGTCGTCAACATTTCCTTTGCCCCTGATAAACTTTGCATCACTGGATGGCTTGGTAAAGCATTAAAAGCATAGAGCAAGCTATAAATCAAGGTTAGACTGAAAAAGTAGATGGTGTAAGTCTGTAAATTTCGAAATACATTTCGTAAAATTAATTTTGGATACATACTCTCTTCCTCCTATCTGGTACGACTGTAAATCTCTTGCAAATACTGTTCATTAGATAAGCTGTTACGTTCCAAATCATCCATAATCTTTCCATCGCTAAGTAGCACCATCCGTGAAGAGTACTTGGCTGCGGCAGGGTCATGCGTAACCAGTAAAATGGTAATACCAAAACTTTTATTGATTTCCTGCAAAAGTGCCATCAGTTTTTCAGAATTGGCAGAGTCCAAGGCTCCTGTCGGCTCATCTGCGATAATCAGTTTAGAATCATCAATCAAGGCTCTAGCAGTTGCCACACGTTGTCGCTGGCCACCTGATAACTGATTAGGAAACTTATCTTTTAAGTTTTGAATGGCCAACTTATCCAAAATTTCCTCAATCTTATCCTGATTTTTTTTGATATTTTTCCCCTGAATTTGAAGAGGTAGAATGATATTTTCATAGACCGTCAAGGTTTCCACCAAGTTGTAGGCTTGGAAAATATAGGAAATGTTTTTAGCACGATAGTCAGCTAGTTCATTTTCCTTGGCATGGATGATGTCAAAATCTTCAAATCGAATCTCACCTGATGTTGGTTTATCAATCGTTGAAATACAGTTGAGGAGTGTTGTTTTTCCACTACCACTGGCACCCATAATTGCCAGAAATTCACCTTTTTCAACGGACAAGTTCACATCTAATAAAGCATGAACGATATTATCCCCTTGACCAAATGTTTTCGTTAATCCTGTCACAATAAGCTGTTTCATCATTTCATTCCTCCGTTTCTTTATTACTCTCTCATTATACGGTTTCTTTCAAGGTTTTCCATGAGTATTTTGTGCAATATATTCAAGTTATAAAAAACCGATGCCTTTTTCAGGTATCGGTCGATGTTGATTATTTGCGATCGTTTCTTTTTTTCATAAAGTAAACAATCCCTATGACAACAACTCCTAAGACCAGTACAGGTGCATAGAATTCTAGTGTCCCAATAATTCCTTCCATTTTATCCTCCTGTCAAAAAATAGAGAGTTTTATCCACAGCGCACGTTTGGCGAAATACATTCATATGAATATGTAAATCACCAACCACATCGCCCCTGTGCTGTTAATCTAACAGCCGTACGCCACCCAGCAGCAGATTTTCCATCCAATTCTTGGATATTAATTTCCATAATCCAAAGAATCAATCTCAAAGTTATCTTGTTTTATTTGTATTTCTCCCGTCAATATAACACTAAATCAAAGTGCAGTCAAAGTTTTGTAATAAAATACTAGAATTTTCCTTTTGTTTTATCTAACAACGAACATTATTTGTCGTACACTCATAGGAACAGGTGAAACACAATCCACAGCGACCTGCTAGTGTCATTTTAAAAGCTGTGTACCACCAGCTCCTGATTTCCCGGAAAGTTCTTGGTTTTCAACCTCGAAACTTAGAGAATCAATCTCTGGACGACTTGTATTTTTAGCCATAAGGTTGCCTCCTTCCTTCTTTTAGATGATCATCTTTACAGTAACTAGTATAAACTCTAGTATTGGCTAAGTAATGAGTAAATCGTGCAAGTTTCTTATTTTCGAGAAAAATTTTTATAGTGCCCAATTAAAAAGTAGCTGAACAATCTCTTGCTCAGCTACTTTTTAATCTTCTTGTCCAACTAATGATTTTCAAAACACCACATAAAAGTAAGGATAGATTAAATACCGCATAAAATCCTGTAAAACTGATCAGACCATTCTGGGATAAATCTTCCATATAAAGGGTCGGTTCAGTAAAGAACAGATAAATTCCATAGCCCTCCACGAAAATAAGAAAACTGACAAAACCAATAAAGAAAAGTCCACTGGCAATAAGAAAGAGTCTCCATAAAAGAATAAGAATTCTTCCTATTGCTAAAAAAATTACTGGGATAAGGAGTAAATCATTCATGACTTTCTCCTTTCTAGTCAATCAACTGACGGAAATAGGTGGCAAGAGAGTAATCAAATTCCTCTAGCTTTTGAACTAAGTCCAAATACTCCTCTTTCTCATGATTTGTAGGAATGAAGCAAGGGTCTCCAAGACTTTCATCATCCATTTGATAATATACTTCAGTTATATCTTTTCCAACTTCGATCCCCAATAAATTACCATCAAAAGCGGATTCTTCATATTCCTAGAAATGACATTCTCCAAAGCTTCGCGAACATCCGGATAAAAGTATGAACTTCCGTCATCATAATGGTTGTTAAAATTTTATAATTTTCTCTGTTATATAGGACGGTGAGTGCTATTTTGTCGTCGACACTCTTGAATAATTTATATTGTCTTTTTATCACTTGTTCTAGCCTATTTCTAATCCTCAAGAATTGAAAAATTATATTTGTTTTTATAACGCTGATTGAAGCGGACAATTACTTTCATAGGGTCTTTTTTGGTTAATCCATTATTAAAAGTTATACTTTTCGTTAATTCTTTCCGAAATTCTTGTATTCCAGATGCTATTTCAGCTACTAATCTTGAAGTATCAATTTTAAAAGTGGCAATACCCTTATCTTCCATAAAGAGTATTGAATCGAAAAATAATATTGAAATATACAAATCCGTAGCTGAACTCTTTGTCAATTTAATTAAAGAGTTCTCTAATAATAATTGAATGTTTTTGATATCACTTTGATTATAAAAATATTCAAACAGTATCTGATTTATATCTGTAGGAAAAACGTCTGGAACAAAAGTTGGAGGTTCAATTCGATACTTTTGCTTTCCACGTAAAATATCTTCAACTTCCCCCACTTTTATAGCTTCTAAAATTTTTGTTCTAAAATTCATCATTTGTTTCAATTCCAACATAGATATAAAGAGTTATTTTAATCTTTGCTCGCTAGAATTTTAGCCCCTTCGGGTAATATTTCTTCCAGTTCAGACTTTGTGAATAAGCCTTGTGCTTTAGGATTTCCTCTTAAAGCTTCTGGAAATTGCCTAAAGAAATTTTTATTAGCTTCTTCTTGTGTCACGTTCGGTGGCCAACAGTCTTTTTTTAGCTTGAAATGAATTTCTTTAAGTGTTTTTTCCCCAGACTTTAATAATTGAAATAGTTCTAATGGGAATTCATAGACTACCCTCTGTTCAGCTATTCCTCCTTCATCTGTAACAAAAAAATATTTCTCATGATGTCGCCAAACATGTTGTCCATAACCTTTTATTTCTTCAAACTTACTAACGTCTTCCCAAGTTAATTTACTATGTTCCATGTGTGTTCTCCTCTTTGGGTACTAATATCTTTCATGATGCCTTCTGGCATATTTCCTGGGAAGGTTTGTCCTCCTGGTTTCCAAAAATCTTCAAAAGCAGATGCTTCATTTTCGCTTGGAATTCTTGTATGAGATTGATGAAATGCTTCTAATTTTAAAATTTGATGCATTTACTATGATTCCAAGTTTTCTATTTGATTTAAAAGCTCCCATAATCTATTATTGTAGGCTTCAATTTCTTCATTAATTTTTAGTCGTTCCAAATAATCATTCTTCCAAACAAAAAAGTCTGATAGACCTCCTCTTGGAGGATAAAGGATATCTTTAATTTCTCTTATTGTAGGGAGTGAGTCACCATTTTCCAATGCACATTCTAATCCTTGTAAAAATGAAATTTGTACATGAATTGTCCCATCATTGTACTGATTTAATAGTGGTAATATTAATTTGATATTATCTAATAATTCTTTTCGTTTCATTTCTTTCCTCACTAATTTAATGGTTTTGAGCTAATAACCTCTACACCTTCTATTTTCCACGGAGTTTCAATAAAAATTTGTTCATATTCCAAACCACCTTGATAGATGCCTCCTTGACTCGCAACAGGTCCTCTATATATTGTTGTGCCAGCTGGTATTTTTATTTCGTAAACTGTATTTAAAGGAGAACTGCCAGTGTAGTTTCCTGAACGATCTGTCCAAATTGGTTTTACTGCCGTATTTATTCTAACTTCTATCTCAGAATGTGGGGCTGATTCTGTAAACCATTGCCCTAGCGGATTGCTTTGGTCGCCAGCTCGATATAATATTTTGGGAGACTTCAAAACTTCAACATCATACCGTCCCCCATAAAAATTAACATTAGGCTGACCTCTTAAATCATTTAGTGGACCAGGATTTGTATATGAATTATATTCATAAGTTTGCAAATCGGGATATTTAGATTGAATATTATTTACTACTGGTCCCTCAACATCTAAATTCTTAGGTGCAGGCTGAGGCTTGACTACCGGCTGAAGCCTCGTGGTTGAAAAGTCTTTAAACCCTGAATTCTCCCTCGCAAGCCTGCTTTCTTCTATATTTCGTAAAATATGTTCGCGATCATAAGGTTTTGTGGTTTCTGTTATAGTTTTACCATTGATATCTACCTTAAGGTTAACCTCAGGAATTACTGGATTTCTATTGAAGACAGGAATCTTCCCTTTTACCTTACTATATCCATCCGAGAAAGTTGTGTAGGGTTTATTGTAGTACTGATTATATCCAACATAAGTGGTTACCTTAAGGTAGCTCCTTAAAACTTTGTCCTATTTTTAATTTTCTACTATGTAAACTTGAAAACTCTTGACCTTACTGCCAACAACATGCTTTTCAACATCGCATTCCCACCAAGGAAGAATATCTTCTTCCAAAATTTCTAAAAATAAGTCTTTAGATGATAAGTCATCTTTTAAGAAGCTATCATAATTTTCAAGAATAAAGTTGTATTCTTCAGCTTTTATCCATGATAAGTCTGTCAGCCAATCTGTAATAGATGACCAATTATTGGCATCAGGAAGTCCGACATTTTTTTCAAGAAAACGAAATAGTTCTTCTTTGTTTTGGATCTGCTTCCCATCAAAATTTGCTACAAAGCCACTGAAAGGCAATCGATCTTGCATTTCAAGTTTCGTAATGTAATGAATTCTATTTTTCAGGATTTCAAACCTCTATTCTATTTTTTTAAAATGTTTTATAATGGTCTTCTGTTTTGAGTAAAATCTATTTTTGAATATCGATTTGAAAAAATAGGTTGATTCAAACTAAACTTGCTGGTTGCTGAGGAGGCCACATAACCTCCTACGATGTTCCCGATAAAGTTTGCAGTTTGAGCATCTTCTTCACTTCCACCTAGGAGTTTGGTCCCATGATAGACAACCTGACCACTTGTATAGAGATTTATTTCTCTTAGAATACAATATAATTATACAAAGTCTAATTGAATAGTTTGATTGCTCTCCATTTTTTTAGCTGTATTAATAATATTTTCTATTTCTCTTTGAGTTATCGGAAGATTCTCATGAGGAGGCTCCCATTGTGTCATACTATCTTTATAAACAACAAATTTTTTATTGATCAGCAATTCTCCTTGTGCTTTTATGAGGAAACCATTCTCTAAATCAAAAGTAATTGTTGATCTTGTTCCTGTAATTTTCATTTCTACCTCTCGAATATAATTTTTTCTACCCCTGTTTTAGGATCTATTGTTGTAACCTTAGTAACATTTGGATTGGCCTTCAATCTTGGTAGTTCGATGTTTTCCCAAATATTTCCTGGTCGTAGTTCGCTACCAACTACAGCTCTTATTTCACCAGATACTTGCTCTGCGTAAACATTCGAAGCTTCCTCCCAAGCTGTTACACTTGAAGGAGTATTAAAATCCCATTCAGGCATTACAATGTTCGTATCATCAATCGTAGATTCTAATGTAACTCCTCCTTTATTTTTTGCTATTTTTTTCGCAACATCCATTCCTCCAATGCCATCTGTTCGTCCTGACCAGAAAAAAGCCGTATCTGGATCAGTTTTCAATCTACCTCTTATTAACTCAACATCAAAGTCAGTTTGAGTAAAATCTATTTTTGAATATCTATTTGAAAAAACAGGAATTACTGGTTTCCTATTGAAGACAGGAATCTTCCCTTTTACCTTACTAAATACATCCGAGAACGTTGTATAGGGTTTATTGTAGTACTGATTGTATCCTACATAAGAGGTATACAGGGTACTTGCCAGTTGGAAGCTCTCAGTAACAGTTCTCACCTTTTTGATATTTTTTGCCCGATTGATTTCTTCCTGTGTAGCAGGTTTGCCTGTAAAAGGATCAATTCCTTCTTCAATTATATAATAATCATATTTAGTTTGAAAGGCGGGATCTCGCCAACTAAGCATTTTTTGACTATCTAAAAGGAAATAGCGGTCTAGTAGGTAATCATAATTAGCTCGTTCTGTTTCAGATTTAAATAGTTGTGCATATGGATTCACATGAGCCATGGAGATCAATGTTTTAAGTTCTGGGTAGGCCTCTTCTAACGCTTCTTGATCCATTGCATCGATACGTTTCTTAAATTTCGGGTCCACCTTGGCTAATTCTGAAGGTAATAATCCTAAGTGATCATCCTTTACTTCATTATACCGCTTCCATAACAATTTGAGATCGTTCATATCCCATTTGGCAAGGATCGCATCACCTTGCCCCATATTCGTATACCTTTTATAGGCTTGAATCACATCTCCATACTCTTCCTCCAGTTCAGCACGTGACATTTTTGAGAGTTTTTCTTCTAATGTTTCAACTTTCGGATTCTTCACTTTGTTCAGAATGGCTTGACGTTTTTGCCATCCTAAAGAGACTGTTTGCTTCCACGATAGATCCACTCCACTACTTGGAGGCAAGTAGGTTCCACTAGCAGCATCCCATGATTGTGCAGCTTGGGCAAAACCATTTTGAACGGCCAATAAATACCGCTCTGAATTTAAAAAGATAGTTGGAGAGACTGCATTAAAAGTAAGCAGGCTAATTAATATTTTCTGTAATTTTTGTTTTACTCCCTCAAATACGGCTATGGATACCGAAAGATTTAGAAAAGCTGAAATCTTATTATCCGATTTTGTTTCCATTAACTGTCGTAGACTGGAAATCTTTTGATCTGCTTCCCTAATTTTTTCTTCTAAATCCACTTGACGCCAACTTTTACTATCTACGTCAGAGGTATATTGACTGACAAATTTTTGACACTCCTCCGCCAGTGATTCTTGGTATAAGACAATTCCTTGAATTAAAGGAATAACCGTACTTGTAATATGCGCCTTTGCTGAATCGTAAGCATGCCCTTTTAACTTTTCTTCAGCGACAAAATTTTCAAGAACTTTAATCAATCCTATATTCTGTTGCACGCACTGGGTGGATATACTAGATAAACTAGTTGCCTGACTTCTGGCGGATTCTAGATACATATCTATACTCATGTGATTTCCTCCGTCACTAATCGTCTTTTTTCTTGGTGAATTGAATCTAACTTCATTTCAATAGATTTATGTTCTTTCCGAAGTTTTTCTAATTCTTCATCCAA
This sequence comes from Streptococcus parasanguinis, assembly GCA_905188195.1. Classification (GTDB taxonomy): domain Bacteria; phylum Bacillota; class Bacilli; order Lactobacillales; family Streptococcaceae; genus Streptococcus; species Streptococcus parasanguinis_P. The sequence continues at coordinate 20,943 of CAJJKY010000008.1, read as the reverse complement.
ACTGTATTCCATTATTCTCACTTGATGCTGGAATTCTAACTGGTCATCCATCATTTGACTTTGATATCTGCTACCTTCGAAAAGAAAATCTAGATCATTTAACCAATGAGAATCATTCAACAGCTGATCCATTACTTCCATTTTTTTCGAATCTAATTTTTCTATCCGCTGATATAGGTCCCACTCCTTCTCTGAAAGTTGTCGTTCTTTCTCATGGAGTTTATTCCATGTCTCTTCTGCACTCATATCTAATCTTCTAACACATCTAAGTATTTTGATTTCGCCTCATTTGAGAATGATGGCTTAGACTGAATGGTATTCAAAATATTTAAATTTTGACGAATCATGGCATCCTTATCTTCAAATTGGTCGGCTAAGCTATGGATATTTTGAATCATATTCACAATATGATTCGATAGTTGAGTCTGAAGATTCTCAAATTGACTAATACCATTTTTGGCACTATTATTACCAGCAACTGTCGTTTGTTCATCTCTTTGAACTGTAATAGCTGAATGATTATTGGCAGATCCTATTGCAGTAGCATGCTTAGCAGCCACCGAAAGATTACTTTTTACGGTGTATTTATCTCCCATTCATTTCTCCTTTAAATTTTTTCATATTATAAAATCTTTCACAGCTATAAAAAAGCCTAGTTAGTGGTATTCCCCACACATTCGCCCACACAAAAAAACTCAAGCCAACTGACTTGAGTTCCTTCTTATGGATCATTGTAATCATCTGGTTGGTGGCCCTACAAAGCCTAGGGGGTTAAGTGAAATAGCTCAAGAAGAGAAGTTATCTGCCCCACAAATCTTCTATAGTACTCGTCTGAAAAACATACAAACTCGTATTGGTTATATGATAAAGTAATCTCCACTTCTTTGACATCTTCATCTATCCATTCTTTTTTCCACAATAATCATTAATTTCTCCGCAACATCTAAAACAAAAAGAGAGCAGCAAACTGAGCTGCTCCCCATTTGGTTTATTTTTCTACCATACCGCCCTTGATAAGACTGTCTTTCGTTACTGAATAACTGACTGTTTTGTCATCTAGGGGATTAAAGCCTGGGACGATTTCTTTTAATTTATTAAAATCGATTTTTGTGTAATCAATGGTATTGCGGATATAAAAGATTCCGTCTTTGTATTCTGATGTTAGTTCAAATCCATGTCCCATCAAATCTTTGAATTTTTCTTGACTCTTAGCGACGGCTTCTTTCATGGTTTCAAGAGGGTTCTCACCAGGCACTTTTGAGACGTCGTAATCATCAACTTTTTCTTGTACTAACAAGGTATCTCCCTTGTAATACAAGGTGATAGTTGACTTACCTGCTTCATCACTCGTTTCGAGAACAGTTTTTTGTGCACCTGCTAGTGCATCTTCTTTTTTGCTTTCATCAGTTGATGACCCTTTTGTCTTTTCTTTAGCGGATGATTTGCTTGTTGCTTTACTGGTCGCCTTAGTAGACGATGGACTAGTAGATTTTGTAGTCTCTTTTTGTGCGCAACCAGCTAAAAGAAGACCCGCTGTCAAGAAGACGGCTAACATTTTTGTGGTTTTATTCATTTTGAATACCTCACTTTTTTATGATGGTTAAGGAAATGACTGACGTCTGAAACGAGTCATTAGCAAGATCAACTGTCGTTTTAGATGTTATTAAAAAAGTCTCAAAAATGATGTCCGCAGTCCCTCCTTATCGATCATTGTAGCCATCTGGGTGGCTGGAATGCCAAGCCCAGGCTGTTTGGATAATGGTTTCGATATTGTCAAATTTTGGTTGCCAGCCGAGGATGGCACGCGCCTTCTCAGATGATGCAATCAAGGTATCTGGATCTCCTGGTCTGCGATCAGCCAGCTCAAGTGGGATCGGATGTCCCGTCACCTTGCGAGCTGCTTCAACGATTTGAAGATTGGAGAATCCAGTCGATGAGCCCAGATTAAAGGCAGTCGATGGATTGCCATTACGCAGATACTCCACTGCTAAAAGATGGGCATCTGCCAAATCAAATGGATGGACGTAGTCCCGAACATTGGTCCCATCTGGTGTCTTGTAGTCGTCCCCAAAAATGGAGATCTTCTCGCGTTTGCCTTGGGCCACTTGCAAGACGATCGGCAAGAGATGGGTCTCTGGTCCATGGTCTTCTCCGATGGATCCATCTGGCTTAGCACCCGCTACATTAAAGTAACGAAGGGGCACATACTTGATGCCGTAGGCTTGATCAGCCCAGCGCATGATGGTTTCCATCATGAGCTTGCTTTCGCCATAGGGATTAATCGGTTTTTGTGGAGTGGTTTCAAGAATCGGAATTTCTTCTGGAATACCGTAGGTAGCAGCAGTTGAAGAAAAGACGATGTAGTGCACCCCACATTCATGCATGACTTCCAAGAGTTTGACCATGCCTGCTGTATTGTTGTCAAAATATTTCAAAGGATCTGCCATGGACTCAGCGACCAGTGAGTAGGCCGCAAAGTGGATGACCGCATCAATATCGGCATGTTCCTTAAAAACAGTGCGCATAAAGTCTTGATCCGCCAGGTCTCCTTGGTAAAAGACGGCATCTGGATGCACCGCTGCACGGTGGCCTGTGACCAGACTATCAACCACGACGACTTTTTCCTGTCCTTCATTGACCAAGCGGTCCACCATGTGGGAACCGATATAGCCAGCTCCTCCGAGTACGAGTATTGCCATTTGTTTTCCTTTCGCTTCTTGTCTTCTCTCTTATTGTACCAAATTTCTGCCACTTCTCCACACTTAAAGTGTCGCAACAAAGCGTCTAAAGGCAGCTTGTCCTTCTGCTGTTCGCTTGTAGACTCCGGCATCTTCGAGCACACGCGCAAAGATCTGGCCAACTGATTCACGGACAAGGGATTCTGCCTCTGCTTCGTTTGTGATAGCTGGGTGAGTGGCTTTCAAATCATCTGCCCAAGCCTGGTGGTAGGTTGCCACTGTGCTCTCACGTCCAAGCAAATAGTCTTGAACCTGCTTGAGCTCTTCCTTGAGGCGAGGTGGCAAAATGGCCAGGCCCATGACTTCGATCAGGCCGATATTTTCTTTTTTAATGTGTTGCACATCTGCATGTGGGTGATAGATCCCATCTGGATGCTCTGGTGAGGTTTGGTTGTCACGGAGCACCAAGTCCAGTTCATAATGCCCATCACGTATCCGTGCAATGGGGGTAATGGTATGGTGGGGCTGACCATCGGATACCGCTAAAACTTGAGCTGCTGGATCCGAGTAGCCTCGCCAGGCTGTTAGGATATGGTCTGCCAGGGCAATCAATTGCGCCTTGTCATCTGATTGCAGACGAAGCACGGACATGGGCCAGTTGACAATTCCTACCGATACAGCCTCAAATCCCTCAACGCTAAAGCTTTCCTCAACAGGAGCTAGCTCCATAGGGAAGGTGTGGCGTCCGCCTTGGTAATGGTCATGAGTCAGGATGGATCCCCCTACAATCGGCAGATCTGCATTGGACCCTGCAAAATAGCCTGAAAAAGTCTCGACAATAGTCAAGAGTCGCTCAAAGGTCTTGCGGCTAATGGCCATGGGAACATGCTGGCTATCGAGGAAAATGCAGTGTTCATTGAAGTAGGCATAAGGGGAATACTGGAAACCCCAATCATGACCGTCCATATCAAAGCGGATGATCCGGTGATTGGCCCGGGCTGGATGGTCTAGGCGACCTTGATAGCCTTCATTTTCAAAGCATAATTGGCAGGCTGGATAATGACTGGCTTTAGCAAGTTTGGCCGCTGCAATGTCTTTAGGATCTTTTTCAGGTTTTGACAGATTGATGGTGATTTCAAGAGAACCATAGGGAGTTTCTGCCTCAAAGGCAATGTTTTGCGCAATCGCATTGACCTTGATGTAATCATTGCGCTTAGAGAGGGCATAGAAATCAGCAATCGCGTCTTCCTTGGACTGACGGTAGGTCTCCCAAAAGCGATGGTTGACTTGACTAGGACTAGGGGTGATCCAATCCATCAACTCCGCACCCAAACTGTCTTTTGCGGCCATACTATCCTGGATCTTGCTATTTGCAACAGCGATCTCTACCAGCTGATCTTTGAGTGCGATCAACTCTTCTTTTTGAGCTGGGGCGTCTAGCCCTTCTTCTCCAATGCGACTCATGATGCGATTTTTTAGATAAATCCGATCCATCTCTTCGTAGTCACTCGCCGCAATGACGGCTGTGACAAATGCATCTAATACCAGTTCTGTCATCCTATCTCCTTTTTAATCAAGTACCCGTGTCCCCGCCGCAACCTCTGCAATGTAGAAGCTTGGCGCATAGCCAACGACTTCCTCATAGCGTTTGCCGACAACTTCTTTAAATGCTTCAACCTTATCTTTGTTGACAAGGGCGATGGCGCAACCACCAAAGCCTGCTCCCGTCATACGAGCTCCTAAGACGCCGTCTTGTTCCCAGGCTGTATGCACCAAGGTATCTAATTCTAGACCTGTCACTTCGTAGTCATGCTCCAAGGATACGTGGGAAGCATTCATGAGACGGCCAAAGCCCTCTAAATCACCTGCTTCAAGTGCCTTACGAGCTTGGAAGGTCCGTTGGTTTTCAAGTACAGCATGGCGAGCTCGTTTGATGCGATTTTCATCCTTGATCAAGTAGCTGTAAGCATCAAAAGCCCAGAGATCCAATTCCCCTAAGGTTTGGATATCCAATTTTTCTTGGAGTTCAGAAACGGCAGTTTCACATTCTGCCCGACGTTCATTGTATTTTGAATCCGCTAATTCCCGGCGTTTGTTAGTATTCATGATGACTACGACATTGTCTTTGAGGTCCAGCGGTACCAGATCATATTCTAGGGTGTTGGTATCAAGATAAATAGCCCGTTGGTCAGCTCCCATACCGATGGCAAATTGGTCCATGATCCCAGAGTTGACTCCGATGAAGTGATTTTCGGTTTGTTTCCCGATCTTGACCAGATCTAGACGATCTAACTGAAGATCATATAGTTTCTCAGCGATGACGCCAATCAAGAGCTCAAGCGATGCTGAAGAAGAAAGACCGGATCCATTTGGAATATTGCCGTAGACATAGACGTCCATTCCGCTATCAATGACATGACCAGCTTCTTGCAAGAAGTGGAGCACGCCTTTTGGATAGTTGGTCCAGTTGTCCTCTTTTTCAAAGTGGAGATTTTCAAGCGTAACTTCAATGATCCCCTTGTCTTCAAAGTTTCCTGAGAAGAAACGCAAGACCTTATCCTCACGCTTTCTTGCCGCTCCGTAGGTACCAAGTGTGATGGCTGCTGGGAAAACATGACCACCATTATAATCAGTGTGTTCACCGATCAGATTAATCCGTCCTGGTGAGAAAAAAGTGTGGTCAGCCTTTTCCCCAAAGACAGCCTGGAATTTTGCTTGTAAATCTTGAGATGTGATTGTTGTCGTCATGAGAAACTCCTTTAGTTTTGTAAACGTTTTTATACTTGTATTATATCTGATCAGAAGTAAAACTTCAAGTGTTTTTAGTAAAATTTTATTTAATTTTTATTTTATATTTAAAAAGCCTACAATATAGGTTTTTAACCATATTTTATTTTCAGCTAACTTGGTATTGTTCGAGTTAATTTTAGTAAAACTTTACTAAAAAATCTCAATTGAGAGATGACCCAATTGAGATTCTTCATTCCTTAGTGTTTCTTTCTTGGATAGACAAAAGATCCAAGGAAGGTTAAGAGGCTGACACCCATGAGGGCTAGGAGGTTTTCTGTTTGACCAGTCTTTGGCAATACCGATGAGGCAGGACTGGCTGACACGCTGACAGGAGCCTGATCAGTGGCTTGTTTCACAGCGATCGGAGTAACTTGTGGACCATCAAGAGGGCTAGCTTTTTCTTGAGTGCTACCAAGGACCTGTGTTCCCGTATTTCCAATCTCTACTGGTTTTGTTTGATGGGTTGGATCTAAAACTGGTGGAGTTGGAACTTGGGTTTCTGGTGTTGGCAATGGTGCAGGTGCTGGATAGAAGAGTCCATGACCAATACGGTAGGCGTACTCTGTTTCTGACATTTTTCCATCTACAATTTTTGGAATATCCACCGGTAAGGTACCTAGATGTTCCTTGCCATTGAAGATGACTTCCACTCCTGCAGGAATATTAGGACCAAATGCATTGTCTGGTTTGAGGGATTCCGTTGGATCCATTCCCTTATTTCCATAGACTGCTAAAATAGCTTTGGCTGTTGGATAGTTGGCTACATCATAAGGTTTAGAGATAGAAAGGACAGCTGCCTTCTTATGGTTGGTATTGGCATAATTGACGATTTCAGTTGGGATCTTGGTTCGCCAGAAATCTTTATCCAGTTGCCCTTCATAACCGATCTCTGAAATCACTACGATATGAGTGGCTTTCTCTAGGTCTTCTTTTAGACTATCAAGGGTGGATTCTTTGGTGAAGTTCTTGGCCACAAAGGAGGTGTCTTTTGGAAGCACTCCGTCAGCAATTAAGCGCCGCATACCCAAATCCAGTCCAGGAACTTCGTTTTCAAAAGCTCCTAAGAGTAAGACATGGTCACCTGTTTGCACCTTAAATGGCAAGGTATTGTCTTCATTTTTTACAACCGTCACCGCTGCTGCAGCAATCTTGCGTTCCAAGTCACGATTGAGGCTAGATCCGACTGCTTCCTCTGCTTTTTCAGCTGTTCGAGCACTTGGATCAAAATTCAAGACCCCACGTTTTTCTTTGAGGCTCAGAATCCGGCGAACCGACTCATTTAAGCGTTCTTCTGAGATGTCACCGGTTTGGACCGCATCTACCACCGCATTGACAATGGTATCAATCTTGGTCAAATCGGCTTTGCTGCGAAGGGTCGTTGGCATCAAGACCAGGTCAACTCCGGCTTTGATGGCCATCTTCACAGCTTCCACCTCACCGAAGTTCTTAGCGATAGCATCCATTCCCATGGCATCGGAGACAATCACGCCCTTATAGCCGTATTTCTTCCTTACCAAGCCCGTTAAAATATCATCTGAAAGTGTCGCTGGAACATAGATTTTCTCACCCGTTTCTTTTGACACGACCTGATCTTTTTCAATTTGAGGGTATTGGATATGAGCCGTCATCAAGAGGTCTACCCCTTCATCCATAGCTTTTTTGAATGGAAGGAGTTCCAATTTTTCAAGCTCAGCAAGAGATTTATCCACCAATGGGAGACCCGTATGGGAATCGACCGCTGTATCTCCATGACCTGGGAAATGCTTGGCCGCTACAGCCACATTGTAGTCCTGAATGCCTTTCATCATCGGAATACCCAAGTAGGCAACCCGGTTTGGATCAGATGAGAAGGAACGAAGCCCAATCACAGGGTTTTGAGGATTATTATTGGTATCTAGAACCGGAGCGAAGTCCACATTCAAGCCTAGTGCAGAAAGTTCACGTCCGATGATTTGACCGGCTTCTTTCGCTAGTTTGGGATCATTGGTAGCCCCAATGGCCATATTGCCAGGAAGGGCTGTACCCGTACCCAAGCGGTAGACGATCCCACCTTCTTGGTCGATGGCTAACAATAGCGGAATCTTCCCATTGTTGGCCTTGTTTTCGATCGCTGCCTTTTGCATATCTTGCGTCAGAGCAAGGGTCTGCTTGGTTTCTTTGACGTTTTCAGCAAAAAGAATGACGCCTCCAAAATCATATTTATCAATCGCATCCGCTACTTCAGCATTGACCTTGGTGAGATCCTGTGGCGACTCCTGATTAGCCTCCTGCCACTTACGGAAGTCCGGCATGATCATTTGAGTCACTTTTTGCTTGAGTGGCATGTTTTCAATCAGTTTTTCCACTTCAGGAGATGCCGTCTCTGTTGATGTTACCGTTGGAGAAGCAGCAGGGACAGCTGCACGATCTGTTGAAGTCGGTGTTTCGGCCACTTCTCCCTGATTTTCTGTAGTGCTTTCTGGCGTTGGAGAAGCCACCACCTCTTCTACTGTTGCTGCCGGTTCATTGGCTTGATCCGACGCTTGAGCTGTGTCTGCTTTTGCTGTTTGGACGGATAATAGAGCAAAAGCCGTTAATAGGGCCGCAGATGGATAAATGATTTTTTTCATAAAGCGACCTCCTTTCTTTCAATAGATATTGTACCATTGTTTTATAGTTTTGTAAACGGTTGCAAGGTGCTTGTTTTAAAAAAGGATAAGCATTTTTTACTTATCCTTTAGTTCGTTCATATTTTTTTAAAACACCATTTCTTGACCGTTTTCTGTCACTTGGTAAGTGCCCTCAGCAAGATCAATTCGAGCTACTGCTGTGACAGTTTGGTCTATATTTTGGCGCGTGATGACAATGGTATGTTCATCTGGTGTTTCCACCTCAATGCTTCCTTCTAGATCAAAAGCTTGCGAGTTGTTCCGGAAACTAAAGAGCTTGAGAAGGGATTGCACGACTGGTCGCTCCACTTCTTGAGCGATTTCTTCATTGCTGTAGTAATGACGGTTGATATTGCGGCCTTCTTTGGTGTTTTCTAAAAGTTCCAAATCATTCTTCCCAGCTAGGAATCCAACATAATAAACCTGTGGAATACCTGGTGCAAAGGCTTGAATCAAACGGGCTAGGAAGTACTTACGATCGTCATCACCAAGCGCTGAATAGTAGGTCGAATTGATTTGGTAGATGTCCAAGTTGTTGTATTCCGCTGTGGAATATTTGCGTTTAACATTTGCTCCTACCTTATAGAGCTCATTTGAAGCATAGTCAATCTCTTCATCTGTCAAGATATCCTTGACATCGACCACCCCAATCCCATCATGGGTGTCCAGCGTCGTGAACTGCTTCATAGGACTCATCTTCAACCACTTGGCAAGGCGCTCCACTTTTGAGCTATAGAGGGTATAGAGGGTTACCATGGGTAGCGCGAAGTCATAGACATAATAGTCGTGATCGGCAATCTTAAATTGAATGGAATAGTGCTCATGAATCTCTGGAAGAAGCTCAGCACCGTAGCCTGCTGCCATATCGCGCACCTTATCCAACAAATCCCAAATGTCTGGCTCAACGAAGAAATCATTGGTGTCCAACTTCTTGACTGCATAGGCAAAAGCATCTAAACGAATGAGATCACAACCATTGCTCGCCAAATGTTCGATGGTCTTGCGAATAAAGTCCATGGTCACTTCCTTGGTCACGTCTAGGTCAATCTGCTCTTCCCCGAAGGTATTCCAGAGGTGCTCGGTCGTCCCATCTGCAAAAGTGATTTCTTGCTTAGGAGCTCGGTCTTTGCGCTTATAAATCAAGTCCACATCTGCTTGAGTAGGACGATTCTCCGGCCAGAACTTGTCCCAGTTGAGGAAGAGGTCCTTGTAGGCACTTTGGTTGTGCTTTTCTTGGTAGTCCTTGTAGTATTTAGATTGACGAGAAATGTGATTGATCATAAAGTCAAACATGAGATAGTACTTGTCCCCCAGGCGTTTGACATCTTCCCAATCTCCAAAGGCTGGATCCACTTGGTCATAGTCCACAGGCGCAAAGCCACGGTCACCGGTTGATGGAAAAAATGGCAAGAGGTGAACCCCACCGACTGCATCCCCAAAGTGCTTCTCCAGATTTTCATAGAGGTCCTTGAGGTTATTTCCCAAGCTGTCTGAGTAAGTAATTAACATGGTTTTGTTTTGAATTGGCATAATGGTTTCCTTTCCTTTTTTGAAAGCCAAGTCTGAAGAGACCTGGCTTTTATGAGTTTATGTATTTTAAGAATTGCTTTATAGGATACGATTGAAATCAGCAAGCTGAATCGTCCCTTTGTATCTGGAATTGAGCACGCCCTAAGCTCTGTGTGAAAAAGATGAATCTTCAAAGAAGCCAAGGCTTCTTATTCAGATTCCCTGGTTTTCCACAGCCGTTGCTACTTCAGTAGTCTACAGATGTGGATGCCCTAGGGTACTACAGAAATTTTCAGCAAGCTGAATCGTCCCTTTGTATCTTATTTCACTGCGCCGTTGCTCATTCCTGCGATGATATGGCGTTGGAAGAAGAGATAGACAATGGTGATACTGATAATGCCGACAACGTAAGAAGCAAAGCTTGGTCCGTAGTCGTTGAAATATTGGCCTGCGTAGTTGTATTGGAACAAAGGCAGGGTCCACATTTTTGAATCGCGGTTCAAGACAAGGAGTGGCAACATGAAGTCATTCCAGAACCAAAGGGCATTGATAATCATGGTTGTCGCATGCATGGGTTTCATCATCGGGAAAATGATACGGAAATAAGTTGTAAATTTATTAGCCCCATCGATCTCTGCTGCTTCATCCAAACTTTCTGGGATAGAGATTTTGATATACCCTACATAGAGGAAGAGGGTCTGTGGAATCGCATAGGTCAAGTAGAGCAAAATCAAACCAAAGGTGTTAGCCAAACCGAGTTTACTCATCATAACCGTAATCGGAATCATGATGACTTGGAAAGGTACGAAAATCCCAAGGATCAAGAGGGTGTACATGATGGTAAAGGCTTTTCTCTTACTCATATTACGTGCGATGGAGTAGGCTGCCATGGGGATAAAGATCATTACTGCAAGTAAAGACAAGACAGTGATGACGACAGAGTTCCAATAATAGCCTCCGATCCCATCAGCCAAGAGACGGCTAAAGTTGTCCCATGTGAAGTTGGTTGGAAATCCAAAGAAATTGTCTACGATATCCTTGGTTGGTTTGAAGGAACTAAAGAGGGTGGCAAGGAGTGGCACTAAAATCAGAACCGATCCTAGAATCAATAGAATGTATTTGCCAATCAAGGCTTTTCTTTCATCTTGTTTCATCGTGCTTCTCCTCTTAAATTTCAAATTTCTTAGATACTCTCAATTGGATGATCGAAATCACTACAATCAAGAAGAACAAGATTACGGCAATGGCATTGGCATAACCGAATTGGTTATTTTTAAAGGCATAGTTATAAACCAAGAGTCCAAGTGAGGTTGTGGCATTGTTTGGACCACCACCAGTCATGGCAAAGACTTGGTCAAAGGCGGTAAGCCCACCTTTTAGGGCTAGGATAAAGACCATAGAGACACTTGGTAGCAAGTAAGGCAATTCAACATTCCAGAAGACTTGCTTGCTAGTCGCACCATCAATTCTTGCTGCTTCTGTAATTTCAGATGGGATAGATTGCAGACCAGCTAGGAAGATAATGATGGGCATGGCCACCCCTTGCCAAAGAAGGACAAAGACAGCCGCAAAGATTGCTCCCCACTTAGTCCCTAAAAGACTGGTTTGGAGAAACTCGATATGAAGGGCATTCCCAATCGCTGGTAGACCATAGTTGAAGACTTGTTTGAAGATCAACGCCACTGTTAAACCAGACAAAACAGCTGGGAAGAAGAACCAAGCACGGAAGAAGGTTTGGCCTTTGATCTTTGAGTTCAAGACACGCGCAATAAAGATCCCAAGGGCAATCTCACCAACTACCATGGCAATCGTGATGATCGCAGTAAAGCCAATAGCATTCATGAATTTTGGATCCATAAAGAGGAGCTTAAAGTTGTTCAAGCCGACAAACTTGTAGTTATAGGTCAAACCTGTCCAGTTGGTAAAACTGTAAAAGGCTCCTTGGAACATTGGCACATAGAAGAAAATTGCTTGTAATAAGAGGGGAATGACCACAAAAGCCCATGCCCAATATTTTTGTAATACTTTTTTCATCGTCTCTCTACTCCTAATCCACATCCGCTTTCATCGGGTTAAAGAAGGCATTCAAATCATTGACCATTCCTTGTTTATCACCTGTCAAGACATAGTTCATCGTCAAGGTATGGAAGTCTGCTTCACTGGTCCAGTATTGTTGCAACCACACCAAGTGACGATCCGTAAAGGCATATTTGGTCATCCCAGCAAGCGGTGAATCCTCTCCTGCTTGTTTGACCCCTTCGATCGCTGTTGGCGATCCGTCCACATCATAGTACTTTTGCATGACTTCTGGACGGGTCATGTATTCCACAAAGGCATTGGCTTCTTTTGGATGTTTGGTAGTGGCTGAGATAGACCATGCCAAGTCTCCCGCACCAACGGTTAAGCTTTGTCCTTTTTCTTTTCCTGGAATCATGAAGGTCCCAATCTTAAATTTCGGTTTTTGTTCATTGATAGCGGTAATGGCCCAAGACCCATTTGGTGTCATGAGGACATCTCCACGCGCGAAGGCACCAATAACATCTGTATAGCCAGCGCCTTCCCAGTTCTTTTGCTTAGAACCTTTAATGCGAAGGATATCCATGACCTTGATGTCATCCTTCATAATCGGATCAGACAATTTAATGGAATTTGGCTGAGAATAACGAAGGTATTGGTTGGCTTCTTTTCCGCCACCTGCTGCTGTCGCAAAGGCTAATTGATTATACCCATTGAGCGTCCAAGCATCTGCACCTGCAATTCCAAATGGTGTTTGTCCTTTGGCAACGATGTCTTTGACTAACTGTTCAAATTCATCCCAAGTTTCAGGAACCTTCAAGCCCAATTCTTCGAATTTATCTTTGTTGTAGTAGATTCCGTAAGCATTGGCTGTGAAAGGAACGTTGTAGACTTTTCCGTTGACAGCATATTTTTCAGCGTAGCCGTTTTTCACACGTTTCAGATAGTCTTTATTGCTTAAATCTTCGAAGACACCCGCTTTCGCCCATTCTTGCAATTCGATGGACTGTGGGTAAATATTGACTACATCTGGCACATCTCCTGCGAGAACACGTGTCTTCAACACCTCACCAGCGTTTGGTACATTGACAACTTTGACCTTGACCTTTGGATTTTCCTTTTCAAAATCACGCGCGATTTCTTCCAAGGTTTTGGTCATTTCTTTTTTCTGGTTGAAATACTCGATAGTCACTGTGCCATCCGCAGATTTTCCATCGTTGGAGCAAGCGCCAAGCCCAAACAAGGCTAGGCCTGTAGTCGCAAGAAGTCCGATTTTTTTATACCATTTCATTTGGCTGTCTCCTTTTATTTTTTGACAAAAACATATTGTTTGCTGAGGAAATCTCCCTGAGGAAGAATGACGGTTAAGCCAGCATACATGAGCTCGGCTCCTGAATAGACTTGATCCGTCCCTTCTAAGCGATAGAGCGCATCTTCTTCCAACCCTTTGAGTTTCAGGGTCGGCTCGATCTCCTCAACCGTTGATAAGACCCGTACATAGGTTACAACCGTGCGGTCTTGATAAGTGAACTGGACGGCTGCTTGATTGCTACCTTGGCTTGGATTGATCAAGCGGTAGTGTTTTCCGAACTGAACAAGTAGTCGAATCGTTTTGTAATGAGCGACTTGAGCTGCAATCCTATCCAACTCTTCTTGCGGAAGACTGGTTAGATCCAATTCATAGCCCAGATTTCCCATCATAGCTACATGACCTCGCGTTTCAAGTGGTGTCATCCGTCCCATCTGGTGATTTGGAACAGCTGATACGTGAGCCCCCATAGAAATGGTAGGATAGAGGTAGCTAGAACCGTACTGGATTGGAAGTCTGGCAATGGCATCCGTATTGTCGCTTGCCCATACCTGAGGGAAGTAACGCATCATACCGAGGTCATTGCGGCCACCACCACCGGAACAAGACTCAAAGAGGATGTTCTGGTACTTCTCTGTCAAGTAAGAAACCACTTCATAGAGACCCAAGATATAAGCATGGGATTGCATCTTGGTTTCAAGGTATGTTTGCCCATTCCCAAGCTTAGTGATATTGCGGTTCATGTCCCATTTGATATAGTCGATCTCATGATTTCCAAGTAAGTCATCCAAGACCTGCTTGATATAAGCCACTACTTCTTTATTGGAGAAATCAAGCACCAGTTGATTCCGTGAATAGGTGTGTTCATAGCCTGGGACTTGAATAGCCCAGTCCGGATGAGCCCGATAGAGGTCGCTATCAACAGAAATCATTTCTGGCTCCACCCAAAGTCCAAATTGAAGCCCCTTGTCGTGGATACCTTGAATCAATTCTGCTAGAGTGCCTCCTAATTTTTCTTCATTGACAGTCCAGTCACCGAGGGCCCGATTGTCATCATAGCGATTGCCAAACCAGCCATCATCAAGAACAAAGAGCTCGATTCCCACTTTTTGAGACTCGTCTGCCAGCTCCAATAATTTTTCTTTCTTGAAATCAAAGTAGGTGGCTTCCCAGTTGTTGATCAGAATTGGACGTTCTTTATGGGCAAAGGGGCTAGGAATGATATGGTCTTGGACAAATGCTTGGCTCTCTTGACTGAGACCGGTCAATCCCTCATGTGAATAGCTAATCATGGCCACCGGCGTATCAAAGCTCTGATTTGGCGCTAACTCCCAGGAAAAGTTTTCTGGATTGATTCCCAATCCAACCCGAACTTCATTGAGTTGATTCTTTTGAACAAATCCTTCAAAATTCCCACTGTAGAGCAGTTGGAAGGCAAGGGCTGAACCGGCATCTTCGGTCACTTCATGGTCAGCAAGGATAAGAGCTGGGGTCTGGGCATGTCCAGAAGCACCACGGTTAGAGTTGATGGAGAAGATTCCTTGCTCCACTTGTTGCCGGCGGACTGTTTTTTCTCTCGCATAGGCCCCTTGAAGGGTGATGACATCGTAGTCACCTGCTGGGACATCGGCCAACACACTGAAGGCCTTGTGGATCACGACGGTTTCATCACTGCAGTTTTCAATCTTTGAAAAGCTAGTGATGGTTGCTCGATCCTCGTAAGCCGTGTAATAGAGGGTCAAACGCAGGGCCGCTTGATCATCTTCAAAGACCAAGGCCAAGGTTTCAGCACTATCTACTGTATGTGGATTGGGAAGACCAGTTGCCTCGACACTGCCAGAGTAGATATTGGCTCCGACATAGAGGAAATCCGTCACCTCTGTGGCGCCGTGCTGGATTTGAATAGACGGCTTTCGGAAATCTCCAAGCCCGTGCTGTCCTAGGATCTGACGCTGGGTATCCAAGCTGAAGGTTCGATTGTCAGGTGTTGGATTTCCAGAGAAAGCATGATCCTTCTCATGCACCGTATTGAAAAAATGATAAGACGGGATCGGACGTCCCAGATGCTTAAGCATCAGGTAGCCATCTCGATTTTCAAGGATCAGGCTCAGTCCCTTACTTTCTACATAGAACAAATTCTGTTCAATACGAATTGCCATATCTTCCTCCATTGGAACCGAAAAATATCACTATGTATTTTTAAATTCAGTTCCAATAACTTTCTTTTTTAGCATGTCTTTATTTTACTTGATGTAAACGCTTTCGAAAATAGAATTTTGTTGGACATATATGGTAAAATGTTAGGTAGGAGGTTTACCGATGTTAGTCTTTTCTGAATACCAAACCGATACCATTGACCTAGCCCTTGATTTTTATGGCTACGAAGATTGCCCCAAAAACTATGAATTTGGCCCTAGCGTTCGAGATAATTTTGTTCTGCATTATATCACCAAGGGAAAAGGTGTCTTACACTTCAATAAGAAAGAAATCCACCTAGAAGCAGGGGATCTCTTTCTTCTCCCCAAAAATAAGGTGACCTACTACAAGGCCGATGCCGAAGAACCTTGGTCCTACTACTGGATTGGCATCAGTGGCACCAAGGTGAGTGATTTCATGCGTTTTTCTACCTTGCATGAAAATGGTTTTCTAAAGAAAACAGAGGTGGAAACCGAACTGATCGGCCAGTTTATGGAACAACTCGTCCACAAAGCAGAGGCTTCAAAAATGACTTCACATTACCAACTCCACCTTCTCTCGCAGATCTATGAACTGCTTTATCTCATTGGGGAAGTAGCACCCAACGTACAAAAGAGCTATCTCTCTCCAACCTATCAACTCTACCTGACCTGTAAGCATGTGATTGAGACGCATTACGGTAAAGAACACTTGAGTATTCAAGAGATCGCTGATGACCTCAATGTCCATCGGTCTTACCTGACAACTGTCTTTAAGGAGTTTCACCAGATCTCTCCCAAGGAATTCTTGTACTCGGTCCGCATGCAGCGTGCCCAACAGTTACTGACCAACACGGACGAAAGCATTAAGATTGTGGCTTACTCAGTGGGCTTTTCGGATCCCCTCTATTTTTCAAAGGCTTTTAAGGCCTATAGCCAACTGACTCCTAGCCAATATCGTAGCAAACATAAATTTTAGTAAAATTTTATTTCTTTTTACTAGTTTTTAGAGTATACTGGAAGTAGAAATCAATAAAGGATGAACTATGGCAACGATTAAAGACATTGCAGAAAAAGCAGGCGTTTCTCAGGCAACGGTCTCTCGCGTTCTCAACCAGGATGCGACCTTATCGGTTAGTGAAGACACGCGCAGTCGGATTCTTCGCATCGCTGAGGACCTGCATTACCAAAAGAAAAGCCGCAAAACAGCGCCTCAACCAGTTGAAGATTTTCATAAAATTGTCATCTTTGAATGGTACACACGCGAAGAAGAATTAGATGACCTCTACTACTATGCCATTCGGATGGGGTTAGAAAAACAAGCCCAGGAATTAGGCTATGAGATCTTTCGTATCTTCAATAATGACGATTGGTCCTTGATTCAAGAGGCAGACGGCATCATCGCTCTTGGGAAATTCAGTCCCAAGACCATTCGAAATCTAGAAAGCTACGGCAAACCCCTTATTTTTGTCGATAGCAATACCCTCTATTTAGGACATTCCTGTGTGACGACCGATCTAGAAGATTCTGTCATCACCGCTCTCGAGTATTTCCTTGAGCATGGCCACAAGGAGATCGGGCTCTTGGTCGGGCAGGAAGAGACGGCAGATGCGACACCGCTACAGATGGATCCCCGTCAACGGACCTTTCAACAGTTTCTCACGGAAAAAGGACTTTATGAGGAGCGCTTTGTCTCTGTTGGTCAATTCTCGACCGAGTCGGGTTATCAGATGATGGAGCAACTGATTCAAGCATTGGGCGACGACTTGCCAACTGCCTTTTTCATGGCTAGTGATGCCTTAGCTGTCGGAGCCCTTCGCTCTCTTCAGGAGCATCAAATCGCAGTTCCTGAGCGCGTCAGCCTCATTTCCTTCAATGATACTTCCATCGCCAAGTATGTCTTTCCTGCCCTTTCTACAGTGACCGTCTACACAGAAGAAATGGGCAAGCAAGCCATTCAGCTGTTGCGACAAACCTTTCAGGGGGCTCAACCAAGTGTTCCCTATATGGTTAAATTAGCCACCAAACTGACGATTCGTGACAGCAGTCGCTAGGAGGTCTTATGAAAACACACGAAATCCTCTTTCAAACCCTTTCTCAGGCAGATGATTATGTCAACGGGGAGCAGCTGGCGCAAGAACTAGGTGTTTCCCGCACCTCTATCTGGAAGGCCATCCAACGTCTAGAAAAAGATGGGGTCGTCATCGAATCCCTAAAAAAGAAGGGCTACAAACTGGTCTCAGGCGATATTCTGCTTCCTGAGGTCATCGCAAAAAATACCCAGTTGACCGTGTCCTTGAATGAAGACTGTGGTTCCACCCAATTGGATGCAAAATTAGGCATAGAAAGCCATCAAGAAGGCAAGGCGCTCTACCTGGCCAATTCGCAATCTGCAGGAAAGGGCCGCTTTGGTCGTGACTACTACTGCCCCGATCAAGGAGGCATCTATATGTCCCTTCACCTCAAACCTCAACTGCCCCCTGCGGAGCTCCCCCCTTATACCCTCATGGTCGCTGGAGCCATCTTCAAGGCTATTAAAAACCTGACCCTGATCGATATCGATATCAAGTGGGTCAACGATATTTACTACCGCCATAAAAAAATTGGGGGAATCCTCACCGAAGCTATTACCTCGATTGAGACTGGTCTCGTCACGGATGTCATTATCGGAGTCGGTCTCAATTTAGCCATTCCTACTTTCCCAGAAGAGCTAGAAAGTAAGGCAGGTTCCTTATTTGAAGGGCCTTGTCCCATCACCCGCAATGACCTCATCAGTGAGATCTGGAAGGAATTCTTCCAAACAGATGTCGATGAACTGGTCTACCTCTACAAAGAGCGCTCCCTGGTCCTGGGACGAACTGTCACTTTTGGGCAGAACCAACAGACCTATCAAGGCCTCGCCAAAGACATCTCTGATACCGGCCAACTCTTGGTCCAATTAGACAATCAAGAAGAAATCTGGCTCAATAGCGGCGAAGTCTCCCTCAAGCAGTGGAATCTATAAAACAGAGCTCACAACTCAAAAAAGAGTCTGGGACAAAACGCTGTCTCAGACTCTTTTGTGTAAAGAAATATCAAAACTTTTTAAACCAATTCTTGATATACTCTAAGCATATATCCAGTAAGAATTTGATTAATAATAATACAATTCCAATCTTCACAAACATGTAATATTTAAATGTGGTGTCATCAAATTCACTCACAAAAATCGGAAAGGTGAGAATATTAGACGGATTGATAAGAAAATAAAGTGAGATACAAATGGATAAAACCAGCGCTACTATAAAAATTTTTTTATGTATTTGCATTTTTTATCTTTTCCTTTCTTGGTTGACAACATTAAATACCAATCCCCAATTTTATATAGCCTGATTAATTCTTTCATTACCCTTTCTAACAGGCTATTTTCTAGTTCTTACACCTTAATCATATACAAATTTCAAAATAATACAAGTCTGTTTTTCTAATTATTTTCATGATATAATAATAAAGTTTGAATATTAAACAAAAAACTCAGTAACTATTCCAACAAACTCTATAAAATTAACTTTTTAGATAGCGCCATGATATATTTAAGCTACTAAACAGTTCAATTCAGTATGTTTTTTGCCCTACTTTTTAATCATGATATTGAAAATACCTAAAAGCGCCTTCCGAAATTCAATTAAATTTCAACATTTTTAATTACTCTCAATATGAAAGTTCTTTCCAAATCCATGCAGGGGGCATCTAAATCAACAGGAAAAGCCTTGAAATCAAGGCTTTTTTTCTTGTCTATAGCAGATTTATTTTTGTATTCATTAACAATTAATAATTGAGAAACAAATTGAACACAGTAAACAAATCCGATACCTTCATACTTTACCAAACACCAGCCTCCTATTATCCCCCCACTTGTGGTATGATAGTAGAGTATGTTTAGGTGCCGAGCTACTCGAGCACCTCCGTGCTAAAAGGAGAAGGAATATGAAAATCGCATGGAATGAAATTAAATACCAGCCCAAGAAGTTTATCCTGATTGAACTCCTCATTACCATTCTCATGTTTATGGTGGTGTTCTTGTCCGGTCTGACAAATGGACTGGGGCGGTCGGTATCGGCCCAAATCGATAACTATGGGTCGCTGCACTACATCCTTTCGACGGATTCAGAAGGGATTATCCCCTTTTCAACTATTACGGCGAAGGATTTAGATGAGGTCCAAAAGATAGAGGGGATGGACTATTCGGGCTTGTCCATCCAGCGAGCAACCGTCTCAAAAACAGAGGATTCCAACACTCTGGATATCACCTACTTCGCAACCGATCACAATGAAAAAGAGATCCTCAATCCAATCATGGAAGATACAGACCTCAAGATCTCCGACTTAAAGAAAAACGAGGTCATTTTGGACAGTTCTTTCAAAGAGGATGAAGGGATCCAAGTCGGCGATCACGTGATCGATAAAACCTCTAAGCAAAAACTTAAGGTCGTGGCCTTCGCGAAAAATGCCAAATACGGCTACAGCGAGATTGGCTTTATCAGCTCGGATACCTACACAGGTATGCGGCAAAAAACAGATCCAAGCTATCAATGGCAAGCCCAAACCCTTGTGACCAAGAAAAGCATCCCTTCTAGCGATCTAGCCAGCAACTTGATGGTGGCGGATAAGAAGCAAGTGATCGATAAAATCCCTGGCTACAAGGCTCAAAACCTGACGCTACGGATGATTACGTGGGTGCTCTTACTCGCTTCTTCTGCTATCCTTGGGGTCTTCTTCTATATCCTCACCCTGCAGAAGTTGAAACAGTTCGGCGTCTTGAAGGCTATTGGCATGTCCATGAGCCAGATTACCTATGTCCAACTATCCCAGCTCACCATTATCTCCCTCATCGGAGTGCTACTGGGGCTTGGCCTGGCAACTATGATGGCGCCATTTTTACCCAATAACGTCCCTTCCTTTATGACCCTGAAGGACAACCTCACCATCTCGGTTAGCTTTATCCTGACCTCTATTTTGTGTGGTGCCTTGTCCCTTGTCAAAATCAAAAAAGTAGATCCAATCGAAGTCATTGGTGGAAATGGAGAATAAGATGGCCATTATCGAATTAGAAAATATCAGAAAATCCTACGCCGATGGCAGCCAAATGCACCATGTCCTCAACCAGCTTAATTTAAGCGTCGAACCCAACGAATTTGTCGCCATCTTGGGTCCTTCAGGATCTGGTAAGTCCACGCTTTTAGCCATCGCTGGCTTGCTTTTGTCAGCAGATGAGGGGCGGATTCGCATCGCTGGCCAAGACTTGACTGGACTCAACCAAGGCCAGTGGACGCAAAAACGGCTGGAATTACTCGGCTTTATCTTTCAGGATCACCAGCTCCTCTCCTATATGAAAATCGGTGACCAGTTAGAACTGGTGGCCAAATTAAAAGGGGAAAAGGACAAGAAAAAACGCCAAGAGGAGGTCAAAGCCTTGTTGGCAGATCTGGGCATCGAAGCTTGTTACCACCAATATCCGAATCAGATGTCCGGTGGACAAAAACAACGGGCAGCCATTGCTCGGGCCTTCATCGGAAATCCACAGGTTATTTTAGCCGATGAACCAACAGCTAGCCTAGACCCAGATCGAGGGCAAGAAATCGCCCAGTTGATCCAGAAAGAAGTCAAATCTAAAAACAAGAGCGCCATCATGGTCACCCATGACCGCTCCATCCTGACCTATGTGGATACCATTTATGAATTAAAACACGGCCAATTGCATAAGGTAGAAAAGGTTGATTAAATACAAGAGAGTGGGACAGAAATCGGTAATTCGTTAGAATTCGATTTCGTCGTCCCAC
>CAJJKY010000007.1 GCA_905188195.1 Streptococcus parasanguinis | reverse complement strand
TTGCTCGACAATCCAAAAATAATTGAGAGGCTAGGACTTTTGTCCCAGCCTCTTGCTTTTATGCATGCTCCAATCCTTTTCGTGTATTTTCCTTGATGGTTTCAGCTGAATGGAGTAATTTTTCTTTTTCTTCTTCTGTCAAATGCAAATCCAATCGTTCGAGAATTCCTTTTCGACCTACAATTGCTGGATAGCCAAGATAGGTTCCATATTCTGGACGATAGTTAGACACTGGCATTTCCTCGTGGCTATCATTGATCACAGCTTCTGCCAAGCGTTGGGCTGCTGCTGCAATCCCAAAATTGGTATAGAATTTGCCAAAGAAGACCGTGTGGCCACCGCGCAAGGACTCGTAGTTGATGGCGTCAAGTTCTTCTTGAGAGAAGAGATCGGTAATGGCGTGTCCTTTGACACGGACCTGACTCCAAGCGACAAATTGAGAATTTCCATGCTCACCGAGGTTGTAACCTGATACACTAGCAGGTGAAACCTGCAAACGATCAGCGACTGCACGCTTCATCCGAGCTGTATCCAGCAAGGTCCCTGTCCCAATCACCTGCTCTTTTGGAAGGCCAGTATATTGTTGATAAAGTTGAGTGACGGCATCGACCGGATTGGTCACAACCAATAAGACCCCACTAAAGCCAGAAGCCTTCAAATCACGAGCCACTTGCACTACTTGCTTGCTAGTAAAAGGAAGCTCCGCAAAACGGTCATCAGTGTTATTAGCCTGCAACTCAATATTTCCAAGAGTCGACACCACGACATCCGCATCTTTTAAAGCCGCGTAGTCATTGACCGTGATATGAACCGGATACCCTGTATTGGCAACCGTATCACAGAAATCCAAGGCATCTGCCTTGACCTTTTTCTCATTGGTATCAATCAATACCAAGTGATCACAGGTGTGTTTCAAAATCATGCTGTGGGCCAAGGTGGCACCCACATGCCCCAAACCAATAATACCAATTTTTCTTGTCATCAGAATCCTCTTTTCTAGTATCGATCACACTGTTGGTGAGGATAGCTCTTTGTTGACTCTATTCTACCACAATTCTAGAAAGGTGAATTGAAAAAATGGGAAAATTTTCAAGTTTTTTTCAAAAAGAAAAGAGGCAGTGCCTCTTTTAACGACTCAGGAAAGAAGACTCTCAATCTCTTCAAGAGATAAACCCGTCATCTCCGATATCAGCTCAGGTGTCATTCCTCGTGAGACCATTTTGCGGATTAACTGCAGACGTTCTTCATTACGACCTTGTTCCAAGCCTTTCTCTAAACCTTGTTCCATCCCTTGTACTAGACCTTCTTCACGCGCTTCGTCTATAGCCGTCTCCAGGGTCATATCATAATTTTCTTGAATACGAATCCGCTCGTCTATCATGGTCTTCTCCTCCTTGGTCCAGCTAGATGAATCTAATAATGAATCTGCGTGGACAACGGCCTGACTGGGAGCTTTTGTAAAGGGAAGATTCCCAAAAAACTCCAGCCACTGTCTGCCTGCATCTGTCAGGTTCTCATCTTTATTATACTTGTCTAGCTCTAAAAAGGCAACCTGCAGTAGATTTTGGTGCTTGCCATTTTTATAATAGGCCTTAAGTTGCTTGCCGGACCGGCTATTGGTCAGCCAGTATTTATTAATGGCTGCCTCTTCGTCCAGTAAGAGCGACTTCTCCAAAATCGCAATCCCATAGACTGGCTCCATCTGCTCATACATCTTATGTGTCTGACCTTGCTGGCGCAGTTTTTGCACATTTTCCACCAGCTGATTGGCCAAATAGTAATGGAACCGATTCAAGAAATACTGTTGCTTGCGAATCTGGATCTCGATGATCACCTCGGTCCCGTCATGGAGCTTGGCTCTCACATCCACCGCAGTGGAGAACAAGTCATCCTCCTCATAAGCCATGCTGTGGGGCTGGCTTCCTTCCACAATCTGAGCATCCGCCACATCCAGCTCCAAAATGTCCCGAATAAATGCTGCCGTCACCTCCGGCAAACTAAAAATTTTCTTGGCCATGATATCCAAGGTCGGCGATACATGCGCATGTCTTTTCTGCATCCCTGCTCCTTTTCGATAAAAAATAGAGGGAAGGTCCCTCTACTTCTATTATTCGAAAAAAATTTGGGAAATAGCGAATAGAGTACCCTTTACCTGATCCCTATCTCCTCACACCCTAGCCCTTAAACTCTTGGACAAATTTCTTGAGTTCGGCATCGGCTTCTGGTGTCGTTCCATGAAGTTGGCTAAGCATGTCTAGAAGAGAGGCTGTCTGGGTATCAATGGTTGCGTTAGTCTGGTTGATCTTAGCCACGATCTCTGTCAGTGGCTCCACTTCTTCTTCCTCAAAGGTATCCACATAGCGTGGGATATTGAGGTTGTAGTCATTCTCGACGATCTCCTCAAAGCTAGCCAGATGGGCAAATTTATCCATGTCCTCTCTGCTCTTATAGGCCTTGAGGATCTTCTCGATATGGGCATCCGTCATGATGTTCTGGTTCTTGCCCTTGTCAAATTCCTTAGAAGCATCGATAAAGTAGACGTCCCGATTGGTGCGGTTCTTCTTGAGAATGATGACTGTCGTTGGGATGCTGGTATTGAAGAAGATATTGGCAGGAAGACCGATCACCGTATCAATGGCCCCTTCTTCCAGCAAGGCCTTGCGAATGGTTCCTTCAGCATTGCCACGGAAAAGGACTCCGTGAGGAAGGACGATGGCCATGACACCCTTGTCCTGCTTGAGGTGGTAATAACCATGCAAGAGAAAGGCGAAGTCCGCCTTGGACTGAGGTGCGAGCTTGCCAAATGGGGAGAAGCGAGGATCATGGAGGAAGCCGGAGCTTGCAGACCACTTAGCTGAGTAGGGTGGGTTCATAAGGACCCCATCAAAGTTGGTCGGCTCTTGGGTCGGCCAGTCTTCGTCCAGCGTATCGGCATTGTGCAAGAACTGGTTTTCCACCGGAACCCCGTGTAGGATCATGTTCATCCGAGCCAGGTTATAGGTAGAGGTATTGAGCTCCTGACCAAAGTACTGGACCGTTTGAGGCTGGTGAGAAAACTTCTTGGCATTGAGCAAGAGGGAGCCTGATCCCATGGTAGCATCGTAGATAGTAAAGCCCTGCACGTCTTCACGACCTAAAAAGGCAATCTGGGTCATGAGCTTGGCTACAGGCTGGGGCGTATAGAACTCTCCTGCCTTCTTACCAGAGTCGGTCGCAAACTGACCAATCAAGTACTCATAGGCATCCCCAAGCATGTCACCCGCATGACCTGCCACATCCAGCACTGCCAATTCTTTCATAACGGCAGCCACCAGCTGGTTTTGCTTTTGAGGTGTCGCCCCTAGCTTTTTGGAGTAGAGATCAATGTCCTCAAAGAGATTTTCATAGAGGTCATCACTTTGCTCGATGTCTCGGAAGCCTTGAGCAAGATCTTCTAGCTGGAAGGACCCTTCATTGACCCGGTCCACCAAGGCCGTAAAGGTCAAGTCTGGCTTGATGACATAGTTGAGCTCATCGGTGATGACGGAGATCAAGTCCTCTTGAGAGTCTGGATCCTCATAGTAGGAACGGTAAAGCGCCAAGGCTTCATCCAGACTCTCTGTCTCCTCTTCCATGGTCTCCGCCACGAAGAAGAGCAACTTATCTGAGAGGTACTTGTAAAAAATCATCCCCAAGAGATAGGACTTATAGTCATTGGCATCCATCTTAGAGCGGAGTACGTCCGCTGAGTTCCACAGGGCTTGGTAGAGCGACTGGGAGGTTTGTGTTGTTTCCATAATGTTTCTTTCTAAGTTATACAAATATTCTTCAAAAAGTGAGTGTTTAGAAATAACCAATCACTTCTCTTTCTACCGTTTGAATCAAGTCCAAAGGAATATCAGAAATAGGAAGTTGATAAACGATATTTTTTCGAGGGTTATAAAATCCAGATTTTCGATAGAAAGGAAATCAGAGCCTTTTGAAACAATTACCTTAGTTTTGGCTTTCTTCTTGGCTTTTTGGAGCTTGCTTCAAGTTTATTAGCATTTTTCTTGTTTTCTAATAATTCATTATAAGCCGTCTTTTTAATAATCGTCTTGATTAGTTTATCAAGTTCTGTATTCTCTGAGTAGTCAGCTGGAACAAAATAATCAATACGATTATCCTGAGTCATTTTGTGAACTTTCCTTCTGTCATTGGTTTTTGGATTGAATACACCGATAGAGTAGCCACCTCTTGTTTTGACTAGCTTCATACACGGAATATCTGTATCACTATCCCCTAAATAAACCATATTTCTAAAAGGAACTCGTAAATCACTTTCAGCAACAAAATCGTTCACCGCATCGTCATTAACATCTAAAATACCTTTGGTAATTCTAAAAAGAAATTGAGTCTTATTGGTGTAGTTAACAACTTGAGCAGGCCAGACCGCGACACCCTTTTCATCACAATAAAAAGAAGTTGCATAAATTTTCTTAAAAGCACCATTTTTAGCTATTGAAGTCCCCTCTATCATTTCTTTCAAACCAGATGAAATGATGTAATGCTCTACAATAACTCCGTTTTCTTCACCATATTTTCGAATACGCTCAAACCAGTCTTCGACTCCTGGGAATAGTTCTACCTCTGAACCAAACTTAGCTAACTCTGTCTTTGTAAATAGGACTGTCCCTTCAGATTCTGTTTTCATCGTAAACATATAGGCAAGATTTTTGTCCATATTATTAGCCTTGGCAAAACCATTGGATTTCTTCCAAAATTCACTGATTTCATACCCAAGCTTCTGTATAAATCCTTGGGCTTGCATATCATCAGGAGACAGCGTTTTATCAAAATCATAGCAGATAGCTACTACAGGTTTTTCTTCTTTCTTTAGAGTTTCTGATTTTACTTTTGACATTTTACTGCACTCCTTTTATATAAACATATCCTGCAAAAGTTTCTTCTTCAGTGTTTCTAGCTGAGAAATTTTTTCTTGGTGAGAGTTAACGAGATTATCAAGGTTTGAGAAATAGGATCCGATGACTTGTTGTTCTGCAATTGTTTGTGGAATTGCAAAAATAGTTGTTGAAACTGACTTCCAATCTGAACGAGGCATTTTAGTACCAGATGTGTCATTAGCAACTTTTTGATAGCGATTTGATTGAACTAAATAATAAATGAAATTTGAATCATTTCCATTTGGATCAAATACCCAAAAATCTCCTAAAGCTACTCCCTCAAATTTCGGCAAAAGCCAATTATTTAAATATGGACGTAATTTCCCATATAATGTGTATCCAGGTTTAAAGTGTATACCTTTACGATTATCAAATTTAGTACTAATATCTTTATTAAGCTTTCCCTGACCAGAAATAATATCCTCAAACTCTACCTTTGGCAATGAATCAGAGTCAGAACTTTGAGTAACTCTTTTTACAAGTTTACTGAATTCCTTTTCTTTCCACTCACCTTCAAATCCATCCAAACGAATCTCAGGAACTGCCTGTCCAGCTTTGGGAAACATCTTGGAAAGCATGGTCGCCTTGAGAGATTGGTAGTTAGCGAGATTCTCCTTGTAGCTAGCAAGAAGGTCGTCGAGGGTTCGGAAAAGAGAGCCGATGGCGGTTTGTTCTTCTATTTCGGGATGATACACTTTGTAGTTCCCAAGTTGAGGAGCTGTCAGTTGAGGAACACCCGTAGATTCATTTAAAATTCTCATTGAATTAATCTGATTTTCAAGATAATCAACATCAATATTATCTGATTGAAGAGTCAAAAGTCTTACAATTGGAGTAAAATTTTCATGTCTTGCCACTGCATATCCAACATCTCCACGACCTGTAACAGTCACTGCAGGAGCTTTCACTTTATAATCATCATAAAAGCCAACGATTCCTTTGTTTGTCAAAGCATTTGCAATAACGGGATATTTCCCACTTTCTTTCAATTTTACTTTATCTACATCACCACCAGCAGATATTTTGACTATATCTGAAATTTTATTTTCTGTCCAAGCACCTTGATAGGAATAGAATCTTATTTTAGGAATATCTTGCTTTATCATATTTTTATCTAACCTTCATCAAGCTTTTTTTAATAAAATTAATCTTCAAAATGAATTTCTCCCTCAGCAACATTATAAATATCAATCATTTCCTGAATGTCAATTCTATTCACAAGCCAACCACGCATAGAACATTGACTAATGAAATCAGAAATCCTATTTATCCCTTTCATTTCTTTAAGTGTTACAACTATTCCAAACCTAAGTTCTCTACCATCACCGTTGTTAAGTCGTTCCTTAGTTTTAAGACTAAACCCCCACAAACCATCACCATATGCCTTTTTAGCTCGCCCATTTGGCTTAACGTACTCTATAATTGATTTGATATTATCCCATTTTCTAAACAATCCTCGAGCATCTGTTTCAGAAAGAGACACATTATCATTTTGTTTATTATCATTCACAGTAATTATTTTCTGTCCATTAAGTCTACCAAAATAAATATCTAATTCTGTATTTGTATAATCAACTCCTTGATTCCTAGAACACTTGGGAAAATAACACAACGTTGCTTTAGCAATGTAAGGGTGCTTATCATCAACGACAGGCACTGGAAGATTATAATTGTATGTATCAAACATGATTGATTCTCCAGTTATAACAAACTTAATCTCATCATCTTGGGCGTTAAGCACATCTTTGATTTTTTGAGGCACTACACCATACCCGATTAAATTCATAGAACTATTTGGTTTTGACCATGATATTGCAGAATCAATAATTAAAGCTTTCGCTACCTCCCTACTTAACCCTATCTTATGGATTAAATATGCCATTTTTCTAGTAATCCAAGGTGCCGCAAAAGATGTTCCTGCTACAAAATATTCTCCTGTAGGCATACAAACTCTTATTTTGTTTTTCCCATCCCCTCCAAAATAAGAAATGTCAGGTTTATTAAAGAAGGACAACACTTTACCTTCTCTAGAGTATGTCGCTGGGTTATTATCCTTATCAACGGCATTCACAACTAGAGAATTTATTGAATCTGCTGGTGCCCCTATTTTCATTCTAGCTTTATCGCTCACTCTTTTATTTGTTCCTGCTATCACAAATATAACATCAAATTCATATTGTATTTTATCTAACAAAGCAGCTTCTGGAGAAATGAAATTTTTTTGAATTTCTAATGCTGAACCTAATGATAAATTCCATACCTTAATATCTCTATTCTCTGCTACTATTTCTTTAATTGACTTAAGTATAGAAAATGAACTAAACTTGCTACCCCTTGCAACTCCAAAATGTTTAACTCTAAAACGGCCACAACCATCATCTAATTCTGGATTAATTGAAGCACCGTCGACTATTAACGAAGATACAGCTGTACCGTGTTCATAATCAGTTGAATTAATTGGAATATCGGCATTTACCTTATCTTGAAATGTCACCCATTCGGAAAAATAAACACTAGTATCAAACATAGTATCAATAACTCCGACTACCGGTTCATCAGCAGGTGAAGGAATTGTCATTCTATGACCGCTATCAAAAATCTCAAAATTCTGAGTATCCAATTTCGATAAATCTGTAGTAGCCATAGAAATTAGATAAGGAGCCTTTTCATTTAAGATTTCTAACTGATCCGGAGTCAATAATATCGTTGTCTCATCAATCACTCTGTAATCAGGAACATTTAAACCAACCCTCTTTAACAATTCACTTGTAGGTACTTTGGTATCAAAGATACTAATAATTGATGTTTTTAGTTCATCAAGTTCATTTTTGGGTATTGCAAAATTTTCAATCGAACTAATGTCTACAATAGCTTGTAAAAATTTTGTTCTAGAAATTATTCCTGGTTCATAATTATCTGTCCTGTCACTAATCGAATTTAATTTTTCTGTAGAAATTTCTCCATTAAAATCTTTAATAAGTAATGATGCAACTATATTCAAAGTATTAATCGATTCATCTAAAACATCTAAATCTACGTAATAAGTAATAACATGTTGCTTCTCTGTAGAAGTTTTATCAATAAATTTAGCTCCAACAACGCAATCATTTGGTTGAATTCTACTATTTTTTTTAAATAGTTCTCTCATTCTTCTACTTTTTGCAACAACATCTACATAAGTTACTGAAATTAAAGCTCCTTCAAAATATGAGATATTTAACCAATATTCTTTAAGTTCTTCTAGCTCTTTTTTTAATTTTAATATTTTTTTTTCACTTACAATTTGATTAGCCAACAACTTTGGAGAACCTGGTCGACCACTACTTGATTTTTGCTCAAAACGTCCCTTTAATTGCAATAATTCATTCATTCTTTAACACCCTTTTAACTCTCTTGAAACCTGACTTTTTGAAATACCCTTCAAAATTTCTATTTCACGTACTGTGAAACCAAGCTCTTTTAATTCTCCTATTGAAACTTCATCTATCGATTTATATGCATTTGTAAAGATCCGCCTCAAATAATCGTATTTATCAGTTAAACTGCTAAAAGCCACTGCACTTTTTAAGATATTCTTCAGTTCACCTGGATAAGGAATTGGTTTCATCAGAGAGATAATCTTTCTCAATAATTTACTATTTTTCCCAGATTGTTTAAAATCTTTTAAAATATCACTCATTAAAACATTCGAAATATCCAATAAATCATCTTGACTATAATTATTAAAATTAATTACTGCATCAAAACGTCTTATTAAAGCCTTATCAAAAACATCAAACAGATTAGTCGTGGCAATTAAAACAACCTCATCGTTTAGTGAGTCGATTCCCTTCAATATCGCAGAAGTTGCTCTCCCCATTTCTCTCAAGTCATTGGTATCTAATCTATTTAAAGCGATAGCATCTATTTCATCAAACAATATAACTACTCTGTTTGGTTTAGAAAAACTATTTATTTCCTTAAAGAGTGAAGCAATATTTTTTGACGTTTGTCCTAATTTACTATCAACTATTGTTTCAAAATCTACAATATATAGTTCTCGTTCCAATAAGCGAGTTATTTGTTTTGTTGTCTCTGTCTTCCCAGTCCCTGGTGCCCCTTCAAAGAGAAACTTATTTACTCCAATATTCCTCCGAACAGCATTCACGATTCCAATCACATCTTTAGAGATAGGTTCTGGCAAAGGCAATGATTCTAAATTCAGCAGTGATACCTTCCTTAACGATTCAATATCTTCTTCATTCATTTGTGGAACAAAAGTATTAGCATCTGAAAGTAATGCCATTATATATTCAGCTAACTGATAGTCTCCATTTTTATCAAAAGATTTTGCTATCTCATACGCTTCGGTCCTGAATCCCGACTCATTCTTCTCTGTAAAATACTTAATTAAGTTAATCACTTGCTTTTTTTTCATTGCTAGACCTCCATTTAAAATACTAAACTAAGTATAACATTGTGGGACAAAAATGTCAATTTAGGGACAAAAAAATAAAAATAACAGGTGTTGTACTTTACTATACAACACCTGTTATTTTATAACTTTGAGAACTTAAATTAGTTCTCCACCTCTCGTTTTGCTTTCACCCATTCCTCTTTCATATAACAAGAAAATTTATCAGAAACTATATTCAGCATAGCTTTATATTGTTCAGGCACATCATATCTTTGCAATTCCTGAAAACTTGGTACAAACTCCGAAAAAGTGATATCTCTATAGGAATACTCTAATTTTTCTTCCAGAAAATTAACTAATTCATTAAATATACTTACAATCTCAGAGTTTCTTCCATCACTGTCTTTTTTTGGGAAATAAGAAATTAATTGATAATAACTTGACCACAAATTTCCCCTCACCATATTAAAATTTTTTTCGTTATCACAAACTCTTAAAAACAATAACTCATTATGAAACTCTGTACTTAATTTAATAAAATTCGAGTAGATTTCTCTAACTTCCTTAATCCACTGAACACGAGAACTTGAGATAATCTGGGCTTGTATTTGAGCCTTATTATTTCTAATAGTTACAAAAATATTCACAAGTGAAACAAATGCAGCAATTCCTGCAAAAATCGTAGTCCAATTCATACTTTTTCTCCAAAACTACCTACCTCCCCACTCTCAGTGGTTCAATCACCTCTTCGATCAGTTGGGTATAGGCTTCTTTGATTTGTTTTTTGTAGCTGAGTGGGTTGAGGGCATCTGCTACTTCTGCCTTGTAGTCTTTGTAGCGTTGGCTCTTGGTGAGCTGGCTTTCGCCGGCTTGTTTTTTAGCACCTTTGCGGTAGTGTTGGATATAGTAGCGCAGCTCGTCGGCTCCGATATACCAGCGTTTGGCAAAGCTTACGATATGGCTTTCAATGACGGATTCGATCATCTGGTCCAAAACTCCGGTGATAGATTGTCCTCGGTAGCGTTCGGGCTCTTCTTGGACCTGGGTCCAGAGGTTTTGGATGATTTCAGCTAGACTTGGATTGGTCCGGTTCAAGCTCTCTATATAACTGTCCACGGTTGCGATATCCTTGTCACTGAGGGCTTGTTCATCATTTTCCTCCTGCTGGATCATACTCTGGATCAGCATCAGGATATAGGCATAGTTGATCTCATCGACTTGGACAGACTCCAGCTCATAGTGGATATCCAGCTCATCTTGGCTGTCCACTTCTGGATCCCTGCTCTTGATCTCCGCCAGGATATTTTGATAGAGGCCCAGATAGGCTTCGAGCTGACTGTCGCTGAGGCCTGTTTCCCGATAGATCTCTTCCTTATCATACTCAGAGTAGACGCGGATCGAGGCTTGGTACTTGTCAAAGACCTGATAGGCTTTTGCGACCTTACGGAGCTGG
Source organism: Streptococcus parasanguinis (assembly GCA_905188195.1). Taxonomy (GTDB): domain Bacteria; phylum Bacillota; class Bacilli; order Lactobacillales; family Streptococcaceae; genus Streptococcus; species Streptococcus parasanguinis_P. Next base: position 92,191 of record CAJJKY010000007.1, on the reverse strand, counting down.
GCAGTTGGAGCCTGCTCGAGGGCGACTCCTTCTTCTTCGAAGTTTGTGACTTGGCCTTTAAACTCTGCCCAGGCTTTTAAGAAGTTGCGCTTCTCTTCTTCCCAGCTGGGTGCTAGGACCTCATTTTCTCCTCCATTGGAGTAGAGCTTGAGAGCATTGTCGACAGCCTCCTTAAAGGCTTGAGGACGCTGGAAGGTGATGATATGGCCGAAGTGCTTCTTGTCATCAAAGATCCGATTGGTCCGGCTGAAGGCCTGGATCAAGTCCTGTGGGCGCATAGGCTTGCGATCGATAAAGAGCGTAGAAAGACAAGGTGCATCAAAACCGGTCAAGAGACGGTCGACTACGATGACCAGGTCCAACTGCTCATTGCGGTAGAGGTACTTGTCCTGCTTTCTGGCCAGACGATTGTTGACATCGGTGTTAAAACCCCGCAGATCCGCTAGGCTAAAATGCGTGCCAAACTCTTGGTTGTAGTCCTCCATGACCTGCTTCATGTGGTCTTGGTAGCCGATGGACTCTTCCTCATTTTCAGATACTGAGTAGGTGATGGTAAACTTTGGAAAATCTGGCAAATGGCGTTTGACCCGCTCGGAAACTTTGACCCGCTCCTTGCCCGCGAGTATGCTCTTGAGCAGATTGTAATAGGCCTGTGCTCGTGGGATAGACTTGACCGTCAAGATAGCCTCATAGCTCTTTCCGACCCCTTTGGGGATATTGAGCTGTTGCTGGCTCTTATTGAGGATGGCATCTAGAACCTCTAGCATGTGCTCCTTGTCCTCGTAGGCATGGTCTGGGATCTCTTCTTCTAGGAGATCCGAGATGATGGTATTGCGGTAGTCTACCTTAAAGCCTAGAACCGCTCCATCATGGATGGCTTCCTTGACAGTGTATTCATGTAGGCGATCGCCATACTGTTGGTGGGTGGTCTGAGCCAGGTCTCCCACTTGCTTGCGTTTGTTTTCCTTGAAGATCGGAGTCCCTGTAAAGCCATACCAGAGAGAGTTCTTGAAGTAGGCCTTGATCTCCTTTTGCGTCTGTGGGGTAACCGCCCGGTGGCACTCATCCACGACAAAGGCTACGCGCAGGTCCTTGATCTTTCCAGCATCTCGCTGGTACTTCCCTTCTTCGAACTTGCGCATCATGGTCGTGATTTTCTGGATGGTCGTGACTACCACGCGCTTATCATTGCCCCCTAGGCGTTTGACCAGTTCATGGGTATTGTCCGTCTCGTCGATGTCGATGACATCATTGGCCGCATAAGAGAGGAAGGACGAGGTCGTCTGCTGGTCCAAGTCTCTGCGGTCGACGACAAAGATGGTCTTTTGGATCGCTGGGATCTGCAAGAGATTGCGTGCTACTTTGTAAGAGGTCAGGGTCTTACCTGATCCGGTCGTATGCCAGATATAGCCTGACTCTTGGCGACGAGAGGCTTCCTGCACAGCCTCGATAGCATGGATCTGGTAGGGACGCAGGAGGATGAGGGCTTTCTTACTGTCGTCGATGACCGAGTACTGCATGACCATCTGGTGGGCCCGAGGGATGGAGAGGACCTCATGGGCAAAGCTGTTGAGATCAATCATGGGTTGGTTGTTCTTGTCCACCCACTTGGTCAGAAACTGCTTGTTTAGCTTGCTTTCACGGGCTGCAGCGATATAGCGTGTGTCGACTTTATTGGTCACGACAAACATCTGTAAGCTCGAGTAAATGCCCCGGAACTTGCCTTCACGATCATACTTTTTGATCTGGTGAAAGGCATCTAGAAAGGCCACTCGTGGGCTCTTGAGTTCGATATGGATGAGAGGCAGGCCATTGATCATAAGGGTCGTATCGAGCCGTCGATCCTGGTCTAGCGGATAGGCCTTGTCGCGTTCGACTTGGTTGACCACTTCATAGCTCGACTTCCCAGCTGCGATATTGTCCCGCCAGATGACCGCTAAGCGAATAGTCCCTAGGCTAGCATCTTCTCGCTGGACTTCAACCTTGGCGATGCCATTTTCACCAGCAAGCCACTTGGCTGCTTCATAGTAGCTGACAAAGTTGAGCTGGTTCTTGATCTGGCGCTTTTCCTGGTCGGTCAAGGGATGGTCCGCTAGCACGGCGACATTGTTTTGCGCGAGCTTGTCAAAGAAATTATCCCATAACTGGTCTTCATTCTTGAGATCCTCGCGATAGGTCCACTGACTCTCTCCTGAAGTCAACTGCTGGATCAACTGTCTTTCGATCTCAAGTTCTGGAGTTGCTACTGCCTTCATCCGTCTATCCTTTTCCTGTGCATAATCTCCTATTATTATAGCATGTTTGGGAAAGAAATTAACGCTTTCAAAGCATTTTGTTGAGATTTGGCGCAAAAAAACGAACCTGGTCTAGTCCGTTTTTCTTAGTCTAGTTGGATCCCTTTTTCTGCTAGGTTATCTAAGCATTCTTTCAGGTAACCCGCATGATGCTCGGGATAGATGGGGGTGCTCAAAGATTCCTCTTCTAGTTCTGGATAGGCTGGGCGGGTCTTTCCTCTGTAGGTCGACTCCCACCACTCTGGGCTGACCTTATAGCCACGAGCGGTCATCTCCTCCATGATCAGGCGGTGATAGGCATAGAGGCGATAGGGCGAGTAGTCAAAGACATAGTTGACCGTCGCATGCTTCTTGCCCCAGCCATTGCCTCGAAGGGCGCAGCATTCCCGGTGTTGGCCGAGAAGCTGGGGGCGAGGGAGTTTGGGAATCAAGTCTTGGTGCCACAGTCTCATCTATTGACCTCCTAGTAATGTCGAGTCTTGCAAGTAGCGATTGGGGTAGCGCTCTAGGAGCGTCTGGATCCCCTTTATGAGATCCTCTTGGCTAGCTTGGCCATGCTGGTATTTCTCGAGAAGGAGCATGAAGTCTGCCTTTTCCTCAGGAGTCGCCTGCTTTTTGAAATAGCCCCAGATATGCTGGAAGGCATTAGAGACCTGGCCACGATTTTCCGGCAAGGCCAGCGCTTGCTGGATCAGGTCCTCGACGTGGCTGACCTCTACCTGGTCTTGCTTGAGGTACTCCCGGATTTCCTTGTAGAGATTACTGGAACGACTCAGCACCAGGTATTTATTTTTCGCCCATAGGACTTGACAGTGATGTTTTTGATCCACTCTTGTCTCCTTTTGATCTTCTCTATGAATAGTCCTCCCATTATACCATGGAAATAAGTTAAGTCATAAAAAAAGAAGCCAGACTTTTGTCCAGCTTTTTTAATTAATTACAAGGCTGTGATGGCTGTGATCAAACCAAAGATGATCCCTGGTGCATTGGCTGCAGCAAGTGGAATATCGCGTTCTTTTTTGAAGAGTCCGTAGTAAACCCAAAGGCTACAGTTGATGGCTGCGACAAGGGGTTGAACAAAGTTCCCTTTGTGACCTGCGAGGTTATCCATGATTTGTGGGAAGTAAGACACATACATCATAACAGACATAAAGGTCGCAACCCAACCAAGAATTTTCATTTGTTTTTCATTCATTTTGAAACTACCATTTCCTTTTCTTTTTTTAAAGTATGCACTATTCTACCTTTTGTCCTTTACAAATTCAAGTCTTTTTTTCAAATGTTACCGAACTGTAAAGTGTCACAATCTTGTGATTTTGCAGGAAGATGGATTTCTTTTCGAGAGAGTCTTCTCTCTAGTTGCCATTTTTTTGACACATTGTCTAATTTTGTGCGAATGTAATCATTTTCATCTTGCATAGCATGCAAATTAATTGCATTTTCTTCCTACTTATGCTATTTTGATACACAGAGGTAAAATTTTATGAATAAACAAAAAATCAACCAAATCGTTGGCTCGATCGGTGCCTTTATTGGGATTATCGTTTTCATTGCCTACATCCCACAAATTATTGCTAATTTACAGGGAAATAAGGCCCAACCTTTCCAACCCTTGTCAGCTGCTATTTCTTGCTTGATCTGGGTCATTTATGGTTGGACAAAGGAACCTAAAAAAGACTGGATTTTGATCATTCCGAATTCGGCAGGTGTCATCCTAGGGGGATTGACTTTCCTTACATCACTTTAATAGAAAGTGAACAAAGACTGAACTCTACGGGTTCAGTCTTTTTTGTGTATCCCTTTGAAAAACAAAAACAATCGCAGTCGGTTTTCGTACAAAAAAGCCCGCTATGAGCAAGCTAAAAAAATTGACAATTCTTTTCTTTGAATAACCTATGCTGGATTATTGTGCAAAAATATCCAAATAATATCTGATTATTATTAGAGTATATTGAAACTTTCCGCTGTGAGAAAAGTGCCTGAAATAATTATGTTTCAGGCACTCGGAATTATTGAGACCTTAGGCTCAATAATTAGTCATGGAACTTCTTCGAAGTTCGCTGACGTCCGTACTCACCTAAGGAAAGTTTCTAATTTAATTTGAGTTTCTTTTCTTAAATCTGCACAATCTTACGATAGCTCCGAGAGGTGATCCAAAAGACGATTAGGTAGGTGATGAGAAAGACGGCACAGACACTGAGGGTCACGACGAGGACTTGGCCACTATTGATGACACCGAGCACTTTAAGAATCAGGCGGATCATATGGTAGGCAAAGGCCAGGTGGATAAAGGCAAAGATGAGAGGGAGGAAGAAGACGGTCCGCACTTGACGGTTGATGGTTCGTTTGACCTCGTGTTCATCGAGCCCCACCTGTTGGAGAATGACGAAGCGATCACGGTCTTCATAGCCTTCCGAGATTTGCTTGTAGTAGATGACGATGACCGTTCCGACCATAAAGATCAGTGACAAGAAAATTCCGATAAAGAAGATGCCACCAAAGAGGCTATTCAACTCTGCCACATCATTGGCTCGGTTACCTCCATAGATAAATGTTCCTTGGCCCTGTTGGCTGCTCAATTCATCGATCATCTTATCATAGCTAGCTGCTAGCTTGAGTTGCTGATCTTCATCGACATTGACATTGAAGCCACCGTAGATATTGGTATTGATGGCCAGATTCGGAAACTGGGCGACAAAGGCTGAAAGATCAGGCACGATCAGGTAATTGAAATCCTCCGTCAGCATGTTAAACTGATTTGGCACGTGGTCGGTGATAAAATCCTTGGTCACCTCTTCCTTGACTTGGAAGTCTTGCCCGTTGATAGTAAACTGCTTTTGCCCCTTAAGAGCCTTGTTATGGGCAAAGAGGATGACTTGGTTGCCTGTCAGATCGACGTGTTCGCCTGTCATTTGTTCATAACTAGCTACATCAAAAACCATAAAGACGGTTTTAGGAGTGACGCTGCGTTCATCAGCTGGATAGACGGTGAAGTCGGTGCCCTTTTGTGATTTAACCCCAAAGTTGGCATAGGTCATCAGGTCACGATTCTTGATCTTGAGATGGTGCTCAGAGGCAAATTCATCAAATTTTTGATTGATCTGCTCCAGCTCGACCCCTTTTCCTTGGACAGAGAAATCATGAGGCGCCATGATTTTCTTGACCATTTCGCTACCGACATAGATGTTGGTGGCTGCAGAAATGGTCACCAGCACCATGGTCGAGAGGATGGCAATGGTCGCAAGCCCCACTGCATTTTTCTTCATGCGATAGATGAGGTTAGAGACCGAGATCATGTTGTTGGGTTGGTAATAGTAGCTCTTCTTTTTCTTAAGCAGGTGCAAGAAGACGGTGATCCCAGCATTAAAGAGCAGGTAGGTCCCGATCATGACCAGGATAACGGCTAGAAAGAAGGTCACAAGCGCAATGATGGGGTCTTTGACAGACAAAGCCAGGTAGTAGCCAAAACCGAGAGAGGCTAAGCCCAGGATGGTTTGGGGCCACAAGAAGCGGGCTTTCTTTTCACCACTCGCTTTCTCACGTGTCAGTTGCAGAGCATTCAATCGGAGAATGCGCCAAGCATTGAGAAGAATCAAAAGTCCAAAGATGAGACCAAAGGTGACAAAGACCAAGATGACAATCCCAGGTTGGAAGGTAGATACTAGCTGGACCTTCATCTTCATGAGTTTCAAAAGAAAGGCAAAGATCAGCTTGTCAAAGAGGGCTCCAATCAAGACACCGGCTGAGATGGTTAGAAAGCCAAAAAGCAAGAGTTCCTTGAAGATCATGCTGATGAGATGGCGTTTTTCAAGGCCGAGCATGCTGTAGATGCCCAGCTCCTTGGAGCGGTTTTTCATGACGAAGCTATTGGCATAGAGCACGATGATAGCTCCCGCGGCATTGACCACGAAGAACCCCAAGCTGAGAGTGAACACTATGGAAGAGCCCCCTCGAAGCTCGGAAATGCGGGGATTAAAGGTCAGGGAGTCAAAGAGGTAAGCGATGGTCACTGCGAGAATGACCGCAATCGCAAAGGGATAATAGAGCTTGCGGTTCTTGATCAGATTAGAGCAAGCTAGTTTAGTCGTTAATCGAAACATCTACTCCACCTCACTTGCCATGACCGTCAGAGTATCTGAGATTTCTTGGAACATCTGACGCTCTGTTTTTTCCCCGCGGAAAATCTGGTTGTAAAGAATCCCGTCCTTGATGAAGAGCACGCGCTTGGCACGCGCTGCCGCTGCTGTCGAGTGGGTCACCATGAGAATGGTTTGGCCCATGGTATTGATATCTTCAAAGACATCCAGCAAAGCAGCTGAAGACTTGGAATCCAGCGCCCCTGTTGGCTCATCGGCCAGGAGGATTTCTGGAGAAGTGATAATAGCACGTGCTACAGCCACCCGCTGTTTTTGCCCACCAGAGATTTCGTAGGGGTATTTTTCAAGTAGCTGATGAATGCCCAATTCCCGACTCACGCTATCGACCTTGCTCATCATTTCCTTGACCGGTCTGCGAGAAAGGACCAGTGGCAAGAGGATATTGTCCTTGACAGACAAGGTATCGAGCAAATTGAAATCTTGAAAGACGAAGCCAAGTTTTTCCCGGCGGAAGCTGGACGCATCCTTGTTCTTGATGGTTGAGGTATCTGTGCCATTGAGATAGACCCGTCCTTCTGTCGGCTGGTCCAGCATGGCTAGGATATTGAGGAGGGTGGATTTCCCGGATCCTGATTCCCCCATGATGGCGACGTATTCTCCTTTTTCAACAGTGAAGTGAATATCTTTTAGAGCTTCGACCTGCGTTCCTTGAAAGCGGGTTTTGTAGATTTTTTTGATATGTTGAACGTCTAGTAATGACATACTTTTCTCCTTTTACTAGTAGATCAAGAAAAATTCTTGGGTTTGTTGCAGGACTTGGAGACCAAATTCCGTCTTTTCCAGATCGGGTTGGTTACAGGGTTTCTCAGTCTTTTTGAGTTGTTTCATCCATTTCAAGAGTTTCATTTTCTTGACCTCCTTCATTTGATGAGACTATTGTATAAAAAATAAAAGGCGGCTACCATAACCTAACCTTTCATTTTGACCTTTATTTCTTACATTTTTGTAAGATGGGGAAATCTTAATCCATGACCAACTTCTTTTCTTCAAAGCGAATGGCAACGGTCGTGCCTTGACCGACCTCTGAATGGAGGGTGATCCTGTGGCCCAATTGCTCTGCGATTTTCTTAGACAGATAGAGCCCCAGCCCTGAGGATTGCTGGGTCAGGTGGCCATTGTAGCCGGAGAAGCCCCGCTCAAAGACGCGGAGGACATCGCTATTTTTGATCCCAATCCCGCTATCTTTTATATAGAGAGTCTGGTCTTTAAAATAGATTTCAATTCCCCCTGTGCTGGTGTACTTGAGGCTATTGGATAAGAGCTGCTCGATGATGACCAGAAGCCACTTGCGATCGGTGATGACCTCCTGCTCCAAATCATGCAGATCCACGGTCAAGTTCTTTTGGATAAAAAAGAGGGCATACTTGCGGACTACTTCTTTGACCAAATCTTCTACCGACACGCGCTTTAAGACCAGATCATCATGAAAACTCTCCAGTCGCAGGTACTGCAAGACCAGATTGGCATAGGAGTCAATCTTAAAGAGCTCCTGCTCCATCTGCTGCTTGACAATGGGCGTCTCGACATCTTGCACCAAGAGCTGGCTGGCCGCAATGGGCGTCTTAATCTGGTGAACCCAGAGGGTATAGTAATCCATCAGGTCATTGAACTTGGCCTGGGCTGTCTTCCCTTCCTCCAAGCGCGCCTGCTGTTCTTCCGTGTATTTTTCATAAAGGAGGTGTTCCAGTGGTGAGGCAACCTCTATTTCCTCATAAAGTGCGGCTTTGCGGTAGTCCCGAAAGGTCATGGCGAAATCCCAGATCAAGACACAGAAGGCAAAAAAGCCTAGCACTAGGGTCGCATAGAGGAAAACCGTCCCTGTCTCTGGAAAGAGATAGGCAAAGATCAAATCGACGATCAAAAAGATGACCAATAGATAGAGTAGGCGCCTGCGGGATACCACATACTGCCAGAAGATCGTTCCAAATTTATTCATGGGTCAACCCGTAACCGATGCCTTTCTTGGTTTCGATGAAGTTTGACAAGCCAGCCTCTTCTAATTTCTTACGAAGGCGGGCCACATTGACAGACAAGGTATTGTCATCAATAAAGAAGTCACTATTCCAGAGCTCCTTCATCATGTCATCGCGTGCCACGATACTGCCTGCATGTTCAAAGAGGACACGCAGGATCTGAAATTCATTCTTGGTCAGCTTGATGACTTCCCCTTCATACACCAAGTCCGTGGACTTGAGATTGAGGATGGCTCCCCGGTGCTCCAGCAGATTTTGATCTGTCCCAAATTCGTAGGAACGGCGCAAGAGCCCTTGGACCTTGGCAAGGAGGACATTTTGGTCAAAAGGCTTGGTGACAAAGTCGTCTCCACCCATATTGATGGCCATGACAATATCCATGGCTTGATCCCGTGAAGAAAGAAACATGATCGGAACCTTTGAAACCTTGCGAATCTCTTGGCACCAGTGGTAACCATTGTAGAGAGGCAGGCCAATATCCATGAGAATCAAGTGGGGGTCACTTTCGACAAAGATCCCGAGGACATCCATAAAATCCTCTACTGCAACCACTTCATAGCCCCATTGTTCCAATAATTGTTTGACCTGTTGGCGGATAATTTCATCGTCTTCCACTAAGAGAATTTTATGCATGGCTTTCTTTCCTTCTTTTTTTCTTCTTCCTATTATAACAGATTAAGAAGCAGAGAAAAAGGCTGTTTCAGAGGGAAAGAAAAGCTGGGTCCTACTTTCTTGATAGGAGGCGCTTTTTCTACATCCATTTTTGTGCTATACTGAAAGAAATAAGACACAGGAGGCACAGATGTCGACTATTTTTGATTACCTAAAAGAAGTGACTTATGATTCCATATATGACCGCCCCTTCAAAGAGTTGGATGTCCTCGCATTGACAGAGCTGACCTATCTGCCCTTTGGACACATTGTGCCTCAAGGAGATACAACAGGGATCCAAGTGCGCCTGTCTGATGCGATGGAACTGATCGACCGGACTACCGATTTTATCGTGAGTAACCAGCACCTCCAATTAGTCGATGACTTGGCTAGTTCAAAGCGCTTTAAGAACATCAAACTCCTTAACTATGTCGATGAGTACGATCCCGATGTACAAAAACAGTTTGCGGCCATGACCTATCGGCTTAGTCTGGATACGTATTTGGTCGTTTTCAGAGGGACGGATGACACCTTGATCGGCTGGAAGGAAGACTTCCACATGACCTATATGGACCATGTTCCAGCTCAGAAGCGCGCAGCCAGCTACCTGCAACATGTCATGAAAGAATTTCCGAAAGGACGCTTCTTAGTGGCCGGTCACTCCAAAGGGGGCAACCTTGCGACCTATGCCTGCTCGTATCTACCTGATTCTTTGTTTGAACGGGTCGACGCGATCTACAGCTACGATGCTCCTGGCCTCAACAAGGCCATTATCGAAACCGAAGGTTACCAGCGGACGTCCCCAAACATTCGCCGCTTTGTCCCTCAGGGATCCATCGTTGGCATGATGTTGGAAGTGCCAGAACCGACAACCATTGTCAAGAGTCGCGCTTTTGGTGGCTTTGCCCAGCACGACGCCTTTACTTGGGAAATCAAGGACTACAGCTTTGTGACCGTTTCTGAAACCAGTCCCGATAGCCAACAGACCGATCTGACCTTGAAGCAATGGGTTCGTGAAACATCGGCAGAGGAGCGCAAGAAGTTTTTTGACACCTTTTTTGGCATTTTTCTAGATGCCGGCATCACTTCCATCAATGATCTAACCGATCTCAAGCAGCTAGCTAAGTCCAAGGAAATCCTCCAAAATGCCCAGGATTTGGATCCAACCGAGCGGGAGATGCTAGAACGCTTGGCCAAGCAGCTGATCGACACCCGCTTTCAAGCTTGGAAAAAATGGCAGACGGTGCCCCGCATCCTGGTTCAAATGGCCGCATTTTTCAAGCGGAAACAAGCAGTCGAAACCACCTCACCACTGCGTCTTGAGCACAAGGAGTGAGGTTCAACTACTGACCTCTTCTATTCACTAGAACGCAAAAAGAGGCTGGGACAAAAGTCCTAGCCTCTTAATTATCTTTGGATTGTTGAGCAAGACGCAGTGGTTGAGTGGGCTCTACTACGCTGATTTCATCAGCTTTTATAGCCCTACTCAACTGTGCGGAGGTGGGACGACGAAATCGAATTCTAACGAATTACCGATTTCTGTCCCACTCTCTTTTCTATCTTCTATTGGTTCTGAGGAGATGGAGTATCTGGTGTGCTTGCTTCTGTTACAGCTGCGCTTGCAGGCTCTGTTTCTGTCTCAGTTGTGGCAGGCTTACTTCCTTCTGAAGCTGCTGCTTCTTTTTCCACCGGAGTTTCTGTAGGGACAGGCGTTTCAGCTGTGGTAGCTGCTTTGCCCGCTTCGCTTGCAGATGGCGCAGCTGCCAATTCTGCCTGGAAGGCTTGGATGGCTTGTAGTAAGGCTGCTTTATCACTCTTTGGATTAGCCAATTGGTCAAAGAGAGCTTCTAAGCGATCAAATACCGCATCACTAGCTCCCTTTTCCTGCAATTGTTGGTGAAGCGCCATCAATTGGTTATAGAGCTGTTGATAAAGGGCGACATCCCCAATCTGAGGCTCTTCTGTTTGCTTTTGTTTTTGCTTTTCAATGGTGTCACTGATTTCGCGTAACAGAGCTTGTCCACTTGCAATAGCCTTGTCTGGATCCGTCTCATTTCCAAGTTGAGCCAAACTTGCTTCAAAGGCAGTTCGTTTGGCCTGGTCTTCGACTTGTGGCAAGAGCGACTGGATTTGCTCTGAGAGACCTGTCAGGATGCTGGTTCGTTGACGGGATTCTGTCGCCTTGTCCAACTCTCCATATAATCCCTTGAGGAAATCATAGACCGCTAAGTTATAAGATGGGGCCTGACTTCCTTTTTGATCCAAAACTGTTTTTTCAATAGGATAGGTTTGGCCTTTTTCTTGAGAGAAGAGCTGGTCAATTGCCTGCTTGGTTTGGTAGAGTTCCATAAAGTGAGCCTTAGCATCCCATGCTTCTTCAAAGGCTTGGGCTCGATAGAGTTTCAAGGCTAGATCTGCCGCCTTGGTGCGCAGTTCTGGTGTCAAGCGCGCATCGCTCAAACTTTGGTAGAAGTACTTGAGATAGTCGACCGAGGTCACACCCGTCCGATCTTGCATCTCCTGAACAGCTTCTAATAGCTTCCCTTCCTGCTCTAAACGCTTGCTGTCCTTGGTAGCATAGGCTTCCTGCAGTTGTGCGACCAACCCTTCCTTCTTCAGTTGGAAGGCTTCTGTGTCTAGCAAGCGCACTTGTTCCAGCAATTCCTGGTATCGACGATCGAGGGCTGTCTCTTCTTTTGGTTTGATCGCTTGAGTCGCATGGATGTATTGTTCATCAACCTGCTTAAGACTGGCAAGATAGCCCTCTGTTGAGTTGCTTGGGAAGCTCTTGACATTTTCCAAGAAGTGACCCAAGATCAGCTCAATCCGTCTTTGTTGCAATGGATCAGAAGCGTAAAGAGTCCGGCTTTCTGCTAAAAGTTGGTTGACCCTGTCCTCTACTGTTTTTTTATTCAAGTCTCCTTTTTTGTAAGGCGATTGGATGGTTGGAAGACGGTGGGCTAAGTAGTCTGCTAGTCCCACTGAACGTACCTTGATGTAGTGGTTGTGATCGCCATGCGGGATGACAAACTGACCATTTTCAATCTGAAGGCTATACGGAGAAATTCCTGAACGAAGGGCTGTTGCATAGAGTTCATTGATAAAGTCTAGTTCAGGATTGCCCGTCTCAAGCGGAATCCGAACGTGTTCCTTACGAACGGCATAAGGGTGGATGTGGGTCGGATCGTATTCTTGGTCCGGGTTGTTAAAGACAAAGAAACCATTGGAAATCTTAATGGCCTCACGGGGGACGCCGTAGGTCTTGCTGATGTACTGGATCTTTTCCTCATCTGAGGCATCGCGAGAATAGCTGGCGACATCATCTGTCAGTGGCTGTCCCTTGGACTCTTCTTTCTTACCTGCCAGAGTTGCCTCTGCTGCTGCAATCTCTTGAGGAGAGAGGTCCTTTTTATAGAAATAATGAGCGTGGTTGCCATGAGCGACCATGTAACCGTCCTCGTCCTTACTGATGACCATGTCTGCATGGAAACCATGATCGTGCTCCTCTTCGTGCTCGTGATCATGACTGTCCCCATGTTCATGCTCGTGACTATCTCCATGTTCATGCTCGTGCTCATGGTCAATTGGTTTTGTACTTGGACTTGAAGGCCGGTTTGGACTTATTTCAGCAGGTGTAGTAGCACCTTGGGCCCGAAGCAGCTGGAATTGCCGCGCCAACTCACGCTCTAAAGGCGATAGGGAGCTGTATGGGATAAAGTGGAAATGATCCCCATGAGGGTAGACAATCCCTTGATCGGTCCACTTGGTAATCTTACTTGGATCAAAGACAGAACCATCAGACTCCACATGACGAGAAGACAGAGGTGTTTTCTGCAATTCTTCCATCAGATTGCTCAGGTTTGGACTCGGTTTGGAAGTAGCCGGTTTAGAAGTCGTTGGTGTCGTCTGTGTATTGGTTGGACTGACTGATGGCTGGTTGCTCGCTTGCTTCCCAAGGTTTGGAGAGGCTTGATCTGAAGTTCCTTGCCCTTGTTCTGTGCTTGCTCCAGCTAGGTGTGAGCTTCCTGCCTGATGGCCAGCTTGACCACCTAAGACAGAGAGGGCTGCTGCTAACTCGCCAGCAGATAAGGCACTCTTTGGAATATAATGGAAATGGCCGCCATGGGGCACAATAAAGCCGTCCCCTGTATCTGAAATGACATCTCCAGGGCTAAAGACATAACCATCGTCCGTACGATAACCACCACCTGTATAGTTCTTAGCCGTCAGCATCTCAAGAGTCTTTCCTTCTTTTAGCGCTTGACTAGGTTGACGAAAGTCACGGGTTTTGCCTGCCTTGTGAGAGGAGCTAGCCTGTACCGATCCTGTTTCCCCTTCTTCTTTAGCGCCACCCTTTTGTTGCTGAGCGATCTCTTCGATCGAACGAACATTGACTGTATGTTGGGCATCCTTTAAGTAGAGATAGTATTTCCCAGCGCGTTTGATAATATAGCCATCCTTGACCTTGCTCACGATATCCGCTTCTTGCAGCTGATAAGTTGGATCCCGCAAAATCAACTCTTCACTAAAGATGGCATCAAATGGAACCTTGCCGCTGTAGTAATGAAAATGATCCCCATGAGAAGTGACAAAGCCTTCATCTGTAATCTTGATGACAATCTGCTCTGCCTGGGTCTTTTCCTTGGCATTGACCGCTTCGATGCTGTCTTCCTTTTTGCTGGAGGAAGTCGCTGACGATTTCTTGTCCGCTTGCAAATACTGAATCTGATTCTTTTTCTCTTCCTTGACTTGTGGTTGCTGACTGAGCGCATAGGCACAGAGTCCTAACCCCAAGGTCGCTACAATTCCAATCGTTCCCTTTTTCTTCATTCTTGATTTACTCCTCTAATTCCTTGGCTAAAGTCGCCATATTTTCTTCTAAATTTTCTAATAGATCCTTATCGTTTTGTGGATCGGCTTCCAGTGGATCCAAGACCTTGACACGCGCCCCTGTTGCCTTGGCGATACTATCTGCCACTTTTGACGACGTGTGCTTTTCCACAAAGATCGTTTTCACCTTGTAGTCTTTGACAAACTGCTGGATCTCGGCCAATTGCCGAGCGGTCGGTTCTTGCTCTGGGGAAATCCCTGCAATCCCTAACTGCTTGAGACCAAAGCGTTTAGCCAGGTAAGAAAAGGCCGTATGCTGGGTCACAAAAGTCTTTTGCTTGGCCTTGTCAAAGAGAGGCTGGTAGCGGGCTACCAGTTCCTCACAGCGCTTTTCAAGCTTTTGAGCATTGGTCTGATAGCGCTCCTTGTTCTTTGGATCAATCTCTCCCAAGCGCTGGGCGATGATCTTTCCTTCCTCTGCGATTTTTACAGGATCCAACCAAGTATGCGGATCATACAAGTGCTTGGCTTCTTTTCCCTGACCAGCCTCGACATCCTCTAATCCAGCCACCTTATCAAGGGTCATTCCTTGGCTACCTTCGATCACTCGCAACTTGGAACCTTGAAGATTGGGATCTAAGCGACCGGCCCAAGATTCCAGGGTCTGAGAATGATAGACAAAAACATCCGCATCATAGATCTGGGCCACTTCTTTGGTAGAGGGTTCATAATCATGGATCCCTGCACCTGACTGAACCATCCAGATGTCATTTTGATCGCCAGAGATTTCCTTGACCAGGGCATAGATGGGATAAAAACTCGTGACAATTTTAAGACCTTTTTTAGAAGGGGGCTTGCCCGCATTTCCTTGACTTCCACAAGCTGTCAGTAGAAAGAAACCGAGAAACAAGAGTCCCAGAACCTTCATTTTTCTCCTATTCATCCTTCACCTCTTTTTCATTTTTGTTAACTAGTTTATTAATCAGTTAATTAACTAGTTAATAATACTGCGAATCATTTGCTTTGTCAAGCTTTTTTTACATTTTTTTCCTTTTAATGCTAGGAACTAGCATTCTGCAAATAGATAGCTGCCTTTTAGACAGTAAAAAAGTTTGAGACAAAGCTGTCTCAAACTTTTTATTGACGGTAGAAATATTGATCAGCCGGATAGTTGCCTGCAGATTGAGTGACCACTAGACGTGGCTTGCTGGTATCAGACTGGTCTCCATCTGGATTTTGGAACCCGATTTTCAAAAGTCCAATCGCAGCACCAGTCTCACCCATCTTCATCTCAACATAAGGGATCTTGCTCTTCTTATCCGAGTCCGCAACAGCCTTGAGGCTGCCTTGGCCCTTGACTTTTCCGTCTGCTTGGATGACGATTTCAGCTCCCTTGCCATTGCGCCAGGTTCCAGCTAAGCTTGAGAAATCGCCTCCGTTAATGGCCGCAATATCCAAGTCTTTCTCTTTTTTCGGTTGTGGGTAAGCTTTCCACCACTCTAGATGGTAATCACGAAAGGCCGCGTCACCAAAGAGAATCCGACGTTCTTGGGAAGCTACTCCATCAGGACCTGTCACACCCGCTGGGATCAAGTACAAGGTTTGCTCTTGCCCTTGGATCGCAGTCCCATTGGCCCCAGTGAAATAAACTTCATAATAGCCTTTTCGCTTCTTGGGCTCTTTTTCTTTATTGAACAAGTAACTTGCCCGAGTGCCTCCACTCCAGAAAGTCCAGCCGGTCTCCCCATTTACAATGCTTGGAAAGGCATTGGTCTTGTTTTGGTAATATTCTTCTGGAGTATAGCCATAAAGTTTAAAACCGGAATCTGCGATTTCCTTTTCATAGGTATCATTGGAATAAGCACCTTCAAACGGTGAGAGATTGCCATCAAGAACGACATCATTTGGATCTGTCGATTTGAAAAAATCCTCTCGATTGGCAAAGACCATCTCGTGGTCGGGATTTTTGTCAGACATGGTGACCGTGATCAAAGGCTTCTTATCTGTCTTGTATTTAAAGACACGAACAGTAACTGTAAAGTCTGTATTGCCATCGGACTTTTTCATCTTGCCTGTCGAAATTTTATTAGACCCATCGACCTTCCAGTCCGTACTAAATTCAGCGGATACCTTGCCGTCAGCCGTTTGGTAATCGATCTTCCAAGCCTTGCCTTTTTTCTCGATTTTGGCTTCATCCCGTTCATTAGAGACATAGTCACCACTCAAGTCAATGGCTTTTTCCTTTGGCTTAGTGACCTTCTTGCTAGTCTGGTTAAATTCCTTTTGATGGTCTGGTTGGATGTTGGAGCTAGAGTAGAGATAGACTCCTCCGATCAGAACAGTTGCTCCGACCAGCCCCAAAATCGGCCCCAGGTATTTTTTCTTCCACTTAAGATTCATTTTACTACCTCCATGGAATAAGATCTTTACACTAGTATACCCTAAATCGAAAGTATAGTAAAATTCCCCTCTATGTAGTGGTTTCCCAGGTTTGAACTAACTAGTTTGAGTAGAAAATACCTGTTTCTCAAAAATAATATTTTGTTTATCATTATTTTTTTATCGTTTTTCGATATTTTTTTATTGACTAATTTTTTATAAGGAGTATACTATAAGTGAAAAATAAATAAACTTCAAGGAGGCTTGCGATGAAAAACTCAAAAACCTTAAAAAATGTCATTGAAGTCTTGACGGCTTTCATTTACTTCTGTGGCTTTATGACTGTGGCTGCACTGGTCGTCCACCTGCTTTCACGGATGGGCCTTTTCAAAGATCTCATTCAATCAGGTCGCTTGTCCTTTGATGCGAATGGCATCCAGCTCTTTCCCAAACATCCACAACCTCTCTGGCAGCTGCTCTTCCCACTAGCCTCAAGCGCTATCTATATTTACCTTCTCATCACCATTCGCAGCTTCCTCCAAAATCTCTACCAAGAAAAGATCTTTTCTCACTCTAACATTGATCTTTGCAACCGAGCTTGGAAGATTCTCTTGGTCTTGTCCTTTATGTCTGGCACACTTGAAACCAGTGGAAATGCTTATCTCCTTCCCTTCACTTTCCAATTTACCTTTAACACAGGGCTTCTCCTTGCCGTTCCAATCGTCTGGGTCTCTGGCAAGATTTTAGAGAGAGGTATTGAGATTGCTGAAGAAAATGAGCTAACCATTTAAGGAGGGTGCCATGATTATCGTCAATCTAGATGTCATGCTGGCCAAGCGGAAAATGAAATCCAACGAGCTAGCCGACAAAATCGGCATCACGACTGCTAACCTCTCCATTCTCAAGACCGGCAAGGCCAAAGCCATCCGCTTCACCACCCTTGAAGTCATCTGCAAAGAACTCGACTGCCAGCCCGGAGATATCCTAGAATACCGGCCAGATGAATAGAACATGTATTTAAAAATATAATTGGAGACTTTCCTTGGGTGAGGACGGACGGTAGCGAATCCCTTTGGGATTCCATACCTAAGATTTGAGCCCACTGTCTCAAATCTTCCGAGAGTCTGAAATGAAAATGTTTCAGACTCTTTTCTCACTGCGGAAGTCTCCATTAATATTCATTACTAATAGGACTCATCTAACATTCTTATAAAATTCAATGATGGGAACTATATCGACACAACAAAAGCACTCCCACCGGAGTGCTTTTCATATATCTATCATTTAACCGATGATGCTTCCATTTGGTACAGATGGATCAACGGTTAGGACCGTTAATTGATCTCCGTGTTCTGCGGAAAGAATCATGCCTTGGCTAACGTATTTTTTCATCATCTTACGTGGTTTGAGGTTGGCCACGATTTGGAGTTTCTTGCCGACCAATTCTTGTTCATTTGGATAGAATTTTGCGATACCAGAGAGGATTTGACGGTCTTCGCCATCTCCTGCATCTAGGCGGAAGCGAAGCAATTTGTCTGATCCTTCGACGCGTTCCACTTCTTTGACTTCTGCTACACGGATTTCAACCTTGTCAAAGTCTTCAAATTTGATCTCATCTTTTTCAGACTTGAGTTCCACTTCTTCTGGAATCCATTCTTTTTCTTGTGGCTTGCCTGCAGTCATTTGAGATTGGATGTAGGCAATTTCTTCTTCCATATCAAGACGTGGGAAGATTGGAGTTCCTTTAGCAACCACTGTGACATTTTCAGGGAAGCCTACTAGGGTCAAGTTTTCAAGATCGAAGTCCAAGCCCAAGCCAAGTTGTTCCATGATGGCATTTGAGGTGTTCATCATGAATGGTTGGATCAAGTGAGCCACGACACGAAGGCTAGCTGCTAAGTGAGCCATGACCGCTGCCAATTGTTCCTTGTCACCATCTTCTTTAGCGAGGACCCAAGGAGCAGTCTCATCGATGTACTTGTTAGTCCGAGAGATGATGTTCCATACGGCTTCCAAAGCACGTGGGTAATCCACCGCGTTCATTTGCTTGTGGTATTCAGCGATATTTTCTTCAACTACCTTAGCCAAATCAGCATCAAATGCGGTAACATTTTCGACATAAGCAGGAACTTGACCACCAAAGTATTTATTGATCATGGCTACCGTCCGGTTAAGGAGGTTTCCAAGGTCATTGGCCAATTCATAGTTGATGCGAGCCACATAGTCTTCTGGTGTGAAGGTTCCATCTGAACCAACTGGCAAACTGCGCATGAGGTAGTAACGAAGTGGATCCAAGCCGAAGCGTTCCACCAACATTTCTGGGTAGATGACATTCCCTTTAGACTTAGACATCTTACCGTCTTTCATGACAAACCAACCATGGGCAATCAAGCGTTCTGGCAATTTGATATCCAACATCATGAGAAGGATTGGCCAGTAAATCGAGTGGAAACGAAGGATGTCTTTTCCGACCATGTGGAAGACGGTTCCGTTCCAGAACTTGTCAAAGTTTTCATGATCTTCTTGACCATAACCAAGAGCTGTCACATAGTTGAGAAGGGCATCAATCCATACATAGACCACGTGTTTTGGATTGGATGGAACTGGCACACCCCAGGTAAAGGTGGTCCGAGATACCGCCAAATCTTCCAAGCCTGGCTCGATAAAGTTTTTCAACATTTCATTGAGACGGCCATCTGGCGTGATGAAATCCGGTTGAGATTTGAAAAATTCGACCAAGCGGTCTTGGTATTTGCTGAGACGAAGGAAGTAAGATTCTTCGGAAACCCATTCTACTTCGTGGCCTGATGGGGCTACCCCACCGATGACCTTGCCATTCTCATCACGGTAAACCTCAGCCAATTGGCTTTCTGTAAAGAACTCTTCATCAGAGACTGAATACCAGCCAGAGTACTCACCCAGGTAGATGTCGTCTTGCGCAAGCAAGCGTTCAAAGACTTGAGCCACCACTTTTTCATGGTAATCGTCTGTCGTACGGATGAATTTATCATATGAGATATCGAGTAATTGCCAGAGTTCTTTCACTCCAACGGCCATTCCATCTACATAAGCTTGTGGCGTAATCCCAGCTTCTTCTGCTTTCTGCTGGATCTTTTGACCATGCTCATCGAGACCAGTCAGGTAGAAAACATCGTAGTTCATCATGCGTTTGTAACGCGCCAAAACGTCACAGGCGATCGTTGTATAAGCTGAACCAATATGCAATTTACCAGATGGGTAATAGATAGGGGTTGTGATGTAGAATGATTTTGTCATTTTCTTTTCCTTTCAGGGCTAATGGAACCCAATTTAGTAACACTCTATTATAACATTTTTAGGAGACCCTGAAAACCCAAAACCAGCTAGGATCTAAGGAAGACAAGCAAAAAAGCTGACCGAAGTCAGCTTTCTATGATTGATAACGAATCCCGTTATAATTGCCTCGCTTTTGCGTTTTCAGGCTCGGGATAAAAATATCCACTGGATATTTTTATTTACCAAGATAGTATTCTTTTACAACGTTCAATTTTTCGTCAAATTCGAATACCAATGGTGGGAAGTTAGGGATTTCCACATCCATGATTTCGTCGTCTGACAAGTGTTTGATGTGTTTAACAAGAGCACGGATTGAGTTACCGTGTGCTCCTACGAATACGTTTTTACCGTCTTTAAGAGCTGGAGCGATTTTATCTTCCCAGAATGGAAGGGCACGTTCCAAAGTAACTTTCAAGTTTTCAGCATCTGGAATCACTGAATCGTCAAGTGAAGCATAACGACGGTCAGTGTGTGCTGAGTGTTCATCATCACGGTCCATTGCAGGAGGCAATACATCGTAAGAACGACGCCAGATGTGAACTTGTTCATCACCAAATTGTTCAGCAGCTTCTGCTTTGTTTTTACCAGTCAAACCACCGTAGTGACGTTCGTTCAAGCGCCATGATTTTTCAACTGGAACCCACAATTGGTCAGAAGCTTCAAGAGCCAAGTTAGTAGTTTTGATCGCACGTTTCAATACTGAAGTATAAGCTTGGTCAAATTCGATACCAGCTTCTTTGATCAATTTACCAGCGTCGATCGCTTGTTGTGTACCTTTTTCAGACAAATCAACATCAGCCCAACCAGTGAAAAGGTTAGCTTTGTTCCATTCAGACTCACCGTGGCGAGCAAAAACCAATTTTACCATTAGATGGATCTCCTTTTTATTCTCCGAGGTTTCCCCCGTTTATCTACTTTATTCTACTAGATTTTCAGTAAAAAATCTAGTGGCGACCATAGAAAAGTGCAATTTCTCACAAAAAAGAGCCTGACGGCTCTAGTTTGAAATTGAGGAATGTTTATTCTTACGTTGAAATAGGTTTATTCTGCCGATTGCTCCTTCTCTTCTGCTCTTTCATCATCTGAAGGATGATTTCGTCTATAAACAATCCCGCTGATATTCCACCACTCTCTGAGGATAAAAATCCAATAGAAGGCCTGACACAAGTAAAATCCCCATTCCAACCGTAGGAGGTCTATTTGAACAGTCATAGAAAACATGGTGAAGATTAAAATAATGCTACAGGCTACAAAAATTAACAGTGATTGAAGATGCGCCAGCAAAGGATAGCCTGTTTTATCTAGAAGATATTTTAAAAAAATAGCAAGTACTGGTAATACGAAAAGAATCACTAGTGAAATGGTGAAATAGGAATTAAGAAGACCTTCGAACTCTTTGGCATTGTAGAGAGAATGTTCACCTAGGAAAATCGTAAACCGTGCCGAATCATTCTCCCCTATTTTTTGATATATATAAAACGGTGACATCAATAGGGTCAAAACATAGGCCGTAAATAAGCCAAGTTGACGCCATAACTGATGATTAAATTTTATTTTTCCTTTTACCATGTCTCCTTTCACCCCCTAACCTTTCCATTCCGAATTTCAACAGTCTCAGATACTTGTTTCCCATCATCGAATAGGCCATACCACCCATCTGGTAGAGACCTAATTGCCAAGTAATGCTTCAAAACTGATTTAAAATCATTCCCTGATTCTTTAAATCGACTTATATTTTCAGGGGAGATAATTTTAACATAAATGTCTCCTGATTCGATAAAACTACTATACGAGACATCATACCATCCCCCTAGAATTTTTAACTCAGAATTAGGAATGCCATTCTCATATTGCTCCATCAAACTGAAATAATTGTTTCCTCGTTTCTTAAAAGGGGATAAGCTTATTTCAATCCAAGAGCCGCTAAAAGCACTATACTCGTTAATTTTTTTATCTAATTCTGCTTCAAGCTCGATTCGCTCAGTACTGAATTCAAATCCCTTCTCTATAATAGGCAAATAGGCTCTATCAAAATCATCATAGGTATTTTCTATTCCTAGGTTTTCAGCTAAATCAATCTTATTAGAATACGGCATCACCAAGTGTTTAAATCTGACTGATTTTTTTAGGGGAATTGAAATCTTTTTCCCTTCAACCGTTTCAGAATAGATAAAATTCACATCCGGACCGGCATTGGGCCGAGTCCAAGAGAAACCTGTAATCTGTATATCTCCTCGGAAACTTCTACTATCATAGAAACCTTTTAGGTTAGCATCTAAATTTCTATAAAAATAGAATCCTAGAAACAGTAGGAAGCAGATAACCACTAGAAAGGCTTTTGACCGATCACTAATCGTCGTCTGGCCCTTCTTGAAATGTTTTTTCAAATTCACGTTCCAACTCTTCTTCAACTCTTTCCTCCTTTATAATCTTTTTAAATTCTTCAGCATTCCGAACGATTTCTTTCTGCCCACTCTTTGTATAAGGAGCGCTAATAGACCAACTGAAATGATCTGCATCAGGAAACAAACTCTTGATGACAGTTTTTTCCTCCTCCATAGTGAGGTTTTGTTTTAAAATCAAGAGATGGCGATATTTTTTTAGTAGGGTTAAGAGTTTACTATCCTTCACCTTCACACCATTGCGATCTAATCTCTCCGTAGAACTTGAGGAAGTTTCTACTTTTTCATCTTCATCATCATATTCATAATCTATCCAACATCCTCCTACATCTATTTTATTTCTATCAAGACTGTATTTTTTTGTCTCAAATTTGGGTGCAGGCAATATTTGATAAAATCCACTGTAACCATAATCAACAATCATTTTTGGATCTGTCTCTGCGATTTCTCCCTTGTTCAGATTCACAAATAGGAGATTATTTTTTGTAACATTGAAAGCTACATACTCATCTTTTCCATCTGTAAACATGCTACTTCTCATGTCTCCTTCAATCGAGTCGTAACCCATTTTTTGAACGAGTTTTAAAACATCAATGGTATGACCTTCTCCTTTCTCTTGGCCCAATTCATAATACCGAATTCTAAAATATTCATTTGCATCTTTTTTCTTATCTTCATCACTGATTAGTTTAGAATCTTGAAGGGCTATATATTGGGATCCGACAGCATAAATATATGGGTTGTTTTTTCTATCTTCTTTCTTAAAACTATAAGCCAATATTGGAATTCCGGTAGCCTCTTCACTAATAATTCGATTTTCCAATAACCGTTGTCCTCTACCAACATAGGTATAATTTCTATCACTCACAACATGTCCCGCTTCTTTTAGGTAAAAGAAGCTCCAAATACCGCCAATCATTATAACGGTCACGGCAACTAGGGAAAGAACATGCCATATTTTCCAAGAAAAATTCTCCAGCTTCTTCATCTCGTTCTCCTTTTGTTTGATCGTGAAAGTACATTATATCATGATTTTCCCTATTTTTCTCTCGCTGTCCTAGTGTGGCTTTACCATACAAAAAAGAGCCTGACGGCTCTGGTTTCTCTCACATTAATTTTTCTGACAGTCGGGGCAAATGCCATAGACGGTCATCTGAGTCTTGGTGATCTGGTAACCACTTTGACTGGCTACTTCTTCGCGAAGATCTGGGACTTCAATGTCCACATCTGCGATACGGCCACATTTTTCACACACCACATTCAAATGATCATGCCCCATGAAATCAAAATAGGTCGTGGTATCATTGCGAACCTTGATCTCAGAGACAACCCCCTCATCAATCAAAACTTTGATATTGTTGTAGACAGTTGCTAGACTCATGCTTGGAAACTGAGGCAATAAATCGCGATAGATCTTCTCAGCGCTTGGATGTTCATGACTCGCCACTAAATAGGAAAGAACCGCTCTGCGGGTATCGGTAATCCGAATGCCCTTAGCACGTAAATTTTGCAAGACTTCTTCCACGCGCTCTTCTTCATGACGATGCAATGCGTTCACTATGAATCCCCCTTTCCAATATGATTTAATCGATTCGTTACCCTTATTATATCATGTTTCAAAATAAATCACTATTTAGAATGCTTTTAATTAAAAAAAATGTCCGGGGGGACATTTTTTTCACGAGCCTGAAAACGGAAAAGCGAGGTTATGTCCAGTGGACATTGATTCACGATCCTGAATACGAGTCTAATCTACTCTCAACCGATCCAACTGGTCATCCAGCGCACGGTTCCTAGGATCATTTTGACCACGAGGATCATAAAGCAAAATTCCAGTACGAACCACAGCCCTTTCAATAGATACAAAATAGGTCGGATAAACAACAAGGCAAAGAGGCCTAAAATGAATCGCATGGTCTTTTCTCTCTTTCTTTTTTCCTATTATACCCTTATCCTATAGAGCTGTCCAACAAAAAAACCACCCTAGAAATCTAGGATGGCTTTTCAAAATGCAATTATTTAACTGCTTCTTTAAGAGCTTTACCAGCTTTGAATGCTGGAACTTTAGAAGCTGCGATTTTGATTTCTTTACCAGTTTGTGGGTTGCGACCTTTACGAGCTGCACGTTCACGAACTTCGAAGTTACCGAAACCGATCAATTGAACTTTTTCACCTTTTGAAAGGTATTCTGAAACTGCTGCGAATACAGCGTCAACAGCTGCTGCTGAATCTTTCTTAGTCAATTCTGTAGCTTCTGCCACTTTTGCGATCAAATCTTGTTTGTTAGCCATTTAACAAATCCTCCAATTTTTTTTAGGCTTTACGCCTTAACAGTACTATAATATCTAAAAAAAGCCTTTAGGTCAAGTACTAAACCTGTTTTTTCAAACATTTATTCAGCTTATTCGTAGCGTACCAAAACTGCAAATGCATTCTCACCTGTATGAGTTTGAATAATCGATCCAGTTTCGAGAACAGGGATTGCTTTTTCAACGAGAGATTGCAACTGAGCCTTCATTTCATTGGCCCACTCTGGTGTCCCTGCGTAAGAAATCCCGATCTCAGCCACCTTACTATGGGAAAGATTCTCTACCAATTCATCCAACCATTTCTTAAAGGTCTTGTTTCCACGTCCTTTGACGATTGGTTCCAACTGATGGTCCTTCATTTGCATCACCACACGGATGTTAAGAAGCGAGCTCAAAAGTCCGGTGACACGGCCAATCCGACCACCTTTAACTAGATTTTCCAAGGTAGATACGCCGATATACAACTCTGTCTTTTCTTTGACTTCTTCAATACGACCTAAAACGGTGTCTAGATCTGCTCCTTCTTTAGCCAACTTAGCTGCCTCAACCACTTGAAACTTCATGGCTTGGTCTGTAAAGCCACTATCAATCACAGTTACTTCTGCCCCTGATAAGGTTGCTCCTTGACGAGCCGCCTCTACGGTTCCTGACAAGGCATGAGACATATGAATTGAAACGATATGAGCTCCGTCTGCTGCTAACTTTTCATACACCTCCGCAAAGACTCCAACGGGTGGTTGGCTGGTCTTTGGAAGATTTTTACTAGACTGCATTAAGCGCAAGAAGTCCCCTTCACCCAACTCACTGTCGGAATAAAGGACTCCATCCACCATAACAGAAAGTGGCACAATGGTGATGCCATATTCTTCAACCACTTCAGGCTCAATTGTAATAGATGAGTCTGTAACTATTTTAATATTTGCCATATATTTCTATACTCTTCCTAAGAATGTTCTGCTTTCATTATATCAAAAAACACGGGGTTTTGCAGTGAAAGATATCCATTCCTGCTTCCTCAGTCGTCTGCGGCAGAAAAACCTGTATTATGAAGGACATGGTCATGGACAATACCTTGATCATCCAAGAGCAATCCATGGAGGACTCCACCAAAGACAGCACCCCCATCGACACCCATCTTCCGATCTGAAATCCAAAGATTTTCGGTGCCGACTGGCTCATTGAGCAGTCCATAGACCGGTGTATGGCCAAAGACGATCCATTTGCCTGTATGATTCTCCGCTTCATGGAATGGTTTTCGGATCCAGACCTTTTGGTAATCACTGGTTTCCCGCCAATTTTCAAGGGTTAGATCCACACCAGCATGGACAAAGTAATAGGTTTCTGTCTCGTAGTCAAAGGGCAAACTACGGATGAAGGCCACCAAGTCAGGAACGGCATTTTCTACTGCTTGCGCATCCGCAATGTCATCTACAGGAGCATCGAGTGGCCGGCCTAACAGAGAGTTGATGGTCGTATCGCCACCATTTCTTCGGTAGTGGTCATAACGCTCTTCTGGATTGTCCAACCAGGCTAAAAACATGTACTCGTGATTCCCGGAAAGGCAAACCGCTCCGTGGTGGTCTACGTAGTCCTTTACGATTTCAATTGATCGTTTGCTGTTTTCGCCTCGATCTATCAAATCCCCTAAAAAGACCAATTGAGCTTTTCCATCCCACTCTGTCATGATCTCTTCTAGCATTTGTGCTTTTCCGTGAATATCTCCGACTACAAAGTATCTTGACATTGTTTCAAACCTTCTTTCTCTTAACGCTTGAGAAGTTGCTCTGCTTGTTGACGGGCAGCTTCCGTTAGATCCTCTCCTGCCAGCATCTTGGCAATTTCTTCGATTCGTTCTTCTCTATTGAGCAAACGCACAGTAGATACAGTTGAGTGTTCATCACTGATTTTCTCAATATAGAATTGATAATCTGCTGCAGCGATGACTTGAGGCAGGTGAGAAATGGCAAGCACTTGGCCATTTTGACCAATCTTATGAATTTTCGCTGCGATGGCTTGGGCCACGCGCCCAGAGACTCCTGTATCCACCTCGTCAAAGACGATACTAGTTTTTCCTTCTTTTCGAGAAAAAGCAGATTTAATGGCCAACATCAAGCGTGACAATTCTCCGCCAGATGCAACCTTGACAAGGGGTTTAAAGTCCTCACCTGGGTTGGTCGAAATGTAAAATTCGACAGCTTCATTTCCCTCACGATTAAACTTAGCTTTACTAAAACGCACTTGAAAACGCGCCTTGTCCATGTAGAGGTCTGCCAATTCTTGCTGGATTTCATTTTCCAAAGCTTGGACTAGGTCATGCCGCTGATCACTCAAATCTTGAGCCAAGGTGACCAAACTCTTTTCCAAACGTTTGAGTTCTTTTTCCAAGTCCTCAGACGAGAGGTCACTTCCGGTGAGGAGGTTATATTCCTTGGTGATTTGCGCCAGGTATTCCAAGACGTCCTTGACTTGGCCACCATACTTGCGCGTGATAGAGTGGATCAAATCCAAACGGGATTCCACCTGCATGAGGCGATTGCCATCAAACTCCAGACCATCGACCACATCTTCTAAGCGCTTGGTAATATCCTCAAGGGCATAAAAGGTTTCCGATAACTGGCTTGAGAGCTCTTTGTAGCTGGGATCATATTCTTCGATGCTTTCCAGATCATTCATGGCTGAGCGCACATTGGAGAGGCTCGAAAACTCTTCTGCATCCAGCATGGTATAGGCATTGGTTAGGGTATCAGCAATCATCTTGTGATTGAGCAGGCGTTGGCGTTCTTGCTCCAGACGGAGGTCCTCATCCACTTCCAAGGCAGCTGCCTCAATCTCTGCAATCTGAAACTCCAACATCTCAATACGAGCCTTGTTTTCCTGCTGGTTGCGCTGGAGTTCCACCACTTGTTTGCGCAGGCGTTTGTAGTCTTCGAAGGTCTGACGATAAGCGTCTTTGGTTTGGAAAAAGGCTGCATCCCCAAATTCATCCAGCATAGCGATATGCAATTGGGGCCGCATAAGTTCTTCCTGATCATGCTGGCCATGGATATCCACTAAATGTTGACCGACTGCCTTTAAGACAGATAAATTCACCATTTGACCATTGATCCGGCTGACACTTCGTCCATTTTGCAAAATCTCTCGGCGAATGATCAATTCATCGGTCCACTCTAGTCCTTGCTCTTCAAAAAGAGCTGTCAGGTGTCGATTGCTCTCAACGGTGAAGAGACCTTCGATTTCCGCTTTTGGGGCTCCGTGTCGAATGACATCCGTCGTTGCACGGCTTCCCAGCATCATGTTCATGGCATCGATAATGATGGATTTCCCTGCACCTGTTTCCCCTGTCAGTACCGTCATTCCCTTTTCAAAATTTAAGGAAATCTCCTCGATAATGGCAAAGTTCTTAATCGAAATTTCTAATAGCATAGGCTCTTACCACCCAAAGATTGATTTGAGGATATTCTCTGCTTCTGGAGCTGAATAGGCGATCAGCAAGATCGTATCATCATCTGCGACAATACTAAAGATATGCTCCTTATAAATCTCCCGCAAGCGACGTTTGACTAAAGGCGCTGTCCCTGGAACCATGGTGAAATTGACATATTCTCCCATGCGACGATGAGACAAGATATTGCTTTCGATCATCCCGATCCCTTGGTGGTGCTTACGTGGCAATTCATAGACATAGGTCATATCTTTCAGAGGGCGCTTTACGATGCCCAATTCTTTGATATCCCGTGACACCGTCGCTTGGGTTGCTGAGATGCCTTCTTCTTTCAAATGTTCGACGATCTCTTCTTGGGTCCCCACTTCATGATCGCGAATGAAGCGGCGAATTTTTTCTAATCTAATATTCTTACTCTTCATGTTTAAATTCCTTGTGTGCCAGCTCCACAACAGCCTCCAGCTGCTCTGTAGTTGGCTTTGTTTTCTCTTCTTTTTTTTCTAGATACATCAAAAATTCGATGTTGCCATGGCCTCCTTGGATAGGGGAATAATCTACTCCCATTACCGCAAAGCCATGTGTCCCTGCAAAAGCAGCGACCTTTTCAAGAACGGCTAAATGAATCTTAGGATCCTTAATGATCCCATTTTTCCCGATCTGTTCGCGTCCTGCCTCAAACTGAGGTTTGACCAAGGCCACGACTTGTCCATTTTCTGCCAAAATCCGGTGAAGGGCTGGCAGAATCAAGTCTAAGGAAATAAAGCTGACATCGATGCTCGAAAAGCTCGGTGTTGCTTCAAAATCATCTGGCTCGGCATAGCGGAAATTGAACTGTTCCATCGAGACCACTCGAGGATCATTACGTAATTTCCAAGCCAACTGATTGGTCCCGACATCCACCGAAAAGACCTGGCTGGCTCCGTTTTGCAGCATGACATCTGTAAAGCCACCTGTAGAAGCTCCAATATCAATCGCAATTTTACCCTCTACAGATAAACCAAATTGGTTCAGGGCTTTTTCTAATTTAAGACCGCCCCGGCTGACATATTTGAGCTTTTCACCCTTTAATTTCAACTCGGTTGCTTCATCAATTTTTTCACCCGGTTTATCGAAGCGCTCACCATTGATAACGGCAACGACAAGGCCTGCCATCACCCCTCTTTTGGCTTGTTCGCGGGTATCAAATAGGCCTTGTTTATAGGCTAATACATCCACTCTTTCCTTAGCCATCTATTCGTAATCCTTCTATTAATTTCTTGATTGTTTGCGGATCAAAGTCGCAAGCAGCTGTAAACTGATCCAACAAGTCCTCGCAAACGTCTAATTTGCTTGTAAGCAAAGCTTTTGATTCTTCCAATCCCAAGAGGGCTGGATAAGTCGATTTTTCTGCCACTAAGTCCTTTTGAGGAGTCTTACCCAGAGCTTCAAAATCAGCGACCAAATCCAAAATATCATCCCGTACTTGAAAAGCCAGCCCTAATGTTTTCCCAATTGTTTCTAGAAGCTGACCAATGTCTGCTGGCAACTCTAAAATCGAGGCTGCTGCGATGAATGGATAGGCAAGGAGGCGTCCTGTCTTATTGGCATGGATGGTTTGCAATTCTGCCAGAGTGAGCTGTTTGTGCTCCCCTTCCATGTCAAGGACTTGGCCAGCTACCATTCCGCGACTACCGGAAGCATCTGATAACTCAAGGATCAAAGAGACCTTGACCGCATCTGAAAGGGCACTTGCAGCAATCATTCCAAAGGGATCGAGGAAAAGTGCATCTCCTGCTAAAATCGCCAAGTCTTCTCCAAATTTCTTGTGGTTGGTCAATTGCCCCCGACGGTAATCGTCATTGTCCATGGCCGGTAGATCATCATGAATAAGGCTTCCTGTGTGGATCATCTCCAAGGCCCCTGCCACTTGAAAATGAGCCTCTGTCAACTCCTGTCCGAAGGCTTCTAACAATTCTAGAAGAAGCATTGGGCGTAGGCGTTTTCCACCTGCTTGGATCGAATAAAGGACCGACTCCACTAAATGGGGGGCGATGGATTTTTCCTCATAAAAAGAGCGAATCGCTTGCTCTACTCTATTTCGTTTTTCTTCTTGTCTCATGCTAGATCCGCTTCAGTACCATCTGCTTGCATGACCTTGACCAAGGTTTTCTCTGCTTGATCCAAGGTATCTTGCAATTCTTTTGACAACTTCATTCCTTTTTGGAATTCTGTAATTGCTTCTTCAAGAGCCACATCACCACTCTCCAATTTTTGGACGATGGCTTCCAAATCTGCTAAATTTTCTTCAAATTTCTTTTCTTTCGACATGTTTTACCTCTACTTCTAACTGGCCATCTCTCATGATGAGGGACAGCGGTTCCCCTTCTTTTACTTTCGCAACCGAATCCAAGACTTGATCGTCTTGCTTGACCATGGCATAACCACGCGCAATAATCCGACTAGTATCGAGCATCAAGAGGGCTTCTGATAAGCCTTGAACCTTGATCTTTTGCTCTTTTAGGACTTGTTCCATGCGGCTGGTTAAGAGTCTCTTATCTTGGAAGACACGGTCTTGATAACGTTCGATACGATGCAAAGGAGACATAGCCTCTAGACGATGACGCAGACCTTGCAGCTGATTGTCCCCTTGTCCATAAACTTCGCGCATCCCTTGTTTCAATCGCAATTGCAACTGGTCAATCTTTTGCAGGTAGCCATCATAGAGTCTTTCGGGTTGTCTAAAAATAACCGATTGACTTAATTTGGCCAACCGTTCACGATTATAGGCCAAGCGATTGGACATGGCCGTTGCCATGCGATTTTCCTGCTTTTGTAAATGCGATAAAAGATCTAATTTGGTCACTGGAGTGGCCAATTCAGCTGCTGCTGTCGGAGTAGCGGCTCGTCGGTCTGCTACAAAATCCGCTAGAGTCGTGTCTGTCTCGTGTCCAACACTGGAGATAATCGGGATCCGCGACTCAAAGATAGCTCGCACCACCGCTTCTTCATTAAAGGCCCAGAGGTCTTCAATCGAACCACCCCCACGACCGATAATCAAGACATCCAAATCATCCCGTTGGTTGGCCTTTTGAATATTGGCAACTACCTCACTTGCGGCGCCTTCTCCCTGAACCTTGGTCGGGTAGAGCACGATGCCCACACCAGGAAAACGACGACTCACCGTTGTAATAATATCGCGAATCACGGCCCCGCTTTGACTAGTAACGACCCCGATCTTTCTTGGAAATTGCGGCAGAGCTTGTTTCCATCGATCCTGAAAGAGCCCTTCCTCCGTCAACTTTTTCTTGAGTTGCTCAAATTGGATGGCCAAGGCCCCTATCCCATCTGGCTCCGCCTTTTCAATGACAATGGAATAACTCCCGCTTGGCTCATAGAGCTGAATCCGACCGATGACGTTGATCTTCATGCCTTCTTCTAGCTCAAAGCCAAAACTCTTATAGATCCCAGCCCAAACAGTCGCTTGAATGACCGCTTTTTCATCCTTTAATGAAAAATACTGGTGGTTGGGACGTTTTCGGAAATTGGAGACCTGCCCTGTCAGATAAACCCTTTCCAAATAGGGATCCTTATCAAATTTTAACTTGAGGTATTTGGTCAAACTTGATACGGATAAATAGTTGGACATAGGAACTCCTTTCTGCAGAATATGATCAAGTTTAATTATACCAAAAAACACCAAAAAAGGCTGGCAGACAAAGCGAAATCATGAATTTCCTTTCTCTCCAAGCCTCATTTTATTCAAGTCACTTTCTACTGGTCTATTTTAGACCAGCTTCCCTATTTTTCACACTGCTCTAATCGTTCAATAAAAGAGCTAAGAAGTGCTTGGGGTTCCCCTTCGTTTGGATAGGCATAACTAATATAGAAGACTGTTTTTTCCTCTTCAACCAGCGGAATTTTGACAAGATTTGGATATTCTGGAAAGAGAGTCAGATCGGTCATGAGGCCAATTCCTAAATTTTCTTCGATGAACACAAATCCTATTTAGGATACAACAAAAGAGGCTGGGACAAAAGTCCTAGCCTCTCAATTATTTTTGGATTGTCGAGCAAGACGCAGTGGTTGAGTGGGCTCTACTACGCTGATTTCATCAGCTTTTACAGCCCTACTCAACTGTGCGGAGGTGGGACGACGAAATCGAATTCTAACGAATTACCGATTTCTGTCCCACTCTCTTTATTCTTTAGGAGGCTTTTGTATCCTATTCTTGATAGGTTTTCAAGACCCAATCGACCCCTTCATCTGCCGTGAGGGTATAGACGGGATTCTGACTCGTTTCATAAAAGGTCATGGAGAGAGTTTTACCATCCACGAATACTTCAATTGAGTTGGTATCTCGAAGAATCGAGAAATGATGATCCTTTTCACCATCCAACTGAATCCATCTTGATTGAATTTCTGGGCTTTCTTTTCCAGAAATGAGGTGTCCAAATTGATCTCGACTCAAGCTAAAGCGTTTATTGGAGGCATCGTAAATCAACTGCAAGGTACTATCAGCATCAGATTCATTCCCATAGCTTAGGATAAAGGAGCGACCTGATTTAGCACCTATCTCAAACAAGGTTTGTTTCCCTCTAGCCGGAATCGTGATCTGATTGCCCTTAACAATGGTTTCTGACGCATGGTCTACAAGAAAGTGTTCGTTCACTGACTCAGGTAACTCCTGAACCAATCGTCCGTCTTTCAAGGACAATTTTCTTGGAAGAGTCATACTACCTGCCCACCCATGAGCTAAATCATGACTGGGGATAGACCGGTGCCACATTTGCATCCAGGCAACCATGTATCGTTCGCCATTTGGTCCTTGACAAGTTTGAGGGGCATAGAAATCCAAACCACCATCCATTTCATCATAGGAATCGACATGAAAGCGCCCCGTTTCCCAATTCATGTCACCGATAAAGGCAACCGTCGAATTTAAATTCCAGTATTTTTCTTGCTGCCTTTCCATTTCAATGGGAGACAGGATCAAGACCCATTTGCCATCTAAAGGGAAGAAATCGGGACACTCCCACATAATCCCTTGCCCTTTTTCACCTTCTAAAAGAACTGATGTAAAGGCCCAATCTACTAGATTACTTGATGCAAATAGGAGAATTTGACCTCTGTCATCCGGTGTCTTAGAAGCAACGACAGCATAATAGTTTCCTTGATATTCAAATACTTTAGGATCACGAAAATCTGCAATATCTGCAATCCCCTCAATATGGTGAGCATGGATCACAGGATTAGTAGGCAACTTTTCAAAGGTAATGCCATCTGTCGACACCGCAAGACACTGCGTCTCTTCTCGCTTTTCCTCATCATCTACATGACCAGTATAAAGCAAATAGAGCTTGTCATCTTTCACAATAGCACTACCCGAGAAGCAGCCATCCTTATCATAGCTTTCACTTGGTGCTAAAGCTACTGGCAATTCTTCCCAATGGAGAAGATCTTTTGATTTGGCATGCCCCCAATGCATGGGACCCCAAACACTATCATAGGGATAGAATTGGTAAAACAAATGGTATTCCCCACGGAAATAAACAAAGCCATTTGGATCGTTCATCCAGCCGATTGGAGGTAACAAATGAAATGCTCCTCTATATTGCTGGTTAACCTTCTCCCTGTTTTCATCGATATACTGATTTGCTTTTCGAATGCTTCCCTTCATCTTTTTTACCTATTTTCTATTTTCAGTGCTGGTAACCTGATCTTTGTCACTCCACTTCTTCATCCATTTGGGGATTTCTTGGCTGATGGTCGTCGGCAGAACCACATAAACCTCCTTACTCAAGTCTTCTGCAATGGCTGAATGGAGATAGGTCGCAACCGCCACGCGCTCATAGAGATTGACCTGTGGAAATTGACCCACAAATCCTGCGATCATCCCTGCCAAGGTATCCCCCATTCCACCTGTTGCCTGGTAGGGACCACCAACATCTAGCTGATAGCCCTCTTCTTGCCCACTTGTCCAAATGCGGGTGTGTGGCCCTTTTTCTACAATGACAGTCCCTTGAGGAAAGTTCTGTACTGCTCTTCGACTCTTGTCTTCAGTCTGGCTTGCTAGATCAATCCCTGACAGTTTTTCCCATTCTTTTTGATGGGGGGTAAAGACCAACTGAGCCTCTGGCAGGTCAAACTGAGAGCTTGCTAAAAGACTAATAGCTCCTCCATCTAAGATCAAGACCTGCTGGCTAGAGACTTGTTCAAAAATCATGTGCAAGATTGCTTGGTTTTCTCTTGCTTCCTTTAAGCCCGGTCCTACGAGAATCACGCTGGCTTTTTGGAGCTGCTCACAAAGGAGTTCGTGATCTGCCAAATCAAAGCCCATGGCTTCAGGAAGATGGCTATGAAGTGCTGTCAGATTATCAGGATCTGTTGCGACAGTGACCAGCCCCGCACCACTATGAACCGCAGCAAGCGCCGCCATAATAATGGCTCCCCCATAGGGGTAAGTCCCCCCAATCAAGAGCAGGCGACCAAAATCTCCCTTATAAGAATTCGCCTCTCGCTTTGCAATAACACGTTGGATCTCTTCTTTCTGAACTGTTCTCATACCTTCCTCATTTCTAGCGAAAAAGGAGAAGCCACGACTCCCCCTCCATCTTTTATTTTCCTCTGAATTCTGCAAAGACTTGCAAGATCTTAGCAGCCACAGCTTGTGGTTGATTTTGTTTGGCTACCAATTGATCATCCGCATAAGGCTGAAGGGCTGGAAAATCACCAATTTGAACTGCATAAAGAGCTTTTTCAAAGAGCTCGATATCATTTTGATCATTGCCAAAAGCCACGAAATTCTCTCCGCAGAGTTCTTCTACGGTTGTCGCTTTATGCGTGTCTGCTGGATTGAGATAGATGCATTTTTCATGCGCATGATAGCGGATATGGGCCTTGTCTGTCTTTTCGATCCGCTCGATGATCTCATCCACGAGCTCCTCATGGCCACCCATATAGATCACGACCTTAATCGGATCTGTCAGCTCCTCTAATGAACGATACTGGGCTTTCTTGAGGGGATCTACATTAGCAACAAAAGGAATCTTTTCCAAAATCTGTCCGCTATAATCAAAGGTATCATCCACAAAAAATGGTAGATTGTAATGGCGGCAAAAGCCAAGGACTTCCCGATACACATCCTTGTCCAATTGTTCCTCATATACTAATTGCCCCTGGCGATAGGCCAATCCACCATTTAAGCCTATCACGAGTTGCTGACTCAATGGGTCCCCTAAAAGACCCAAGCAGTCCCGGTAAGAACGTGCAGAAGCAAAGGCAACTTCATGGCCAAATTCTTCTGCTCTCAATAAGACCTGTTTGATTTCATCATCGATTGTGACACCATCGAATGACAGGGTTCCATCTAAATCAAATACAAACTTCATCTTGTTCACACTTTCATTTTTTTAAGGCACGAACAGCTGCTTCGTAGGTCTGCTCCATCAGCATGGTGACAGTCATAGGCCCAACCCCTCCTGGTACCGGAGTAATATGACTGGCCAAAGGGGCGACGGAGTCAAAATCGACATCCCCACACAATTTGCCATTCTCATCGCGATTCATTCCGACGTCAATAACAACGGCGCCTTCTTTCACGAAGTCTGCTGTTACAAATTTCGCACGACCGATCGCAACAACCAAGATATCTGCTCTTCTAGCAATTTTAGGCAGATGATGGGTCCGGGAATGGGTCAAGGTTACCGTCGCATTTTTGGCGAGGAGCAACTGCGCCATTGGTTTTCCAACGATATTGGAACGACCAATCACGACTGCTCGCTTCCCTTCTAGATCAATCCCGTACTCTTTGAACATCTCCATGATACCAGCGGGAGTCGATGGCACCATGAGAGGGTTCCCAGCCCACAAGCGTCCCATATTCAATGGATGAAAGCCATCCACATCTTTTGTCGGATCAATGGCTAAAAGGACTGCATCCGCATCGATATGCTTAGGCAGTGGCAACTGCACTAAAATCCCATGCCAAAGGGGATCTTGATTGTAGTGTTCGATCACTTCTAATAATTCAGCTTGGCTGATGCTTTCAGGAAGTCGTCTCACTTCACTCCGAAAGCCTGCCGCAATAGCAGAACGCTCTTTATTTCTTACATAGATTTTGCTGGCTGGATTATCTCCTACCACGATGACAACGAGACCAGGCACAACCCCTGTCTCTTCTTTTAATCGTGCTGTTTTCTTCGCAATCTCACCCTGTAATTTTGTAGCGAGCGCCTTCCCATCAATGAGTGTCGTCATATCAATTCTCTTTCTAGTCAAGTAATGAAAATAGTCCTCTCTATTATAGCAGATTTCCACTCTCAAACCTAACTGTTCCTAATTAGAATTTCTTATAGACGAAAACTATAGCCAGATGGACAAAAAATGAGCTTGAGACCACCCCAAACTCATCCACACAGCTGCTTAGTAAAGCAATTCATAAATTTCCATTGCAATTAAATCAATGCTATCAAATGTATAGGTTTCACGCGCTTCAACATCACGAAGTGTAAAGGTTGAACCTTCTTCTTCATTGTGGTTGTAGGCTACTTCAGCGACAACAACACCGTCACGTTCAAAATTACGTTTCAAGTTTCCACCGTCTTTTGTCATCGTCTCCAAACGGTTGATAATCCGTACTAAATGTGATTCCATTTTATTTCTCCTCTTTACTTTCTACTCTCCTATTTTATCATAAAAGAGAAAGCTCTTCCAATAAAAATTCACATTTTTCCATTGATTTGCTCTTTCTTCAATCCTTAGCGACATTCCGTAGCAAATTCTTGCAAACTTCTAGAATACTGATATAATGAAACTATAAATCTTTGACTATTTTTGACCTTTTGAAAATAGGCTCGTCTCTTGATGGAAAACCATCAAAAACCTACTGTGAGGTATGTATATGCTTTGTCAAAATTGTAAAATAAATGAATCAACCATCCATTTATATACAAATGTAAATGGACGTCAGCAGCAAGTAGACCTCTGTCAAAATTGCTATAAAATTATGAAAACAGACCCTAATAACAGCTTCTTGAAAGGCATGACCCAACGGAGCCAACTGACTGGAGATCCTTTTGAAGATTTCTTCAATAACCTTGGAAACTTCCAAAGTCCTCAGGAACCTCAAACCCCTCCAACTCAATCCGGAGGCAGTTATGGAGGTGGTGGCTACGGCCAAAACAATAACCGTGGTGGTGGTCAAGACCCTCGTCAAGCACGCCCTCAAAAGCCAAAAGGACTGTTAGAAGAGTTCGGCATCAATGTCACAGAAATTGCCCGCAAAGGGGATATTGACCCTGTCATTGGCCGTGATGAGGAGATTATCCGTGTCATCGAAATTCTCAACCGTCGAACCAAGAACAACCCGGTTCTGATTGGAGAGCCTGGGGTCGGAAAAACTGCCGTTGTGGAAGGCCTGGCTCAAAAAATCGTTGATGGCGACGTTCCACATAAATTGCAAGGAAAAGAAGTCATCCGCTTAGACGTCGTGAGCCTCGTTCAGGGCACAGGCATCCGTGGTCAATTCGAAGAACGCATGCAAAAATTAATGGATGAAATTCGTCAACGCGAAGATGTTATTCTGTTCATCGACGAAATCCATGAAATTGTTGGCGCAGGATCAGCTGGCGAAGGCAATATGGACGCTGGAAATATCCTCAAACCAGCCTTGGCGCGTGGAGAACTCCAATTAGTCGGTGCTACTACCCTCAATGAATACCGTATCATTGAAAAAGATGCAGCCTTGGAACGTCGGATGCAGCCCGTTAAGGTCGATGAGCCAACGGTTGAAGAAACCATCACCATCCTCAAGGGCATCCAGAAAAAATACGAAGACTACCACCACGTCCACTATACAGACGGGGCCATCGAAGCGGCAGCTATTCTTTCAAACCGCTACATCCAAGATCGCTTCCTGCCAGACAAGGCCATTGATTTGTTGGATGAAGCGGGATCTAAGATGAACCTGACCCTAAACTTTGTGGATCCAAAAGTGATCGACCAGCGCTTGATTGAAGCGGAAAACCTCAAAGCCCAAGCGACGCGCGAAGAAGACTTTGAAAAAGCAGCCTACTTCCGCGACCAAATCGCGAAATACAAGGAAATGCAAGGTCAACATGTCACCGATCAGGAAACCCCTGTCATCAGCGAAAAAACGATTGAACACATCGTTGAACAAAAGACCAATATTCCTGTTGGTGATTTGAAAGAAAAAGAACAGTCTCAATTGATCAATCTGGCTTCTGATTTGAAAGCCCATGTGATCGGTCAAGATGATGCTGTTGATAAAATTGCGAAAGCCATTCGACGCAATCGTGTCGGCCTAGGATCGCCTAACCGTCCAATCGGAAGCTTCCTCTTTGTCGGACCAACCGGTGTCGGGAAGACCGAATTGTCTAAACAATTGGCGATCGAGCTCTTTGGCTCTGCAGACAATATGATCCGCTTTGATATGAGCGAATACATGGAAAAACATAGCGTAGCGAAACTAGTCGGAGCTCCTCCGGGCTATGTTGGCTACGATGAAGCTGGACAACTAACAGAAAAGGTTCGTCGCAATCCATACTCCCTCGTGTTGTTGGATGAAGTGGAAAAAGCCCATCCAGATGTCATGCACATGTTCTTGCAAGTCTTGGATGATGGCCGTTTGACAGATGGTCAAGGCCGTACCGTCAGCTTCAAAGATACCATTATCATCATGACCTCTAATGCTGGAACCGGTAAAGCTGAGGCCAATGTTGGTTTTGGAGCTGCTCGCGAAGGTCGAACCAACTCTGTACTTGGAGAACTCGGTAACTTCTTTAGCCCTGAATTCATGAACCGTTTTGATGGCATCATTGAATTTCAACCTCTATCAAAAGAAAACCTTCTCCAAATCGTTACCCTCATGCTCGATGAAGTCAATCAACGTCTCGCACAAAATGAGATTCATCTGGATGTGACAGAGAAGGTCAAAGAAAAATTGGTCGATCTGGGATACGATCCAAAAATGGGGGCCCGCCCACTCCGTCGTACCATCCAAGACCATATCGAAGATGCCATTACCGATTATTACCTGGAACATCCAAGTGAGAAACAACTCAAAGCCGTCATGACCAGCAATGGGAATATTAGCATCAAAGCTGTTCACAAGACGACTGAAAAGAAGTCAGAATCATAATCAGTAAATGTACATTCAGAGAGTGGGACAGAAATCGGTAATTCGTTAGAATTCGATTTCGTCGTCCCACCTCCGCACAGTTGAGTAGGGCTGTAAAAGCTGATGAAATCAGCGTAGTAGAGCCCACTCAACCACTGCGTCTTGCTCGACAATCCAAGAATAATTGAGAGGCTAGGACTTTTGTCCCACTCTCTTTCTTTTTTCCCTCCAGATTTTTGCTAAAAAATATGATATAATGATGAAAAAATAAGAAAAGAGAAAACCATGACCATTCCAAGTTTTGGTGAAAAAAAACAAGATGTGACCTACGTCAATCGCTATGGTGTCTACGCTGTTATTCCCAATAAGGACAAGGATCAGATCATCCTCGTTCAAGCTCCTAATGGAGCTTGGTTCTTACCTGGAGGGGAAATTGAGGCAGGTGAAGATCACGTGCAAGCTCTGAAACGGGAACTGATTGAAGAATTAGGCTTTACCGCTGTCTTAGGGCAATACTATGGCCAAGCAGATGAGTATTTCTATTCCAGTCATCGCGACACCTACTACTACAATCCTGCCTATATTTATGAAGTGGTAGACTATACAGAGGCTCAAAAACCACTGGAAGATTTTAACAATCTTGCTTGGTTTCCTGTAGATGAAGCTATTGAAAAACTCAAACGTGGCAGTCACAAATGGGGCATTGAACAGTGGAAAAATACCCACAAAAAATAAAGGAATTCTTTCACAAAAAATAAAAAAGTGCTATAATAAATGAAGATAGAGGTTAGGAGGAACTCATATGAAGCTCATTAATACCACAAATAGTCATGCTGCACTGGTCAAAAGCCAACTTGCTAGCACTGACGCCTTGCTTGTCGAGGTTTATTCCGCGGGCAATACAGACGTCGTTTTTACACAGGCCCCAACACACTATGAATTATTGATCAGTAACAAACACCGAGCTATTCGTGAAACTGAAGTAGAAAAAATTCGTGAGTTCTTTTTAAAACGTAAGATTGATCTTCAAATCATTGACCAATCCGCTATTAAAACCCTCTACTCCGATAAACTAATTGAAATTTCCTTTCCAATTACAAAGTAAGGCCAATTTGCCTTACTTTTTTCTTTCCTTAATGCATGAATCTCTACACCATTCTAGCCATAAAAAAAGAAGTTCCTTTATGGAACTTCTTTTTTTATGGATTTTATTTAGCTTCAAATCCTTCTGCGACTGCGTCCGCAAAATTTTCTTCGACGATGCTTGCACAGTGATCACAGATGGTTGCGTGGTAGTGACGTTCAGCCGTTGTTGGATCGATGCGACGGCAACGGTCACAAACTTCACCAGCGGCACGTTCAACTGTGAAGGCTACATCGTCAAAGGTCACTGCACCTTCTGGAGCCGAGCCTTCTGCGATGGTCAATTCAGAAACAATCAAGAGTTGAGCAACATTGCTATCAACAGCTCCAAGAAGTGTTTTCACAACTTCATTTGGATAAACTGTCAAATGAGCTTCAAGTGATTTACCAATCACTTTTTCATTCCGCGCTTCTTCCAAGGCTTTTTGAGCTTGACCACGGAAGTCCATGAAGGCTGACCAAGTATCCAAGATTTCTTCTTGGTTGGCAAACGTTTCTGCTTCTGGCAATTCTGACAATTGAACGAAGTCTTCCGCTTCAAACTCAAGATAAGACCAGATTTCTTCAGCAGTGTGAGGAAGAATTGGAGTCAAGAGTTTCGTGATTTTCACAAGGATATCATAGAAGACTGTTTGCATTTGACGGCGTTCGAGGGATTTAGCTCCTTCGATGTAAACAACATCCTTGGCAAAATCCAGGTAGAAGGCTGACAAGTCAACGTTGATAAAGTTAACAAGCGCCTTGTAGATCGTCAAGAACTCAAAGTTTTCATAAGCATCACGAATGGTCTTGACAAGCTGGTTAAAGCGAATGGTCATGTACTTGTCCACTGAACGAAGCTCGTCATAAGCAACTGCATCCTCAGCTGGGTTAAAGTCAGAAGTATTGGCAATCAAGAAACGAAGAGTATTCCGGATCTTACGGTAAGTCTCAGACACTTGGCTCAAGATATCCATTGAGATACGCACGTCGTTGCTTGAGTCTACACTTGTTACCCAGAGACGCAAGATTTCAGCACCAAATTGCTTTTCAACATCGCTTGGAGCAATGGTGTTCCCAAGAGATTTCGACATCTTCTCACCTTTACCATCCAAGGCGAAACCTTGTGACAAGATTTGTTTATAAGGCGCTACACCATGGTTCGCCACAGATGTGATGAGTGATGAGTTGAACCAACCACGGTATTGGTCTGAACCTTCTAGGTAAAGATCTGCTGGGTATTTGAGTTCTGGACGGTTAACCACGACCCCATTCCATGATGAACCTGAGTCGAACCAGACGTCCATGATATCTGTTTCTTTTGTAAATTCGCCATTCGGTGAACCAGGATGCGTAAATCCTTCTGGCAAGAGGTCTTTCGCTTCACGTTGCCACCAGATGATCGAACCATGCTCTTCAAAGAGTTGCGCTACATGTTCGATGGTTTCAACTGTCATGATTGGTGTTCCATCTTCTGCATAGAAGATTGGAAGAGGCACACCCCAGGCACGTTGACGAGAGATGACCCAGTCACCACGGTCACGAATCATGTTATAAAGACGCACTTTCCCCCATTCTGAGTGGAACTTCACTTTTTCAATTTCGTCCAAGATATCTTGACGGAATTTCGATACTGAGGCAAACCATTGTGGAACTGCACGCCAGATGATTGGTTTTTTCGTCCGCCAGTCAAATGGGTAGGAGTGAGAGATTTCTTCTTGAGCAAGGAGCAAATCGCCAAGTTTTTCGACAACCGTTGGAACAACCTTGTCATAGAACTGACCTGCAAAGTCAGGGCCAGCATTTTCCATCATGATTCCGCGTTCGTTAACCGTAACAGCAACTTCGAGGCCATTGGCAATCCCTACATTGTAGTCATCCTCACCAAAACCAGGAGCGGTATGGACGATACCAGTACCTGAATCAAGGGTTACATGCTCACCAAGGATCACCAATTCATCCACTTCAGGATCCCATGGGTGTTCTGTCACGATATGGTTCAATTCTTTTCCTTGGTAAGTCGCAAGGACTTCAGCATTTTCCCAACCGAATTTTTCAGAAAGGCTTGGCAAAAGCTCAGATGCTACGACATACTTGCGGTCAGATCCAGCAGGTTTCACTACGACATAATCAAACTCTGCACCTACCGTCAATCCACGAGAAGCTGTAACCGTAAATGGAGTTGTTGTCCAGACAACGATGTAGGTATCTGTATCTAGGACACCCTTACCATCTTTAACTTTGTTCGCATAGTAAAGAGACGTTGAAACCAAATCATGGTATTCAATCTCTGCTTCAGCAAGGGCTGATTCAGAAGACCAAGACCAGTAAACTGGCTTAGCCCCACGGTAGATATAGCCTTTATTGGCCATTTCACCAAAGACACGGATTTGTGCTGCTTCATAGTCAGGCGTCAAGGTTACATAAGGATGATCCCAATCACCTGAAACACCTAAGCGTTTGAAGTCTTCGCGTTGTTTATCTACTTGAGAAAGAGCATATTCTCGACAGAGTTTCAAGTACTCAACCAAGTCCATTTCTTTACGTTTCACGCCTTGTTTAGCCAAGACTTGCTCAATTGGCAAACCATGGGTATCCCAACCTGGAATATAAGGGGCGTAAAATCCTGACATAGACTTGGAACGAACAATGATATCTTTTGAAATCTTGTTCATAGCATGTCCTACGTGAATGTTTCCGTTAGCATAGGGAGGGCCATCATGAAGGGTAAAATGCGGTTTCCCTTCATTCAACTCTTGACGGCGTTGATAGAGTTTTGCATCTTCCCATTCTTTTTGCCAAACTGGTTCCTTCGTTGGAAGCCCAGCCCGCATTGGAAAAGCTGTTTTTCCAAGATTCAATGTTTCTTTGAGTTTCATTGTGTCTCCTTATTGATTTAAAAGCTATAAAAAAAACACGAGCATCCTAAAAAGGACGATTGCTCGTGGTACCACCTTTGTTCGAGAAGTCGCAAGCGACCTTCTCCTCTCATCCCGTAACGAGGGAAACGTCCGTTCTTACTCAAGGGTTCAGAACGAATACTGTAAAAGGATCATCCATTAAGAGGGAGTGCAGATCTTCCACCATCATCTGCTCGCTAGATCTATCATTAATGGACCTGTTTTTACAAAATTATAAAATATTGACAGATTCACGATTTGCATCATCTTCTGGTTGAACAGTTTCTTCAACCGCAACGACTTCCTCATTTTCATGACGAGCGTGCTCTGCTTCTTCTAAAGCGGATTGAACTTTTTCATTCAAACCTTCAAACGCTTGTGTTGCCCCCAATTCTAAATTAGCAGCTTCGATGCGTTTTTGCAATTCTTCGATTTCAGCTGGAGAGAATTGACGAGTCAAATCAATGTTATCATCTTCTGCATGATGATGGTGAACTGATTCACCCAAAGCTTTCTCCACAATTTCACGGAAAGCTTCATCACTTGTTTGAATGTACATAGCTGTTGGACGAAGAATTTCATCCCATTCAGGTGTATCGATAATGCTCAATTGGCTTTCGATGGTTGATTTCAAACGTTGATGGAAGACGCGTGTCTTGTTCTTCAATTCCTCTGTTTCAACGGCAACCTTCTTGGCATTATCCGTTGCATGACGAAGGATTTCATTTGCTTTTTGTTTTGCTTCATCCACTAAGTGCTGTGCATCTTGTTCAGCTTGACGAACAATATTTTCAGAACGTTCGTTAGCTGCTTGTTTGACACGTTCAGCAGTATCTTGTGCAATCAAAACAGATTGACTCAATGAATCTTTCATTTCATCAAAATAGTTTAAGCGTTCTTCAAGAGCTTGAATTTTTGCTTCTTGATCATGATTTAAACGAACAAGATCTTCATAATCGCGAACAACGATATCTAGAAATTCTTCTACTTC
This sequence comes from Streptococcus parasanguinis, assembly GCA_905188195.1. Lineage (GTDB taxonomy): Bacteria > Bacillota > Bacilli > Lactobacillales > Streptococcaceae > Streptococcus > Streptococcus parasanguinis_P. The sequence goes on along the minus strand of CAJJKY010000007.1, from coordinate 48,310 downwards.
GTTCGCATCATACCCTCTAAATTTAACGCCAAAAGTTTTATCTTTAATTTCTAAAGCAGTAAGAGCCATAACTCCTCCTCATTTTTTACTTAAGAGTACTTCAACAGTTACTTTATATTTTCCACTCTTTGAAATACCATTTTCAGAAACAATTTTAAGACGCCCAAAGCGTCGAACACTGACTAAATCATTCAGACCTACAGCATAGCTAACATTGGAAGTAGTCGCATAGTTAACTTTCACTAGACCAGAACTAATCAACTGACTAGCTTGTGAGCGCGAAAGCTTGAAGGTCCCAGCAATCACCTTATCTAACCGATAACTCGACACGAGAATATCTCGCTGCTGGCTTTCTTCCTCTACGATCATTTGTTCAGAGAGAGGAACTTCCCTCAGCTTAACAGGTACCCGAGAAATTTTCTGGATGTGATCCATGAAATAGTGAACAAAACGCTGTTCAACAAATACTTGGATCTTTCCATCACTCGTTAGAATATCTCCAAAGGACTTGCGCTCCACACCTAATTGGTGAACAATAGTCCCCAGTACCTGGGAATGGGTCAAGTGATGAAATTTTGAAGCATAGACCATTTCCAATAAGGCCAGATCAAAGTCACTTGGATCTAATTGGTAATAATCCGGAGCAACAATAACCTTAGCATACTCCATTTTCTGCTCATCACTGGAAGCAAAGACCTGTAATTGGTAGCTTGCCGCGACATTTCGTAAAATAGTGACCTGGTGAGGGTTTAAAAAACCCGTCACCTCAACAGAATAGCGTTCCACCACTCTTTCAGACAATTCAATACAACGATCAATGAATTCGTGATCTTCGCGATTGAAATGTTGGTAAATCTCTGTCTGTCCCATCGTATTCTATCCAATCAAAAGTAGGAACAAGCGGGCTAATAACTGATTCATCAAGTTCAAGACCAAAAGTGCTACAAGAACCGTAAAATCCAAGCCCCCAAACTGCAATGGTAACTTTCTAAAAAGGCTCAAAAATGGTTCAACTAGGCGGTGAACCATTTGTCCAAGAGTACTCTGAGGTGCCCCAGGGAACCAAGATAGTAAGGCATAGATGACAAGAATGATGGAATAGATTTGAATGATATTTGATAAGTATTGAAAGATAATCATCTTAACGATTACGTTTCATATCATAGTCAAATTCTGTCACTTCCACATCATTTGGAAGGCGGATATCTTCAATGTTAACGACTACATTAATTGGAGTCAACAAGTACATGGTACTTGCAACACGACGAAGATTTCCTGCTAAAACATAACGAGCCCCATCCAAATAATCTAAACAACGACGTGCTTGTACTTCTGTCATATATTGGAAGTCAATCAAGATACTCTCATTAGATAGTAATAGATCAACAATTTCAGTCGCTTCCTCGTATTTGCGGGGATAGCGTACATCAATGGTAATCTTTTCATCTGTATTCGCACGATTAGCAGCCAATTCACGTTGACGTTCATGCAAGCGAGTAATATTTTCAGATGTATTCTTCGTTGTTGAAACAGGTTCCTTCACTGCCGCTGTAGACACTGGAGTCGTAACAGGTGCGACAGGAGTCGGTTTTGGTTTTACTGGTTCTCTTTGACTAATCTGTGGACGCGGAGAAGTCACTTGAGGAGTCGGCTGTGGCTGTGGAACTGGTTGTGTTTCCGCCCCAGCTGCTTTTGCCTCGCGAACTTCTACTTCTTCACCGTCTTCTGTGAAGTAGTCAATAAAGTTGTTAAATTTATCTTTTAATGACATAGTTCTTTCCTATTTAAAAAATGATGTCCCAATTCTAACATAAGTCGCTCCGTTCGCAATGGCTACTTCAAAGTCACGACTCATACCCATACTTAGTTCTGAAAAAGGCATATTTTTTAATTGTTTCTTTTCTAGTTGTTTCTGAAGTTGGTGAGTTTTTGAAAAAATATCCTGCAACTCTTCTTGACTAGCCTCAAAAGGAGCCATCGTCATTAAACCAACAATTTCAATTTTGTCCAGCTGTGCGATTTCCGCTAAAACATCATCCAGTTCATCGGGTGCAAATCCATGCTTACTTTCTTCACCAGAAATGTTCACTTGGAGGAAACACTTGATCGGGTGTTCTGCTCGCTTTTGAATTTCTTGAGCCAGCTTCACTGAATCCAAGGCATGAAAGTAATCGACGAGATTGATCACGTCTTTTACTTTCCGCCGTTGGAGGCTCCCAATCAAGTGCCAAGTGAGGTCATACTCTTTGAGAGCTTGATACTTTTCTAGGAATTTATCGACACGATTTTCACCGATATGTTGGATACCTGTTTTCACCAGTGCTTCTGTTGTGGCAACATCCACATACTTGGTGACAGCTATCACATTAACTTGATCTTGACGGTTAGCTTTGTTTCTTGCTGTTTCTACTTGTTGCCGAACAAGATCAGCATTCTCTACCAGATTCATGATTAACGATTCCGGAAGAATGGTGGTGTTTCCAATTCATCATCATCTGAAGATGAATCTACATAACGATCAACTTGATGTGTTGATGTTGGTTCAGTTTGGCGAACGATATTCTCACGACGAATATCCCAATCACCAAAGGCTGAGCCACGGTTTGGTTCTACCGCTGGACGACTTGGAGTTGTTGGCAATTCAACATCTTGTTTCAAATCAAATTCACGGTCAAATGGTGCAGCTTGTGGGCGTTGTTCACGTGGTCCTGTTTTATAAGGACGTTGTGAGGAAGCAATGCCACTAACGCGTTCTACCTTGTCTTGACGGACACCAGTTGCAACAACCGTCACGCGGATTTCATCTTTAAGAGATTCATCAATAGATGTACCCAACCAGATGTTCACTCCGTGACCTGCAGCTTGGTTCACAATTTCTGAAGCTTCTTCTGCTTCGATCAATGTCATATCCAAACCACCTGTTACGTTGACGATCACGTCTTCTGCACCATCAATTGTAGTTTCAAGAAGTGGAGAGTAAATAGCTTTACGAGCCGCTTCGATAACGCGTTCCTCACCGCTACCAACACCAATACCCATGAGGGCATTTCCTTTGTTTTCCATAACAGTCTTCACGTCTGCAAAGTCAAGGTTGATCAATCCAGGACTTGTGATCAAGTCAGTGATCCCTTGAACACCTTGACGAAGAACGTTATCTGCTTCACTCAACGCTTCAAGAAGCGGTGTCTTCTTGTCCACAATTTCAAGCAAGTTGTTATTAGAAATAATCAACAATGTATCTACATGTTCGCGAAGTTCGTTGATCCCTTCAATAGCGAAGTTGCCACGTTTTGAGCCTTCAAACCCGAATGGACGAGTGACAACGGCTACTGTCAAAGCACCTACAGCTTTGGCAATACGAGCGATGACTGGTGCAGCACCTGTACCAGATCCTCCACCCATCCCTGCAGTGATGAAGACCATGTCTGCACCTTGCAAAGCTTCTGTTAACACTTCTTCGCTTTCTTCAGCTGCCTTACGACCAACTTCAGGTTGACCTCCAGCACCCAATCCACGAGTCAATTTTGGACCCAATTGGATAACTGTTTCAGCCTTAGCACTTGAAAGTGCTTGAACATCTGTATTAGCTGCGATGAATTCTACTCCGGCAACGCCTTCGTCAATCATACGATTGATGGCGTTACCGCCACCGCCACCGACACCGATTACTTTAATTACTGCACCTTGTGCCGCTGCTGTGTCAAATGAAAATGTCATAAATACTTACACTCCTTAATCAAACATATTACCGATCAAATTTTTCATTCGGTCTGTGAATGTAGTTTTTGGTTCTTGTTTGCTATCATTGCTTGCTGCTGGAATTTCTTGAGCATCCACTGGAGATTCAATCTTCTCAGCATTGTATGCAGGTACTACCGGTTGTGCTGGAGCAGCAGGTTGTGGTTGTACTTGTGGTTGCACTGGACGATCAAATTGAATCGGTTGTTGACGCAAGACTTCGTCTCCATGAACCGCAGCTTGAGCAATAATATCCACATCTGTCAAATTGCCTGCATATTCAGACAAGCTAATCACATGGGCAAAAGCTGGATTGCGAATTCCAATTTGATTTGGAACAAACAATTTCACATTTACACCAAAGACTTCTTGAGCCAATTCTTCAACACCAGGAAGGATCGCTCCTCCACCGATAATCACAATACCTCCAGGAAGATCCAACAAATGTCTTCTCTCAAGGTCTTGTTTGATTTGCTCAAAGATGTGTTTGATACGTGCTGAAATGATTTCAGCTAAATACTTCTCAGTCACTTCAACTGGCTCTACTTCACCGATGACTTCCACATGGAAGACTTCGTTTCCAGCAGATGGCACATAGGCTTCACCGTAGTTGAACTTCAAGCCTTCTGCCAATTTTTGAGAAGTTTTCAATACTTTAGAAATATCTTTGGTAACATAATCGCCACCTTCTTGATAGATATTTGTAAATTGAAGTTCTTGGCTACGAACAGATGCCACCGTTGTTTGGCCACCACCCATATCGATCACCGTTGCTCCGAATTCACGTTCGCCTTCATTCAAGACTGTTTTGATCATCGCAAGCGGTGAAATGATGATGTTTTCAACTTGTAAGCCTGCACGTTCAACGGTTTTACGCAAATTGTGCAAGATTGTACGAGGTCCTGTATAAAGAAGGCCACGCATTTCAAGTCGGATCCCCATCATTCCGCGTGGATCGCGGATTCCTTGGAATCCATCTACTGTAAATTCTTCAGGAATGAAGGTGATTACTTCACGATCCGGTGTCATACTTTTTGTGAGTGCAGATTTGACAACATTTTCAACATCTGCATCTGTGATTTCTTTTGAATCACTTGTGACTGGAATCATTCCTTGAGTTGCTTCGATTTGTAGTAAGTTTGCAGGCAACCCAACATTGACTAGATTGATTGAAATCCCTGCTTTTTCTTCAGCTTGGCTGATTGCGTTTTTAATTGCATTTGAAGCAGCTTCGATATCTACTATAATTCCATCTTTGACGCCAGCACTTTTTGCATTGCTGACTCCAATTACATTCATTTCTCCATTGACATGTTCTGCCACCAATACTTTTATTGAACTAGTACCGATATCTAAACCTGTAAAAAAGCCGTCTCTAGCCATTACACCAGTCCTCTCTCTTTATTTGTTTTCACTTTACATCTATTTATAGCCCTTTTAGTTGGAACTATCCAAACTTCATTATATCACAAAGAAGCCTAAAATGGACATTTTTTCTTCAATTATTTGAGATAATTTATGGGCTTTACTCATTCCCAGAAGAATTCTCTCCTTCTGGATTCTGTTCTTGGCTTGCTTCCTCAGAATGTCCTTCTTGCTTTTCTGGACTTTCAGCCTTTTCTTTTTCAGCTTGCTCTTTAGCATCTGCGATGGATTGTTCACTATAGCTGAAGACTCCAGCCTCCATATCAATGGTGGAATCATCGTCTAATTGCTTACTAATGGCTTTATAATAAGGAAGCTTGCGGGTAATTTGGGAAACAGGCACCAAGATTTTATTATCGTTTTTCATGGTGATGGTCACCAGATCCTTGGTGACCTTGCTTGGTGTCAGATCAACCGAAACAATTTTATCCGTAATGGAAGAAGAAATAGACTTCATTTCTTGGACAAATTGTCTAACCAATTCTCGATCTGAGAATTTCAAGCTAATATAGGAGGACGGCAATTCCGAAGCTGGAGTTACTGTCTCCACTACTTCTCCATTTTCCAATACTGGATAGTGGTCTTCTCCGGTCACATAATAGGCAACCACTTTGTGTTCCACGATATTGACTTTAAAAGTCACCGGGAATTGATAATGCATGTGAACCTCTTTGATCCATGGACTAGCCGTTTTCATATTTTGTTCATAGACCGATTTATGAAGGAAAGTCGTCAGAGTATAATCTTCTTCTTTGATGCGACTTTTTTCATATAAGAGTTGCTGGTCAACCGCCTTGTTCCCTGAAAATTCAATCACTTTCTGTGTGGATAAGGGGCTTAAAAAGTAGATCGAGAGAAGGGCGACAATCGAGCTGATTCCGATAACCGGAAGGGCACGATAGATGTGGCGTTTTGCCACTGTCGGTTCCTTCTTTGGTTTTTTCGTCTTCAAGCCTTTAAAAAATGAAGGCTTTTTCTCTTGTTTCTCTGAAGGATCTAGCTCCTCTTTAGCCGGATCAACTTCTTCTCCTTCTGAACTTTCTCCATCCGCATCTGGATCCTCTTCGGCCTCAGATTCATCTTCCTCTTCAGACTCTTCTATTTCTTCAGATTCTTCCTCTGAGACGGAAGCTGTCTCTTTTTCTGAAAGGTCTTCGTCTTCTTTTGCTTCTTCGCTTTCAGTTTCCTCTGTTTCAGCTTCTTCCGCTTTTTCAAGCGCTTTTTTTTCTAAATATTCCTTGTTTCTTTTTTGCCAGGCTGACAATTCTGTAATTTTGTCATCCGTTGGCGTTTTTTTATTGTCGTCCGTCATCTTTTCCCTTACTGATATCTTTTTGAAGCAGGCCGTAAAAATCGTCTAGTGAAAGGAGTTCTGTCGATTTTTCCATTGCTTGGTGGTAGACTTGGCTTTGCTTCAACATTTCTTGAATGGTTTCATTGAAGGTTTCGAGCGTCAATTGATCTTCCTGCAATTGCTCTGCATAACCTTTATCCACAAAATATTGGGCATTTTCAATCTGATCGCCACGGCTGGCTTCTTTTCCTAGCGGTACAATCAAATGGAGTTTGTTCATGGCTAATAGTTCAAATAAGGTATTGGCTCCACCTCTAGTCACCACTAAATCAGCCTTCTGGAGCATGGGCAAATACTGATCGGTTACATAATCCACTCGATACAAACCACCCTCAGCCTGATTCAATGTTGAATCGCCCGTCAAATTGATGATATTGTAGTGCTGCAAGAGCTCTGCTTGATGCTCTGTCACAAATTCATTAAAGACACGCGCACCAGCAGATCCTCCGACAAAGAGAAGGGTCGGCAAGTCTTTTCGGAAACCTTTTGTTTTTTCTTCTAAAACTTCTGAAGTTGGCGGAATATGATCTGTGACCTTGGTTACCGCACCGATATGCTCACTCTTTGTCAAACCATGTGCTTGCTCAAAAGTCGTGTACATCTTGGTAGCAAATTTATAAGCAATTTTATTGGCCAATCCCATAGAAAGATCGGACTCATGGATATAGACAGGAACACGCGTGAGTCGGGCTGCGATCACTGGTGGCACCGATACAAATCCTCCTTTTGAGAAGAGAACTTGTGGGCGCACACGAAGCAGGATTGCAATGGACTGGAGCGTTCCCCAAGCCACCTTGAACACATCTATCATATTTTGGAAAGAGAAATAGCGGCGCAATTTCCCTGTTGCAATTGAATGGAAGCGTACGTCTAAGCCAGACTTTTTGATCTCTTGGTATTCGATTCCTTTTTTGTCCCCAATATAATGGACTTCCCATCCATCTTCGATAAATTTTGGAATCAAGAGGAGATTAAGGGTCACATGTCCCACGGTTCCCCCACCAGTAAACATTATTTTTTTCATTTTATTTCAACCCTTTTACTGTAGCAAGGAATTCATCCCCACGCACTTCAAAATTCGGATACATATCCCAGCTGGCATTGGCAGGACTTAGTAGCACAACATCTCCGGTGCTAGCCAAATCGAAGGCTTTCTTTGTCGCATCCGCTACATCTGCCGCATCGACATAAGGGACGCCTGCTTTATCGGCTGCGCGTTTCACTCGAGGAGCTGATTCCCCTAGAATCACCATTTCCTTTAAGCCAGTAATGTGAGGCACCAATTCATCAAATTCATTGCCACGATCGAGACCCCCTGCAATCAAGATCACCTTGCTGTTATCAAAACCAGAAAGAGCTTTTTGTGTTGCTAGAATATTAGTCGATTTACTATCATTATAGAATTTGACACCTTGAATCTCATCCACATATTGAAGGCGGTGTTTCACACCCCCAAAGGCCGACAAGGTTTCTTTAATGACCTCATTCTCCACACCACGGACTTTTGCAACTGCAATCGTTGCCAAGGCATTCTCTACATTGTGGCTACCTGGAACACCCAGTTCATCTGCTCGCATAACAACTTCTCCCTTAAACTTGAGAAGTCCATCTTCCAAATAAGCCCCATCCACCTTTTCGACCGTTGAAAATGGAAGGACTCTTGCCTTGGTTTTTGTAGCGAGTTCCTTGGCCAAATCTTGATTGAAGTTTAAGACAATGACATCTTTTTCTGTCATATTCTTTTGAAGATTCCATTTGGCAGCTACATAATTTTCAAAAGAACCATGATAGTCGATATGGGTTGGCATGAGGTTGGTAATCACTGCAATCTCTGGATGGAAGGCTTCAATTCCCATCAATTGGAAAGAAGACAATTCCATGACCAGAACATCCTTTTCTGTTGCTGTTTGTGCAACTTGACTAGCTGGAAAACCGATATTCCCAGACAATAGACCACCTTGGCCGGCAGCCGTCAAGACTTCTCCGATCATGGTTGTTGTCGTCGTTTTTCCGTTTGATCCTGTAATCCCAATAATTGGCGCATCCGAAATCAGATAGGCCAATTCCACTTCAGTGAGGACTGGAATACCCTTTTCAAGCGCTTTTTCAACCATTGGGTTAGAATAAGGGATTCCTGGATTTTTGACCATGACTGCAAAGTCTTCATCCAACAATTCCAGAGGGTGACCTCCTGTCACAACTTTAATCCCTTCTTCCAGTAAACTTTGTGCTGCTGGATTTTCTTCAAAAGGTTTGCCATCATTGACGGTCACAATCGCTCCTAAGCGATCCAACAAACGAGCAGCTGACTCGCCTGACTTAGCCAAACCTAATACAAGAACCTTTTTATTTTCAAATTGTTTCACAAATTTCATGATTTCTTCGCTCCATTTTTATCACTCTCTATTTTACCTTTTTTTAGCAAAATTAAAAAGCCCAAAGGGCTTTAAAAATCACGTCAGCATTTATTTTTTCTGTTTGGTCGTCATTTTGGAAATATCTACCAAAGCCAGGTAGCCAACAAAGGCGAGAAAGGCACCGACAAAAAACTCAGACGGTAGTTGGAATATCTGAAAAATGGCGAGACAAGTCAGTACGATAATGGAGACGATCAAGACCACCATTGTGACACTGTTTAAGGTACCACGAATACTTTTGGGGGTCATAAAAAGGTAAAAAAGGAGAATCAAAATCCCTAAGATAAAATAGACCATTTTTTTCTCCTTTCTTTCCGTATTATTCAGCAGCTGCTGATTTTTTCTTTTTATTTGCTTTTTCGCGTTCTGCTTTGTTCAAGATTTGTTTCCGCAAGCGGATAGATTCCGGTGTTACTTCCATGTACTCATCGTCGTTCAAGAACTCAAGAGATTCTTCCAAGGTCAAGATACGAGGAGTCTTGATAACCGCTGTTTGGTCCTTAGTAGCTGAACGAACGTTGGTCATTTGTTTTGCTTTCGTAATGTTTACGGTCAAGTCGTTCTCACGAGAGTTTTCCCCGATGATCATTCCTTCGTAAACTTCTGTACCTGGATTGACAAAGATCGTACCACGTTCTTCGATAGACATGATAGAGTAAGTGGTTGCTTTTCCGTTATCGATTGAAACAAGAGCACCACGGTGACGTCCACCGATTTCTCCTGGAATCACTGGCAAGTATTGATCAAAGGTGTGGTTCATGATTCCGTAACCACGTGTCATTGACAAGAACTCTGTTGAGTATCCAATCAAACCACGCGCTGGAACAAGGAAGACCAAACGAGTTTGACCGTTACCAGTTGAGATCATATCCAACATTTCACCCTTACGCTCAGAAAGGCTTTGAATAACAGATCCTTGGTATTCTTCTGGTGTGTCGATTTGTACGCGCTCAAATGGTTCACATTGGACACCATCAATTTCCTTGATAATAACTTCTGGACGAGATACTTGCAATTCGTATCCTTCACGACGCATGGTTTCAATCAAGATAGACAAGTGCAATTCCCCACGTCCTGAAACTGTCCATTTATCAGGTGAATCAGTTGGGTCAACACGAAGAGAAACGTCTGTTTGCAATTCCGCTTGCAAGCGTTCTTCGACTTTACGTGAGGTCACCCATTTTCCTTCACGACCAGCAAATGGTGAGTTGTTGACCAAGAAGGTCATTTGAAGCGTTGGTTCATCGATGTGAAGGATTGGAAGAGCTTCAACTGCGTCTGTCGGTGTGATGGTTTCTCCAACGAAGATATCTTCCATACCAGAGATAGCGATCAAGTCACCCGCTTTAGCTTCTTGAATTTCACGACGTTCCAAACCAAAGAAACCAAAGAGTTTGGTAACACGGAAGTTCTTAGTCGTTCCATCCAATTTAGAAAGGGTTACTTGGTCCCCAACTTTTACAGTACCACGGAAGACACGTCCGATACCAATACGTCCAACGAAGTCGTTGTAATCAAGCAGGGATACTTGGAATTGAAGAGGCTCATCTGAGTTATCAACTGGAGCTGGGATGTGATCAATGATAGTATCAAAGATCGGTGCCATTGTGTGCTCTTGATCAGCTGGATCGTCTGAAAGTGAAGATGTTCCGTTAATCGCTGATGCATAAACAACCGGGAATTCCAATTGGTCATCATCCGCACCCAATTCGATGAAGAGTTCAAGAACTTCGTCTACAACTTCTTCTGGACGAGCAGATGGTTTATCGATTTTGTTAACTACAACGATCGGAACAAGATCTTGTTCCAAGGCTTTTTTCAATACGAAACGAGTCTGAGGCATGGTTCCTTCGTAGGCATCAACGACCAATACAACCCCATCGACCATTTTCATGATCCGTTCCACTTCTCCACCGAAGTCCGCGTGTCCTGGTGTGTCCATGATATTGATTCGAGTTCCGTTATAAGCAACGGCTGTATTTTTAGCAAGGATCGTGATCCCACGTTCTTTTTCAAGATCGTTTGAGTCCATTGCACGTTCTTGCAATTCTTTACGTTCATCCAAGGTGTGCGATTGTTTCAACAATTCGTCTACCAAGGTTGTTTTACCATGGTCAACGTGGGCAATGATCGCAACGTTACGAATATCTTCTCTTAATTTTGTCATGATTTCCTCTATAAATTTTTAAATAATATTTCTAACTGAACAATTATACCACAGTCCTATCTAAAAAACACAGTTCAGCTAGTTGTAAATGTTTTCATCTTCGTTTCTTTTCTCCGACTCGATTTCCTTTTCTTTTCATGATACACTGATGATAAGAATTTCAGAAAAAGAGGCTCCCATGAGATTAGATCAATTGATGGCAGACCATCAGTACGCTCGTAAAGACATCAAACAACTTTTGGCCCGAAGGCAAATCTTGGTCGATCACCTACCAGCTCAAAAGCTATCCCAAAACATCGACCCTGGACTCCAACAAATCCAAATAGGGGATCGGATCATTCAAGAACCGCGTCACCACTACTACATGCTCCATAAACCAATTGGGGCCGTGACCGCCAAAAGAGACGCCCACCATCCAACGGTGATCGATCTAGTGGACCCCCAGCAAGAATACCCAGACCTCTATCCACTTGGTCGCCTCGATCGCGATACGAGTGGCTTGCTCCTCATCACTGATAATGGTCCCTTAGGCTTTCAACTGCTCCATCCTCAATACCATGTGGAGAAGGTCTATGAGGTAGAAGTCAATGGTCCGCTCTATGCAGCCCACATCGAACAATTTCAGAATGGGATTTCATTCACAGACGGCCCTATCTGCAAGCCTGCCTCCTTGACCATTCTAGAAAGCCACCCCAGCTACAGCAAGGCCCAGGTCCGAATCTCAGAAGGAAAATACCACCAAGTGAAAAAGATGTTTTTAGCCATTGGGGTCAAAGTAATATCCTTAAAACGCTTGTCTTTTGGTCCCTTCACCTTAGATCCTCAGTTAGCCCCTGGAGAAAGCCGACCTTTGAATGATGTGGAGCTCACATGGGTCAAAGACTACCTTGAAAAAACGAGATAAAAAAGCTCTAACCACACACTTTGTGCAGTTAGAGCTCTTTTTTATTAGGCGTCTTTTTTCACTTTCCCATTCCAAGAATCAAGACCATAAGACAAGACATAAATGTCTGTATAACCTTTTTTCTTGAGAAAGAGAGCCGCATTGGTTACTCGAGAACTACGGCTATTTTCATAGAGCAAAATTGGTTTGTCTTTGCGCAAGGCTGCAAGACTCAATTTCAACTGAGTTGAAGGAATGTTGCGTGCTCCTAAAATATGCTTGGCATGAAACTCAGCTGGCTCTCGCAAGTCAATCAACTGCCCTTGACGAATCAGCTCTTCAAAAGTCGCATTATCCACAAATTTAGCAGCTTTACGGATGCGGAAATAATTAAACGCCATCCATCCAAATACTCCTAAAATAGCCAACCAAACAATGATATTTCCCATCACTCTACCTCACTCTTTTTCGAAAATTCTAATTCTTGCTTGTGTTCTCTTCTTAAAACGGTATCGGCTTCTAAATAATCGAGCCGCTCCATCAGGCCTGCATCATAAAGACGTTGAAGCTCAATTTTCATCAATTCGATGTCATAGAGGCGCTTCCCTACGTAAATGATGATTCCAAAACGTTTTAAAAATTGTTGAACATCATACAGGTTTTTCATGTTCATTATTGTATCAAATTTAGAAAGGCTTTACAAGATTTTCAAGTAAATGATGAAATTTTCTGATTGCTTTACGAATAAATAAGTATGATCAACTTTTATTTTTTTACCATCGGTACTTGCATCGCCTCTTTTTTGGGGCTAGTTGTCGATCGTTTTCCAAACCAATCTATTCTCGCTCCTCGCAGTCATTGCGATCACTGCCAGCACATCCTTAGAGTTTGGGATTTGATCCCTATCCTCTCGCAACTACTGCATCGCTTTCGCTGTCGCTATTGTCATCAGCCCTACCCATTTTGGTACTGCCTTTTTGAGGTCTGGAGTGGCCTGCTCTTTTTAGCCTGCGCCAATGGTTTCCTTTCTCTGCCTCAACTTCTAACACTACTGGGAGCTGCCGTTTTAGCCATCTATGACCTTCGCTTTATGGAATACCCCTTGGTCATCTGGTGCTGTCTCCATGCCCTGGTCCTCTTTTTATCCGGTAGTAATCTCCTCATGCTGGTCTTTTTACTCCTTGCAATCGGAGCTCACTTTTTCTTTATCGGAATGGGAGCAGGAGATTTTCTCTTACTAGCTACCTTTTCGCTAAGCTTTTCTTCTACCCAGATCCTCATTCTCATTCAGATCGCATCCATCTTAGGCATTCTCTTCTTTGCTCTCAAAAAAGAAAGAGACCGGATTCCCTTTGTTCCCTGTCTCTTTCTCAGTTATCACGCTTTACTGCTTTATACGATGTTTTGCAGATAAGTTCTTCTTATTTTGCAGCCTTCGCTTCTAGATAATCGGCGATGGCAGCCACATCCTTGTCCCCACGTCCGGAAACATTGATGATGATGATCTTGTCTTTATCCAATTGTGGAGCACGTTTGACTGCTTCTGCAATCGCGTGTGAGCTTTCAATAGCTGGGAGGATCCCTTCTGTCTTACTGAGAAGAAGAAGAGCTTCTACTGCTTCATCATCTGTTGCTGCTACGTATTCGACACGACCAGAATCTTTAAAGAAAGCATGCTCTGGACCAACCCCTGGGTAGTCCAAACCAGCAGAGATCGAGTACACTGGCGCTACTTTTCCATCTTCGCCAAAGACTGCATAGGTCTTCATACCATCAACCACTCCGATAGTCCCTTTGGTCATAGTCGCTGCGTGCTGATCGGTATCCAAGCCATGACCAGCTGCTTCTACCCCAATCAAGCCGACTTCCTCTTCTGCGACATATTCAGAAAAGGCACCGATGGCATTGGAGCCACCACCGACACAGGCAATCACATAATCCGGCAAACGACCTTCTTTTTCCAAGATTTGACGTTTAGATTCTTCACTGATCACTTTTTGGAATTCATGCACAATGGTTGGGTAAGGGTGAGGGCCAACAGCAGAACCCAAAACGTAAAAGGCATCCAGATCCGCCATCCATGCTCCAAAGGCAGCATCAACAGCGTCTTTCAAGGTTTTTGTTCCTGTTTCAACCGCATGGACGGTTGCCCCCATCATTTCCATGCGGAAGACATTCAAGCGTTGGCGTTCCACGTCTTCTGCCCCCATGTAGACATCACAGGCCATGCCAAACTTAGCTGCCGCTGCTGCTGTAGCCACACCGTGTTGACCTGCTCCTGTTTCAGCAATCACGCGCGTTTTGCCCATGCGCTTAGCCAAGAGGATTTGCCCCAAGACGTTATTTAATTTATGCGAACCTAGGTGATTCAAGTCTTCGCGCTTCAAATAAATTTTTGCCCCACCTAAATGATCTGTCAAACTTTCCGCAAAGTAGAGTGGTGTTTCGCGTCCAGAATAATCTTTCAAATAATGTTTGTATTCTGCGATAAATTCTGGATCATTTTTATACTGTTCAAAGGTTTCCTCTAATTGATTGAGCAAGTTTTGAATGGGTTCTGGTACGAAAGATCCACCAAATTGTCCGAAATAGCCTTTTGTTTCTGTCATGATTGTGTCCTCTTTTCTATATCTTCAATCTTGTTTATGATCTTTTTCTCTCGCGGGCCCTTTGAGCTGCAGTCTCACTGGTTTCCTTTGAGATACAAAAAACCTCACACAGAAAAATCTGTGTGAGGACGATTCGATACCGCGGTGCCACCTCAATTGTAGGAAGCTATTCTTTCTCCTACATCTCTGACCTGTCTAACAACAGGGTGCACGATAAGGTGTGCTCACCGAATTTTTATTGTTTCAAATTCATTATCATAAACGCATCAGCCCATTTCAAGATTCACCACTGCTTGTTCGCAATCACCACAAGCTCCCTGGAAGTGAGACAAATCTCTACTTTTCTGATGTCTTGAAGCTATTATAGCTCCCGCTTCTGACTTTGTCAACAAAAATTTCAAAAAGACACTAGAATGTTCGGATTTTACATTTCTCCATTTTTTGCTAGCAATCGTGCTCTGCAATACTGAAAGCCTAGATAAGCCAGATAAGCCCCTAAGGTATTGGTCCACAAATCATCTAGTTCAAAGACACGATTGGCATCAAACAAGAGATCTAACAGAACTTGGCTGCATTCAAGCCACAAGCTCATCGCAAAGCCGAAGCACAAGACCCGTTTGCGGCTCCTCAACCAGGGCCATAGCCAGAGAAGTTGAAAGACCAGCGGGCTTAACAAAAAGATATTGGCTATATTTTGGAGGATGACCTTAATGAGTTGGAGGACACTGGTAATCTGGCCAAGATTCATCACCGAATTAAGAGGAACTAGCAGGACGACGATACGACCGAAATGTTGAATACCCGGTGTTTCCATACCTGGCTCTGGCTGTTGGGGCAAAAAACACATCAAACACAAGAGGATAAAATAGAAGAAGCTGCCACTCCGTAACAGCCTTCTTCCTCTTTTTGTTAGTTCTGTATGATCCATCAGCCCTTGTTTAAGGTTGCGCATGTTCAACAATCGCTTTCTCCCGGTCCCGTTTCATGGTATTTGAACGCAATTGGCCACAGGCAGCATCAATATCTGTACCGTGCTCTTGACGCACTACACAGTTAACACCTTGTTTTTTCAAGGTATCATAGAAGGCCATGACCCGTTCTTTTGGACTCCGGCTATATTGGTCATGCTCACTGACAGGATTATAAGGAATCAAGTTGACATAAGACAATTTCTTGATATTCTTGAGCAATTCTGCCAACTCTAAGGCTTGCTCGACTCCATCATTGACTTCATTGAGCATGATGTACTCAAAGGTCACCCGACGGTTCGTAGTCTCAATATAGTATTCAATCGCCGCAAACAATTTTTCAATTGGAAAGGCCCGGTTGATCTTCATGATGCTAGAGCGCAAGTCATTGTTTGGTGCATGAAGAGACACTGCCAAATTGACCTGCACACCTTCATTTGCAAAGTCACGAATTTTATGAGCCAAACCAGAAGTTGACACGGTAATATGACGAGCACCAATCGCTAATCCCTTGTCATCGTTGACCGTCCGAATAAATTTCAAGACATTGTTATAGTTGTCAAATGGTTCTCCAATCCCCATGACAACGATATGGCTGACCCGTTCATCTTGGCCACGTTCGTCAAAGTATTTTTGGACCAACATGATTTGAGACACGATTTCACCATTGTTCAAATCGCGTTGTTTTTTGATCAAACCAGAAGCACAGAAGGTACAACCGATATTGCATCCTACTTGAGTCGTTACACAGACAGATAAACCGTAGTGCTGACGCATCAAGACGGTTTCAATCAACATGCCGTCTGGCAATTCAAAAAGATACTTGACCGTTCCATCTGCTGACTCTTGCACGATCCGTTGCTTGAGTGGGTTGACGACAAACTGATCATTTAACTTTGCAATCAAGTCCTTAGAAAGGTTGGTCATTTCTTCGAAGGACTGGACGCGTTTGCGATAGAGCCATTCCCAGATTTGTGCTGCACGGAATTTCTTTTCGCCGTTTTCTTCCGCCCAATCAATCATATCTTGGCGTGTTAAACTATAAATGGATGGTTTCATTCTTTCTTACTCCTCTTTTTGTCGAATCACAAAATGACGTTTGTTGTCTGTCTTCGTTGTCTTTTTAGTCTCAGCAGACGGTCTTGTTTTTTTCGAGTTTTTGGCTGGTTGTCCCTTGTCGCGTTCTCGTTTTTGGAAACGATCTTTTTGTTTGCGATTGCGCGAACGCTTTTTAGGTTCTCTTTCTTCTGATTGAGCTTTTTTGACCGGTGATTTCTTATCAAAGGAAGCACGATGAGGTTCCTTATTTTCAAGGACAAAATAAGCACAACCATAGCTACAATATTCTAACAAATAATCGTCTAAGCGACTTAGTTTATCCATCGTTGCAACATCGCGCTCTTCCTTATAGAAGCCACGCAAGCGCAACTGCTCATTGCTCCAATCACCAACAATGTAATCAAACTTAGTTAAAATCTCAGAAAATCGCTGACCAAAAACGGTCGCATCAAATGCTTCCTTCTCATTTTTTAACAACTCAAAGGAGAGGTTTTCTGAAAGGATCTGGTCTCCTACCTGACGAAACACAGGTCCAGGAAATTTATTGTAATTATATAATTCAGGGTCAATCTCTTTTCGCATAGTGTTCCTTCATCAAAATCTATTTACTGTAACACTTTATTTTATCATAAATTTGATGACTTGCGACAGATTTGACTAGAAAAGAGTTGAAATTCAACATTGAATGTTTCTAAAAGGAAAAAGAGACAAAGAAGGCAATCTTTGTCTCTATACATGTTCATCAGATGATGAAAGGGGCAAATAAAGAGTGATTTTCGTATAGCTATTGGCCTTAGAATCAATCTCCATATGATAGGCTTCGCCAAATTGAAGATGCAATCGTTGGTCCACATTGTTCAAGCCAACACCTCCTAAACGAAGAAGGGTTTGGTCTGTTGATTCTGATCGATCAAAGCCTCGTCCATTGTCAAAAATCGATACGCAGGCATAGTCTCCACTGACTTCAGTTGTCACTCGAATGAGACCTGGCCGATCGATCTCTTTAATGCCATGGTAAATCGCATTTTCCACTAAGGGTTGAAGCACTAATTTGGGGATCTGATAGTCGCCCAACCGTTCATCTTCTAGAATTTCATAATTGAGCTTTTCACCATAACGTTGCTTTTGAATGAAAAGATACTGCCGGACATGGTCAATTTCATCTCTCAGTAGGATTTGCTCCTGGCCTTGGTTGAGAGCCAGTCGAAAATATTGAGCCAGAGACTTGGTGATGTCGACCACGCGCCGACTATCATTAAACTCTGCCATCCAGACAATCGTATCCAAGGTATTGTAGAGGAAATGCGGATTTATCTGAGCCGAAAGTGCCCTCAACTCGTACCGCCGTGCGTTCTGTTCCTCTTCCTTGACCTGTTGCATGAGGTTATCGATTTGGTCCAACATGGCATTAAAAGCTTGAGCGAGGTCCACCAATTCTGGAGATCCTTTGGCTGCAGCTCTCACGTGAGCATCTCCTGCTCCAATCCTCAAAATGATAGTCTGAAGGTCTCGTAAGGGTTTGATCCACAAACGCAGAACAAAGCCGATCCCTATTAAACACATGATCAAAGCTAGTAATCCTAGACCAATGAAAGAGTACAGGAGCTGCGACTGCAGCATCTGAAGTCCTTCAAGTGAAGCCACTCCAATCAAGGTCCAATCGCTATCTGGAATCGGAACCTGATAGATAAAATTCTGTCCTCCTTTAGCATAGCCATCTTTCACAGCAATATAGGGCTGCATAGCCTGCATTTCTTGACTGGAAGAATAGACCGCTTTTTTGGGATGGTAGACAAACTCATGCTTTTGATTAATGATAAAACTAAAGCCTTGTTTCCCTAGTTGAAGGTGATCCAAGTAAGCCTGAAGGCTATCGTAGCCAATATCCAAGCGTACTACTCCGAGATTTTGACCAGTCTGATCGACCACTTCTTGGGTAATAGAAACCACCCATTTTTCTTTTTCCGAAGTCAAGGATTCCTTTCGAGCTGGCGTCAAAACTGGCATGGCTCTTTCCTTAATCGCCTCTTGATACCAACTTTCATTCATCATATCTGAAGAAGTCTGCATGCTGATTTTGGTATCTGTCGCTACCAGACGTCCATCCTTGGTCACCAAGACCGCTGAGACCAAGTCCGGATCCGTTTCAATCATCGTTCGCATCAGGTGTTGAACCGTTTCTTGATCCGCACTCTTGTCTTGGGCAAATTGGCGAACAGCCTGTTCCTTGCTAAGAACCGTCGTGGTCTGCTTTAATTTTTTTAGATAGGAGGTGATAAACTGACTGCTTTGATCGATACTATTTCTTGTCGTCCGCTCCGTTAGCTGGCGGATCGTCCCTGAACTCGTTTGATAATAGAGGCTACCAATAAGACCAAAAAGTAGGAGAATGAAGAGAAAAAAGTAAAGGACCAGCTGGATCAGCAAGGGATATCGTTTCATTCATGCTCTCCTTTTTTGTACTGCCTTGGTGTCACCCCAACCACCTGCTTAAAGCGTTGAGAAAAATAGTTCATATCTTCAAAACCAACCTGATCGGCGATCTCATAAATCTTTAGATCTGTCGTGAGAAGTAAGAGTTGAGCCTTCTTCATTCGCTCTTGAATGAGGTAGTCTTGGAAGGGGAGTCCCAATTTTTTCTTGATCAATACACTTAGATAAGAGGAACTGAAACCAAGTTGATAGGCCAGATCCTTTAGAGTTAACTGAGAGTCTGCTAAACGAGCATGAATGGCTTCTTCCAAGTCTGTCGAATAACCATGACTGACCAAATCTTCGACTTGCGCCTTTTTTCGCTCTTGATCGAGTTTTCCCTTCACCTTTGCTAACATCTCTTCAATATCATCTTTTGAAAAAGGCTTCAGCAAATAATCATCTGCACCTAACCTGATGGCTTTTCTCGCAAACTCAAAGTCATCATAACCTGTCAAAAAAATGATATGGCAAGACGGAGATTTCTCTTTGACGAGATGGGCCAAATCCAACCCATTCATTTGTGGCATATTGATATCGGTTAGAAGGATATCAGCTGGTTGATCTTGAAACTTCTCCCAGGCCTCACGTCCATTTTTAGCCTGGTTGATGACGGTCATTCCAAACTGTTCATAATCCACTAAGGAAGTCAGTCCCTGCCGGATAAGCTCTTCATCTTCCACAATCATGATCGCATACATGTCTTTCACCTACTTGTTTTTGCTATACTTATTATAGCAAATTATAGACTGAATTGTCTCAGACATAGTCCAATAAATAACCGTAGCCCTTTTCTTTCATTTCTGCTTTGGGAATGAAGGTAATAGACAAACTATTGATGCAATAGCGAAGGCCGCCTTTTTCCTTGGGACCATCGGTAAAAACATGGCCCAGATGGGAATTTCCCACACGGCTCCGAACTTCTGTCCGAGTCATATTGAAACTCTTATCCTCCTTATAGATGGCCACATCAGGACTAATAGGCCGACTGAAACTTGGCCAACCACAACCCGAATCAAATTTATCCTTAGAGGAGAAGAGAGGCTCACCGGTCACGACATCTACATAAATACCGGCATCAAACTGATCCCAGTAACGATTGGAGAAGGCCCGTTCGGTATCATTTTTTTGTGTCACCGCATACTCTTCAGGAGATAACTTCTTTTTGATCTCCTCATCGCTTGGCTTAGAGTAGCGACTGGCATCAATAACAGGATAAGAAGCCTGATTGACATCGATATGGCAGTATCCATTCGGATGTTTCTTTAGATAATCCTGGTGGTAGTCCTCAGCCTTGATGAAATTGGTCAGTGGCTCTTTTTCCACTGCTAACGGTTTGTCGTATTTTTTTGCCACCTCTTCAAAGACTTGGTTAATGGTTGGAAGGTCCTCTTGAGAGACATAATAGACACCTGTTCGGTATTGTGTTCCTTGATCATTTCCTTGTCGATTCTTCGACGTTGGGTCGATAATCCGGAAATAATGCAGGAGCAATTCTTTCAGAGATACCTTCTTGACATTGTAGGTGATGTGAACTGTTTCAGCATGACCTGTTTGAGGGACCAATTCATACTTGGTCGTTTCTCCCTTACCATTGGCATAGCCTGATACGGCATCAATCACACCTGGAACACGGGAGAAATATTCCTCTACGCCCCAGAAGCAACCACCAGCCAAATAAATTTCACGCTGATCCTTTGGATCAACCGTTTCCTTTGTTTCCTTTTTGGCTACTGGAGTCTGACTCATCGATGCTTTTTTAATCATCTCAGTGCTTGTTTCTGATTGATCCATTCCGTTTGATCCCTTACTAAAGAAAAAGAAACCAATGAATAGTAAGCCAACGAGAAGGATAGCAAACACTTTCCATTTTGTTTCCATTGTCTATCTCCTTACTGCATGTTCTCTAGGGTCTTGAGGATATCCTCTTTATTCATATAGCCAATATGACTCTTTGCTAAAGTCCCATCACTATTGATAAAGAGCGCAGATGGATATGAACGAATCCCATATTCTTTGAGCAGTTCTCCTTTACTATCTAGCAAGACTGGGAAATCCTTGTAATCCAAAGACTGGTACCATTTTTTGAAATCTGCTTCCAATTTTTCGCCATTAAAGGTTGGAGCTACAACAGATAAAACCACGTAATCCTTACCCGCCTCTTCTTTTGCCAACTCATTGGTATCCTCTAATGTCGATAGGCAAATAGAGCACCAGGAAGCCCAAAATTTGAGGTAAACTTTCTTCCCTTTGTAATCGGATAAGCGGTAGGTCTTGCCATCCACTCCTTGCAGGCTAAAATCCTTCACTTTCTTGCCAGATGGTTGCCTAGCCCCAGCTTTGGCTGTTTGTTGGCTCATGTCCTTATTGGAAGTAGCCATTCCTTGACTCGAACAAGCCCCCAAAAGTCCAGTACACAAGAATCCTGCAGCTACTAAAGCTAATTTCTTCATCATTATTACCTCTTTAAACAAGGAGAAAGTCATCCTCAGATGACCTCTCCCTTCTTTCATTCCTTGTCTGATTTCATATCAGATGATTCACTCTTTTCATTTTTCATTTCTGAATCGCTAGATTTCATCTCATCTTTTTTCATATCGTCCTTCATTTCCGAACTGCTGTCAGACATCATAGATGAATCTTTCATGTCTTCTTTTTTCATTTTATCATTGGACATGGATGAATCCTTCATATCGTCCTTCTTCATATCGTCCTTCTTCATCATACTACTATCGTCCGTTTTTTTCATGTCTGAATCTGATTTCTGTCCAGAACAAGCTGCTAAAGTGACGATGCTAAGTGTAGCAATGGTAAGTGTAAGAATTTTTTTCATGATTTTTCTCCTTTAATCCTTTAAGATTAGTGAAACAGGGATGCGAGGCTATTAAGATTTCCTAGCATCAGCAAGATACCCATCAAGATGATGAGGGCACCACCAATTTTTTTCAAGGTTCCCATGTGGGGCTTGAGTTTAGCGAAATGTTGTAGA
This sequence comes from Streptococcus parasanguinis, assembly GCA_905188195.1. Classification (GTDB taxonomy): domain Bacteria; phylum Bacillota; class Bacilli; order Lactobacillales; family Streptococcaceae; genus Streptococcus; species Streptococcus parasanguinis_P. The sequence continues at coordinate 26,229 of CAJJKY010000007.1, read as the reverse complement.
ACCCAGCTAGAAGCCAGTGCCAAGACTAAGAAGGGTAGCGCTAAGCCTAATGTATAGACCAGCATCAGGAGAGCGCCTTGTAAAGCACCATTTCCTCCAGAAGCGGCAATTGCTAGAACAGAGCTCAAAACTGGTCCGACACAAGGAGTCCAACCAAAACTGAAGGTGACCCCTATCAGAAAGGCATTGAAGAATTCATTGCGTTTTTCGTCCTTCTTCAGTTGGATACTCTTTTGTTTTTGGAGTTGCTGAAGATTGATGAGGCCCATCTGATGGATTCCCAATAAGATGACAATCCCTCCTAGTAGGTAACGGAACCAGGGAGCATAAAGCACCTGCCCAAGGGCCCCTGCACCGTATCCTAGAATCAGGAAAACAGTTGATAGACCTGCGATAAAACAAAGAGTCTTCACCAGGCCATACCAAGAAATGTCTCTTCCAAAAATCCGAACAGTTTTCACACGTTCAGAATCCAATAGAATCCCTACATAGACTGGCATCAGTGGTAAAATACATGGGGAGAAAAAGGATAGAACTCCCGCTAAGAATACTGAAATGGAAAACAAACTGGTTTGAATCATTTCACTACCTCCCTTTTCTTTCTGATACCAGTATAAAGAAAAAATCCCTCTAAAAATAGAGAGATTGATAAGCAAAAACTTGAATTTGATTAGAAGGTGAATCTTCCTATCTGCCAACTCTATCTCGTACTTTCAAGTACGAGACTGATCTAACAAGATACTTCTACTTCTTTTTCAAATAATCAATAGCGTCTTGAAGGGTTTTGACGGGGACAATTTTCATCTTCGAATGAATTTGTTTCGCGGCTTCTTTAGCTGTTTCATAGTTTGATTTGGCCTTAGGATTAGCCTTCTTTTCTTCTTTGGAAACAGGGTTATTAGGGGCAAAGAAAATTTCTGCTCCTTCTTTATCGGCTGCGACGACTTTCTTGTCAATCCCACCGATATCGCCAACCGTTCCATCTTGGTTAATGGTTCCTGTCCCTGCAATATGGCGTCCCTGACGAAGATCTGGATCAGCCACTTGGGTGTAGATGGCTAGGCTAAACATCATACCGGCACTTGGTCCACCAATCCCTTGAGTCGCAAACTGGACAGGAACATCGCCTTTGGCTTCAGTCCGGTCGATCAGGCTAATCCCGATTCCGTTTTTCCCGTTGGACAATTTGATGATCTTCCCATCTGCGGTCTTTGTTTGCCCATCCTCGATATAGGTCACCGAAACAGGGTCGCCAATTTTTTGAGAACCAACATAGTCAATCAATTCTTTGGAACTCTTAAAGGTCTTGCCATTCACCCCAGTTACAGTATCCGCGATGTTCAAGATTCCCTTAAAGGTCGAATCATCTGCCACTTGCATGACATAAACACCAAGAAAGTCCATCTGGGTTTCTTTCCCAGCTGTCTTTAACCCTTGGTAGATGGCCATATTTTGCGAGGTTTCCATATAGAATTGGTTAATCCGCGTAAATTCTTGGCTCGAACTACCACCTGTCATATCCTTGGCAGAGTAGATATCTGTAAAAGGGGTCGCCCAAGCATAGATCAAATCAGCCGGGGTCGCCTCTTTCACTGCTACGGTTACAAAATCATAGGATCCTGACTTGGTATCCATTTTTCCATCTACTGTCATGACGGATCGAATATCTTCTGCCGTTCCTGGCATCTCAATATAATAGGGAAGGCGAATCACAAAAGCAGCTAGCAAGAGGAGCAAGAAAAGAACACCTGCAATTGGCCATCGGTATTCTCTCAACCGTCCTTTTTTCTTTTTAGGGGGCAAGCTTGGTTTATTTACTTGGGTCATCTTTGATTTCCTCCATTACACTCTCTGGGACATACGGTGAGATATCCTGCTGAAAAGCCAGCAACTCTCGAATACGGGTGGAACTAATAGCCTGATAAGGAGGCTGAGCATAGAGATAAATCGTCTCCACTTCAGGCGCTAATTGGTGGTTAAAATAATCCATATTGGCTTCGTAAACTAGATCCTGTGCATTGCGCAAGCCCCGGATCAAAGTCACTACACCAAGATGGCGCGCCACAGTCACTGCCAACTCTTGAGTCGACGTCACAATTTCAACATTTTCCAAATGAGCCAAGGCCCCTTCTACCATACGCACGCGCTGCTCAATGGAAAAAAGCCCGACTTTTTCCGGATTATAAAAAATTCCAACATAGACACGGTCAAACAAGCGACTAGCTCGCTCGATCAATTGCACATGCCCAATGGTAATCGGATCAAACGATCCTGTAAACAATCCACTTCTATCTGACATATACCGTTACCTTACTAATTCCATAGATTTTTTCTTTCCAGATTCCTACTTGTCCGATTTCCTCAGGGAGTTCCACGTGTTTATCGGTCTCGCACACAATCATGATGTCTTCTGATAAGAGATGGCGCTCGCACAAGGTTTCGATATCGCGGACAATCTCTTCCTTGGCATAAGGCGGGTCTAAGAAAACCAGATCAAAGGTGCCCGTTAGAAGCCCCAAGGCTTGCTTGGCCTCCATTTTTAACAGTTGAAACCGTTCCTTTTCCTTGGTCATAGCAATATTAGCTGCCACGATTTCCTGCGCTCTGCGGTCTCTTTCCACTAGAACCGCCTCTGACATGCCTCGAGAGACTGCCTCAATAGAGAGGCCACCGCTTCCTGCATAGAGATCCAGCACTCTTCCGCCATCAAAGTAAGGGCCAATCATATTGAACATGGCCCCTCTGACCTTATCAGAAGTCGGCCTGGTTGTTTTTCCTTCAAGTGTTTTGAGGGGACGTCCCCCATAGGTTCCAGATACTATTTTCATAGGGACCATTATACCAAAAAAAATCAGAAAATTGCGATTTGATATGGTCAAGCGACAATTAAAAGAGCCGAGCACTCTGCTCGACTCTTTCATCCTTATAGGATATTTTCATATTCATCGCGGACAGATTGAGGCCAGACACTGGTTTGGACTTCACCGATATGTTTCTTACGAAGTAAGAACATGGCCAAACGAGATTGCCCGATCCCTCCACCAATCGTAAGTGGGAAGAGACCATTTAACAAGGCCTTGTGCCACTCTAATTGAAGACGATCTTGGTCTCCTGTAATTGCCACTTGGCGACGAAGGGTATCCTCATCGACACGGATCCCCATTGAAGACAACTCAAAGGCTGAACCTAGGACATCATTCCATACAAGGATATCACCATTCAATCCCTTGTAGCCAATTTCAGATTCTGTTGTCCAGTCATCGTAGTCAGGTGCGCGTCCATCGTGTGGTTTGCCATCTGCAAGCTCTCCACCAATCCCGATCAAGAAAACAGCTCCGAATTCTTTGGCAATGGCATTTTCACGCTCTTTTGGAGTTAAGTCTGGATAGCGTTCCACCAATTCTTCTGTGTGAATGAAGGTAATTTGCTTTGGAAGAACCGACTCAATATCATAACGCGCTTCTACTGCTAGTTCTGTCAAACGAATTGCCTTGTAGATTTTTTCAACCGTTTCTTTAAGGTAGGCGATATTGCGTTGACCATTTGGGATGACTTTTTCCCAGTCCCATTGATCCACATAAACGGAGTGGATAGCGTCTAGTGAATCTTCATCTGGACGAAGAGCCTTCATATGGACAAAGAGGCCTTCGCCTTCTCCAAAACCAAAACGGGCCAAGGTATGGCGTTTCCATTTTGCAAGTGAATGCACGACTTCATAAGTCTCATCTGGAATTTGAAGGACCTTTACAGATACCGGATGTTCAATCCCAGAAAGGTTATCCTGCATCCCATCTCCGACCTTGCTCAAAATTGGCCCTTGGACCTCAATGATGTCCAATTTATCTTTTAAATATTGTGTAAACGTCGTTTTAACAAACGAAATTTCTTTTTGTTGGTGTATAAAACTTTTTTTCATATAGTTCCTCATTTATAGACATTTTAGAATTGATTATACTCTTTTTTCAATCAAAATCAAGTCTTTTCATTCGTTTTCAACTGAATTTTTCTCTTGCAAAAAGGATTCATTTTTGATAAACTATATGTAACCTTTAAAACGTTACGTAGGAGAAGCGACATGTTTGATGCAAAAAAACTAAAAGAAAGACGCCTGGAAAAAGGCTTGACCCAAGCAGATGTCTACGAGGATCTCAAGATTTCTCGCAAGACTTACTCCAGTTGGGAGAATGGCTTAGCGGAGCCACACGAAAAAAATCTCAGGAGGTTGGCCAAGCGCCTCTCCGTTAAAGAGGACTACTTTATTAACAAAGACTCCGCACTCTACACCTACCCTTTATTAACCCCACCTCATCAAAAGAAAGTCGACCAGTTGGCCAGCCAGTTATTTGAACAGCAGCAAAAAGTTGTTTCCTTGACTGCTTATAAGGTTCTTTCGATTGAGTTGGCAGCCGGTTTAGGACACACCTTTTATGACAACGAAACGGACTATGAAACTGTCTATTTTGACCAAGAGATCCAGCACGATTTCGCTTCTTGGGTATCAGGTGATTCGATGGAACCTCTCTATCCCAACGGCTCTGTTGCCCTCATGAAGCAGACTGGCTTTGACTATGATGGGGCTGTCTACGCCCTCATCTGGAATGGAAAGACCTATATCAAGAAAGTCTATCGGGAGGCTGAAGGCTTGCGCTTAGAATCCATCAACCCTGACTACGATGATTTATTTGCTCCCTATGAAGACGAGCCCAAAATCGTCGGCATTGTGGTCGGGCATTTTCTCCCACTCGAGGTTTAAATATGCTATTTGATTATTCACGTGAGCCTCATTCTGATATTGCTTTTGTGGATATGAAAAGTTTTTATGCTAGCTGTGAATGTGTCCGTCTGGGGCTCAATCCCTTGACCACTTCCCTTTGCGTCATGAGTCGAAGCGACAATTCTGCTGGCCTGATTTTGGCGAGCTCTCCCGTTTTCAAACAAGTCTTCGGCAAGAAAAATGTCAGCCGTAGCTACGACCTACCTTTTGACCTCAAAACCAGAAAATTTAATAGCTACGTCGCTAAAAAACAAGGATTGCCAACAGATCCAGCATTTATTGCATCCATTGAATCCTGGGCCAAGAGGACCCTGATTGTGCCTCCACGGATGAATGCCTACATTCAGGTCAATATGGAGATTCAAAAAGTCTTTCAGGAATTTGCGGCACCAGATGATATTTTCCCTTACTCGATTGACGAAGGCTTTATCGATCTGACCTCTTCCTTAAATTATTTTATTCCAGATCCCTCCCTCTCTCGAAAGGAAAAACTGGATCTCCTTTCTGCTAGAATCCAAAAAAGGATCTGGCAGGAAACTGGAATCTACTCTACCATCGGCCTCAGCAATGCCAATCCCCTTCTTGCCAAGCTAGCCTTGGACAATGAAGCCAAGTATTGCCGAAATATGCGCTCCAATTGGTCTTATGAAGATGTAGAAAGTAAGGTCTGGAAACTGCCCCAGCTCACTGATTTTTGGGGCATTGGACGTCGTACTGAAAAGCGATTGCAAAAGATCGGGATCTCGTCGATTGCTGAACTGGCCCAGGCTCACCCAGATCTCTTAAAGAAAGAATTCGGAGTCATGGGCCTTCAACTTTGGTTCCATGCTCATGGCATTGATGAAAGCAATGTCCACAAGCCTTATCGTCCGAAGTCACGAGGTATTGGTAATTCTCAAATCTTGCCCTATGACTACCATCTACAAGCCGATATTGAACTGGTGTTTCGGGAGATGGCTGAACAGGTGGCTATTCGCTTGCGACGGAAAAAAAAGAAGACGCAACTGGTCTCCATTCATGCCTCCTACTCCAAAATCGAGGGGCTTCCGTCCATTCACTGCCAACAAAAGATTGAGCCTACCCAATCCACCAAGATTTTATCCGATACGGTTCTGCGGCTCTTTCGCTCCAAGTACGAAGGTGGCGCCATTCGGCAGATTGGTGTTTTTTATGGAGAACTTGTCGAGGAGTCTCTTCAACTCTTTTCTCTCTTTGACGATCCAGCAGCCTTGGAAAAAGAGGAGAAACTCCAGCAGACCATTGACCGCATTCGGGACCAATTTGGCTTTACCTCTCTTCAGAAAGGCTCCTCATTACTAGAAAACTCACGCGCCATTGCACGCAGTAAACTAACAGGCGGACATTCCGCAGGAGGCTTAGATGGATTAACATGATCGACCGTTCTTATCTCCCTTATCAATCCGCCCGCGAATTTCAAGATCGTGGTATGGCCAAATGGGCTGGCTTCTTTTTATCCGAGCACACAACTGCCCTGCATACAAAAGAAATTGACCGCAGTCAGCTCACGGTTCTTCCACTTGCTGAACAGATCCGGCTCCTGGAGCAGGCCTTTCAACAACAAACGACGATCTCGATCACAACTCTAGAGGGGAATCAATTTGCAACCTACACAGGTTCGATTCACACCTTATCTGCTTCTGAGGCTCTTCTCAAAAGCGATGGCCACTACCACCGTCTCCTCGTAGACTCTATCATTTTTATTGAATCTGAGGAAACAGCCTATGAAACCTATTCAGACTAAACACGAATTACAATTTGATTATTTTTCGGAGAATTACCACCAATTTGAGATGGACTTTTACAAGTGGGCCGCTACTTCTACGCCTCTCGTCTTTTTAGAAGACGATATTCTCCACTCTATGGCAGCAGGCCAGCGAAACTACTTTCGTCTTCACCACACCAAAAGTCGGGATCATCGAGACCATTATTTCTATTTTAAGGTTTCCACACTCTCCCAATCACCACTGACCCGTATTTACGCTTATACAGGACATCACTTACAAAAGATAGTTCCTCATCAAACAGAGAAAAAGGATAGCTTGATCTAAGAAGCTATCCTTTTTCTTAATTTATGGGATTCACTACAGTTCTTATGAGTGATTAGAATCCATCTACGTTTGTGTAGATTTTTTGTACGTCCTCGTCATCTTCAAGAACGCTGTAAAGTTTTTCAAATGTTTCCAAATCTTCACCTGATAACTCAACTTCTGATTGAGGAATCATTTCCAATTCTGTTACTTGGAATTCTTCGACACCTGATTCACGCAAAGCAACGATCGCTTTGTGAAGATCAGTTGGAGCAGTGTAGACTGTGATCGTTCCTTCTTCTGCTTCGACATCATCTACATCAACATCTGCTTCAAGCAAAAGTTCAAAGATCGCATCCGCATCATCACCAGCAAAGACGATAACTCCCTTGTTGTCAAAGAGGTAAGATACAGAACCTGAAGCTCCCATGTTCCCACCGTTTTTACCAAAAGCAGCACGGACATTGGCAGCTGTACGGTTAACGTTTGAAGTCAAAGTATCAACGATCAACATCGAACCATTTGGTCCAAATCCTTCGTAACGTCCTTCTGTAAAGGTTTCGTCAGTGTTTCCTTTTGCCTTATCGATCGCTTTATCAATTACGTGTTTTGGCACTTGCGCTTGTTTCGCACGGTCAATAACGAATCTCAAAGCAGTATTTAGTTCTGGATCTGGTTCACCCTTTTTAGCAGCTACATAGATCTCCACACCAAATTTAGCATACACTTTTGAGTTAGCACCATCTTTGGCAGTTTTCTTGGCAACAATATTGGCCCATTTACGTCCCATGAGGATTCTCCTTAAATTTTTTCAAATTATTTTCAATCTTTTATATTATATCACAAATCACAAGACTTGGAAGAGTTTTTTGCGTATCCTTCAATTGGAGTTGTTCGGCTATTCACCCTTTATTGATCTTCCACTCTCACTGGCACTCGACCCCAGATCTGCTCTCGCAATTGGGGATTACCTAGCTGATACACCTGATCGGCTTGCTGGGTCAAAGCATCCCAAGGTTCCTTACCGATTCGGGTCACGATTTCTACTGATTTTTTCAAACCTTTGAGATGAGCTTGTCCCTTTGCGGAAAAACCTAAGACATGAATGGCATCGGGAAGAGCTTGATCCATCGCCCCTACCAAGATGTAGGTCAAGATGCGGCGCACACGCGCCTTGGTATAGCGCTTGGTTGCGACTTTCTCCACCAGGTCTTCCACAGAGCTAGCACTTCGAACCGCATCCTTTATCCGATGGGCCAGTTCTTCATTGACCTGAAAAATCTGTGTCAGATCCGGATGGGTTAGGATTTGATAACGAAGCAGTTGGTCATAATCCTCCCAAGATACCTGTGGAGCCGACTGAAAGAGTTGGCTATTGGGCATGAATCTAGCGACAAAGTCCTGGTCTTCCTTGTGTAGGCGTAGACTAGTCGCAGAAGCATAGGCCACCTCTTTTTCTTCTGAATGGTAGCCCGCACCCTGGCGCTGGACGGGCTTAAGCACAATCCCCTTCCCAGCACAAGCCTTGGCATAAGCCAGCCCTAGAATATGATTGGGAGTATCCCCTGTGAACTCCACTCCAGCAAAGGTTTCCCACATTTTTTGCGTTTTCTGTGGATAGGATAAATCGCCTGAAAGACTTCGCAGGAAAGCTTCCATTTCCGCTTCTTTCTCCGAATAAACAGTCGCAATCGCTTGGTAATCTGAGACCTCTTCTGTCCCAAAAGTCAATTGGTCGATTCCTAGACGGGACAAGATTTCTACCGCTCCCTTAGCAAAATGATCAGCCGACTGAACAGCCACGAGAAAGGGGAGCTCAACCACCAGGTCCGCTCCATTTTTCAAAGCCATCTGGGCCCGTGTCCACTTGTCTACAATGGCAGGCTCCCCACGTTGAACAAAATTCCCAGACATGGTCACAATCTTCAGCCCTTCTGCCTGTTTAAGCAGGTACTTGTGACCATTGTGAAAGGGATTAAATTCTGCAATAATACCTGTAACTGTCATGCTGGCCTACTTCTGTGCTACAAAAAACCATCGTTTGCTGGTCTTTGTCGGCTCCTTATCTTCAAAGTCTGCGTACAATTTGAAAGATTTAAAGCCAGCCTGCTCCAATAAGATGTCATAGGTTAAAACTTCATAAGTGCGTTCCTCATGAACTTCATCGTGCCGACTAAAGGAACCATCTTCTTCTTGCACAAAGAAGGTCAGCTCATGGACGATCGAGTGAGGGGCTGCATCCTCATAGGTATCCCAGAGCATGGCAAAGTCTTCTGCATTTTCGTGGTAAGAATAGCCTGGAAACACCTCATCCGTCTGGTAGGTTGAGTGGACATCAAAGATAAAAACCCCATCTTCATTAAGGGCATTGTAGACTTCTTTGAAGACATCCCCTACGTCCACCTCGTCCTGCATATAGCAGATAGAATCGGAGTAGCAGGTCACGAAATCATAAGTGCCTGCTTGCGACAGGTCCAGCATATTGCCCTCGATAAAATCAATCTTCTGCTTGGCTGAAGCAGCTCTTTTTTCAGCAATTTTCAGCATGTCCGCACTCAGGTCTAACCCTGTCACATCAAAACCAGCTTGGGAAAAGCGAACAGACTGAATCCCTGTCCCACAAGCCAATTCCAGTAATTTTTTCTTATCTTTTGTCTTTGGGAGATGGCGGAGGGAAAAATCCGTCCATAAGTCATACAGACTATCATCCATGACCGCATCGTAGACCGCCGCAAACGTTTCATAAGTCGCCATATTCATGATACCAAGTCCGCCCGTAATCCGATAGAAAATTAGGAGCACGATGATGGAGCTAAGCTCCAAGGAGAGCTATCTATTTTCCGAGGATTACAGGACGGGTTCAAATCCTTTCTAAGATACAAAGAGCCTTAAAAGCTGTGAGAAAATAGGAAACTTTCTGCCGTATCGTCAGATACAAAGGAAGTTACTCTTTTTCTCACAGCTTTTAGCTCGTGTTCAATTATCGAACTAACTAAACACGAGGCCCCATCCTTTCTTTCCATAGAATTTCAATTTAACCAACAAAACTCAGTTGCTACCAACTGAGTTTACCTGCTTATGCTAGGGCTGCTGAAAGATCGACAGCACTTGCTTCGTGCCATAGCTTTTCTAGGTTATAGTGGGTACGCATTTCTTCTGAGAAGACATGGACCACCACACCACCTAAGTCAAGAAGGACCCAACCTCCAGCTGAGTCACCTTCGACGTGGCTAGCATTGCCACCAGCTTCAACGACTTTCTCACGAATATTCTCTGCGATAGCTTCCAACTGACGGCTATTCATAGAGCTTGCGATGACAAAGTAATCTGTCACGCTGGTCAAGCTTTGAACATCCAATGCCACAATATCTTCTGCACGTTTTTCATCGGCAGCTTTAACAACAAGTTCAAGTAATTCTTTTTCTTTCATTTAGTCCTCTTTCCTTAAAAAATTGATTTGTAATCTAAGACATCCGCAAAACGTTCTGCCCAAATATTTTCATAAAATTCATTAAGCGTTTCTGCCGGAATATCCTCTCCATCAAAGGTTGTAACAGCTCCTTCTGGAATGACCAGCTTGTAGCCATATTCAAACCCCACTTTGACGGATGTATCGACACAATATTCTGTCTGCATGCCACACAGGACCAGTTGTTCAATCCCTTGTTGATCCAAGTATTCTTTTAATCCTGTCTCTTTAAATATGCTATTGTATCGCTTCTGAAATACCTTTTCATTCTCCTGTCTTTTCAACAGGGGCGATAATTGCCAATCTTCCGACGTTAAAGCCTCTGGCGTTTCAATATGCTGTATGTAGATGATTTCAATCTGCTCTTTTCTAGCCTGATCTTGCAAATAAGCGATCTTCTCTAAGAGCTTTTCTGTCTCAAAACCTGTTTCCACTAAGATATTTTGTACATCAATAATGATAAAAGCTGTCTTCACTCACTGCTCCTCTTTCAAATACTTCACAAAGGCATTATAGGTTTCGATGGTTTGGGGATAAATGGGCAGTCCTTGGTGGGCCAGGTGTTCGACTGTGCGAGCCGTCTCATAGGCCACGGCACGATCCAAAGAAACTTGGGCGATGTCACGTGCTTGATCTACCCCTGGAAAGGCCCGGTTGTGTTCAATGTAATCTGCCACATAGACAATCTTATCTAAGGTCGACATCTGTCCACTCCCCACGGTGTGAATCTCAATACTGCGAAGAATGGCTGGATCTGTCAGTCCGAGGTCTTCTTGGATCTTGTAAATCCCGACCATCCCATGCCAGACATTGTTACCCCAGTTTTTTAATGCTGGATCCAGCTCATAGCGATCGATCAAGTCCAGAAATTCCTGATCTGATAATTTCTTGGCGTAGTCATGTAACAAACCTGCTAGGCCAGCCTGCTCTTCGTCAGCCCCATAGCGTTTGGCCAAGTCACGCGCAGCCTTCTCAACTCCTAAACAGTGAGTTAGCCGCTTTTCTGGCAGGATTTGGCGCATTTTTTCAAGCAAGACCTCACGAGAAAAGCCTAGATAGTTTTCATAGGTCATTGATACAATCCTTCTTTCTTGATGTAGTCCAAGACTGGTTTTGGCAACATAAAATTCGGCGTCCGGCCTTTGGCCACAAAATCACGCACCATACTAGAGGAGATGTCCATTAGAGGAACATCCACCCAGATCACCGGATAAGAAGTCCCTGCCTTATAGCGTGGTCGCTGTACTCCGACAAATTGCACAATCTCCACCAATTCATCGATGCGGTGCCATTTTGGTAAATAATCTACCATATCTGCACCAATAATGAAGTAATAATCGGTGTCTGGATCCCGTTTATTGAGCAAGAGCATGGTGTCGTAGGTATAGGAAATCCCTTTCCGCTCGAGTTCAATCGTCTCGATTTCCAGACCTTCAATACCTTCAATGGCTAATTCCAGCATCTTAAGGCGATGGTGCTCTGCAATCGTCCCCTTGGCATCGACATGCGGTGGCTCATACTCAGGCATCAAGAGCACCTTATCTAATCCTAATTGTTGGCGCACTTGATCCGCAACGACCAAATGGGCATTGTGGACCGGATTGAAATTTCCACCCAAAATACCAACTTGTTTGCGTTTCTTGTCTTTGATCTCTGGCTCTAACTCTACCTTGGTAAAGGGAGTCAATAGTTCAATTGCCATAGGTTTGCTCTCCTCGATGTCCTAAATTTCTTTTACCTTCGCTGAAATTTTACGATTTTCTTTTTTGCTCGATTGTTTGAACAAGATGAGAATCCGACCAATCTTTTGGACCGTTTCCACACCGATTTCCTCTTCCAAGATTTCTGCTACTTCATGGATGTTCTCATCCGTATTTTGAAGAAGAGTCACCTTGATCAATTCGCGCGCATCAAGCGCTTGGCGCACACTGGTTTTGATTTGGTCATTGAGCCCATTTTTCCCAATTTGGATAATGGGTTTGAGGCTGTGGGCTTGGCTGTTGAGGAAAGCCCGTTGTTTAGATGTTAATGTCATGTTTTTACTTCCTTTTTTTGATCGTTATTTTAAGTGGTGGGGACGGCCGGAACTAATTTTTCAAAGATCTCATCTTTGAAAAATGGATTTCCTCACCTCAAAATGGAGCCTTGGTCTCCATTTTGCCCTTGCCAATCGATCGATTGGCAACTACACCACGGCAATAACGATCTCTTTATGAGCTCACTTCGTGCGCTCTTCAATTCATTCTATTACAAATTTTTAAATAATAGCTTTGCGGGTGACGACGGCGACGCCTTCTGGTGCCCAGACAGCTACTTTGGCTTCTCCATTGACGCGGATCCAGCCGAGGCCTGAGATGACGAGGTCTGTCTTGTCCTTGATGGTGAACTCATGAGAAACCAAGGGCGGGAATTCTTCTTTTTCCTTGCTATTAGGTGGGGTTAGTAAGCCACCGACATGCTTGTCATAAAAGGCGGTCGCTCCTTCGAGCTTAGTTCGGTGAAGCTTGAGTTCGTTATCAAAGAAGGCGGTGAAACCTTGCTTTTCTCCCTTAATAAAGTCAAAGCGTCCCAGACCACCCAAGAAGAGGGTTTGCTCTGGATTGAGCTGATAAGTCTTAGGCTTGATTTCCTTTTTAGGGCTGACATACTTGAGATTTTTTGCTGTCAAGTAATGAGCCATCTGGTGACGATGGATAATCCCTGGTGTATCATAGATGTAGGATCCATCGTCCAGTGGGATTTCGATCTTGTCCAGTGTCGTCCCTGGGAAGCGAGAGGTCGTGATGATATCCTTGTCTCCAGTGATTTCTTGGATGATTGCATTGATGAGGGTCGATTTCCCAACGTTGGTCACACCCACCACATAGACATCACGGCCCTTGCGGTACTGCTCAATCTTTTCCATTAAGTCCTTGATAGCACTCTTGTTTTGAGCAGAGGTGAGGACCACATCGACAGGACGCATGCCTTCTTCGTGGGCCCGCTCCATCAACCAATGGGTCACCTTGCTATCCTTGACAGACTTGGGCAAGATGTCTTTTTTGTTTCCGACCAAGAGGACATCATTTCCTGCTACAAAGCGTGGTAAGCCTGGGATAACAGATCCATTAAAATCAAAAATATCCACTACATTGACCACGAGAGCATCACTATCTCCTACCTCGTGAAGAAGTTTTAGGAAATCATCATCTGTCAGATGCACATCTGTGATTTCATTGTAGTGACGCAGACGGAAACAGCGTTGGCAATAAACCTCGCCTGTTTCCAAGCCCTTTTCAAGAGCTGATTGGGGAGTATAGCCTAGCCCCTCTTTGTTTTCTGTCTGAATGGGGGCTCCACAGCCAATACAGAATAATTCTTCCATTCTTAAATTCCTTTTTTGTATACAATCGGACCATATTTTTCGGCCATTTGCTTCATGACACGGCGTTCACGCGCCCGGTTGATCTGGGTCTTGATCGAGTCATGCTCAACCAAAGGCTTGACCAAAATCGAACGAATGCCTGCACGATGGGCAGCTCGGATATCCGTCATCAGTTGATCCCCGACCATGACCACTTCATTTTTCTCATAGTGGAAACGTTTGAGGGCACGATCAATCCCAAAGGTAAAGGGCTTAAGCGACCAAGCTTCATAGTCAATATCAAATTTCTCAACAGCGCGCTTGACCCGTTTGGGACTATTATTAGACACCACGATAACCCGAATCCCTCCATCACGAAGGTCATGCAACCACTGGCGCATCTCAGGAGTTCCATCCGGATTATTCCAAGCAATCAAGGTATTATCCAAATCCACAAGGACCGCCTTAATACCTTGTTTTTTTAAGTCTGTAACGGTGAGATCATAGGCTGCTTCCACCGCAAAATCTGGTTTGTAATTTTTGATTGACACGTTTTTCTCCATTTTTTATACTCCTTTCATTGTAGCATAAAAAGGCCCATTTTGCACCCGCTTCACGACTAAAACAGCGACAGGCTCCAATCAGGTCGCTTTCACTACTCAAAAAATAGACAAAATCCTTACAAAGTTCCAAAAACATGGTATAGTAGAAGAAAAAGAACTCGGAATTTTTTATGAAACAAACAAGCTTAAAAGAGGTCTCTCCTCTTCTCCAGCGCATCATTAATTGGTCGTCTATCATTGGTGCTCTTGGGACCTTGGCCTTTTGTATCTGGGCCTACTTTTCTGGTATCCTTCAATCCAAAGAAACCTTGTCAGCTTTTATTTTGCAAGCCGGAATCTTTGGACCACCTCTCTTTATCTTTCTTCAGATCCTTCAAACAGTGGTCCCTATTATTCCTGGCGCCCTGACATCTGTCGCTGGTGTCTTTATCTATGGCCACATCATTGGGACCATCTACAATTACATCGGCATCGTGATTGGCTGTGCCATTATTTTCCACCTAGCCAGAATGTACGGGCCTAAGTTCGTCCAATCTATGGTCAGTCAGAAGACCTACGACAAGTACATTGGCTGGCTCAATGAAGGCAAGCGGTTCGATCGCTTCTTTATCTTCATGATGATCTGGCCGGTTAGTCCCGCTGACTTCATCTGTATGCTGGCAGGTCTGACCAATATGACCTTCAAACGCTACATGACCATCATCATCCTCTGCAAACCCATCACCCTCGTCATCTACACCTACGGCCTGACCTATATCATCGATTATTTCTGGAAAATGGTCTAAAGCATAACACCACCCCTAAGACTAGGAGGTGGTGTTTTTGGTCAAAAAGAGAAGCATTCCCAATTTTCTAGTTATGCATCTCCCTATATATTTAAGAGTATGAAAAGATTTTTATACGTCATTTAGTCTAAAGTAAGCTTTTGCCAGTCGAAGTGATAGTAATAAACACCGCACCATTTATTAATATAAATCTTCCAAGCTTCTATATTCAACAACTTCATTTTTGATAACATTTTTTTCAAATTCAAAATGCTTAAGTGGGTTATCAATCAATACCAATTTTGGAATTTCGTCGAGATTGGTGACTAGAGATAGAATAAAATCTGATTGATATTCCTTAGCTTTCTCAAATTCTTTGGCGGTCAACCGAATACGTCCTTTAGATTTTCGAATACCTTTCACTTCAGCAAGGTATGAATGTTCTTGAACATCTACTTGGAAATCATATCCATCACCATAAAGACGGGCATCCGTCAATTGCCCACCTTGAAATTTTTCTTCCTTATCAAAATGGTGTATGAAATAGTTCTCTGCTTCCATTCCCGTTTCTTGTAGGCGTTTGAATTTCGTCCGAACAATTGGCTTTTCAATGATGGTTATACCTGTCTTCTTACCTTCACTTGCAAGCAGCATTTTGACTATTTCTGCAAAACTGTGAACATCCTCATTTCCAAACATCATGTCAATTAAATCTTTTCGAAAACGATAGACTTCAGCTTTTTGCCACCAACCTTTTCGATTGTTATCAAAATAGGGGTCGAATAAATCCATTCTATTTTTGACTACACCAGTTGTTTCTGCAACGCCTAAAGAAACTATGTAACGATAAAACTCGGATTTACTAGAGCATTGAAATTCCTTTATAAAAGCATCATCAAACTTAGCAAGACCATAGCCAATCAAGTTTAACAATTCATAGTGGGGGTGTTTAGACATAACTTTCTCCATCAATAGATATTGATTTCATTATACCAAAAAAACACGGCATTCCGCCGTGTTTCTGTGTTTATTTAACGAGTTTCTTCATCTCATCAATACGTGCAACAGTCGCATCGTACTTCGCTTGGTAGTCGGCTTGTTTGTCGCGTTCTTTTTGGACGACTTCTGGTTTGGCATTGGCTACGAAGCGTTCGTTAGAGAGCTTCTTACCGACCATATCCAGTTCTTTTAGCCATTTGGCTAATTCTTTTTCAAGACGAGCCAATTCTTCTTCGACATTGAGAAGGTCAGCGAGTGGCAAGTAGATTTCTGCACCTGTGATGATGCTTGACATAACCAAATCAGGTACCTCTACATCTGCTGCAATTTCCAAGTGTTCTGGATTTGTGAAGCGTTTGATGTAGTTGACATTGTCATTGAAGAAGGCATCGAGCTTGCTGTCGCTTGTCTTAATCAAGATAGTGATTGGCTTACTTGGCGCTACGTTCACTTCTGCACGTGAGTTACGAACAGAGCGAATCACATCTTTAAGAGCTTCAACGCCGGCTGCTGCTTCTTCGTTTTCAAACTCTGGACGAACCACTGGGTATTCAGCAGTCACGATCGTTCCTTCAGAGATTTGGCCGTAAATTTCTTCAGTTACGAATGGCATGATTGGGTGAAGGAGACGCAAGATTTGGTCCAAGGTGTAAAGAAGAACAGAACGAGTGATGACTTTTTCGTCCTCATTTTCACTGTAAAGCACTTCCTTAGTCAACTCAACATACCAGTCCGCAAACTCGTCCCAGATGAAGTTGTAGAGGATGTGACCAGCCACACCGAATTCAAACTTATCAAAGTTTTCAGTGACCTTACCGATGGTTTCGTTGAGGTTGTGGAGAATCCAGCGGTCCGTAACGTTACCTGCTTGACCAGCAGCCACTTTAGCCACATTTTCACGCGCCACATCCAGGGTCAAACCTTCATTGTTCATGAGGATGTAACGAGAGATGTTCCAAATCTTGTTAATGAAGTTCCATGACGCATCCATTTTCTCGTAAGAGAAACGCACGTCTTGACCTGGTGCAGAACCGTTTGAAAGGAACCAACGAAGGGCATCCGCACCATATTTCTCGATAACATCCATTGGGTCAATACCGTTACCGAGAGATTTAGACATCTTGCGTCCTTGCTCGTCACGAATGAGACCGTGGATAAGGACGTTTTGGAATGGCTGACGGCCTGTGAATTCCAAAGATTGGAAGATCATACGAGATACCCAGAAGAAGATGATATCGTAACCTGTTACCAAGGTTGACGTTGGGAAGTAACGTTTGAAGTCTTCTGAGTCGACATCCGGCCAGCCCATAGTTGAGAATGGCCAAAGGGCAGAACTGAACCACGTATCCAAGACATCTTCGTCTTGTTTCCATCCGTCACCTTCTGGTGCTTCTTCACCAACGTACATTTCACCCTCAGCATTGTACCAAGCAGGGATTTGGTGACCCCACCAGAGCTGACGAGAGATTACCCAGTCGTGAACATTTTCCATCCACTGAAGGAAGGTGTCGTTGAAACGAGGTGGGTAGAATTCTACCTTATCGTCTGTGTCTTGGTTAGCAATCGCATTCTTAGCCAATTGATCCATCTTGACGAACCATTGCGTAGACAAGCGTGGCTCAACCATAACCCCTGTACGCTCTGAGTGACCAACTGAGTGGGTCATCTTCTCAATCTTAACAAGGGCACCAATTTCTTCTAACTTCTTGATAACAGCCTTACGAGCTTCAAAGCGGTCCATGCCATTGAATTCACCAGCCAACTCATTCATGGTACCATCATCGTTCATAACGTTGACTTGCGGAAGATTATGTCGTTGACCAACCAAGAAGTCATTAGGGTCGTGGGCAGGTGTAATCTTCACCACACCAGTACCAAACTCAGGGTCTGCGTGTTTGTCCCCTACGATTGGGATTGGCTTGTTCAAGATTGGCAAGATAACATTTTGACCAATCAAATCTTTATAACGGTCATCATTTGGGTTAACCGCTACAGCAGTATCCCCAAACATCGTTTCAGGACGAGTTGTTGCTACTTCAAGGGCACGTGAACCGTCTTCCAACATGTAGTTCATGTGGTAGAAGGCACCTTCGACATCCTTGTGAATCACCTCGATATCAGAAAGGGCCGTACGGGCTTTCGGATCCCAGTTGATGATAAATTCACCACGGTAGATCCAGCCCTTCTTGTAAAGCTCTACAAAGACCTTACGAACAGCTTTTGACAACCCTTCATCAAGGGTAAAACGCTCACGAGAGTAGTCTACCGAGAGCCCCATCTTGCCCCATTGTTGCTTGATAGTCGTCGCATACTCGTCTTTCCATTCCCAGACTTTATCGAGGAATTTCTCACGACCCAGGTCATAGCGAGAGATGCCGTCCTCAGCCAAACGCGCTTCTACTTTAGCTTGAGTAGCAATACCTGCGTGGTCCATACCTGGAAGCCAAAGCGTATCGAAACCTTGCATCCGTTTTTGACGGATGATGATATCTTGCAAAGTTGTATCCCAAGCGTGACCAAGGTGAAGTTTACCAGTTACGTTTGGTGGTGGAATGACGATTGAATAAGGCTTAGCCTTTTTATCGCTAGAAGGCTTGAAAACATCTTCGTCAAGCCATTTTTGGTAACGACCAGCCTCAACCTCGGCTGGATTATATTTAGGTGAAAGTTCTTTAGACATGTGTGTGTCCTTTCTAGTTATTTTTATTTCTAATGTTGACCTTGAGTTTCCCACTCACTCTTCAGCAAGCCGTATCTCAAATCATCACAACGATTGCCTTGGGCATCTTTACGGTCACGGATACGAGCTTCAAGGGTGAAGCCAAGTTTCTCAGCGACTCGTTGACTTTGAAGGTTGTAACCAAAGCAAGACAATTCTATCTTGTGAAGTCCCAATTTTTCAAAAGCTAGATCAATCAAGGCACGCGCCGCTTCGGGTACATAGCCTCGGCCCCAATAGTCTGGGTGCAAGGTATAGCCAATTTCCAGTACATCGTCTTCGTGGCGATGGTTAAAATCAACAGAGCCAATGACTTTATCAGTCCCTTTGATCACAATGCCGTAACCAGCTGGGAGATTGTCCTTTTCATTGCGCTCAGGAAGAATATGTTCTAGGTAATAAATCTCATCTTCCAAGGTCTTGACGGGTGGAAAACCAGCTGGATAGGAAACTTCTGGCAAACTGGCGTAAGCATGAATATCCTCTGCATCCGCTACTGTTCGGACTCGTAAAACCAGACGCTCCGTTTCGATTTTATCTGGCAACTCAGCTCTTGTCATCCTTCTTCCTCGCTTTCTTGATAAAGCTTCCCATGAGATCGACTCGGTCATCTAGATAACGGTAAACGCGCTGATGGCCGTCCCCCATAAAGTAAGTCGGCGCAAAGCGGTCATTTATAAAATGCCCCTTATCATCTAATAGCTCTGGATCAGCCAGTCGCTCAAGAATCTTTGCAAAGATATGGCAGATGCCATCTTTCTCGATAATCCGATCTACCTGGCAATCCAATACGACTGGACAGGCCTCCAAAATCGGAGCCTGAGTCCGTTCAGAAATTTCGTAGTCTAGCCCTAGGAGTTTCAATTTCTCCCGATGGCTGATTAACCCAGCCTGCTCCATCTGGAGCATGAGATTTTCGTCAGGGATGTTCACGCTGAACTGTTGATAATGCTTAATCTGGTCAGCCGCATTTTCCTCAGCACCAACACCGATGACGAGCCAATCTCCCAGGCTATAAGAGGAACTGCAGGTCGTGATATTGTGCCCAAAGTTCTGGTCCTGATACCCCAAGATGAAGATAGGAAAGCCATAGTAGAGTTTACTAGTGTTAAAAGATTTTTTCATGACAAGCTCCTTCAGCCAGGGTTGCAAAAAGAAAAATCGCCCCTGTCATCAATCTGACAGGGACGAATGTGTTAATCCGCGGTACCACCCAATTTCGGGCAATGCCCGCAACTTTGTTTATTTCATTTTCATCCATTAGCAACCAGTTTTGACACATTTGTGGACTTCTCAGCACCGCCACTTTCTGTAAAATGTGGGATTCAAAACACCTCTAATAGGTTCATTTTAGCAAGTTTTCTTGGAAATAGCAAGAAATCACAAAAGCGATTATTTAAACTTGACACCAAGTTCTTGCAATTTTTTGATAGTAGCTGGGCCGATTCCTTTAAGGGCCAACAACTCTTTCTCTGTCCAGTTTGCGAAGTCCGCAACAGAGCGAATACCTTCATCATAGAATGTTTGCGCACGATCAAGTGCCACACCTTCCAAACTTGCAGCAAATTCTTCCACTGAAGAAGCCGCTTGTTTCACTTCTTTCGCCACTGCTTTTGTAGCTTTCTCAACCTTTTTAGGTGCTTCTTTCACAGCTGCAGTTACAGTTGCGACAGCTTTTTTCAAAAGATGTCTATTTTGATGCTTGTATTGTTTCGCACGGTTTACGTTCTTCTTTGCCATTTTTCCTCCTAAATTCAGTGATCAATTCCTAAGGCAACAAGGTTTCATCACCATAATCCATTCAAAAATCCGTTGATGTCATTTCAACTTTTTTATTGTATCACAATCCCCTAAAAAATCAAGTCATTGCTCAATTTTCAGGTAAATCTAGCTAGTAAAACGCCTTCAATAAGGTGTTTTTAATATTTTCTTTCACCAAAGAGGCCATCTGGTAAATCATGAAATCCTTTTCCGGCATGGAAATTTTCAAACTTCCTTTGCAAGAACTGATAGGCGTCCAAACGGCTTTCATAGCGAATCATGGCAATTTTAGCTCGCTCATCCTGGTCTTCATCAAAAACCTTCTTACTTTCTTCGAGAGCCATTTCATTGATCATGACCTGGGTCTTGATCCACTCCTCAAACTCCTTCATAAACTCTGTTTCGTAACTCATCTTTACTCCATTCCTCTATAAAAATCCGTATCGATCTCTCGATAAGGTTGAATGTCCTGAACATATTCCAAGACACCTTGGAAGTCTCCAGCTTCATCACGCACAGCTGCATAGGTGACATGGACAAATTTCCCACGCGATTCTGATTTGAACCACATTTCATACTTGTCTTTTTTCCCTTCACGAAGCCCCTGCATGATGGCTTTGACCTTCTCCAAATATTTCGGTGGGTGACACAGCTCAACATTGCGTCCTACCTGCGATGGCGTCCTCTTAAAAATCATTTCCTCAAAAGGCGCAGCATCATTGTAATATTGGAAAATATCATCCTTATTGACAAAGGTGATCTCCATTGGTAACTGGTTCAAGATTAAATTCGCTTGCTCCACCGATAAAAATCCATGACCAAAAGCTTGTGGCTGCTTGCGATCGAAGCTCTCTTCTTTTTTCTTAGGCGTGAAGGTAATGGTCAGTTGTCCCTCAGGGGTCTCAATGACCTGACTTTGCTCGCTTCCATTTGAAGAAGGAAGGACTTCGCCTGAACCTTCTGTCTCTTCTTCTGCTGCTTCCTTAAAGTCCACGCGTTTCGGCACCCATTTCTCACTCGGAATGATGATGGCATAACCATAAGCATCACTTTCCTCTGAGATAGAGAGCCAATCGTCTTGGCTAAAGGCCTCCAGTAAAATCATCAAGAGGATCGATTCTTCCTTGAAAATCATGGCCTCAAACTCTTGCGCAAAGGCTTCAAAGCGTTCCTTGACTTCTGAGATAGCAGAAGCAGGCAGGCTTTTGGCCACATCCAGGGCTTTCGCAAAAAGTTCTCGAATCTGGTCATCTACTCCCCACATGACTTTGGGAGGAGAATCATGCCCATAGCGTTCCATAATAGGAAACATCAACTCTTCCTTGCGGCGGTAATGCCGATCAAATTGCCCCACCAATCCTAGCTGACGCAACAAGCCTTTCTGAATCTCCTGGATCATCTCAGGATCCTCTGTCGTCTCATAATTATCCAGCAGGCGACGGACCCGCATCATAGCCGCCCGAAGGGCCAGATTCTCCTGTTTAAAGATCTGAACCGGATGACCTGGATGGTCGGTATCTGCCACTTCGACCCCTTGGACAGCGTTCTTAAAGAGATTGGCATGGACATCGCAAAGCTCCATGACATCCTCAAAAGTGATGCCTGCATCAGAGTTCATCAGCTCATGCTCCATGAGGGAAATCTCAATAGCAGACACCCCGCTAAAGGTCGCATCAAAGCGCTCTTGGACCGACTCAGGAGAGGCTCCATGATGAAAGTCTAATAAGATGTCTCTCAAGACATGAATTCGTTCATCGCTCATTAGTCTAGCCCCACTACTTCATAGCCATTGGCCTCTAATGTTCGCACAATCTTCTCCATGGGCGTACCTTCTAATTTTGATCCTTGTTTCAAAGAAACCTTACGTCCAACTGTATTGCGCATGATGGGATTGGCTAAGGGTTTAAAGCCCAATTCCACCAATAAATCCAACACTTCCGGATGTTGATCAATGACTTGAGCCACTGGAATCGATACATCAATAACATTGTCCATTTTCCTATTTCCTTCACTCATTCCATTCATTTTTACTTCTTCACTAATTTCACGACAGCCTCTGTTCGAGCTGTATGGGGGAACATGTCCACTGATTGAATGTATTCAACCCGATAAACCTTTGTCAAAGCTACCAAATCCCGTGCCAAAGTCGATACATTGCAAGAGACATAGACCATCTTTTCAGGTGCATAGTGCAATAAGGTCTCGATCAATTTTGCCCCTAAACCCGTACGGGGTGGATCCACAATGACTGCATCTGCTCGATAGCCTTCTTGGTACCAGCGGGGAATGATCTCTTCTGCAGTTCCAGCCTCATAGTGGGTATTCTCAAATCCCATCTGCTTAGCGTTGTATTTAGCATCTTGAATCGCTTCAGGAATGATATCCATCCCCCAAACACTTTTCACTCTATTGGCAAAAGCAAATCCAATCGTTCCAACCCCACAGTAGGCATCAATCAGATGATCCTCTGACGATACATCCAAAGCCTTAACCGCTTCACTATACAATACTTGGGTTTGCTCCGGATTCAGTTGATAAAAGGCACGTGGAGACAGAGAAAATTCATAATCCAAAACGCCTTCAAGTATAGCCTTTTCTCCCCAAATAATCTGCGTTTGTTCCCCATAGATCTCGCTTGATCGAGACGTGTTTTTATTAACAGCAACGGTAACAATCTCAGGGTGTTTCTTGATCAAGTCTTCTACTAAATTGGTTACATTAATCTGACGACTCGTAACCACAATCAGCTGAACCTGACCCGTTTTCCGAGCCCGTCGAACCATCATGGTTCTGACACCCAGTTCTTTTCGCTCATCTGCAATCGGAATCTGATAGTAGGTCAATAAATTCGCTAGATCATTGGCAATAGCTTGAATAACCGGATCTTGAACCAAACAATCTTTTAATTCCACCAAATAATGCGAATTTTGAGCATAAAGCCCCGCCTTCACCTGGCCCTTGAATTTCCTAGTTTGAAATTGCAATTTTGCCCGATAGTAAAGAGGCTCCTGCATTCCGATTGTTGGCCGAATATCATACTGTTCAAAGCCTTCAGGTGAGAACTTCTTCAAGGCCTGTTGCAATAAATCTGTCTTAAACTCCAGCTGCTTGTCATACTTCAAATGCATGATTTGACAACCACCACAGGTCTCATAGATATCACACATGGGCGTCACCCGAAACTTAGACGCCTTATTGACAGATAAGAGTTTGGCTTCCGCAAAATTTTTCTTGACACTGGTAATTTGACAGAAAATATCTTCGCCCTTCAAAGCTCCTGGCACAAAGACAAGTGTTTTTTTATAAAATCCAATCCCTTCTCCGTTAATTCCCATTCGTTTAATTTTCAAAGGAATTTTTTGTTTTACTTTAAGACTCATAAGTCTATTATACCACGTAGTTTCTCAATGGTTAAGAATATGTTACAATAAAACTATGAATACAAAGACATCTCATTTTTCCCCATTGGATTTTCCTGAGCAATTACGAACTTATATAGAGGGAGCAACCCTTTCTGACAGCTCTTCTCATTCAGGCGCAAGGGTTCTCTATCTTGATTCAGGTTACTATTTAAAAATTGATCAAAAGGGAAGATTAGAGCGAGAAGCTAGCCTTGCAAGTTGGTTTGAACAAGAGGGAATGGGAACTCCAGTCATCCACTATCTATCTACGGATAATGACTACCTCCTGACTAAAGAGGCTATTGGTCAGGATGCTCTCGCTTTTTTAGATCAGCCAGAAAAAATCTGTCAAACCTTAGCAGAGACTCTCAAAAAACTTCACAACTTACACCCACACAATTTTCCATCAGAAAATCATTTACAAACCTATAAAGACAGAGCCTTGAAAAACTATAAAAAAGGCGAGTTCTATGTCAAGGCACTCCTACCTCAATTTCAGATTAATAGTCGTGAAGAGGCTTTTCGACTCATTCAAGAGCAAGGACACCTTTTAGAAACAAATGCCTTTATTCACGGGGACGCATGCCTCCCAAATTTTATTCTCAAAGATGCTAGCCATTTCTCTTGCTTTATTGACCTCGGCTTAGCTGATTTTAGTGACCGACATATCGATCTCTTTTGGGCAGTTTGGTCCCTCAACTATAACCTACATGACCCTAAATACGCTGAACTATTTCTTGACTATTATGGGAGAGAACAAGTTGATATAAATAAACTTCGACTCGTTGCTGCCTTTGAAGCGTTTGGATAAAAGGAAAACCATGAAAATAACAAAACTAGAAAAGAAAAAAAGACTCTATCTTCTTGAATTAGATAATGATCAAAAACTTTATATTACAGAAGACACCATTGTCAAATTTTTTCTCTCCAAAGACAAAGAAATCAGTGAAGAGGAACTAAAAGAAATCAAAGAGTTTGCTCAATACTCCTATGGAAAAAACCTAGCCCTTTACCATCTTTCTTTTAAAGCTCGGACAACAAAAGAAGTCCGAGACTACCTTACAAAGTATGAGATTGATAGTATCATTATTGATAAAGTTGTCCAACACCTAACAGAAGAGAAGTGGTTGGATAATCGTCAATATGCAAGAAACCTGATAGAGGCCAACCTCCTCAGTGGCGATAAGGGCCCTGTCTTATTAGAACAAAAGCTTCAACAAAAAGGAATCCCAAAATCTATTATTCAAGAAATTCTTGCAGACTATGATTTTACAGAGGTAATCGACCGGACCGCAAAAAAACTCCTAAAAAAATACCAAGGAAAATATCCGTTAAAAGCGATTGAAACCAAAACCATCCAAGGACTCATTGCAAAAGGCTTTAGTTATAGCCAAGCAAAAATAGCATTCCAAAATCTCGAAGTCGAAACAGATGAAGAAACAACCAATGAACTCATCCTAAAAGACATAGAAAAACAATACCGTAAATACAGTAAGAAATATGAAGGATATGAACTACAGCAACGACTAACACAATCACTTGCAAGAAAAGGCTACGATTATACAGATATTAAATCAGCCATCAGTGAATTTTTAGATTAAAACCTATTCAATCCAATCAATTTGAAAATATCGTAGAAAAAAACGAAAAAAATTGAAAAAATATGATACAATATAGAAGATATACTTAGATTGTAGAAAGTTGGTAAGTTATGAAACTACCTAAAGAAGGCGACTTTATTACAATTCAAAGTTATAAACATGATGGCAGTTTACACCGAACATGGCGTGACACCATGGTATTAAAGATAACCGAAAATGCAATTATTGGAGTAAATGATCATACACTTGTGACTGAAAGTGATGGCAGACGTTGGATTACCCGTGAACCAGCAATTGTTTATTTCCATAAAAAATATTGGTTTAACATCATTGCCATGATCCGTGACAATGGTGTGTCCTACTACTGTAATTTAGCAAGTCCATTTCATATCGACCAGGAAGCCTTAAAATACATCGATTACGATCTCGATGTCAAGGTCTTTACAAATGGTGAAAAGAAATTATTAGATGTTGAAGAATATGAGCACCATAAAGAAAAAATGCGCTATTCAGATGACATTGACTACATTTTAAAGGAAAATGTTAAAGTACTAGTTGATTGGATAAACCAAAACAAAGGTCCTTTTTCTGAGGAATACATCAAAATTTGGTATAACCGTTATGTTGAACTGCGAAACAAATAAAGTTGAAAAGAGCGAAAGCTCTTTTTTCTTGTCAATCACTGAAAAACAAGCAAAAAAAAAGCCTAATGAAAACATTAGACTTTTCTAAATAATATCGGGAAGACAGGATTCGAACCTGCGACACCTTGGTCCCAAACCAAGTA
>CAJJKY010000006.1 GCA_905188195.1 Streptococcus parasanguinis | reverse complement strand
CTTAGCAAGTCCTATCTACCACCTCAAAGCAGTGCTTTGAGCACTCAACCACTGCGTCTTGCTCGACAATCCAAAAACAATCAAGAGGCTAGGACTTCTGTCCCAGCCACTTTTTTTGTGGTCTAGAATATGGTATAATGAGAAGAATTTGATAGGAGCGTCCAAATTTTTGAAGACGCTACGGAGAATTGAGGAGTCGGATATGAATCTCACATTACATGAAGTTGCTCATCTAGTACATGCAAAAAATGATATCAGCCAATTTGAAGATGTAGCCCTCATCAAGCCGGAATTTGACAGTCGTTTGATTGGGCCTGGAGACCTGTTTGTTCCCTTAAAGGGAGCGCGTGATGGTCATGACTTTATTGAGACTGCTTTTGAAAACGGAGCCGTAGCCACTTTTTCAGAGAAAGTGGTAGAAGGCCACCCTTATATTTTGGTGGAAGATGTGCTGAGCGCTTTTCAAACATTAGCTGCAGCCTATCTTCAAAAGACAAAAGTAGATGTTTTTGCAGTGACGGGATCAAATGGTAAAACCACCACAAAAGATATGTTGGCACAGCTTTTGTCCACCACCTATCTGACCTATAAAACACAAGGAAACTATAACAACGAAATTGGTCTTCCTTATACGGTTTTGCATATGCCAGAAGGGACAGACAAACTGGTCCTTGAAATGGGGCAAGACCATCTAGGAGATATCCATCTCTTGTCAGAACTGGCGCATCCAAAAGCTGCTATTGTCACCTTGATTGGGGAAGCCCATTTGGAATTCTTCAAAGATCGAAGTGAGATCGCAAAAGGAAAACTCCAGATTGCGGACGGGATGCCAGAAGGTGGCCTTCTGGTAGTTCCAGCTGATCCGATCGTCAATGCCTACCTTCCTGAAAATCAAACAGTCGTCCGCTTTGGTCCAGACGAGGAGATTTTTATTACCGAGTTAATCGAGCGAAAGGATAGCTTAACTTTCCGAGCTAATTTCTTAGAAGAAGCGATCGATCTTCCAGTAACAGGAAAATACAATGCGACCAATGCTATGATTGCAGCTTATGTTGCCTTGAAAGAAGGAGTGAGTGAAGCTGCGATTCGTGACAGTTTTGAAACCTTGCAATTAACGCGCAACCGGACAGAATGGAAGAAGGCCAGTAACGGAGCGGATATCCTATCCGATGTCTACAATGCCAATCCAACGGCTATGCGCCTAATCTTAGAAACTTTCTCTACCATTCCTGCTAATCCAAATGGTCGAAAATTAGCCGTCCTGGCAGATATGAAAGAACTAGGGGAGCAATCTATTGCTCTGCACAACCAAATGATTCTCAGCCTCTCGCCGGATGTCTTGGATACGGTTATTTTCTACGGCCAAGACATTGCAGGATTGGCTCAGTTAGCGAGTCAGATGTTCCCACTCGGACATGTCTATTATTTCAAGAAGACAACTGAGGAAGATCAGTTTGAGGACATGGTCAAACAAGTCAAGGAAAGCTTGAAAGAGCAAGACCAAATCCTTATAAAGGGAAGCAATTCCATGAATTTGGCAAAATTGGTAGAGGAATTGGAGAATGGTAAGTAATAATGTATTGAAGGACATTCAGCGCTTGATTTCAATCACCAATACAGGCTTAGCGTTCTCAAAAGATCCATTTGATCAAGAGCGCTACCAGGATATTCGTGAAATTTTACAGGATCTTGTGAGAGAAACGACTGATCTGAATTCACAAGAATTATCGGATTTGTTTCGACCGACAAACTATTATGACACCCCCTTAATTGATGTTAGGGCTTGGATTGTCAAAGATAGAAAACTTTGTCTGGTGAAAGGTCAGGGAGAAGAGACCTGGGCTTTGCCGGGTGGTTTTGGTGAGGTTGGCTATTCTCCTAAAGAAAATATTTTAAAGGAAATCCAAGAAGAAACGGGCTATCTAGCACGTGTCAATCGGTTGTTGGCAGTATTTGATACCAATCGCTACCAATTGCAAAGCCGCCAATATGTGAAATTGGTATTTGAATGTGAATTGCTGGATGGAAGTTTTCAACAGAATCAGGAAATTTCCGATCTTGCATTTTTTGAGAGAGGGAAAATGCCTGCTCTTTCTACCAAGCGCAATACAGAAGAACAATTGAATTTCCTTTGGGAGGTTTATGATGGGAAACGAGATTTGTATTGTGATTAAAAACGATCTATAAATTAAAGGGATATAAAAATGACACTTTGGGATTTATTGTTTACTAACCAAAAATCAGCCCCGCCTGAGTTTGGACTCTGGTATTTTTTCCTACCAGTTTCCTTGTTGGTGGTTGGCTACTTTTCTATCAAATATGCGCAGTCAAAAAGCTACCAACGCTTTTGGTACTGGGCACAATTGATTCAAGTCCTGACCATCAATGCTTGGTATATTCTAGCCCACATGCCTTTGACAGATAATTTGCCTTTTTATCATTGTCGCTTGGCTATGCTTGCGATCCTCTTTGCACCGAGAGGGACCTATATCAAGCAATATTTTGCCTTGTTGGGAGTTCTAGGATCCATTGCGGCCTTGGTTTATCCAGCCTTTGACCCCTTCCCCTTCCCCCATATTACTGTGCTCAATCTGATTTTTAGTCACTGGGCCTTGTTTGCCAATAGTTTGATTTACCTGCAAGATTTTTATCAGTCGGAAAAGCAAGATAGCTTACGAATTGTTAAGATCACCTTTGGCATGAATGCAGTCATCTTTTTGGTCAACCTTTTGACCAGAGGAGATTACGGCTTCTTACGACGTCCACCAATCATTGGAGACCACGGTGCTCTCTTTAACTACCTCTTGGTCAGCATCGTGATGGTAGCTGGTATTTGCTTGGTCAATCAACGCTATAAATACAAATACAAGATGGTCGAAGAGAGTATCGTTTCGCGTTCAGAATAAAAAGAGCAGATAAGGGAAAGAAATCATGACACTTTGGGACTTATTTTTCACCAGTCAACCAACGGCCCCTCCTCAATTAGGAGTCTGGTATTTCTTATTGCCGACTTCATTGGTGGTAGTGGGAGTTCTGTCCATTCGATTTGCTCACTCTAAAGCCTACCAAAACTTTTGGTATTGGGGGCAGTTGATCCAGTTGCTCATCATCAACTCTTGGTATCTAGCTGCTCGCTTGCCTCTTTCAGAGAGTCTTCCCTTCTATCATAGCCGGATGGCTATGTGGATTATTCTCTTAGCTCCTAAGAGCAGCTTCAAGCAATATTTTGCCCTCGTGGGAGTCTTTGGCTCCATTATGGCCTTGGTTCATCCCGTCTTTTATCCCTACCCTTTTCCTCACGTATCCTCGATCAACAATGTCTTTGGTCACTGGGCTCTCTTGGCCAACTGTTTGATCTATCTGGTTCAATCCTACCAGGTGGAAGAAGGGGCTGTTTGGAAAATCTGTCAGATGACGTTTGGGATCAATGCCATTATTCAGCTTGCGAATCTCGCAACAGGTGGAAACTACGGCTTTATGCGTCGGCCTCCTGTGATCGGTGACCATGGCCTTGTGCTCAACTATTTCATCGTGACAGTTCTCATGACGGGGACACTGATTTTCATCAATACGATCGTTCAGTACAGTAAGAAAAGAAGAATACCTAAATCTGTTTAAATAAGGAGATTTTATGCATCATTTTTTCACTACAGAATCAACAGCACCACCAGCAATCTCAGCACTTTGGTATAGTGTGATGGTCTTGTTCGTTGTGACAGCGATTATGATGTCACTTCGCTATTATCAGAATGAGCAATTTCGCAAATGCTTTCAATACTTACAAGGCTTCCAGTTAATTTGCTTGTATCTTTGGTATTTTGCCTACCACATTCCTTGGTCCAATAGCTTACCATTTTATCATTGCCGTTTGGCCATGTTTGCGGTCTTGTTTTTACCAGACCGCTGGAAAAGTAAACAGTTCTTTGCCTTGATGGGAGTGAGTGGAGCCATCTTTGCCTTGGGTTATCCAGTCTTTGATCCCTATACTTTCCCTCATATTACAAGCTTTTCTTTCCTCCTCGGACATTACTGTCTTTTAATCAATTCCTTGATTTATCTCTTGAGATGGTATGATCGAAACCTCTTAAAAAATAGACAGATTGTTCTCTATACCTTTGCCTTAGATTTATTCCTGGTTGGAGTCAATCAATTGACGGGAGGAAATTATGGCTTGATGGCCCGCCCTCCGATTATGAGAGGGGATAAGGTGTGGCTCAACTATCTGGTTGTATCCAGTATTTTAGCTCTTGCTTTATTACTCTTTAATCAGTTCTTCAGTCGCAGAAGTGAGCGGGTGAAAGTGAGAAAATAACAAGTAGGAAGGTTGGGACATCTCGGTCTCAACCCTGTTTTATATTAAAGGAGAATATATGAAGCGTTTCTTGCTAATGATTTCCCTCATTTGGAGTTTAGTTTGTACAATCACGATCGCACATGCAGATGATGAAGTTCGCTATTCTATTGAATCCTATGAAGGACACCTCCAATTGCAGGAAGATAGCCAAGCAACATTTACACAAGAGATTACCTATCAGTTTCAGACAGGCTATCATGGTCAATATGTGACCCTAGGAAGCGCAGATCCTCTTCCAAAAGGGTTTAAGATTCATCGTCATCCTGAGGTGGAAGCCTATGTGGATGGGGAAAAACGTGAGATTCGTGTAGAGGAGACAGACCTGGAAGATGGTCGGCAATTAAAAATATACAATGCCCGTATCGTCGGAGGAACGGTCAAGATCAAAGTAAAATGGAAGATTGATCATCTCTTGACTTTCTACAAGGATATTGCAGAACTGAATTGGTTTCCTATTTCAGATGGAGATGAGAAAGTCGCGAAATTAGATTTTTATGTAGATGGCTTGGATGCCAAGCAGGGAAAACTGTATGCCCATACTGGTTACTTTAATCCACCAGCCCAAGTCGAACGGACTGCAACGGGTTATCATATTTGGACAAAGGATTTTCCAAAAAATGGAAAGCTCGAACTGCATGCCTATTGGCCAATGACAGAGGCCCTGCGTCGAGACCAAGCAAATGAGATTGACAAGGGAAATGGAAAAGAGAAATTTCTCAAAAAAGAGAAATCCATTGAACAAAAAACATTCTTTTATCGGACCCTTCTACTTAAGGTTGTACCAATTGTATCGATTCTTTTATTTATCCTCGCTTTCATTCCATGGATCCGGTATTTTATCAGTACCAGAACTCGTCGGATTGCAAAAGGAGTACGATTATACGAACCACCACAGAATTTACCTCCTCTTGTCCTAGCTAAGGCACTGTATCAACTTGATTTTGAACGGATGGTGATGTCTAGAGAGAAGGGGCAACTAAAATTTAATCATCTCATCCAGGCAACCATGTTAGATCTTATTGATCGAGGAAATCTTCGGTTGACTAGGGATGAAAATGGGGAAACCTTGACCTGTCTCCATTATGAAGGCTTGGCTGATTTTGAATTAAAGTTTATTGAAATGATTTTTGATCAAGAATCTGCAATCAATATCAGTGAGGTATTCTCAAAGTATAAAATTGATAAAGTAGCCCTAAAAAAAGACTTTCGAGCTGCTAAATCAGACACCCAACGAGACCGTATTCGAAAGGTCGGAAATGACGTTCAATCACTGTTAAAAAAAGATGCCCAGCAATTGTCAAAAGGTGTAGAGAAGGAGATTGCGAAATTAGGATTGCCTTCTTATTTTAGAGACTTATCTGAAAAAGAAGAAGCTTTTTCAAAAACAGGCTGTGCCTTACATTTTTGGCTCTTACTGATCTTATTTGTGAGCATGTGTTTCTTATCTTTTGGATTTGGTTCCCACCTATCTTCCTTCTATTTTTGGATGATTGTATTGTTGGTCGTTCTCTTCATTCCATTTTATATTCTTGTGAAAATTCGCGAAGAACATCTCCAATCCTTAGAAAACTTGGATGCACAATTTGAATGGATGGCCTTTCGAAATATGATCGAAAGTATTCCAAATTTCAAGCAAGCGGAACTGGAGAGTGTTGTTCTATGGAATCGTATCCTAGTCTATGCAACTATGTATGGTCAAGCTAAAAAAGTGAGTCAGGTACTCAAAAATCATCAGATTTCCTTACCATATGAGGATTGGGATGCTGTTGTTTGGATAACGACCTCTTCAAATTCCTTCCTAGACGGCTCTACCTTGATGAGTTATGCAGATGATTCCTATAGCGTTTCAAGCTTCTCTACTAACTCCTCAGATGGCAGTGGCGGTTTTGACGGCGGTGGCTTTTCTGATGGTGGCGGTGGCGGAGGATTTGGAGCCTTCTAACAGTCATGATAAGAGGACTAGAATCGACGGATTTTGGTCTTTCTTTTTGCTCTCAAAGAAGAATCATCGTTGAAAAAAGTGCCTATTTTCGCTATAATAGGACAGATAGAGAAATTGAGGAGAAATCCGATGTAGAGATGAATTTATAAATTTATCAAAAAATAAGAAGAGAAAGAATTAGGAACATGAACGTACAAGAAGAAATTAAAAAACGCCGTACCTTTGCCATCATCTCCCACCCGGATGCTGGTAAAACGACGATTACTGAGCAATTGCTTTACTTTGGTGGGGAAATTCGAGAAGCTGGTACCGTAAAAGGAAAGAAAACAGGAAACTTTGCTAAATCTGACTGGATGGACATCGAGAAACAACGTGGGATTTCGGTAACCTCATCTGTCATGCAGTTTGACTACGATGGCAAGCGCGTTAATATCCTAGATACCCCAGGGCACGAGGACTTCTCAGAAGATACTTACCGGACCTTGATGGCGGTGGATGCCGCGGTTATGGTCGTAGACTCTGCCAAGGGTATCGAGGCTCAAACCAAGAAACTGTTTGAGGTTGTGAAACACCGTGGCATTCCAGTCTTTACCTTTATGAACAAGCTGGACCGTGACGGTCGCGAGCCACTGGACCTCTTGCAAGAATTGGAAGAAGTCTTGGGCATCGCTAGTTACCCAATGAACTGGCCGATCGGGATGGGGAAAGCCTTTGAGGGTCTTTACGACCTTTATAACCAACGCTTGGAACTCTACAAAGGGGATGAACGCTTTGCCAGTCTAGAAGATGGAGACAAGCTCTTTGCCAACAATCCATTCTACGAGCAGGTGAAAGACGATATCGAACTCTTGCAAGAAGCCGGAAATGAATTTTCAGAAGAAGCTATCCTTGCGGGTGAATTAACACCAGTCTTCTTTGGATCCGCTTTGACGAACTTTGGTGTACAGACTTTCTTGGAAACCTTCCTCAAGTTTGCTCCAGAACCACATGGCCACAAGAAGACCGATGGAGAAATGGTCGATCCTTACGACAAGGATTTCTCAGGCTTTGTCTTTAAAATCCAAGCCAACATGGACCCTCGCCACCGTGACCGGATTGCCTTTGTGCGGATCGTATCGGGTGAATTTGAGCGTGGGATGAGCGTCAACCTGCCTCGTACTGGTAAGGGCGCTAAGCTATCAAATGTCACCCAGTTTATGGCCGAAAGCCGTGAGAATGTTAGCAATGCCGTAGCAGGAGACATCATCGGGGTTTACGATACTGGTACTTATCAGGTTGGAGATACGCTGACAGTTGGTAAAAATAAGTTCGAATTTGAACCACTGCCAACCTTTACGCCTGAAATCTTCATGAAGGTATCTGCTAAGAATGTCATGAAGCAAAAATCCTTCCACAAGGGGATTGAGCAATTGGTGCAAGAAGGAGCTATCCAGCTTTATACCAACTACCAAACAGGTGAATACATGCTAGGTGCTGTTGGGCAACTCCAGTTTGAAGTCTTCAAGCACCGCATGGAAAATGAATACAATGCCGAAGTGGTCATGAGCCCAATGGGTAAAAAGACCGTTCGTTGGATCAAACCAGAAGATTTAGATGAGCGTATGTCTTCAAGTCGAAACATCTTGGCCAAAGACCGTTTTGACCAGCCTGTCTTCCTCTTTGAAAACGACTTTGCCCTCCGTTGGTTTGCGGACAAGTATCCAGACGTTGAGTTGGAAGAAAAGATGGGATAAGGAAAGTTTTCAAAACCGATCCATGACAATAGAAATAAGAAAACGGAATCTTGTCCGTTTTCGCTTATAAAGGAGAAATGATGGGATTATTAAGTGGTTTGATGGGCAATGCCTCTCAAAAAAATGTTGACAAAGTAGAAAGAGATCTGGAAGATATTTTGGTGCCTGGAGAGCAAGTCACTCTCGCTTTTAGCCTGATTCGTGATTTGATCGTCTTTACCGAGTTTCGTTTGATCTTGGTGGATAAGCAAGGAGTAACAGGAAAGAAAACTTCCTACAAATCCCTTCCTTATCGCTCCATCTCTCGATTTTCAGTAGAAACTTCCGGTCATTTTGATTTGGATGCTGAATTAAAAATCTGGGTCTCTTCAGCAGTGGAACCTTCAGAAGTTTTACAATTCAAGAGTGACAACAGTGTCATTGAAATCCAGCAAGCATTAGCCAGTGCGGTCTTTAAATAAAAAATCATGTTGATAGAGAACAGTTGAGAAAGGAGACGGAATGTTTATCGATAAACAATTGGGTCAAGATCGGAAATGGATCAATATCGACTCGGATTTGATTGCTGAAAATTCATATCTTTATAAAAAATACGATATTGACAAAGAAACCATTGAGTACGCGATGGATAAGAACGAACGTGCCCATATGGATTACAATCGAGAAAACGGAACGATCACCTTTATCTACAATGTATTGGATTTAGAAAAGGACAAGGAATATTACGAAACCATACCCATGACCTTTATCGTTCAAGATACGCGACTCGTGACCATCAGTAATCAGGACAATGCCTATATCATTGAACAAATGGTTCGCTATTTGGAAAGCCATGGGGAGCTGTCGATCTATAAGTTGCTTTTTGCAGGTCTTGAAATGATCAGTAATGCTTATTATCCGATTATTGATCGCTTAGATAAGCACAAGGATGAACTCAACCGTTTGCTTCGAAAGACAACGACGACCAAGAATCTTTATGCCCTGTCTGACCTTGAGACCGGTATGGTCTATCTGGTCGCAGCTGCTAAGCAAAATCGGATGTTGCTAGAACATATCAAAGCGCATGTCATTTATCGCAGGATGAATGATGTTGAAAAAGAGCAGTTTGATGATGCCATGATCGAAGCGCGTCAGTTGGTTTCGATGACTGAGTTGATTTCCAATGTCTTGCAACAGTTGTCAGGATCTTACAACAATATCCTAAACAACAACTTGAATGACAACTTGACCACCCTAACCATCTTTGAAGCCTTGTTGGCGGTTTTAGCCGTTATCACCGGTTTCTTTGGAATGAATATCCCTCTTCCGATGACAGAGGATCCTAATGCTTGGATTTATGTATCCGTATGTAGCTTTATATTATGGCTCATTTTGGCAAAGGTCATGCGGTGGATTGTGAAAAAAAGATAAAAAAAAGAGGCTTGGAGAAATCCGAGCCTCTTCGTATCTAGAATAATCTGAGAAATAGGAACCATCTAGACACCTGCCCTCCTCTCCAAAGAAGGGGCAGTGTGAATAGTTCATCGACTGTACAAAATCTTCTTGGAAATAGTAGGAGTAGATTTAATAGTACTGAGTGGTTCTAAATAAATCAGAACTTAGAATAAATCGTTGAATCAGATAAAATGATCCTATTTCTTTATACAGAAATATTTTAGATACTAACTGTATTATACATATTTATTTGTAAAAACGCAAGAACTACCAAAAAAAGTTTTTCCGAAGTTTTTATACTCCTATGATGAAGTATCTGAAATGGTTACAAGAAGAAAACCAGTCCTGGCTAGGTTTAGGGGTGCTTTTATAATCTTAAGCTATCTAAGATTTTTTCCTAAAAAATAAAATTAGTCTCCTGTGACTATCATTTGGCTCTTCATTGTGTTATACTAGATAAGTTGCAAACTTGTATGAGAGAAATGGTAGGGAGGCAGAACAGATGGAAGGATTCTGTTCGAAAGAAGACTCCCGCAAGTAGGATCATGTTGCCTATTTGTTTGAAAAAACGATTCTAGTCAACAACATCCGTTAGGACGCAAAACATTTTTCTCTAAAGAAAATGTAGTCTCAAACAGACAAACTGATTTTTTCTTTAGATGAGTCTTGCGACAGGTAACCGGGAAGGTGACTTCCTATGCAATCAGTGCGTTTTCGCATTGAAAGAAGTTTGATAAAGTGGCTTCGCACCACTTTTTAGAAAGAAGAAAGAATTGAAATTCAATGAATTTAACTTATCTGCTGAATTATTAGCAGAAATCGAAAAAGCTGGCTTTGTAGAAGCAAGCCCCATCCAAGAACAAACCATTCCTTTGGCCCTTGAAGGAAAAGATGTCATTGGTCAGGCACAAACAGGGACCGGTAAAACGGCTGCTTTTGGTCTTCCAACGTTGGAGAAGATTGATGTTGATAACACAGTAATCCAAGCCCTTGTTATTGCCCCAACACGTGAGTTGGCGGTTCAAAGTCAGGAAGAACTCTTCCGCTTTGGACGCAGTAAGGGTGTCAAGGTTCGCTCTGTCTATGGTGGATCAAGCATTGAAAAGCAAATTAAAGCTTTGAAGTCAGGCGCTCACATCGTTGTGGGAACACCTGGACGTTTGCTAGATTTGATCAAGCGCAAGGCCTTGAAACTCGATCATATTGAAACCTTGATCCTGGATGAAGCAGATGAAATGCTCAATATGGGCTTCTTGGAAGATATCGAAGCTATCATTAGCCGTGTTCCGGAAACACGCCAGACCTTGCTCTTTTCAGCAACGATGCCAGAAGCGATCAAGCGTATCGGTGTTCAGTTTATGAAAGAGCCCGAACACGTTAAGATCGCAGCCAAAGAATTGACCACCGATTTGGTCGATCAATACTATATCCGTGTCAAAGAGGGCGAAAAGTTTGATACCATGACCCGCTTGATGGATGTCGAGCAACCGGAGCTTGCCATTGTCTTTGGTCGGACGAAACGTCGGGTCGATGAATTGACGCGTGGCTTGAAGATCCGTGGTTTCCGAGCAGAAGGGATTCACGGAGATTTGGATCAAAACAAACGCCTCCGAGTGCTTCGTGACTTTAAAAATGGGAACTTGGACGTCTTGGTAGCAACAGACGTTGCGGCACGTGGCTTGGATATTTCAGGTGTTACCCATGTCTACAACTACGATATTCCACAAGATCCAGAAAGCTATGTTCACCGGATCGGACGGACAGGTCGTGCTGGGAAAACAGGGCAATCCATTACCTTTGTATCGCCAAATGAAATGGGCTATTTGCAAATCATTGAGAACTTGACTAAAAAGCGGATGAAGGGAATGAAACCTGCAACAGCGGAAGAAGCCTTCCAAGCTAAAAAACAAGTAGCACTGAAGAAAATTGAGCGAGACTTTGAAGATGAAAAAATCCGGACCAACTTTGAGAAGTTTGGCAAGGATGCTCGCAAATTGGCTGCAGAATTCACTCCTGAAGAATTGGCCATGTATATTTTGAGCTTGACCGTTCAAGATCCAGACAGCCTTCCAGAAGTTGAAATTGCGCGTGAAAAACCATTGCCATTTAAACCATCTGGTGGTGGCTTTGGTGGAAAAGGCAAAGGTGGCCGTGGAAATGGTCGTCGTGGAGACCAACGCCGTGACCGAAATCGCAGAGATGACCGTGAAGGTGGACGCCGTGATTTCAAACGCAAGTCCAATAAAAATAGCCGAGACTTTGAAGGCAAAGGCAACAAACGTCCTCATCGTACTTCCAATGAAAAGAAAAATGGATTTGTTATCCGCAACAAAGGGGATAAATAAGCCCTAAGAACGGTCTAGCAATAGGCCGTTTTTATATGAAAATCAAAAATACAAGGGTTAACTAGCTGTTAACCCTTGTATATTTATAAGGAGACCTAAATGATAACTGACTCTTTTAGAAAAATGTATCATGATAAGGAGCATCCAAAAAAGTCAGACAACAGAAAGAATGAATTCCTAAAATGGAATATTTCTGTTAACATATTAAGTCTACAATTATTTCTAAGCTTTGTCAAGAATTTTTTCTTATTTTTTTAAAAATTTTTGACTAGAAAAATAAAAATTGACAATCTTTTCTAAAAGGTTATAATGAATATAATAACTATACTAATTATAAAGAGGTGTCGCCCATGGTGATTGCATTAAAAAATGATGATCTAGAAGTACAATGTAAGACATTTGGTGGGGAATTGAGCTCCATTCGAAGTAAGGAAGGCATAGAATATCTCTGGCAGGGGGACCCAGAGTATTGGTCAGGACAAGCGCCGGTTCTGTTTCCGATTTGCGGGAGTGTTCGTAATGGCCAAGTGCAGTATCATCTAAAAGATGGAGTGAAGACAGGCCAGCTTCCAAGACACGGCCTCATTCGCAAAAGAGAGTTTGAACTCAAAGAACAAACAGACCATCGTCTTGTCTTTGAAATCACCTCTAACGAAGAGAGCCTGCAAAATTATCCCTACCATTTTCGAGTTGAAATCGTTTATGAATTACAAGGGAAAGAAATCACCATCACCTATCGTGTACAAAATCTAGAGTCTGATCAAGTCATGCCTTATTTCATTGGAGGGCATCCAGCCTTTCATTGTCCCCTTTTAGCAGATGAAGACTATGAAGACTACGAGTTGATTTTTGAAAAAGAAGAAAGCTGTAGTGTCCCTCTCTTGTTCACAGAAACTGGATTGGTCGATCGCCTGCAGCGGACGCCATTTTTCGATCATAAGCGTAGCCTACCTTTGCGCCATGAACTATTTGAAAAAGATGCCATTATTTTAGATCAATTAGCTTCTAAATCTGTGCAGCTCCTCTCGAAAAAGTCAGGTAAAGGTTTGGAATTTGATTTTGCAGATTTTGAAAATCTGGTCCTTTGGTCTACTAATAACAAGGGGCCCTTCATTGCCTTAGAGCCTTGGACAGGTATTTCCACATCTGCAGAAGAGGGCGATTTCTTCGAAGACAAAAAAGGTGTGATCCAGTTGGACCCTCAAGAGACACGGAGTCATCAGTACCGTATCACCATTTTGTAAATGAAAAACCGTTGGACTATGGAGTCCGACGGTTTTTTTTGATATAGTTTAGTTTTGCCTGGCGCGATTTCTTTTTAAAGAGAGCTTCGGCAGACATCGCAGAGGGTTTATCTGGATAGGATTCTTTGTAAAGAAGTTTAACGGGGAGGCGAGCCCGTGTGTATTTGGCCCCTTTTCCAGCATTGTGAGTCTTCAGGCGTTTTTCGACATCAGTGGTATAGCCAGTGTAGAGAGAGCCATCCGCACACTCTAAAA
Source organism: Streptococcus parasanguinis (assembly GCA_905188195.1). Taxonomy (GTDB): domain Bacteria; phylum Bacillota; class Bacilli; order Lactobacillales; family Streptococcaceae; genus Streptococcus; species Streptococcus parasanguinis_P. Next base: position 96,152 of record CAJJKY010000006.1, on the reverse strand, counting down.
CATACATGTAAGCCTTAGTTTCCATAGTAGATCTCATGAATCTCGTCTGTATAGCTGCCATCTTCATTGTGAATAAAGAGAGGAGGAAGAATTTTTAAACCATCCAGTGAGCCATCCTTGATCGCCTCAATCAATAACATATTCGCCTCTTTGGTCACTTTTGGATAGACAAACTGGATCCGCTTAGGTGCAAGATTGTAACGCTTCATGGTTTCGATGATATCTAAAAAGCGATCTGGACGATGGACCATCGCTAAGCGACCATTTGATTTGAGAACCTGCTGGGCCACATGGCAAATCTCATCTAAATTGGTGGTAATTTCATGTCGGGCTAAGAGGTAGTGTTCACTCTCATTGAGATTGGAATGCTCATCCACCTTGAAATAAGGAGGATTGCAGAGGATAATATCCACCTTACTGCCCTTGATATGTTGAGGCAAATGCTTGAGGTCATCGGTGATCATGGACATTTGCTGGTTCAAGCTATTGAGGGCAATCGAGCGGGTAGCCATATCTGCTAAACGTTCCTGAATTTCTACACCAATGATCTGAGCCTCTGTTCGGGTACTTGCAAATAGTCCCACAGCTCCATTTCCAGCGCAGAGATCCACGATCAATCCTCGCTTGGGCAATTTTGGAAAACGCGAGAGCAGGACGCTATCCACGGAGTAACTAAAAACTTCCCGATTTTGTATGATTTTTACATCACTTGAAAAGAGTTGGTTGACGCGCTCGCCGTCTTTTAATTCGATATCTGTCATGGCTCTATTATAGCATGAAAAGAGGCTCGGGGAAAGATGATAATTTTTGATATATTAAAATAATATTTTTTGTAAAAACGCTTTCTTTTCTTATTTAAATATGTTACTATATATTAAAAAAGTGGGAGGTTTTGTAAATGAACAAAACGAAAAAATGGTTAGGTTTAGGTTTATCCGTACTTTCAGTTAGTGTACTCGTAGCTTGTGGAAGCTCAAATTCTCAGTCAAATAATTCTTCAAAAGAAACTAAGACAGAGAAAATCGCAACAACTGAAAAAAGTAGTGAGAAAAAATCAGCATATGCTATTGGTGATAAAATTGTCTTTGATAAACAAGCTGAGTATACAATTACAAAAGTTGAATGGTCTGATGAACGCAATGATTTTGACCAATCAAATCCTGATAAAGTGTTGAAAGTAACTTATAATGTTAAAAATCTTTCCGATAAGGATTTAGCTGTAGGTGTTGATATCAATCTTTTTGTAGGCGGAAATAAAATGGAATCTTATCCTAATACGAATACAATGGGGTCCATTTCGCCAGGTCGATCAATGGAAGGTGCGGTACAACATTTTGGTGTAAAAGGGGATGGCAAATTAGAACTTGAAATAAAACCATTTACTGCATTTAATGAAAAACCTGCGATTGTTGCTTTTGATGCACCGTAAAAAAAGAGGCTGGGACAAAAGTCCTAGCCTCTCAATTGTCTTTGGATTTTCGAGAAAGACGCAGTGGTTGAGTGGGCTCTACTACGCTGATTTCATCAGCTTTTACAGCCCTACTCAACTGTGCGGAGGTGGGGCGATGAAATCGAATTCTAACGAATTACCGATTTCTGTCCCACTCTCTTTTTTAATCAAATTCATATTTTTGTAGAATCGTTGTGAGGATAAAGACTCCTGTAAAGATGGCCATCAATGCCAGATAAACTGGGAAAGTAGTGGCTGTAAGGAGTGAAATCTCGATCAAGTTTTTCAATACGACCGCAGATGCGTAGAATCCTACAACAGAGAAGAGGATGAGGAGGGCTCGCCAGATATTTAGTGGCAGGCAGGCACGGATGACGGATAGGAAACCGATGGAGCCAAGTAAGTAGTAGGATACAGTAGACATATCGGCTGCAGACCAACCATGGCTTGCTCCCCAAAGGCGAATAAACAAGACACTAAAGACGACCATCAAGGCGCTTGGTAAGGCTAACAGAAGGGAACGTCTCAAGAAGTGTTTTTCAACCGGTTTGATATTACGTTCAAAGGTCAAAACAAATGGTGGGAATCCTTCGACGAATTGGTCAATCAGGGTGATTTGAATAGGGATGAAAGGGAAAATCAGCAAATAGTTGACGTTAAAGAAGAGAGCACTGGCAATACAGATGATAGCCAAGAGGAAGGAATAGATCGTTTTGATAAAGAAGATTGGAGCGATTCGTCCAATGTTATTCACCACACGACGGCCTTCAAAAAGAATTTCTGGAACGTCATTAAAGTCAGAGTTCAAAAGAACAATATTGGCAATTTGACGGGTTGCTGGATCTCCCTCTGCCATCACGATGGAGCAGTCTGCCTCGCGAAGAGCAAGGATATCATTGACCCCATCTCCTGTCATAGCAGTTGTCCGACCAGCTGCTTTCAAGGTTTGGATGAGCAGTTTTTTCTGGTGAGGAGACACGCGCCCAAAGATAGCTGTTTCTTCTGCTTGATCCACTAATTGGTCATCAGAAATTTTTGAACAATCGATGTAGTTCTCATAATTTTTGAAGCCAGCTTGTTGAGCGATATAAGAGACTGTCACAGGGTTGTCACCGGAGATGATTTTGAGATCCACTCCTTGAGAGCGCAAATACTCAAGAGTATCTGAAGCCCCTTCACGAATGGGGTCTGTAATCTCAATAACTGCAATCCCTTCAAGATTTTCAGGCAGTTTCAATTCCTGCATGCTGATCAGTTCTGAACTGTGAGCCAAGACGAGCACGCGCGATCCACGAGCTTGTGCTTCGACGACAGCAGCTGGATTTTCTTTAAGGAGCATTTCAGGAGCACCGAGAAAGACAGTTCCAAGGTTAGATAGGTGCATGGCTCCCCATTTCCGATCACTTGAGAAAGGAATAATGTTTTCCGCAGTATAAGCATGCTCCAACTCCCCATAAGCCTTGCGAATAGCTTGAGCAGTAGGATTGGTGTCCTCGCTATATTGCATGTAAGCAGAGAGAATGACCTGGATCGTCTGTTCCGAAAAATGATCCGATAAGCTATGGAGAGATTCGACTGTCATCTTCCCTTGAGTGATGGTACCGGTCTTATCTAGACACAAGGTATCCACACGCGCCAGGGTTTCTACTGAGTACATTTCTTGGACAAGAACCTTGCGCATACCGAGCTTAATAACCGCTGTCAAAAGAGACGTAACCGTCAGTAGGGCAATTCCTTTTGGCAACATTCCCAAGAGAGCTGTGGAAGAATTCACGACAGAATCTTTGATTGGCAGCATCTTGATCAACAATGCTTCAAAGAAGAGGGCAAGGCCAAATGGGATGATAATTTTACCAGTGAAGCTTGAAATTTTCGCTAAGTTATAAAGAATACGCGAATTGATAGGTTTCAAGGTCTTGGCTTCCATCATCAGTTTGTTGGCATAGTTGTTTGCTCCAACTCGCTTGACACGGGCATAGACTTGACCACTGGCAATATAACTACCAGAAAGCAGTTCATCGCCAACTTCTTTTAAGACCAGATCACTCTCACCAGTCAGCATAGCCTCATTGGCTTCTGCAATACCAGACATGACTTCGGCATCACTAGGGATCTGCTCACCCGAAGATAAGAGCATTAAATCACCTAGAACAAGCTTTTCTGGTGGAATCGCATCTTTTTCCCCGTCACGAATGACAGTTACTAGCTCACGACTCATGAGGTTGAGCTTATCAATCATCCGCTTGGCGCGCATCTCGGTCATGATCCCTGTAATGGCATTGAAGCATATGACTGCAAAAAAGATCATATTGCTCCAGGCCTGTACAGCAGCCAAGGCCACAGCAATCACAAAGTTTAAGGTATTAAACAAGGTGAAGACGTTGCGCTTGATAATTTGCCAGGTACTGGTACTTGTATTCGTTGTAAAATCATTGGTTTGTCCGCGATCCATTTTCTTGCGGACTTCACTGAGGGACAAGCCCTTTAAATCAATAGTTTCCATAGACAATATGATATCATTTTTTTGAGAAAAAGACTATCTAGAATCGGTCCGCTGAGACAATTTTTATCTAAAAAAGGTTTGCGGTCAAAATCAGGATACGGTATAATAAGAAAGAACCTTTTACAGGATGGAATATCTTGTAGAGAGACGAATGAAATGAATTTGAGGAACAACTATGTTTTATACCTATTTACGTGGCCTTGTTGCCTTTATTCTGTGGGTTTTAAATGGGAATGCCCACTACCATCATAAGGACAATATTCCAGATCAGGAAGAGAACTACATATTGGTATCGCCTCACCGGACCTGGTGGGATCCAGTCTATATGGCCTTTGCGACCAAGCCAAAGCAGTTTATCTTTATGGCGAAAAAAGAACTCTTCACCAATCGTATTTTTGGCTGGTGGATTCGTATGTGTGGAGCTTTTCCGATCGACCGTGAAAATCCGGGAGCAGAAGCCATTAAGTATCCTGTCAATATGCTGAAAAAGAGCAACCGATCCTTGATTATGTTTCCAAGTGGAAGCCGTCATTCTCAAGACGTCAAAGGCGGTGTTGCCATCATTGCCAAAATGGCTAAGGTCCGTATCATGCCAGTGACATATACTGGTCCAAGAGACTTGAAAGGGTTGGCAACGGGTGAACGCATTGATATGAACTTTGGACATCCCATTGATATCTCGGATATTAAAAAGATGAATGACGAAGGAGTGGCAGAAGTTGCCCGTCGTATTCAAGAGGAGTTTGACCGTTTGGATGCGGAAGCGCAAGCGATCAACACTCCAACAAAACCGTTTATCTTGATTCGTTTGTTAAAAATCCTTTTGATTCCTCTTGTCTTAGTCGTGGGCATCTTGACCTTGCTCTTTAGTTACCTAGCCAGCTTTGTATGGGATCCGGACAAACATCGAAAAAACAAGTAAAAAAACTGAGAGTTTTTCTCAGTTTTTTTTATTTTTACGAATAATAAAAGTGAGAGGAGGTTTCTTATGGAGGATATCATAGAAAAAATCAAAGAATATAAGCTCTTTTTAGCACTTACAGCTATCGGACTCTTACTTGGAGGGTATTTTCTTTTCCATCGACCTCAGTCGAGTACATCAACAATACCGGATCTCTATCAGACTTCCCGTTCAACTTCGAGCAAAGAAAAGGTGCAGACCACTAGTTCCAAAGAAGAAAAGCCGGCTGCTTCAGTGTCTGATGCGCCCGAGATCATTACGGTCGATGTCAAAGGGGCTGTTAAACAACCAGGTGTCTATGAGTTACGCTCAGATAGCAGAGTCCACGATGCCATTCATAAGGCGGGTGGAATGACTGCCGAAGCCAATAGCCAATCGGTCAACTTGGCGCAAAAACTCTCTGATGAAGCAGTGATTTATGTTGCCAAAGAAGGGGAGGATGTTCCAGCACTTGGAAGTTCAGAAAGTCCCGCAACTTCGTCAGCATCAGCGGAAAAAACAGGCAAGGTCCATTTAAATCGAGCGACCGAGTCAGAACTCCAAACGGTATCAGGCATTGGTCAGAAACGAGCCCAGGACATTATCGCCTATCGCGACGCAAATGGGCCTTTTCGATCTGTGGATGATCTGAAGAATGTTTCAGGAATCGGAGAGAAAACACTGGAGAAACTAAGAGATGCTTTCACGGTGGATTAAAGACCTTCCTTTTTCGCTTGTACACCTCGCTTTTTTACTTCTTTGGTTGTATTTTAGTGTTTATCAACCATCTTGGCTTTCGATCAGCGGTCTAGTAGTAGTGGGAGTTTTAGCGCTTCATCACTATAAAGGGGATCGCTCAAGTTTGCTAGGGCTTGCTTTAGCAACCCTTTGTTTTGCGGCCTTCTTTGTCTTTCAGCGACTACAGGATCATCCAGTACAAGCAGAAAGTCAGCCCCCATCCCACTTACGCCTGATTCCAGATACCATCAAGATCAATGGGGACAAGCTGTCTTTTCGTGCTAAAAATCAGGGAAGGACCTACCAAGCCTTCTATACTTTAAAATCAGAAAAAGAAAAACAGCAGTGGCAAAGTCAAACCCACTTGCTGGAGTTGACATATAAAGGTGTCATAGAAGAACCAGAAGGGCAGCGAAATTTTAGAGGATTTGACTACCGGTCTTATTTGGAAACACAGGGAATTCACTATCAAATAAAAATTGAAGCGATCCAATCTGCGGTTCCCATCCAAACGTGGAATGTTTTTGACTGGCTATCTCAATGGAGGCGCCAAGCCATTGTTTGGAGCAAGGAGCACTTTCCACAGCCGATGAACCAGTATATGACCGGCCTTCTTTTTGGTTATTTAGATACGGATTTTGAAGAGATGGATCAGCTTTACACGAGTTTGGGCATCATCCATTTGTTCGCCTTATCTGGGATGCAGGTCGGCTTTTTCATCAATGGGATCCGGAAAGCTCTCTTACGTCTAGGAATCTTGCAAGAGACAGTCGATATCTGGATGCTTCCAATTTCTTTGGTCTATGCTGGCTTGACAGGTTTTTCAGTTTCAGTGGTTCGTAGTCTCTTGCAGAAGATCCTCTCTCAAAAGGGGATCCGAGGGATGGAGAATATGGCGATGACCTTGATGATCTTAATGGTGCTCATGCCCAAGTTTCTTCTGACAGCTGGAGGGGTCTTGAGTTGTGCCTACGCCTTTATTTTGACCTTGGTAGATACCAGTTCTTATTCAGGACTTAAAAAGCTACTAGTGGAAAGTTTCTGGATTAGCCTGGGAATTTTGCCCCTTTTGACCTATTACTTTAGCGTCTTTCAACCCTGGTCACTCCCTTTAACCTTCCTCTTTTCTTTCTTATTTGACCTTGTCCTTCTTCCAGGTTTAACGGTGCTATTTATCTTATCGATTCTAAAGCCCCTTACAATTTTTAACAGTTTCTTTCTTCTCATAGAGGAGTGTATTCGTTGGATTTCAAAGCTCACGTCGCTACCTTTGGTATTTGGTCAGCCGACGGGACCAGCTCTGATCGCTCTCTTCCTTCTCTTAGGGATCTTGTATGATCTTCGAAAGCAAAAAAAACGTCGTTTCCTGTTAATAGGTATGATTCTACTCATCTTTTGTTGGACCAAGCATCCTTTAGAAAATGAGATCACCATGGTGGATATCGGTCAAGGAGACAGTATCTTTTTACGCGATTGGAAAGGAAGAACCATATTGATTGATGTCGGAGGACGCGTCACTTTTAAAAGTGGAGAAAAGTGGCAAGAGCGCAGTCAATCTGCCAATGCGGATCAAACCTTGATTCCCTATCTCAAGAGTCGAGGTGTTGGAAAACTCGATGCTTTGGTCTTGACTCATACAGACCAGGACCATATGGGCGATATGGTGGAGGTTGCCAAACAAATCCCAGTTAAAAAAGTGTATGTCAGTCCAGGTAGTCTAACTAATTCTCAATTTAGAGAGAAATTGAAACAGCTTCATAGTCCGATTAAAGTAGTCCAGAGAGGAGATCAACTTCCTATTTTTGATCATCATCTAGAAGTCTTATCACCTGATGAAGTGGGGGATGGTAAAAATGATGATTCGATTGTCCTCTACGGGCAGTTCTATCAGAAACGATTTTTGTTCACGGGTGATTTGGAAGAAGCTGGAGAGAAAAAACTATTGAAAAACGATCCACAATTACAAGTAGATGTCTTGAAAGTAGGCCACCACGGTTCTAAAGGTTCCTCTAGTGATGTGTTTTTAGATCAGTTACATCCTCAGTTGGCCTTGATCTCTGTTGGAAAGAAAAATCGCTACCAACATCCCCATAAAGAATTGCTCGATCGTCTAGAGGAACGCTCTATTTCTTACCTTCGTACCGATGAAAGGGGAGCGATTCGCTTGATTGGGTGGGACCATTGGAGGGTAGAAACGGTCCGCTAGAGACGAGGAGAGGTTTGCTTTCTATGCTGAAAATTGCTATTATAGAAAGTGAAATCAATGTAAAGGTAGAATCGTATGAACGCATTTAAGCAATTTTGGATACAGTATGCAGATTTTTCAAGTAAGACCAGTCGGGCCCATTTTTGGCTAGCTTTTTTATGGAATTCCCTGATTTCTTTGCCTCTTTGGGTTTTTTACATCGTGACCTCTTTATCCCATCAAAATGCTCAAGAAACGCTCAATTTTTCAACTGTTCATTCTAAGACAGGTTTATGGGCGCTCGCTTTCTTAGCATTCTTTTACTTCCTCATTTTGGTACCCAGTCAAGCCATTTGTGTACGTCGCTTGCGGGATGCGGGAATCCATTGGTCTTGGATCTTTTTGAACCTTGGTCCGGTTCTGCTCTATTTGTTGACGGGGCTAGATATTTTCCTATTTCTTTGGGGGATTACAGTTATTTCTCTCTTGATTCTCATGATGCTTCCAGGGAAAAACACCTTCCCACAACCAGTAGAAACTCCTATGGGAGTGGCTTCTGAACCACAGGTCACAGCGACAGGGGGGAGCTTTGGAGGCAACTCGTTTGAGCAAATCCCTAATTTTGTAGCAGCACCTGATTTGTCTGATGAAAAACCACCATTGGAACAAAGAATGGCTGCTGAACACGAAATCCACTAAAGTGATAAAGATAAGAGAGTTTCATGCAAGCAATTACCGACATTAAACATCTGACGGTTCAAACTCTGCCTCCTATTCTTGTCTTGACGGGTGAGGATGTAGGTCAATTTGAATGGTTAAAAAAAGACATTTTAAAAAAAATAGGCTATGATCCCTCAGATTTGAATTATTCTTATTTTGATATGAAGGAAGCCTCCTATGCTGAAGTCGAGCTGGATTTGGTCAGTCTTCCCTTTTTTGCAGATGAAAAAATTGTGATTTTGGATCACTTATTGGATTTGACCACTGCCAAGAAACGCAATTTAACCGATGAAGATCTGAAGCAATTTGAAAACTATTTGGAAAATCCTTCTGAATCGACCCGTTTGGTGATATTTGCAGAAGGAAAATTAGATAGTAAGCGTCGCTTAGTCAAACTCCTAAAACGGGATGCCCAGATCATTGAAGCAACATCTCCTAAAGAGCAAGATTTAAAGTGTTATTTTGCAAGTCAGGCACAAGAATTGGGCATACAGTTTGTGGGCGATTCCTTGGACCAGCTACTCTTAAAATCTGGCTATGATTTTGGAGAGTTACAGAAGAATCTCGCTCTGTTGCAGGCTTATAAAGAAGATGGTCAGATTACCCTCCAAGATATTGAGGAGGTTGTTCCAAAGTCCTTGCAAGATAATATTTTTGATCTGACACAGATGATTCTCAAACGCCAAATCGATCAAGCCCGGAATTTGGTTAAGGATCTCCGCTTACAAGGAGAAGATGAAATAAAATTGATCGCTATTTTGTTGGGACAATTCCGAATGTTTTCTCAAGTTAAAATTTTCTCAGAAGAAGGTCAATCCGAAAGCCAAATTGTAGCGAGCTTGTCGGAGTTGTCAGGACGCAAGGTCAATCCTTATCAGGTGAAGTTTGCCTTACGGGATAGCCGCAGGCTTTCCTTGTCCTTTTTGAAGCAAGCTATGATGACCTTCATCGAGACGGATTATGCGATTAAAAGTGGAACATATGAAAAAGACTACTTATTTGATTTGGCCCTGTTGAAAGTAGCTAATAGCGTCTAACGATGAATGAAATCGCAAGCAGATTAGTTGAATAATTTAGCTGTTTACGTTATCATCAAGTCAGTAATAAAGAAAAGAGGACCATAAAATGGCTATCATTTTACCAGAATTACCATATGCTTATGATGCATTGGAACCTTATATCGATGAAGAAACCATGCATTTGCACCATGATAAACACCATCAAACATATGTAAACAATGTGAATGCAGCTCTTGAAAAACATCCTGAAATTGGAGAAGACCTTGAAAGCTTGTTAGCTGATGTTGAATCCATTCCAGCTGATATTCGCCAAGCTGTGATCAACAATGGTGGTGGTCATTTGAACCACGCTCTTTTCTGGGAATTGATGACTCCAGAACAAACAGCTCCTTCAGCAGAACTTGCTGCAGCGATTGATGCTACATTTGGTTCATTTGAAGACTTCAAAGCAGCCTTCACAGCAGCAGCAACGACACGTTTTGGTTCTGGCTGGGCATGGTTGGTTGTTAACAAAGAAGGCAAACTCGAAGTAACTTCAACAGCAAACCAAGATACACCAATCTCTGAAGGTAAAACACCAATCCTTGGTTTGGATGTTTGGGAACATGCCTACTACGTGAAATACCGTAACGTACGTCCTGACTACATCAAAGCTTTCTTCTCAGTGATCAACTGGAATAAAGTGAATGAATTGTTTGCAGCAGCAAAATAATAAAATGAAGGAATCTATAAGAGCATGTATTGGCTCTTATAGATTTTTTTATGTGCATCCGGAAAATCGGAGTATAATTTCTTGCGTTTGGTCAGGAAAATGATACACTAGTAGGAGTGTGTCTTACTTGTCTGAAGCCTGGTTTGAAGGGCCTAGGCAAGGAAAAGATAAACCTTAAAATGAAAACTGAAACATTCAGGGAGAAATGAAATGACTAGTATTACTATTACCAAAGGAGCCGTTGAGACGCCTATCTATTTGCGGATGTTGAATCGTCATGGCTTGATTGCAGGTGCAACAGGAACAGGAAAAACGGTTACGCTCAAGGTCCTAACAGAAAAATTAAGCAAAGAAGGCATTCCGGTCTTTCTAGCCGATATCAAGGGAGATTTATCTGGCTTAGCCAAAGCCGGGCAATGGACGCCAAAACTGGAAGAACGCTATAAGCTTCTTGGGATCACAGAACCGTTTGAGCCACAAGCATTCCCAGTTCGATTGTGGGATGTTTTCGGCCAAGCTGGTCATCCTGTTCGGGCGACTGTCGAAGGGATGGGGTCATTGCTTCTTTCTCGTCTGCTTGATTTGAATGAAACCCAATCAGGAATTCTCGCAATTGTCTTTAAAGTAGCCCAAGAGAAAGATTGGCCTTTAATTGATTTGAAGGACCTGCAAAGCCTTTTAAAGGAAGTCTATGAGCACAGTTCAGACTATTCAGCCCAATATGGCAATATCACCAAACAATCTGTCGGAGCCATCCAAAGAAGTCTCTTGGTTCTTGAAGAAGAAGGAGCAGATCAGTTTTTCGGAGAGCCAGCACTTGATTTAAATGATTTCATGCAACTCGATGCATCTGGTCGTGGTTATATCAATATTCTTTCGGCTACAAAGCTCTTTCATTCACCAAAATTGTACTCAACCTTTTTGATTTGGATGCTGTCTCGTCTTTTTGAAACACTTCCAGAGGTTGGGGATCCTGAAAAGCCAAAATTGGTCTTCTTCTTTGATGAAGCGCATCTCCTCTTTAAGGATGCAAGCAAGCTCTTTCTTGAGAAGGTTGAGCAAGTGGTACGCCTAATTCGTTCGAAGGGTGTAGGGATTTACTTTATTACCCAAAATCCTCAAGACCTTCCAGAATCTGTTTTGGCACAGCTTGGAAATCGTGTTCAGCATGCACTTCGAGCTTATACACCAAAAGAAATGAAGGCGATTAAGGTGGCTGCCCAAAGTTTTCGTCCGAATCCAGATTTTGATACAGAAACAGTGATCACAGAGTTAGGGACAGGGGAAGCCTTAGTTTCTTTCCTCAATGAAAAGGGACAGCCTAGTGTGGTTGAGCGTGCTTATATTCTCTCTCCTCAATCGAGTTTTGACCTCTTAAATGAAAGTGAACAATTGGCCTTGATCACGACATCGCCTTTCCATCAAAAGTATGCGACGACGATTGATCGGGAATCTGCCTATGAAAAATTAGCAGCTAAAGCAAGCAAGGAAGCACAAGAAGAAGAGCAAAAAGAAGCAGCAAAAGAACGAGCTGCGGCGGAAAAAGCAGAGCAAAAACGCAGTCCGGGTCGTCCAAGAAAATCTAGTCTTGAAAAGGCAAAAGATTCCTTCTTAAGTTCCTTATTCCGGACGATTGCGCGTGAGATCGCTAAGCTAATTATGGGCTCCTTTAAACGGAAATAACCCTTTTATGAAAAGAAAAAAACTTTTTAAAAAGAAACCGTTTTCTCTTTCTGATAATTCTTGTTATTTTCAGTAGAATCTTTTATAATTAATCTCGTATGAAAAAATATTTTAATCTACGCTCGATCATGATTGCGGTCAGTATTTTATTGTGCTTAGTGGGAACAAGCGCACTGGGCTACTTGCATGTTACGCAACCAACAGCATCAGCAATTGAAAAAAAAGCAAAGAAAACAAAAGAAGTAAAAGAACAAGATATCGAAAAGTCTACCCCTGAGACGAAAAAACCACGTGTCAAATCTCCTGAAGCTAAGCAAGCAGTAGTAGATGCAGACATGGAAACGATGAGTGCTTATGGCCTTGTCTATGATTATGCTAATAAAGGTTTGGTAGAGGTTGTCCAGGATTTCCTAGCGGAAAGTGGAATTGATCCGTCACAAGTTGCCTTCACGTATCGCAATGCCATTACTGGAGAGCAATTTGCCATGAATGATCTTCAACCAATGACGGCAGGTAGTACCTATAAGCTACCGTTGAACATGTTGGTGGTGGATGAAGTCGCAAAGGGCAAACTGAATTTAACAGACCGGTTTGACATTACCAACACCTACTATGAATATGTAGGGGAGCATGACAATTACGTTGCTGCCTTTGATGGAGCTATGTCTATCCCTGATATGCAGCGCTATTCATTGGTTTACTCTGAAAATACCCCAGCCTATGCTTTGGCAGATCGTTTAGGGGGGATGGAGCAAGCGCGCAAGTTATTCAGTCGTTATGGTCAATCCCGTTCACCAGAAGTCAAAACCTTTAGCGAAGATAATAAAACGACAACGGATTATTACATCCATGTCTTGGAATATCTTTGGAATCATCAAGAAAAATATGCAGATTTACTAGAACTGATCGGGGAGTCTTTCCCAGGTGAGTACTATAAGAAATTCTTGCCAGATTTGGTGATTCAACAAAAACCAGGGTATGTTGCTGAAGCACTTAATGTGGATGCGATTGTTCGTGAATCGACTCCTTATTTGGTTGCCATTTACACTGCAGGACTTGGAGGTACGACTCCAGAAAGTTCTGAAATCAGTGGCGTTGGTCTTTATCAATTGGGACAATTGGCTTATGTTATCAATGAATGGCATCGTGTCAATATGAATGAATAATCGACAAAAGGTCTGAGTTTTGCTCAGACCTTTTCTTCTAACAAAGTATCATGAAAATGACTTGGTGTTTCGAATTACTTTTCTGTTCTAAAGAGACTTCTTTCCCTTTTCTATAAAAAGTATGTTATACTAATAATAGTAATAAGAGGAAGTATAGACATGATTACAAAGGAAGATTACCAATTGCTCCGCTCGCATCCAGCCTTTTCTGCGCTACCAGTGGAGCTATTTGATAAATTAGCTGTTGAAATTCATGCCAGGGATATCCCTAAAGGACAAATTTTGTTTTATGCAGGAGATAGGCGGGAGCGCATTTTTCTTCTGGCAAAAGGCTTTGCTCGTATTGAGCAATTTGATTCGTCGGACCAATTCTCCTATATGGATTATATAAAGAAGGGGGCTCTGTTCCCTTATGGTGGGATGTTCCAGGATGAGCGTTACCATTATACAGCTAGTGCGGTGACGGATTTGCGTTGTTTCGTGATTCCCGTCAATCTCTATGAATTATATGCCCAAGAGAGCAAGGAGCAGTTGCTCTTTATTATGAGAAAGCTCTCCTCCATCCTAGAATTTCAAGAGTTGCGCTTGCGCAATGTCGTGACAGCTAGTGCCAGTGAGCGTGTGATTCAATCCTTAGCCATTCTGTGCAAGGACTATGAAAGTCTTGGAAATCAACTTCCATTTCCAATTAGTATGAAGGAAATGGCCAAATTAGCAGCCACAACTCGAGAAACTGTCAATCAAGTTTTAAAGAAACTCATCGATTCTCATAAGATCCAGTATGAGAGAAAACAACTAACTTTTCTAGATACAGCCTACTTTTTAAAAAGTTTTGAAGAGATCAACTAATTTGTTGATCTTTTTTTATTTTTTACAAAAAAATATATATTCATAAAAATAATATAAAAGACAAAATATGCAAAGAAAACGCTTCATATTAACTAAAAAATAGGAAGGATTCAAAAAAACGCCAAATTCTTTGCATTCAAAAAGCAGAATCCTTTGTGAAAGCGGTACCAATAAAGAATATAATAACAATTGTAATAAGCTTGTGAACAAGCTCAAAGAAAAAAGGAGGATGACAGATGTCAACTAAACCAATTCATGTTTTCTCAGAAATTGGAAAACTGAAAAAAGTAATGTTGCACCGTCCAGGTAAAGAGTTGGAAAACTTAATGCCTGACTATCTAGAGCGTCTTCTTTTTGATGATATTCCATTCTTGGAAGATGCACAAAAAGAACACGACAATTTTGCTCAAGCGCTTCGTAACGAAGGAATCGAAGTACTTTATCTTGAAAAATTGGCAGCTGAGTCATTGACTACTCCAGAAATTCGCGAACAATTCATCGAAGAATATCTTGATGAAGCAAACATTCGTGGACGCCAAACTAAAAACGCTATTCGTGAAATCCTTCGTGGTATTGAAGACAACCAAGAATTGGTTGAAAAAACAATGGCTGGTTTCCAAAAAGCTGAACTTCCAGAAATTCCTGAAGAAGCAAAAGGATTGACAGACCTTGTTGAATCTGACTATCCATTTGCTATCGACCCAATGCCAAACTTGTACTTCACACGTGACCCATTTGCTACAATTGGGAATGCAGTATCATTGAACCACATGTACGCAGATACACGTAACCGTGAAACTTTGTATGGTAAATACATCTTCAAATACCACCCAGTATATGGTGGTAATGTAGATTTGGTATACAACCGTGAAGAAGATACTCGTATCGAAGGTGGGGACGAATTGGTCCTTTCTAAAGATGTCTTGGCAGTTGGTATCTCACAACGTACAGACGCTGCATCAATTGAAAAATTGTTGGTAAACATCTTCAAGAAGAACGTTGGCTTCAAGAAAGTCTTGGCCTTCGAATTTGCGAACAACCGTAAATTCATGCACTTGGATACAGTATTCACAATGGTGGACTACGATAAATTCACCATCCACCCAGAAATCCAAGGCAACCTTCGCGTCTTCTCTGTAACATATGAAAATGAAGCATTGAAGATTGTTGAAGAAAAAGGTGATTTGGCTGAATTACTTGCTGAAAACCTTGGTGTTGAAAAAGTTACATTGATCCCTTGTGGTGATGGCAATGTGGTTGCAGCTGCTCGTGAACAATGGAACGACGGATCAAATACTCTTACAATCGCACCTGGTGTGGTAGTTGTATACGATCGTAACACAGTCACAAACAAGAAATTAGAAGAATACGGACTTCGTTTGATTAAGATCCGCGGAAGTGAATTGGTTCGCGGTCGTGGTGGACCTCGTTGTATGTCAATGCCATTTGAACGTGAAGAAATCTAATAGAGAAGACCGAGAGCTGGTCTTTGAGGATCAGCTCTTTCTTCTTACTGATCAATACTAGAAAGAAAATAGGAGACAAATAGAATGACAAATTCAGTGTTCCAAGGACGTAGCTTCTTGGCAGAAAAAGACTTTACACGTGCAGAGTTAGAGTACCTTATCGGACTTTCAGCTCACTTGAAAGACCTTAAAAAACGCAACATTGAACACCACTATCTTGCTGGTAAAAACATTGCGCTTTTGTTTGAAAAAACTTCAACTCGTACTCGTGCTGCCTTCACAACAGCAGCTATCGACCTTGGTGCTCACCCAGAATACCTAGGTGCAAACGACATCCAACTTGGTAAAAAAGAATCTACAGAAGATACTGCTAAAGTTCTTGGACGTATGTTTGACGGTATTGAATTCCGTGGTTTCAGCCAACGTATGGTTGAAGAATTGGCTGAATTCTCAGGTGTTCCAGTATGGAATGGTTTGACTGACGAATGGCACCCAACTCAAATGCTTGCAGACTACTTGACAGTTCAAGAAAACTTTGGACGTTTGGAAGGTTTGACACTTGTATACTGTGGTGATGGACGTAACAACGTTGCGAACAGCCTTCTTGTAACAGGTGCTATCCTTGGTGTGAACGTACACATCTTCTCACCAAAAGAACTCTTCCCAGAAAAAGAAATCGTTGAATTGGCAGAAGGATATGCAAAAGAAAGTGGCGCTCATATCTTGATCACTGAAGATGCCGATGAAGCTGTGAAAGGTGCAGACGTACTTTACACTGACGTTTGGGTATCTATGGGTGAAGAAGACAAATTTGCAGAACGTGTTGCCCTTTTGAAACCTTACCAAGTAAACATGGATTTGATTAAGAAAGCTGATAACGAAGACTTAATCTTCTTGCACTGCTTGCCAGCCTTCCACGATACAAATACTGTTTACGGTAAAGATGTTGCTGAAAAATTCGGCGTAGAAGAAATGGAAGTTACTGACGAAGTGTTCCGCAGCAAATATGCTCGTCACTTTGACCAAGCTGAAAACCGTATGCACACCATCAAAGCGGTTATGGCAGCTACTCTTGGTAACTTGTACATTCCAAAAGTTTAAGACTTTATAACCGTATACCAACAGCTATAGGGGCTGGACTGCTAGCTTTAGTCCTGCCCCTATTTTTTATAGAAAGGGAAAATTTATGTCAAGAAAAATCGTCGTTGCTTTGGGAGGAAATGCTATTCTCTCATCTGATCCTTCTGCTCAAGCTCAACAAGAAGCACTTGTAGAAACAGCAAAACACTTAGTCAAATTAATCAAAAACGGGGATGACTTGATCATCACTCACGGAAATGGTCCTCAAGTAGGGAACCTTTTGCTCCAACACTTGGCAGCAAACTCTGAAAAAAACCCTGCTTTCCCATTGGATTCATTAGTTGCTATGACCGAAGGAAGTATTGGCTACTGGCTTCAAAATGCTCTTCAAAATGCTCTTCATGAAGAAGGAATCGAAAAAGATGTGGCTTCTGTTGTGACACAAGTCATTGTTGATAAGAACGACCCAGCTTTTGTCAACCTCAGCAAACCAATCGGTCCATTCTACTCAGAAGAAGAAGCAAAAGCAGAAGCTGAAAAATCAGGAGCAACTTTCAAAGAAGATGCTGGTCGTGGCTGGCGTAAAGTCGTGGCTTCACCAAAACCAGTGGATATCAAAGAAATCAATACCATCCGTACTTTGTTGAACGACGGTCAAGTCGTTGTGGCAGCCGGTGGTGGTGGTATCCCAGTTGTGAAAGAAGCAGATGGTAGCTTATCTGGTGTTGAAGCGGTTATCGATAAAGACTTTGCATCTCAACGTTTGGCTGAATTAGTAGAAGCAGACCTCTTCATCGTCTTGACTGGTGTCGATTATGTCTTTGTGAACTACAACAAACCAGACCAAGCAAAATTGGAACATGTTAATGTGGCTCAATTGGAAGAATACATCAAACAAGACCAATTTGCACCAGGAAGCATGCTTCCTAAAGTGGAAGCTGCCATTGCCTTCGTCAATGGTCGCCCAGAAGGAAAAGCAGTTATTACATCACTTGAAAACCTTGGAGCTTTGATTGAGTCTGAAAGTGGAACAATCATCCAAAAAGACTAATGAAAAATTAGGAAAAAACTAGTATTTTAAAGCTTATTGTGATAGAATAAATCTATAGGTAAGCGTTTTACAAGAGACTCTTGTAAAACATCACTCACACTTTGTTGCGTTAGGAGGAAGACAAATGAGTGAAAAAACGAAAAAAGGATTTAAGATGCCTTCATCTTTTTCCGTATTGTTAATTATCATTGCTATTATGGCAGTGTTAACTTGGATTATTCCAGCTGGTCAATACAAGGTTGACGATGCAGGTGCTATCATTGCAGGTAGTTATGAATCTGTAAAAGCACATCCTCAAGGGATTTGGGATGTCTTGATGGCCCCAATCAATGCCATGCTTGGTAAAGCACCAACTAGTGCAGCGATTGACGTAGCCTTCTTCATCTTAATGGTCGGTGGTTTCCTTGGTGTTGTGAACGAAACAGGTACCCTTGATGTAGGGATTGCTTCTATCGTTCGTAAATACAAAGGCCGCGAAAAAATGTTGATTTTGATCTTGATGCCATTGTTTGCCCTTGGTGGTACCACTTATGGTATGGGTGAAGAAACCATGGCCTTCTATCCACTTCTTGTACCTGTTATGATGTCCGTTGGTTTTGACAGCTTGACAGGGGTAGCCATTATCCTTTTAGGATCACAAATCGGATGTTTGGCGTCAACATTGAACCCATTTGCGACAGTTATCGCATCTGATACTGCAGGTATCTCAAGTGCTTCAGGTCTCTTACTTCGTGTGATCTTCTGGATCGTATTGACAGGACTTAGCACCTACTATGTATACCGTTATGCAGATAAGGTTCAAAAAGACCCAACCAAATCTCTCACCTATGCAACTCGTGAAGAAGATTTGAAACACTTCAATGTTGATAGTGGCGAAGAAATTCCTTCACAAATGAACAAGAAACAAAAACGTGTCTTGGTCGTCTTCATCTCAACATTCGTTATCATGGTTGCTGGATTTATCCCATTCAAAGATTTGGGTATTACATTCTTTAACAACTTTAACGAATCTCTCCATAAAATTCCAGTACTTGGTCAATTGATCGGTAACACAGATGCTCTTGGTACATGGTACTTCCCACAAACAGCTATGCTCTTTGCCTTCATGGGAATCCTCGTTGGTATCATTTATGGCTTGAAAGAAGATAAAATCATTTCATCTTTCATGAATGGTGCAGCTGACCTCTTGAGTGTTGCTCTTATCGTAGCGGTAGCACGTGGTATCCAAGTCATCATGAACGACGGTATGATCACTGCGACAATTCTTCACTGGGGTGAAGAAGGACTGAAAGGTCTTTCATCTCAATTGTTCATTGTCTTGACTTACATTTTCTACTTGCCAATGTCATTCTTGATCCCATCATCATCTGGTCTTGCCAGTGCAACAATGGGTATCATGGCACCTCTTGGTAAATTCGTCAATGTACCAGGTAGCTTGATTGTCACAGCTTACCAATCTGCATCTGGTGTCTTGAACTTGATCGCACCAACTTCAGGTATCGTAATGGGAGCTCTTGCTCTTGGACGTGTTGACTTGAGTGCATGGTGGAAATTCATGGGTAAATTGGTCGTAGCGATTGTTGTGATCACCATTGCCCTTCTTCTACTAGGAACTGTGGTTCCATTCTTGCAATAGAATAAAGTAGGTGTTTCATGAAAAATAGAATAAAGAACGATGTAAAAGAGCAGTTTTTAAACTCGCTTCAAACCATCATTTCTTACCCCTCAGTATTAAACGAAGGGGAAAATGGAACACCGTTTGGACAAGCTATCCAAGATGTCCTAGAAAAAACCTTAGAGCTTGCTCGAGAATTAGGTTTTCAAACATATATAGATCCTGAAGGATACTATGGATATGCAGAGATCGGTCAGGGGGAAGAACTCCTGGCCGTTCTTTGTCACTTGGATGTTGTTCCAGCCGGTGATCTAAAAGATTGGCAAACGCCACCTTTTGAAGCGACTATTGTCGGTGATTATTTAGTAGGTCGTGGTGTGCAGGATGATAAGGGGCCGTCCCTCGCTGCCCTCTATGCAGTTAAGAGTTTGTTGGATGATGGCATCCAGTTTACCAAACGAATCCGCTTTATCTTTGGGACGGATGAAGAAACCTTGTGGCGCTGTATGAACCGCTACAACCAAATCGAAGAGCAAGCAGATCTTGGATTTGCACCGGATTCTTCTTTCCCATTAACCTATGCTGAAAAAGGCTTATTACAAGTGAAATTGCATGGTCCAGGTTGGGATGATCTTCCCTTACAGGCTGGACAGGCCCTCAATGTTGTTCCAGACAAGGCGACCTATGCAGGTTATCGTTTGGAAGAGTTGCTTCCTGTTTTGGATCAAAGTGGGGTTCAATATAGCCAAACAGAAGATTTTGTAACGGTTTTGGGTGTTTCCAAGCACTCTAAAGATGCAGCTGAAGGAGTGAATGCCATTGTCGGTTTAGCGGAAAGTTTATCCCTCATCCAACCCCATCCAGCTTTGCTCTTTATCGCAGATGCTGTTGGTGAGGATGCGACTGGTGAAGCTCTATTTGGCAGAATTACAGATGAACCAAGTGGAGATCTTTCCTTCAATCTTGCGACCCTTGTGATCGATCAAGAACAATCGGAAATCGGAATTGATATCCGGATTCCAGTTTTAGCAGACAAGGAGGACTTGGTAGCTCGTTTGCAAGAAATTGCGGCTAGCTATCAGTTGGAGTATGAAGAATTTGACTATTTGGCTCCTTTATATGTACCGCTAGATAGTCCTTTAGTCAGCTCTTTGATGGCCGTCTACCAGGAAGAAACCGGGGATAGGACACCAGCCATGTCTTCAGGTGGTGCGACATTTGCGCGAACTATGGAAAACTGTGTAGCTTTCGGCGCTCTTTTCCCAGGTGCAGAACAGACCGAGCACCAGGCCAATGAACGAGCAAAAATTGACGATCTCTACGCTGCGATGGAAATCTATCGAAAAGCCATTCAGCGCCTAGCGACAAAATAAAAAGTTTGGAAACTTAGTTTCTAAACTTTCAGATTGAAGACAAACTTATACTAAAAACTTTCCTTAGGTGAGTACGGACGTCAGCGAACTTCTACGAAGTTCCAAGACTAAATCAAGATACTAAGGGCGTCTGCGGATAAAGTCAAAATAGGAAGTTTGACGCGGAATCTTTCGATTCTAGGAGAACTTATCTTTTTGACACAATCCGCAGCCTGTGTTCAATTTGTATTGAGCTCCCTCGCTTTTTAATTTCTGGGCTCAGGCTAAAACAGTTTCCCAAACTGTTTTACTCTCAATAATTCCGAGTGCCTGAAACAATTTTGTTTCAGGCACTTTTCTCACGGCGGAAAGTTTCAGTATTTTCTTCATTCATTCAAAAAATTAGAACACATTTTAATTTTTTTGCAGAATCGCTCACCTTATTTTAAGATAGTTTGTCTATATTTTAAAAAGTTTGGAAACTTGGTTTCCAAACTTTTTATTTACTAAAGAAGAAGGGTGGGGTGAATTCTTTTAATTTTTCAAAGCAATCCAAAGCTCCTTGGTTGTCTTCGCAGATGACTAAACAGACATCGTCTCCACAGATGGTGGCTACAATTTCTTGGAGTTCCAATGCATCTAAGATAGCTCCAAAGGATTGGGCCAGACCTGGAAGAGTTTTTACAACGACCTGGTTTTGAACGGGCCGTAACATAACTAAGGCATCTTCCATATACATCCGCAGGCGCTTTTCCCAACGGGAAGGAGCGATCGTATTCATGGCATAGTAGGAACTATCCCCCTCGTTAATTTTTACTAGATTCAAGGATTTGACATCCCGTGAAAGGGTGGACTGGGTAACGAGAACGCCATTGGCTTCTAAGGCTTCTTGAAGTTCTTGTTGGGTATGAATCCTACGCTCAGAAATGATCGAGCGGATCAAGCGATGGCGGCTTTCAATTTTATTCATGAGAGACTCCTTTACTTGATGAACATAGCATCCCCGAAACTGAAGAACCGGTAGCGTTCTTCAATCGCATGGTGGTATGCTTCGAGGGTTAATTCACGGCCGGCAAAGGCAGAAACCAACATGACCAGAGTTGATTTTGGAAGGTGGAAGTTGGTTGAAAAGGCATCGACGACTTTCCATTCATAACCTGGTTTGATAAAGATATTGGTCCAGCCTGAATCAGCTTGGATGTCTCCATCAAATTTGTTGCCAATCGTTTCGAGAGTTCGGATAGAAGTCGTTCCGACGGCTACGATGCGTTTCCCTGCAGCTTTTACCTGACGAAGGGTAGCAGCGGCCTCTTCAGAAAGTTGGTAAAATTCAGAGTGCATCTCATGGTCTTCAAGATTGTCCACGGATACTGGACGGAAGGTTCCTAGGCCCACATGAAGGGTCAAATAGACCAGGTGAACCCCTTTGGCTTCAATCTTTTGGAGCAATTCTTGGGTGAAATGAAGACCTGCCGTTGGAGCTGCAGCAGAACCATTTTCTTTGGCGTAAACGGTTTGGTAGCGTTCGCGATCAGCAAGCTTTTCGTGAATATAGGGAGGAAGTGGCATTTCACCAAGGCTTTCCAAGACTTCTAAAAAGATCCCTTGGTAGTGGAAGCGAACGATGCGCCCTCCATGTTCCAATTCTTCCTCGACGGTTGCGGTCAAACGACCATCTCCAAAGCTGACTGTAGCCCCTACCTTTAAGCGTTTTGCGGGTTTTGCCAAGACTTCCCAACAGTCATCTTGCGTATTTTTAAGGAGAAGGAATTCGACGTGACCACCTGTTTCTGGTTTGACCCCATGAAGACGGGCAGGTAGAACGCGCGTATTGTTCATGACAAGAGCATCTCCTGGCTCCAATTCATCCAAAATTGCATCAAAATGACGGTCTTGGAATTGCCCTGTTTTTCGATCGAGGATCAGGAGTTTAGAGGCATCTCGTTTTTCAAGAGGGGTTTGGGCAATCAGTTCTTCAGGCAAATCAAAGTCAAAGTCGTTGGTATTCATTTGCGCTCCTTTTATAATAAATTTGTGAGTAGATAGATGGTAGTCCCGACAGCTAAGAGCATCAGGCTGATTCCCATCAAAAAGATCAGGACCTTGAGAATCTTTCTTTGATGAATCAAGAAAGATAAGAGAAAGACAAGGAGTCCGATCAAAAAAATGATGAATAATAGTGATACAATCATACCTTTCATTATATCACGAATCGACTTGAAAATGAAAAAAATGCCAGAAAAAGATAGCGGTTTCACTTGACAAAAATTGGTCTATACCATATAATAAAAGCATAGAGAAATAGGAGGTCTATCCAATGAAAATTATTGAAGTAAAGGACCAAATTGAAGGTGGAAAAGTTGCCTTTGATATATTAAAAGAAACCTTAAAGGAAGGTGCTCAAACCTTAGGTCTTGCGACTGGAAGCAGTCCCCTTGAGTTTTATAAACAAATTCGTGAAAGTGATTTGGATCTGTCTAATCTAATCAGTGTGAACTTAGATGAATACGTAGGGTTGACGGGAGATGATCCTCAATCTTATCGGTATTTCATGGAGAAAAATCTCTTTGATGCCAAACCATTCAAAGAAAGCTATCTCCCATCGGGTGTAGAAGAATCTGCCGATCAAGAAGTGATCCGTTATAACAAAATACTCGAAGAGCATCCAGTGGACCTTCAAATCTTGGGTATTGGGCGCAATGGGCATATCGGTTTTAATGAGCCAGGGACATCCTTTGATAGTCAGACCCACTTAGTTCAGTTGGATGCCTCTACCATTGAAGCTAATTCTCGTTTCTTTGATAAGATCGAAGATGTACCAACCCAAGCCATTTCGATGGGGATTGCCAATATCTTAGCTGCGAAATCAATTGTCTTGTTTGCTTATGGGGAATCAAAAGCCCAAGCAATCAAAGGTACAGTAGAGGGTGAAAGGACAGAAAAAGTGCCAGCTAGTGCCCTTCAAGGACATCCAAATGTGACCATTATTGCGGATAAGGAAGCCTTGAGCTTGTTAAATCGATAAAAAACAGGACCTATCGCCGATTTATTCGGGCCAGATAGGTTTTTTTCTGCTTCAAAATATGGTACAATACAAGTAATTATCTGCTGGGATTAGCTCTTTTCATCTACTGGGAGACAAGAGGAAAGGGCATGAGGGCTAGAAGCTTATTTTAGCCTCCAGCTGATTAGTCTGTTATAAAGGAAAAGTTTATGATAAAAAAATATTTGATCCATATTTGCCTCCTTCTGAGTCTCTTATGCCAGCCAATTCTAGCGAGTGCGGATGAATTGGTGGATATGGCGCAAAAGATGTATCCAAATGACAATGTCCAAGCCATTAACCGTCCACATTCTTCGCTTGTTATTGACGGAAATACGGGCAATGTTCTTTGGAAAGACAATATCGATGAAGTCAGAGATCCTGCCAGCATGAGTAAGCTCATGACGCTCTATCTCTTGTTTGAAGATATGGCAAATGGCAAGATCAGTAAGGATACAGTGATCAAGGCGACCGCTTCAGACCAAGCGATCGGAAAGATCTATGAAATCTCCAACAATAATATTGTTGCTGGGGTAGACTACACAATTCCTGAGTTGATTACCATGACAGTGGTTCCATCCTCAAATGTATCGACCCTCATGTTGGCCAATCTTATGTCCAACAATGATCCAGATGCCTTTATCGAGCGCATGAATGCCAAGGCTAAGGAATTAGGGATGACCAACACGGTCTGGAATAACCCGAGTGGGGCGGCCATCTCCACCTTGCAAGGCTACTATCAGGTCAACAATTATCCAAACGATGCGGCCAACCAGACAACTGCGCGTGATTTAGGGATTTTGGTCTATCATTTTATCAATCAATACCCAGATATTTTAAACTATACCAATCAAGCACAAGTCACGGTCAAAAAAGGGACTCCATATGAGGAAACCTTTGATACCTACAATTATTCATTGCCAGGAGCCAAGTATGCCTTGAAAGGTGTGGATGGTTTGAAAACTGGTTCAAGCCCTCGTGGAGCTTTCAACTATATCGCGACCATCAAACGGGGCAATCAGCGCTTAATTGCTGTCATTATGGGCGTAGGAGATTGGGCAGACCAAGATGGGGAATATTACCGTCACCCGTTTGGCAATGCCTTGATCGAAAAAGCCTATAAAGATTTTGGCTATAAAAAATTGCTAGATGCAGGTGTCCAGAAGATTGACGGCAAGACCTATACACTTGAAAAACCCTTCTATGCAACGGTCAAAAAAGGTGCTAAAGAACCGACCCTTGCGGTAAAAAATGGCTATCTGACAGTAGATAATGATCTCTACACCTTGTCTGAAGGTATCCGAGATGATATGAAGGTAGAAGAAGGGGCCAAGCCAGAGCTTGTCAAAGAAACAGCAAGTGGGAAAAAGACAACGGCTAAGCACAGTAAATGGCTTTCGCTGGATCACTTCCTGATCTTGATTCCAATTCTCATTCTTGTCATCATTCTCTCGATTGAAAAACAAAGTCGTGAGAGACGCAAAAAAGAGGCTCAAAAGCGCTATAATAAAGAGTAAAATAAAACCTAACTGATTGTCAGTTGGGTTTTGTCATTGTCTCATTCCGATATTTTTAGAAAGGATTCATATGAAAAAATTCCGAAATTCTTATGCGGCTTATATGTTGCTCTATAGTTTTTATTTTATGTCCACATCTCTCTTTACGACCCTCATTTCCGTCTATTTGATGGGAAAGCACTATAGTGCAACCCAAGTGTCGACCTTGGTATCGGTTGCTTTTTTCTTATCCATGGTAGCCCAACCCTTCTTTGGTTATATCAATGAGCGATTTGGAATCGTAAAAATGACGACCCTCAGTCTGAGTGTGATCATTGGTGGTGTCTTCGGTTTTCTTTGGGCCCCCAATCTCTTTTGGCTGACCGTTTTTTACGGAATTGTTCTAGTCTGTTTGAATGGGACAGCTCCCATGATGGAAGTTTTTGCAACGCAAAGTCCATACGCTTTTGGGAAGATTCGCGTTTGGGGAACCATTGGCTACTCGGTCGGTGTTCAAATAGCCGGCTGGGTCTATCATCAGTTTAGCCCCCAAGCTGTCTATTATACGGTTTTGATCACCATTGTACTCAGCATTTTCTGTCTAAGTGCCGTTCGGATGAAGACAAGAGAGAAAAAAGAAGAAAAGGTTAAAGAGCCAGTTTCTATTCGTCCCCTTCTTCACAATGGACCTTACCTCTTCTTTATCATTTTGATTGGCTTGGCTTCAGGGGTTGGAAATATTGGTCATACCTATATTCCTGAGCTACTCATGGATAGTGGTCTACCAGTTCATATTGCCTCAACAGTTGTGGCTATCTCCGTCGTAGTGGAAGCTCCCTTGATCTTTTTCTCTGATAGATTCATGGACCACTGGCCTTTACGGGTTTTGATCGCTCTTCCAATCGGGATTATTTTTGCTCAATATGTTGTCTACGCTCTTCCAAGTCCTGTCTTCTTAAAAGTGCTTTTGACTCTTTTAGCCAAGCATACAACAGGGATGGTTTTGATTATGGTCTCCTTACGGTTTATCGCCCAACAGGTAAATGGCAAAGACTTGGTTCTTGCTATGGCCATTGTCCAAGGAGCTCGTTATTTAGGAACCATTCTTTTACAACCCCTCGCAGCCCTCTGTATTGAAAGAGGCGGTTACCAAGTCATGAGTTTCTTTTTAGCAGGGGTTGTAGGGATCGTCTTTTTGCTGAGCTTTGCCTTAAAAATGCCCCAAGGGAAGGCTCACGGCCTTTTTGGTGGCAAAGTAGACTAATGAAATTGTTACAATTGTATGACTAATCATCGAGGAGTTGGACAGAAACACTGATTTCACAGTGTTTTGTCCAACTTTTTTGCTAATATTAAGAACTAGTGATTAATTTGACAGTCAAAGTATTCGATGGTAGAATGAGGTAAAATAAATATAAAGGAGACCATTTTATGAAAAAAATGATCTTATCGACAGCTGCTCTTTTGACGATCTTTTCCCTAGCTGCTTGTTCAAACAAACAAGACACAAAGAAGGAAACTTCAAACAGTCAATCAACGACTAAAGTGACGAGCAAATCTGCCAACACTTCAAAAAGTAAGGATAATTCAACAGATTCAGAAGATACGTCATCTTCTAGCCTCTTAACAGATGCTGAAATCAACAAGGCTAAGACAGTTGGAGACTTCAAAAAGTTGTTTGCAAAATTAATGGATCAATCTGTTTCTATTACTGAAGAAGCAGGCACTTCTGTGACAGGTTCTGCAAAAGAACAATACGATGCAATGATTAGTACCTTAAAGCAAGGATTAGAAAACCAAAAAGATATCTTTAATGAAGGCTTGGAAAGCATCGGTTCAGATAGTACAGTCGTTCCTAAAGAAGACCGTGAAGCTTTGATCGAAATCTTGAAAGATGCTCGTGAAGAGTTGGAAAGTACTCGTAAGGAAATGAAAGATATGCAGAAAGAATTGAGTAAATCTCCTGTTGCTGATGATTCTAGTGATGATTCAGATTCAGATTCTGAAGAATAAAAAGAAGAAAAGGTTGGAATTTCCAGCCTTTTTCCTATTTTTTTTTCGAATGATATAGATGAGGAGGTGGGCCTATGTTTATTGCCATGGATAACAATCAAAAGCGGTGGAACTGTATGGAAGAGATCCCAGCTGTGACAGAAGGTCCCTTCTATTGCTTGGCTTGTCATAGTCCAGTGCGTCTAAAAAATGGCTCGGTTCTACGGGCTCATTTTGCTCATATAAAATTACAGCATTGTCCCTATCATCACGAAGCTGAGAGTTTTGAACATCTGGAATTAAAAGCTTGTCTTTATGATTGGGCCTCTAAGGAATCTCATACAGAGGTAGAAAGTTATTTAGCAGACTTTCAACAAATTGCCGATCTTTTGGTAGTAGACAAGAACTTAGCTTTGGAAGTGCAGTGCAGCTCCTTATCTTTAGAACGCTTGAAGGAGAGGAGCGATACTTATCGATCCAACGGTTACCATGTCTATTGGTTACTTGGTAAAAAGTTGTGGCTCAAGGAAAGACTAACAAAGCTGCAGGCTGGCTTTCTTTATTTTAGTCAGAATCGAGGGTTCCATCTTTGGGAATTGGATCTGACAAAGAAAGAGCTACGTCTGCAATACCTCATCCATGAGGATTTACGAGGGCGATTGCATCATCAAACAGAAATTTTCCCTTTTGGTCAAAGGTCTTTACTGGATGTCTTACGGACCCCTTATCTTTCGCAACCCATGCAGCATATGGCAGTCGAGCTCGATCGTACATTTTTAACCTATATACAGCAGCAACTCTTTTATCGTCACCCAAAGTGGCTGAAGCTTCAGGAAGAACTCTATTTGCAGGGACACCATCTGATGGAACTGGGGCTAGATTTCTTTTATCCTCTTTGTCGTCCGATCCTTTCACAGAACTTGCTCCAAATTAAAGAGGATGTAGAAGGTTACTACCAGCAGTTTATGACCTATTATCAGTCGCAAGGGATCCAACCTGTTCAGATCCTCTATCCCCCACGTTTTTATGCTCAGCAGAAAAGCTAACTTTCTAAGATAGAAATCCTCCCGAAATGTTTATTTTTATGCTAAAATAGTACCATTGGAGGATTAATCGAAATGGTAAAACAACGTAATGAAATTGATGAAAAATACCAATGGGATTTGTCGACAATTTTTGCGACAGATCAAGCTTGGGAAGAAGAAGCAGCCAGCTTAGCTGCAGATATTAAAGCAGCAAGCCACTATGCTGGTCATTTGTTGGATTCAGCGCAAACACTGTTGGATACAACCAATGCTTATTTGGAATTGAGCCGTCGTTTGGAAAAGGTCTACGTCTATGCTCATATGAAAAATGACCAAGATACACGTGTGGCTAAATACCAAGAGTACCAATCAAAAGGGATGTCTCTTTATAGCTTGTTAGGTGAAACCTTTGCCTTCTATGAGCCTGAATTCATGGCCATTACGGATGAGCAATACAAAGCCTTTGTGAGTGAGGTTCCAGCCTTAGAACAATATGGTCATTATTTTGATCGTTTGCTAGAGAAAAAAGAACATGTCTTGTCTCAAAAAGAAGAGGAATTACTTGCAGGAGCGGGTGAGATCTTTGCGGCTGGTGGTGAAACCTTTGAAATCTTGGACAATGCAGATATTGTTTTCCCAACTGTACATGATGACAAGGGTGAAGAAGTTCAATTAACCCATGGAAACTATATTTCTTTGGTAGAATCAAAAGATCGTGCCGTTCGTAAAGAAGCTTACGAAGGTCTCTACAAGGTCTATGAACAGTACCAACATACCTACGCAAAAACCTTGCAAACCAATGTGAAAGTTCACAACTTCAATGCCAAAGTTCGCAAATTCTCATCTGCTCGTGAAGCGGCCCTTTCTGACAACTTTGTACCAGAAAGTGTTTATGATAGCTTGGTAGCAGCTGTGAACAAACACTTGCCACTCTTGCAACGTTATGTGCAATTGCGTTCAAAAATTCTAGGAATCTCAGACTTGAAGATGTACGATATGTATACGCCATTATCCGATACAGACTACAAGTTTACCTATGAAGAATCGTTGGCCAAAGCAGAAGAAGTCTTGGCTGTTTTGGGTGAGGACTACCTTTCTCGTGTGAAACGTGCCTTTAGCGAACGGTGGATTGATGTGCATGTCAACCAAGGAAAACGCTCAGGTGCCTATTCAGGTGGTTCTTATGATACCAATGCCTTCATGTTGTTGAACTGGCAAGATACATTGGATAATCTCTTCACCTTGGTGCATGAAACTGGTCACAGTATGCATTCTAGCTATACCCGTGAAACCCAGCCTTATGTCTATGGGGACTATTCCATCTTCCTTGCCGAAATCGCCTCTACAACCAATGAAAATATCCTGACCGAACGTCTGTTAGAAGAAGTAGAAGACGATGCAACTCGTTTTGCTATTTTGAATCACTTCTTGGATGGCTTCCGTGGAACCGTCTTCCGTCAAACGCAGTTTGCTGAATTTGAGCATGCCATCCATAAAGCAGACCAAGAAGGTACCGTTTTGACTAGTGAGTTCTTGAACAACCTCTATGCAGAGCTCAATGAAAAATACTATGGTCTTTCAAAAGAAGACAACCCTGAGATCCAATATGAATGGGCTCGAATTCCTCACTTCTACTATAATTACTACGTCTTCCAATATTCAACTGGTTTTGCAGCAGCTTCAGCCTTAGCTGAAAAAATTGTTCATGGAACACAAGAAGATCGTGATAAATATATCGACTACTTGAAAGCTGGAAATTCTGATTATCCACTCAATGTCATCCGCAAAGCAGGTGTGGATATGGAAAAAGAAGACTACTTGGACGCAGCCTTTGCGGTCTTTGAACGTCGGTTGAATGAATTTGAAGCCCTAGTAGAAAAATTAGGACTCGCATAAGATGGTAGAGTCTTATAGTAAAAATGCCAACCACAATATGCGCCGGCCAGTGGTTAAAGACGAGATCGTTGACTTTATGCGCACGCGTCAAAAACCGGTAGCAGGTGCCTTGGAGGAGTTAGAAGCATTCGCCCGCAAGGAAAATATTCCGATTATTCCGCATGAAACGGTAGCTTACTTTAGATTACTCCTGCAAGCCCTACAACCAAAGAAAATCCTGGAAATTGGGACAGCAATTGGATTTTCAGCGCTCTTAATGGCTGAAAATGCTCCCGATGCACAAATTACCACTATTGATCGGAATGAAGAGATGATTGGCTTTGCCAAGGAAAATCTGGCTAAATACGATCAGAGAAAACAAATCACCTTGCTTGAAGGAGATGCAGTAGATGTCTTGCAGGATTTAACAGAGACCTATGACTTTGTCTTTATGGACTCTGCTAAGTCTAAGTACATCGTCTTTTTGCCACGAATTCTCGAACTCTTAGAGGTTGGGGGAGTCGTGGTATTGGATGATATTTTCCAAGGAGGAGATGTTGCCAAGGACATCATGGAAGTGCGTCGTGGGCAACGAACCATTTACCGGGGGCTTCAGAATCTCTTTCATGCGACTCTCAATCATCCAGATTTGACCGCTAGTTTGGTGCCACTTGGAGATGGTATTTTGATGATTCGGAAAAATGCAGAGACGGTAACCTTGCCAGATCCTAGCTCTTTTTAGGTAAATTTAAGGTATTCTCTCTAATTTGTGGTAAAATAGAAGAAGTTTAAAAAGGAACGGAGAATAATTTTCATGAAGAAAAAACTTGTAGCAGGTGCTGTGACCTTGCTATCAGTCGTAACACTAGCAGCGTGTACCAATGGCACAAACAAAGATATCGTGACCATGAAAGGGGACACGATTACAGTTTCTGATTTCTATGATGAAATCAAAACCAACCAAGGTGCTCAACAAGTTCTTTTCCAAATGACCATCAATAAAGTCTTTGAAAAAGAATATGGATCAAAGGTTTCTGATAAAGAAGTCGATAAAGAATTGGCTAAACAAAAGAAACAATTGGGGAACCGATTCGATGCTTACTTGGCGCAACAAGGCTTGACGGAAGAAACAGCGAAGAAACAAATCCGTAGCAATATGTTGTTAGAATATGCAGTCAACCAAGCTGCTAAGAAAGATATCAAAGAGTCTGACTACAAGGCGGCTTTTGAATCTTACACACCAGAAGTAACAGCACAAATTATCAAGTTAGATTCAGAAGACAAAGCAAAAGAAGTCTTGGAAGCAGCTAAAGCGGAAGGTGCAGACTTTGCCCAAATCGCCAAAGACAATTCGACAGATACTGCTACAAAAGACAAAGGTGGCGAAGTCAAGTTCGATTCAGGAACAGCAGATATTCCATCTCAAGTCAAAGAAGCTGCCTTTAAGTTGGATGAAAATGGGATTTCAGATGTGATCACAGTTTCAGCAGGTCAAAACTATTCTGCTAGCTACTATATTGTCAAATTGAATAAGAAGACAGAAAAAGGTTCTGACTGGAAGAAATACGAAAAACGTTTGAAAGAGATCATTGTTGACGGTCGTAAGCAAGATACTAACTACATCCGTAGCATTATTGCAAAAGCGATGACCAATGCCAATATCAAGGTCAAAGATGATGCCTTCAAATCAACCTTCAACCAATATTTGCAAAATATCGGTGTTCAAACGAGCGATAGCAGTTCATCATCTAAAAAATAGTTGACGGTTCCTTTTGGAACTTGTATAATGAAATAGTTGAGAATAAATCATTGTTACTCGGAATCAGAGAAGTGGCGGGGGTGCGAGCCATGGAAGAGAAATGATTTTGCTACTCGGCTGAGACAATTGCATACAAAATGAAGAATGACAAGTTCATTGAATGAAGGTGGTACCGCGGTTTTTCGCCCTTCGTTTAGTGGCTTGTCTTTTGTTTATGGGCAGTTGTCTGGAGCTTTTTAAAGGAGATCAAAAGATGCGAACCTATCAAGTGAAACAAAAATTTCGATTGGGTGGCGAGCGGTTCGATATCAAAGATGAGTTGGGAAATGTTGAGTACCAGGTTGAGGGATCTTTTCTTAAGATTCCCAAGACTTTTACCATCTATGATAAGAATGGACAAGAAGTGAGCCACATTACTAAAAAAACAATCAGCTTTCTTCCCAAATTTGTGGTTGAGTTGAAGGATGGGGACCGCTTTTTTATCCATAAAAAACTGACGCTCTTTAGAGACAAATACGATATCGAAGATTTGGGACTGAGGGTACAAGGAAATATCTGGGACCTAGAATTCAAATTGTTTGATGATCGGGATCAAATCGTCGCTGAGATTAGCAAGGAACTCTTTCATCTAACCTCTACCTACCAAGTATCGGTGTATGAGGATGAATACGCTGATTTAGTCATCTCACTTTGTGTCGCCATCGATTATGTCGAAATGTTAGAAGCTAGCGCAAATTAAGCTTAAAAAAATTAGGAGAAAAATATGAAACAATTATCTAGTGCACAAGTCCGTCAAATGTGGCTTGATTTCTGGGCAAGCAAAGGCCACTCAGTAGAACCATCTGTTAGCTTGGTTCCAGTAAACGACCCAACGCTTTTGTGGATCAACTCAGGGGTTGCCACTCTTAAGAAATACTTCGATGGAACCATCAAACCTGAAAACCCACGGATTACCAATGCCCAAAAAGCTATCCGTACCAACGATATCGAAAACGTGGGGAAGACTGCCCGTCACCATACCATGTTTGAAATGTTGGGGAACTTCTCTATCGGAGATTACTTCCGTGATGAAGCCATTACCTGGGCTTATGAGCTTTTGACAAGTCCGGAATGGTTTGATTTCCCTAAAGACAAACTTTACATGACCTATTATCCTGACGACAAGGATTCATACAACCGTTGGATCGCTGTTGGGGTAGATCCAAGTCACTTGATCCCAATCGAAGACAACTTCTGGGAAATCGGTGCAGGGCCTTCTGGACCAGATACAGAAATCTTCTTTGACCGTGGAGAAGCCTTTGACCCTGAAAATATCGGTCTTCGTCTGCTTGCAGAAGATATCGAAAACGACCGTTACATCGAAATCTGGAACATTGTCTTGTCACAATTTAACGCAGACCCTGCTGTTCCTCGTAGCGAATACAAGGAATTGCCACACAAGAACATTGATACGGGCGCTGGTTTGGAACGTTTGGTAGCCGTTATCCAAGGAGCGAAGACCAACTTTGAAACAGACCTCTTCATGCCAATCATCCGTGAAGTGGAAAAGATGTCTGGTAAGACCTATGATCCAGATGGCGATAACATGAGCTTCAAGGTGATTGCTGACCACATCCGTTCGCTTTCATTTGCGATTGGTGATGGGGCTCTTCCAGGTAATGAAGGACGCGGTTACGTTCTTCGTCGTCTCCTCCGTCGTGCTTCCATGCATGGACAAAAATTGGGGATTGAAGGAACCTTCTTGTATAAATTGGTTCCAACCGTTGGGAAGATCATGGAAAGTTACTACCCAGAAGTACTTGAAAAACAAGACTTTATCGAAAAAATTATCAAGAGTGAAGAAGAGTCATTTGCTCGTACTTTGAATTCTGGTCAACACTTTGCCCAAACCATCGTTGAAGACTTGAAAGCCAAAGGTCAAACAGTGATTGCTGGTCAAGATGTCTTTAAACTTTATGATACATACGGATTCCCAGTAGAATTGACAGAAGAAATCGCTGAAGAAGCTGGAATGACAGTCGATCGTGAAGGTTTTGAAGCAGCCATGAAGGAACAACAAGAACGTGCGCGTGCATCTGCTGTCAAAGGTGGATCTATGGGGATGCAAAATGAAACCCTTCAAAACATTACAGTTGAAAGTAGCTTCAACTACAATGCTAGCCAATTGCCTTCTAAGTTGGTGGCTATCGTAGCGGACAATGCAGAAGTAGAGGCTGTTTCAGAAGGAACTGCATCACTGATCTTTGCAGAAACTCCATTCTACGCTGAAATGGGTGGACAAGTTGCGGACCATGGTCAAATCTTGGATGCTGCAGGAAACGTCGTAGCGACGGTGACAGATGTTCAAAAAGCACCAAATGGACAACCACTCCATACGGTTGAAGTTCTTGCTCCTCTTGCCTTGAACCAAGAATACACCTTGGCTATCGATACCAATCGTCGTCATCGTGTCATGAAGAACCACACTGCGACTCACTTGCTCCATGCGGCTCTTCACAATATCCTTGGTAACCATGCAACCCAAGCAGGATCTCTTAACGAAGTAGAATTCCTTCGCTTTGACTTTACCCACTTCCAAGCCGTGACTCCAGAAGAATTGCGTGCTATTGAGCAACAAGTCAATGAAAAGATTTGGGAAGCGATCGCAGTCGAAACGATTGAAACAGATATCGATACTGCTAAAGAAATGGGAGCTATGGCCCTCTTTGGTGAGAAATACGGTAAGGAAGTTCGCGTAGTCACTATCGGGGACTACTCTGTTGAGCTCTGTGGTGGTACCCACGTAGGCAATACTTCTGAAATTGGACTCTTCAAGATTGTCAAAGAAGAAGGTATCGGATCAGGAACTCGTCGTATCTTGGCAGTGACTGGTAAGGAAGCCTTTGAAGCTTATCGTGAACAAGAAGATGCTCTGAAAGCAGTCGCAGCAACCTTGAAAGCACCTCAACTCAAAGAAGTTCCTCACAAGGTGGAAGGACTTCAAGAGCAACTCCGTCAGTTGCAAAAAGAAAATGCAGAATTGAAGGAAAAAGCAGCAGCAGCGGCAGCAGGTGATGTCTTCAAGAATGTTCAAGAAGCAAATGAACACCGTTACATTGCTAGCCAAGTTTCTGTATCAGATGCAGGTGCCCTTCGTACCTTTGCGGATAACTGGAAACAAAAAGACTACTCTGATGTGCTTGTTCTTGTCGCAGCCATCGGTGACAAGGTCAATGTCCTTGTAGCCAGCAAGACAAAAGAGGTCCATGCAGGTAATGTGATCAAAGAATTGGCTCCAATCGTCGATGGACGTGGTGGTGGTAAACCAGACATGGCCATGGCAGGAGGAAGCAACCAAGCGAAGATCCAAGAATTGTTGGATGCTGTAGCAGGTAAATTGTAATCATCGGAGAGGTTGGATGTTTGTCCAACCTCTTTTTTCAAAAAGAAGCAGATCCAATTAGAAAAAGATTGCAACAAAAAAACCTTTCCGTCTGGAAAGGTTTCAGATTGAAGATAAAGTCTTCTAAAAAACTTTCCTTAGGTGAGTACGGACGTCAGCGAACTTCAAAGAAGTTCCATGACTTAGTTTTGGACCTAAGGTTCCAAAACTCCCGAGTGCTAGAAACATGATTGTTTCTAACACTTTTCTCACGGCGGAAAGTTTTTAATCTTCAAAAAATAAAAGTCATTTTTTGAAAATCATCTATCTGTTTTATGTAAAACAATAGGTTGTCTATATTTAAAAACCTTTCCGTCTGGAAAGGTTTTTGTCTTATAGTCCGTAGTTATAATCGTCATCCTGCATGGCTTCTACTTCACCGAGAAGGTAACCATTTCCGACTTGAGAGAAGAAGTCGTGGTTAGAGGTACCGGTTGAGATTCCGTTCATGACGATTGGGTTAACGTCATCTGCTGAGTCTGGGAAAAGCGGATCTTGTCCCAAGTTCATGAGGGCTTTATTGGCGTTGTAGCGAAGGAAGGTCTTGACTTCCTCAGTCCAGCCCACACCGTCATAGAGGCTCTCTGTGTAGCCTTCTTCGTTTTCATAGAGGGTGTAGAGAAGATCATACATCCACTCTTTGAGTTTTTCTTGTTCTTCTTCTGGTAATTCGTTAAATCCAAGTTGGAACTTGTAGCCGATATAGGTTCCGTGAACTGATTCGTCCCGAATGATCAACTTGATGATTTCAGCTACGTTGGCCAATTTGTTGTTTCCAAGATAGTAGAGAGGTGTGAAGAAACCAGAGTAGAAGAGGAAGGTCTCAAGGAAAACACTGGCGACTTTCTTTTCAAGAGGGGTTCCATTGAGGTAGATTTCGTTGATGATTTCTGCCTTCCTTTGAAGGAAAGGATTGGTGTTGGTCCATTCGAAAATCTCTTCGATTTCTGACTTGGTATTCAAGGTCGAAAAGATAGAAGAGTATGACTTAGCATGGACTGATTCCATAAATTGGATGTTGTTAAAGACAGCTTCTTCATGGGGAGTACGAATATCCGCACGAAGAGCTTGAACACCTGTTTCAGATTGCATGGTATCTAGAAGGGTCAATCCCCCAAAGACTTTACCAACTAGGTCTTTTTCTTTATTCGACAACTTTCTCCAGTCATCCAAGTCGTTTGACAAAGGGATACGTGTATCCAACCAGAATTGCTCTGTCAGTTTTTCCCAGGTCGATTTATCGATGACATCTTCGATCGCATTCCAGTTAATGGCTTTGTAGTATGTTTCCATTTGCATCACTTTCTTTTTCAATTCATTCAATCGTTACTATTCTACCATAAATTGATAGAATACCGCACAAAAAGTCGGCGAACCGACTTTTGATAGCTATCTAGGATAGCGGATTAGATGACACAGCTTTCACATTGGTTGGCGCCAACTTCTCCACCATCATCTGTAAAGGTACGGACGTAGTAGATAGACTTGATACCCTTGTTAAAGGCGTAGTTCCGAAGGATAGACAAGTCACGAGTGGTTTGTTTGTTTTCAGTTTTCCATTCGTAAAGACCCTTTGGAATATCGCTGCGCATAAAGAGAGTCAGTGAAAGACCTTGGTCTACATGCTCAGTTGCGGCAGCATAGACATCGATGACTT
This sequence comes from Streptococcus parasanguinis, assembly GCA_905188195.1. Classification (GTDB taxonomy): domain Bacteria; phylum Bacillota; class Bacilli; order Lactobacillales; family Streptococcaceae; genus Streptococcus; species Streptococcus parasanguinis_P. The sequence goes on along the minus strand of CAJJKY010000006.1, from coordinate 59,355 downwards.
TTCGCATATCCATGTCGTAGGCAGAAGTGTAGTAAGGAATCGTTTCCGTTGACAATCCTGCTGCAGGGTAGTAGATCTTACCGATCTTTTTCTCTTGGCGTTCTTCAATCCGTTGTGTAATTGGGTGGATTGAAGCAGATACGTCATTGATGTAACTGATAGATCCATTTGGTGCGACAGCTAGGCGGTTTTGGTGGTAAAGACCATCTGCTTGAACTTTAGCACGCAGTTCTGCCCAATCATCAGCACTTGGGATAAAGATATCTTTAAAGAGTTCTTTGACGCGATCAGATTTTGGTACAAATTCTCCAGTCGTGTACTTATCAAAGTAAGTACCGTTGGCATAATCAGATTTTTCGAAGTTGTGGAAGGTAACACCCCGTTCGCGCGCAATGTTATTTGATTCTACGAGAGTCCAGTAGTTCATGAGCATGAAGTAGATACTTGTAAACTCAACAGACTCAGGTGATCCGTATTCAATCAATTGTTGCGCAAGGTAGCTGTGAAGTCCCATAGCTCCAAGTCCGAACGAATGCGCCAGTTTGTTTCCGTGGTCAATAGTTGGAACGGCCACGATATGAGAGCTATCTGTAACGAAGGTCAAAGCACGAACCATGGCACGAATCGAACGACCAAAATCAGGTGAAGTCATCATGTTAACTACGTTGGTTGAACCAAGGTTACATGAGACGTCTGTTCCCATTTGGACAAATTCTTGGGCATCGTTGATCAAGCTTGGTTCTTGAACCTGTAGGATCTCTGAACACAAGTTACTCATGATGATTTTCCCATCAACTGGGTTGGCCCGGTTAGCAGTATCGATGTTGACTACATAGGGATAGCCAGATTCTTGTTGCAATTTAGAAATTTCAGTTTCCAAATCACGTGCCTTAATTTTTGTCTTGCGGATGTTTGGATTAGCAACCAACTCATCGTATTTTTCAGTGATGTCGATGTAGTTGAATGGTACTCCGTATTCACGCTCTACAGAGTAAGGGCTAAAGAGGTACATCTCTTCATTCTTACGAGCCAACTCGTAGAACTTATCTGGCACGACGACACCAAGTGAGAGAGTCTTCACCCGAACTTTTTCATCGGCATTTTCCTTCTTAGTAGAAAGGAAGGCGATGATGTCTGGGTGGAAGACGTTGAGGTAAACAACCCCAGCCCCTTGTCGTTGTCCCAATTGGTTAGAGTAAGAGAAGCTATCTTCAAAGAGTTTCATAACAGGTACGACCCCAGAAGCGGCTCCTTCATACCCTTTGATTGGTGCTCCAGCTTCACGAAGGTTGCTGAGGGAAATCCCAACCCCACCACCGATACGTGAAAGTTGAAGGGCAGAGTTGATGGAACGTCCGATCGCGTTCATATCATCGGTTACCTGGATCAAGAAACATGAAACCAATTCTCCACGGCGGGCACGTCCAGCGTTTAAGAAAGAAGGAGTCGCTGGTTGGTAGCGTTGGTGGATAATTTCGTTTGCGATGTCTCGCGCGATAGCTTCATTCCCATCTGCAAAATAGAGAGCATTGAAGAAGACACGGTCTTCCATGCTTTCAAGATAGTATTCTCCATCATTTGTTTTCAAAGCGTATTGGTTATAGAATTTGTAGGCCGCCATGAAGGACTTGAATTGGAAGTTTTGGTCTTTGATAAATTGGGCCAATTCCTCTAAAAATTCAGGACGGTATTTCTCGATAAAAGCTCTCTCAATGTAATTGTGCTCGAGAAGGTACTGAATCTTGTCTGTAATCGAGTCAAAGGCTTTAGTATTTGGTACAACATTTTCTTTAAAGAATGCATCCAAAGCTTCTTTATCCTTATGAAGCACGATTTGGCCGTTTACTGGACGGTTGATTTCATTGTTAAGACGAAAATACGTCACATCTTCAAGAGATTTTAATCCCATAATAATCCTTTTCTAGTTCAAAAAAATGAAGAGGAGAAGTCCTCTCTTTCCAAGTAAAAAGTCTAGTGTTAGGTTGCTAACGCTAGACCCTATTTAAGCAAAATACTGTGTTTATTAAGAAAGTTTCTTCAACTTAGCTGGTTGAAAACCAGAAAATACTTCATCCGGTGTTTGAATAACTGGAGCAGCATTGAAGCCAAGGTTTTTAACATGCTCTACAAATTCTGGCTGTTCATCTAAGTTAATTTCGCGATATTCCACGTGATTGCTATCGAGGAATCGCTTGGTCATTTTGCATTGAACACAATTATTTTTTGAATAAATGGTTACCATTTCTTTTCCGTTCTCCTATCGAAATATAAATCTGTAAACAGTATAAACAAAATCCAGCAACTTGTCAACAAAATAAAACTAAATATTGTGCAAAGAGATGAAATGGAGTTTTCAAAGCACAATATATTGTGGTGAGAGAAAAGTGTGAAAATCGAAGAAATGGGATAGGAATAGGCTTTAAAGCATCTTTAATTAGTTATAATTTTTTGGTGAATCAATATCCTGTGGTTCAGTTGCTTCTTTTCATTGAAAGCGGAGGAAAATGTTACTTATAATATAGTAGAAAATTGAAAAGATATTTTCTCTGTTCTTCAGGTGCTTCTTAAAATGTATCTAAATTGGGATTTTTCGCAGTCTTTTTCTGTAAGTCAGTGATAAAAATCTTGAAAAAAATTTCAAAAGATGATATAATACCAAATTGTAAGGGTTATCAAAAGGTAACTCAAAAACTATTTTTAAAAAGGAGAGTCAAACTATGGCTTCTAAAGATTTCCACATCGTGGCAGAAACAGGTATCCACGCACGTCCAGCAACTTTGTTGGTTCAAACTGCTAGCAAATTTGCTTCAGATATTACTCTTGAATACAAAGGTAAATCAGTTAACTTGAAATCAATCATGGGTGTTATGAGCCTTGGTGTTGGTCAAGGAGCAGACGTTGTAATCTCTGCAGAAGGTGCTGACGCTGATGATGCTATCGCAGCTATCTCAGAAACAATGACTAAAGAAGGATTGGCTTAAAAATATGACAAAAATGCTAAAAGGAATTGCAGCATCTGACGGTGTTGCTGTTGCTAAGGCATATTTGCTCATTCAACCAGACTTATCATTTGAGACTGTTTCAGTCGAAGATACAAGTGCAGAAGAAGCTCGTTTGGATGCAGCTCTTGAAGCTTCACAAAACGAGCTTTCTCTTATTCGGGAGAATGCAGTAGCAAGCCTTGGTGAAGAAGCAGCGCAAGTTTTTGATGCGCATATGATGGTTCTTGCTGACCCTGAAATGATTGGTCAGATCAAAGAAACAATTCGTACGAAAAAAATCAATGCAGAAGCTGGCTTGAAAGAAGTCACTGACATGTTCATTGCGATCTTTGAAGGAATGGAAGACAATCCTTACATGCAAGAACGTGCAGCAGATATTCGTGACGTTACCAAACGTGTCCTTGCCAACTTGCTTGGTAAGAAATTGCCAAACCCTGCTTCTATCAATGAAGAAGCAATCGTGGTTGCGCATGACTTGACTCCATCTGATACAGCACAGTTGAACAAAAAGTATGTAAAAGCTTTTGTTACGAATATCGGTGGACGTACCAGTCACTCAGCTATCATGGCTCGTACACTTGAAATCGCAGCTGTTCTTGGTACAAATAACATCACAGAACTTGTCAAAGATGGCGATGTTTTGGCTGTTTCAGGGATCACTGGTGAAGTAGTAATCAACCCTACTGAAGAACAAATTGCAGAGTTCAAAGCAGCTGGTGAAGCTTATGCTAAACAAAAAGCTGAATGGGCTCTCCTTAAAGATGCGAAAACAGTGACTGCTGATGGAAAACACTTCGAGTTGGCTGCTAACATCGGTACACCTAAAGACGTTGAAGGTGTAAACGATAATGGTGCAGAAGCTGTTGGTCTTTACCGTACAGAATTCTTGTACATGGATTCTCAAGACTTCCCTACAGAAGATGACCAATACGAAGCTTACAAAGCTGTTCTTGAAGGTATGAATGGTAAACCTGTGGTTGTTCGTACAATGGATATCGGTGGGGATAAAGAACTTCCTTACTTCGACCTTCCTAAAGAAATGAACCCATTCTTAGGTTTCCGTGCTTTGCGTATTTCTATCTCTGAAACTGGTAATCAAATGTTCCGTACACAATTGCGTGCTTTGCTTCGTGCATCTGTTCACGGTAAATTGCGGATCATGTTCCCAATGGTTGCTTTGTTGACTGAGTTCCGTACAGCTAAAGGTATTCTTGAAGAAGAAAAGGCTAAATTGCTTGCGGAAGGTGTTGCTGTTGCAGACGATATCCAAGTAGGGATCATGATTGAAATCCCAGCTGCAGCAATGCTTGCGGATCAATTTGCTAAAGAAGTTGATTTCTTCTCAATTGGTACAAACGACTTGATCCAATACACAATGGCTGCTGACCGTATGAACGAACAAGTTTCATACCTTTACCAACCATATAACCCATCAATCCTTCGTTTGATCAACAACGTGATCAAAGCGGCTCACGCTGAAGGCAAATGGGCAGGTATGTGTGGTGAAATGGCCGGTGACCAAACTGCTGTTCCACTTCTTGTCGGAATGGGCTTGGATGAGTTCTCTATGTCAGCGACATCTGTCCTTCGTACACGTAGCTTGATGAAGAAACTCGACACAGCTAAAATGCAAGAATACGCTAACCGTGCTCTGACTGAATGTTCAACAATGGAAGAAGTGCTTGAACTTTCAAAAGAATACGTGAACGTAGACTAAGAGTCGATCAAGACTAAGACAAATTTGTCTTAGTCTTTTTTTACATTGTACATAAAAATGTTCATTTTATTCGTAATAAACTAGTTAGTAATAAAAATAGTGATTTAAATGTTCGGTTTTTTGTTTAATTTTCCTCGTATATATAGTATAATCGTAAGTAAGATTAGGAGGAAAGCGAAGGAATGAAGTAAAAGGTTCGGGAAAGAAAATGGAAAAACTTTTCCTGATAAATTTACATGATTTTACAGGAATCAACTTGAAAATTAAGTGATTTTATAGTAAAATAAAAACAACTAGAAAACGCTTTCAAAAAAATAAAGAGGTGAGTATATGGATAGAAGCACAGACTTATGGACATTTGGAAGAGGGGATAATTTCCATCTTCAAGAGTACTTAGGAGCTCACAAGGAAACAAGGGGAGAACAAGAAGGCTTTACCTTCCGCGTTTGGGCTCCCAATGCTCAGGCTGTGGATCTGATTGGTGATTTCACTGATTGGGAAGCTCATAAAATTCCAATGGTTCGTAATGAAGGAGGCGTCTGGGAAGTCTTCTGTTCCGATGCAAAAGAGGGAGATATTTACAAGTACTTAGTGACACGACAAAATGGTCATCAGGTTCAAAAAATTGATCCTCTAGCGTTATGGATGGAAAAGAGACCCAATACAGGATCTATTATTAAGACGATTCCAGAGAAAAACTGGAAAGATGGTCTCTGGAGAGCACGCCGTAAAAAACTTGGTTTTAAGGAACGACCTGTTAATATTTATGAGGTTCACGCAGGATCTTGGAAACGTAATGAGGATCACAGTTCCTATACCTTCAAACAACTAAAAGAAGAATTGATTCCATATTTGGTGGAGATGAACTACACCCACGTGGAATTTATGCCAGTGATGGCCCATCCATTGGGCTTGAGTTGGGGCTATCAGCTCATGGGGTATTTTGCACTCGAGCAGACTTATGGTAGTCCAGAAGAGTTTCAAGATTTTGTGGAAGAATGCCACCTCAACAATATCGGAGTGATCGTGGATTGGGTGCCAGGACATTTCATCATCAATGATGATGCCTTGGCTTATTATGATGGAACACCAACCTTTGAATACCAGGATGAACATCGTGCCCATAACTACGGATGGGGAGCCTTGAACTTCGACTTAGGAAAGAATCAAGTCCAGTCATTCTTGATTTCTAGTTTGAAGTTTTGGATTGATACCTATCATTTAGATGGGATTCGGGTCGATGCTGTGAGCAATATGCTCTATCTTGACTACGATAGTGGTCCATGGACACCAAATATTGATGGTGGAAACCTCAACTACGAAGGCGTTAATTTCCTTAGACGGTTGAATGCGATTATCAAGAACGAACACCCAGATGTCATGATGATTGCAGAAGAAAGTTCTGCTGGTCAAAAGATCACGGGTCCTGAAGAAGAAGGTGGACTTGGCTTTGACTATAAATGGAATATGGGGTGGATGAATGATATCCTTCGATTCTACGAAGAAGATCCCGTCTACCGGAAATTTGACTTTAACCTGGTAACCTTTAGTTTCATGTATGCATTTTCTGAAAACTTCTTACTACCATTTTCACACGATGAAGTGGTGCATGGTAAGAAGAGTTTGATGCATAAGATGTGGGGAGATCGTTACAATCAATTTGCTGGACTCCGTAACCTCTTGACCTATCAGATTTGCCATCCAGGTAAGAAATTACTCTTTATGGGTTCAGAATTTGGTCAATTTTTGGAATGGAAGTCAGAAGAGCAACTGGAATGGGGCAATCTAGAGGATGAAATGAATGCTAAGATGCGTCTTTTCACTTCTCAGCTCAATCATTTCTACAAAGAACACAAGGAATTGTGGGAGATTGATGATAGCTTTGATGGCTTAGAGATTATTGATGCAGATAACCGGGATCAGAGCGTCTTGTCTATGATCCGGAAAAATCGTAAAGGCGATCTTTTGGTTTGCGTCTTCAATATGGCACCAGTAGAACGCAAGGACTTTACGATTGGTGTGCCTGTATCAGCGGTCTATGAAGAAATTTGGAATACAGAATTAGAAGAATGGGGAGGTGTCTGGAAAGAGCACAATCCGACAGTTCAGTCTCAAGATGGACTGTGGAAGGATTATGAACAAACTTTGACCTTTACTTTGCCGGCTTTAGGGGCTAGCATTTGGAAGGTGAAACGGAAGGTTCGCAAAACGAAATCTAAAACATCAGATAAAAAATGATGATCGGTTGACTCTAAGGGAGTCCAAGCTTTAAAAAGAGGAAGTAGTCAATGAAGAATGAAATGCTCGCTTTAATTCTTGCCGGTGGGCAAGGAACACGTCTTGGAAAATTAACCAAAAACATCGCGAAACCTGCGGTTCAATTTGGTGGGCGCTATCGGATTATCGATTTTGCTCTCTCAAACTGTGCCAACTCAGGAATTCACAATGTTGGTGTGATTACACAGTACCAACCACTTGCCCTTAACAGCCATATTGGGAATGGTTCCAGCTGGGGCTTGGATGGAATCAATACAGGTGTGTCTATTCTCCAACCTTATTCAGCTAGTGAAGGAAATCGTTGGTTCGAAGGAACTAGTCATGCCATCCTCCAAAACATCGACTATATCGACAGCATCAATCCTGAATATGTTTTGATTCTTTCTGGGGACCACATCTACAAGATGGATTATGATGACATGCTTCAAGCGCACAAGGATAATAACGCAAGTTTGACCGTTGCAGTCCTAGATGTACCTTTGAAGGAAGCAAGCCGTTTTGGAATCATGAATACAGATGCCAATAATCGGATTGTCGAATTTGAAGAAAAACCAGCTGAACCAAAATCAACTAAGGCTTCAATGGGGATTTACATCTTTGACTGGGCTCGTCTGCGCAATATGTTGGTTGCTGCTGAAAAGAGTGATATCGATATGTCAGACTTCGGTAAAAATGTCATTCCAACGTATCTAGAATCAGGCGAAAGTGTTTATGCTTATGAATTCAATGGTTATTGGAAAGACGTTGGTACGATTGAGTCTCTTTGGGAAGCCAATATGGAATATATCGATCCAAATAATGCCTTGGATAGTCGCGATCGTCACTGGAAAATCTATTCACGCAACCTTATTTCACCACCAAACTTCTTTGGAGAACATGGTCACATCGAAGATTCTCTTGTCGTCGACGGTTGTTCGGTAGACGGTACAGTCAAACACTCCATCTTATCAACAGAAGCTCAAGTTCGTGAAGGAGCAGTTGTTGAAGATGCTGTCGTGATGAGCAATGCCATTATCGGTAAAGGAGCTGTCGTGAAACGCGCGATTATCGGAGAAGGTGCAATCATTGCAGAAGGTGTCGTGATTGATGGAACAGAGGAAGTACAAGTTGTCGGTTACAATGAAAAAGTGGGGGTAGCAACAGATGAAGATTGATAAATATTCAGCCATTTTAGGAAATACAGTTGGGTATCATGATATGTCCACTTTGACCAGCCATCGTCCGGTAGCCTCCCTACCGTTTGATGGGAAATACCGCTTGATTGACTTCCCGTTGTCTAGTCTTGCGAATGCTGGTATTCGTAGTGTTTTTGGGATTTTCCAACAAGAAAATATTAGTTCGGTCTTTGACCATATTCGTTCAGGTCGTGAGTGGGGCTTGTCTACTTTATTGAGCCACTATTACCTCGGAATCTATAATACTCCAGTTGAAAATACAACGGTAGGGCCAGAATACTACCAACAATTATTGACCTATTTGAAACGGTCTGGTTCCAACCAAACAGTTGCTTTAAACTGTGATGTTTTGATGAATATTGACCTCAATCAAGTTTTCCACTTGCATAATAGCGTTGACCGTCCGATTACAGTTGTTTACAAAAAGTTGCATCCTCAAAATATCTCTGAAGTGAATGCGATTCTACAGATTGATGAGACAGACCATGTTACGGAGCAAAAACTGTTTGACAGCAAGTCTCCTGACGAAGTCTACAACATGTCAACAGATGTCTTTATTGTGGACACTCCTTGGTTGATTGAAAAAATTGAAGAAGAAGCTAAGAAAGAATACCCACAAAAATTGCGCTATATCTTGCGTGATTTGGCGGTGGAATACAATGCTTTTGCCTTTGAATATACAGGTTACTTAGCCAATATTCATTCAGTTGAATCATACTACCATGCAAACTTGGATATGTTGGAAAACCAAAAATTCATGAAGCTCTTTTCACCAAACCAAAAAGTGTATACGAAAGTGAAGAATGAAGAACCAACGTATTATTCCAAGACTTCACATATTAAAACGTCTCAATTTGCTTCGGGTGGTATTGTAGAAGGAACCGTTGAACGTTCCGTTGTTTCCCGTCGGGTACGCCTTCATGAAGGTTCAGAGGTCCGCAGTAGTCTTCTCTTCCCTGGTGTTGTGATTCATGAAAATGCAATCGTCGAACATGCCATTCTGGATAAGGGTGTCGAAGTGGCTGCTGGTGTGACGATTCGTGGGACAGAAGAAGCACCTGTCGTGGTTAAAAAAGGAACGATTGTTACAGAGGATATTGTCTAATGAAACTATTATTTGTTGCAGCTGAAGGAGCACCGTTTTCTAAAACAGGTGGTTTGGGAGACGTTATTGGCGCTCTTCCTAAATCCTTAGCGAAAAGTGGTCATGATGTGCGCGTGATCCTCCCTTACTATGATATGGTAGAGGCTAAGTTTGGAGATCAAATTGAAGATATCTTGCATTTTGAGACCAAGGTTGGCTGGAGAAGTCAATATGTTGGTGTGAAACGCATTGTGCGCGATGGCGTCACCTTTTACTTTATTGATAACCAACACTATTTCTTTAGAGGACATGTGTATGGTGACTTCGATGATGGCGAACGCTTTGCCTTCTTCCAGCTCGCGGCCTTAGAAACGATGGAACGAGTTGACTTCGTTCCAGATGTTCTTCATGCCCATGATTACCATACGGCGATGATTCCTTTCTTGCTGAAGGAAAAATACCGTTGGATTCAAGCTTATCATGGAATTAAAACAGTATTGACTATCCATAATTTGGAATTCCAAGGTCAGTTCGACCCAGGAATGTTGTGGGACCTATTCGGAGTTGGATTTGAACGCTATGCAGATGGAACGCTTCGGTGGAATGATTGCCTGAACTGGATGAAAGCTGGTATTCTATATGCTGACCGTGTAACAACCGTTTCTCCTAGCTATGCGCATGAGATTATGACTGCTGAATATGGTTGTGGCTTGGATCAGATCCTTCGAATGGAGTCTGGCAAGGTGACCGGAATTGTTAACGGGATTGATGCGGATCTGTATAATCCTGAAACGGATCCACTCTTGACGTATCACTTCAGTCTCTCAGATCTTTCAGGTAAAGCAGCTAGCAAACGAGCTCTTCAAGAACGTGTTGGTCTACCTATTCGCGATGATGTTCCTTTGTTTGGGATCGTCTCTCGTTTGACACGTCAAAAAGGTTTTGATGTGGTGGTAGAAGAGTTGCATCAACTCTTGCAAAAGGATATTCAGATTGTCTTGCTCGGTACAGGAGATCCTGGATTTGAAAATGCCTTTGCTTGGTTTGGTCAAGCCTACCCAGATAAACTTTCAGCGAATATCACATTTGATGTCCAATTGGCTCAAGAAATCTATGCAGCATCAGATGTCTTCTTGATGCCAAGTCGCTTTGAACCGTGTGGCCTTTCTCAAATGATGGCCATGCGTTATGGAACTCTTCCTTTGGTGCATGAAGTCGGCGGACTTCGTGATACGGTTCAACCGTTTAATGCTGTTGATGGAAGTGGAACAGGCTTTAGTTTCAATAATTTGTCTGGCTATTGGTTTAACTGGGCAGTTGATGAAGCCTTGGCTGTCTACTACAATGACAAACAGGCTTGGTATGGTCTCCAAGAGCAAGCTATGACGCGTGACTTCTCATGGGATACGGCTAGTCAACGATACAATGATTTGTACCAATCCTTATAAATAGATCTATAATACAAACGCCTTTCGAGGCGTTTTTTGTGCTGCTTTCTTCCTATAAAGAAAACGGTTTATTTTTTTGAGTTTTAGAGCTTGCTAAAATAGAAGAAAAAAGATAAGATAGGTAAAGGTAAAAAATCCCGGGAAGGTTCTTATTTCTGGAAAGGATCCCATCCTCTCTAAAAATAATCAGGTCCCTGCTCGAGGGTTAAATATTACTATATAGGAATTTTAGGATGAAAAAAGCGAAACAAACGTTTGAAAAAATGACCAAATATTCGATTCGGAAATTATCTGTCGGTGTTGGTCCGGTGGCCATTGGAGCCTTTTTATTAGGAGGAAGCTTGTTAGGAGCTCGTCCTGTCAAAGCAGATCAGGTGACTCTACCTGCTCATGTGCACTTAGGATATGTGACAGAAGAAGAGCTAACCGCTGAAGAAAAAGCACAGGTGATTCATGCAATCCCTGAAGCATATCAAAATGAAGATACTTTCTATCTGGTCTATAAGAAGAAGGAAGCAACTCAGCCGGTTCTTCCTCAAACAGGAAGTCAGGAAGTCGCTCTTTTTGGGTTAAGTCTAGCCACAGCTTCCTTTGCGGTCCTCTTACTCTCTAAAAAGCACCGAAAGAAGGTTATGGGCGTCCTTTTGATTGGAGCCATGGGACAAAGTCTTCTACTTCCAGTTGAAGTCGCAGCCCTACAAAATCAAGTCTTACGCACCTATAATCAGGATCTTGCGATCGCATCGAACAAAGATCTTGCAAATGGCGTGATTCAAATTGACGGTTATGACTATATTGGTTATTTGCGCTACCCGTCAGTCCAAAAGACGAGCTTACAAGAGCCAAAGGCTATGCAGGAAACGAAACCTTCTGTAGAAGGAACGATCAAAACAAGTACAGGGATTCCACAAGTGGAACCACAAGCGCGTGTGACCCCAGAAGTCGCTCCAGCCTTTCCTCAAGTTGAAAAACCAAGCCTGGAAGTCTCTGCTGAGCCTGTGCCATTTGAAACTGTCAAACAAGCTGATCCTACATTAGCCAAAGGGCAAACCAAGGTGCTGACTGCTGGCCAAAATGGGGAGCGGACCCTATTGACGGAAGTGAGTGTGGTAGATGGACAAGAAGTTCGCAGAGTAGTTGAAAGCAAGGTCACTAAAGAACCAGTTTCACAAATTCTTGCTGTTGGGACAAAAGAAGATGCCCAACCAACCCCTCAACCCAGCCCTTCTCCAGTTGTAACGGCTAAGGGGACACAAGAAGAAGGTCATGTCGGTGAAGCTCCTATTCAACCGGAGAACCCAACCTATACAGGTGTAGTGGAAGCTAAGGGGACGCAGGAAGAGGGCCATGTCGGCGAATCCCCTGTTCAACCGGAGAATCCAACCTATCAAGTTACGGAAGGGACGGTAACCGAGACAGAAACGGTAATCCTTCCATATGAAACAGAGTATGTAACGGACGCCAATCGTTACACCGATGAAGAAAGCCTCCTTCAAAAAGGAGAGGCTGGTAGCCAGGAGATTCGTCGTGTTTATAAGACGGTCAATGGTGAGAAGATTGGAGAGCCTCTCAGTACGACCACTGAAACGGTCAAAGCTCCTGTGACAGAAAAAATTAGTCGTGGGACTAAGGCGATTGAAGGCCAAAAAGAGGAAGTTGCTTTTGAAGAAATTCCATTTAAGACGGTAACCGAACAAGATGCCACCTTGCTAAAAGGAACTGAAAGGGTTTCTCAAGCCGGTAAAAATGGGAAGAAGAAAATCACCAAGGTCTACAAGACCATTAAAGGTGTCAAAACAACGGATGCTCCTACAATTTCCGAAGAAGTGGTAGAACAAGCGCAAGATCAGATCATTCAACAAGGGACAAAGGAATTAGACAAGCCAACCTTGACCTTGACCCAGGTCGATAAGGAAGAATTGAAGCGCAGTGCTAAAGCTACCTATCATTTGGATAAACCAGACGGTGTGACCATCAAGTCCATCCAGGCGGTGTTGAAGAAGGGCGATCAAGTGGTGAAAACCCTGACCCTTTCAGAGACAGACTTGGCAGCTGCTTTAGCGGACTTGGACTACTACAAGGATTATACGCTCGCAACGACCATGGTGTATGACCGTGGAAATGGGGATGAAGAAGAAGTTCTCAAGGAAGAACCACTGAGAATTGATCTTAAAAAAGTTGAAATCAAAAACATCAAGGAAACTAGTCTGATTAGCGTGGATGACCAAGGTCTTGAGACCGATAGCAGCCTCTTGTCTGAAACACCGTCTGATGTGAAGCCATACTACTTAAAAGTTACCACCCATGATAATAAGGTCACGAAACTAGCCGTTGATAAAATCGAAGAAGTGACGGTAGATGGCGCGACCCTCTACAAAGTAACAGCCAAAGCTCCAGATTTGGTCCAACGGACTGGGGACAACCAGTTCAGTGAGGTCTATGTCCACTATATTGCGAAACCCAAAGCACATGAAGGTGATATCTACTACACTTTCAACGAACTTGTAAAAGCCATGCAAGCCAATCCGACTGGAACCTTTAAACTGGGTAGCAATATGAATGCGGCTAATGTCCAGCCAGCAGGGAAATCCTATGTGACCAATGCTTTCAAGGGAATTTTGGAAAGTACGGATGGGAATACATTTGCCATCCATAACATTACAAGACCATTGTTTGGGAACATCGAAGGTGGCTCGGTTAAGAATCTCTTGCTTGAAAATGTCAATATCGACCTACCTGGGACAGATCGAGTAGCCCCAATCGCAGGTGTTATCAAAAATAATGCAACTGTCGAGAATGTTAAAGTAACAGGAAGTGTTGTCGGGAACAATGATGTAGCAGGAATTGTCAATAAAATTGCTGGTAGTGGGAAGGTCAGCAACGTTGCCTTTATCGGTAAACTGCACGCTGCTGGGAACAAAGGTGGCTATCTAGCGGGTGTTGTTGGTGAGAACTGGAAAGGTGTCGTTGAAAAAGCTTACGTTGATGCTGAAATCACTGGTAATAAAGCCAAAGCTGCAGGTCTCGTTTATTCCTCTCAAAATGGTGGAAATAACCACACAGTCGGTAAAGAAGGGGTTCTCAGAAACTCCGTTGCTAAAGGTTCGATTGAACTAAAAGAAGCTGTTCAGTCTGGTGGATTACTAGGGACCAACTGGGCCTTGGGGACTATTGAAGACAACATCACCATGATGAAAGTCAAAACTGGTGAGATGGTCTTTGGTCACTCAGATATTGACGCAGATGATTATTTCACCTATTCAAGAACCAAGCGCAATTACAGTGTGGAAGGCGTGAGTGAAGGGAAGAAAACCTTTAACAACTCCCGTAAAATTCCAAGCATCTCACTAGCAGAAGCTGAGCAGAAAATCGAAGCAATGGGAATCACTGCTGATAAATTCACCAGCAGCAAACCGATTGAAGATACGCTCAATCACCTTGTTAGCAAAGACGATCAATACAAGGCCATCACTGGTTACGATGCGACTCGTGAGCTAGCTTACCGCAATATTGCTAAATTGCAACCATTCTACAACAAAGAATGGATTGTCGACCAAGGGAATGAATTGGCTGCAACGAGTCCTCTCTTGACCAAGGAAGTCTTGTCTGTAACGGCTATGAAGGGCAATGATTTTGTCACGGAACTAGCGGATGCGGATCACATCCTGATCCATTATGCGGATAAGACCAAAGATATCTTTAGCATTTCACCGAAAGAGTCTAAAGTCAAACAAGTCAAAGAGTACAGTGTGGCGGAGCTCGGTGAAGTAGTCTACACGCCAAATATGGTGGACAAAGACCGGAGCGATCTCATCAGTGCTATCGTAGGGAAATTAAGCCCTGTCGAATTACAATCAGATCCAATCTACACACATCTTGGTCGAACAGGTCCTAACAAAGTCAATGCTATTAAGAACCTTTACCTTGAAGAAAGTTTCCAAGCAGTCAAGGACAATCTGACTCACTTTGTCAAACAACTGGTTGAAAACCAAGACCATCAATTAAACACGGATGAAGCTGCCAAACGGGCCCTTATCAAGAAACTTGATGACAACAAGGCCGCTGTTCTTTTGGGGCTCTCTTACCTCAATCGTTATTACGGAGTGAAGTTTGATGATGTCAATCTCAAGCAGCTCATGTTGTTCAAGCCAGACTTCTATGGGAAGAGTGTTGATGTTTTAGGCCGCTTGATTGAAATTGGTTCAAAAGAAGACTACATCAAAGGGACTCGTACCCACGATGCCTTCCGAGAAGTCGTGGCTAAATCGACTCTTTCTGGGAACCTAAATGACTTCTTGAAGTACAATATGGAGCTCTTCACAAAAGAGACAGACTTGAATGATTGGTTCATTAAAGCAACCAAAGACAATGTCTATATTGTGGAGCCTGAGACGACCAATCCAGCATTCGCATCTGCTAAGCATAGAGCCTATGAGGGCTTAAACAATGATGTTCACGGTAAAATGATCTTGCCACTCTTGAACTTAAAAGATGCCCATATGTTCTTGATTTCAACCTACAATACCATGGCTTATAGTTCCTTCGAGAAATATGGTAAGAACACGGAAGCAGAGCGCAATGCCTTCAAAGCCGAAATTGATAAGGTCGCTAAAGGGCAACAAAATTACCTCGATTTCTGGTCACGTCTAGCAACAGATAAGGTTCGCAATCAACTCTTGAAGAGCAATAATATGGTTCCGACCCCTGTCCTTGATAACCAAAACTATAAAGGTATTAGTACAGACCGTTATGGACATACCAACAGTGGCAAAGATGTGGCTCCAATCCGTGAATTGTATGGTCCAACCGATCGTTACCATGCGACAGATTGGCGCATGGGAGCAGTGGCGCGAATTTACGGAAATCCATATAAAGACGATTCTGTCTTCTTCATGGTGACCGATATGATCAGTGACTTTGGGGTCTCTGCCTTCACGCATGAAACGACGCACGTCAATGACCGTATGGTTTACTTAGGTGGTTGGAGACATCGCGAAGGAACTGATATCGAAGCCTTTGCCCAAGGAATGTTGCAAACACCATCCGTATCCAATCCAAATGGGGAATACAAGGCCTTAGGTATCAACATGGCCTATGAGCGTCCTAACGATGGAAACCAATGGTACAATACCAATCCAAATGATTTGAAGTCACGTGACGAAATTGATCGGTATATGAAAGGCTATAATGACACTCTCATGCTTCTGGATTACCTAGAAGGAGAAGCCGTCCTCAATAAAGGCAGTCAAGACTTGAACAATGCATGGTTCAAGAAGGTTGATAAACAATACCGAGGGGCTAATACCAAGAATCAATTTGATAAGGTGCGTCCTTTGAGTGATGAGGAAAAAGCCATCACCTTACATTCAGTAGATGATCTCATCACCAACAACTTCATGACCAATCGTGGTCCTGGAAATGGTGTCTATAATCCATCAGACTTTGGCTCAGCCTATGTGACGGTGCCGATGATGACAGGGATCTATGGTGGAAACACCAGTGAAGGGGCTCCTGGAGCCATGTCCTTCAAACACAATACCTTTAGACTCTGGGGCTACTATGGTTATGAAAAAGGCTTCTTAGGCTATGCTTCAAACAAGTATAAACAAGAATCCAAACAAGCAGGTCATGCGACTTTAGGGGATGATTACATCATTCAAAAGATTTCTGATGGAACATTCAGTACCCTTGAAGACTGGAAGAAAGCATACTTCAACGAAGTGGTGACCAGTGCTAAAAATGGACTTCAGGCTATTGAAGTTGATGGGACTACTTATAGCACTTATGATGACTTAAAACAAGCCTTTGCAACTGCGGTTGAAAAAGATCAGGCCAGCTTGAAGAATGGTTCTGTCAAATTTGACAATACCCTTGCCTTGAAAGAAAAAATCTTTAAGAAATTACTGCAACAAACAGACAGTTTCAAAACGTCTATCTTTAAATAATCGAATTCTCTCATCTGCTGAGCAAGTGAGAGTTTTTTAGAAGAAAAAATGAATAGAGGTGGACAAAGCGTCTAAAAATTAAAAGAAATCAATCGTAGATAGGAAAAATTATCATATTAAAAAAATAACGTAATTTCACTAAAACGCTTACTTTTATAGGAAATATTTGACTATTATATCTTTTAGGAGTAAACTAAGGAGGTAAAATTTATAAAAGGAGAATTCATCATGAATTTAACATTTTTAGGTCTTTGTTTAGCCTGCTTTGGTGTGTCACTTGCAGAAGGTTTGATGATGAGCAGTTTGTTAAAATCTGCATCTCGTCAACCAGAAATTATTGGCCAATTGCGTAGCCTTTTGATCCTTGGTGTTGCCTTTGTCGAAGGTACTTTCTTCGTTACTTTGGTTATGGCCTTCATTATCAAATAAGCACTTCTATTTTAGAAAAGGAGGTGTCAAAACTTGGAAGAAAGTATCACTCCAACGATAACTCTTGGACCTGTAACTTTTAATTTGACCCTACTTGCTATGACCTTGATTGCTGTTTTGGTGGTTTTTGGCTTTATTTATTGGGCCAGCCGTAAAATGACGATCCGACCAAAGGGCAAACAAAATGTGCTGGAATACGCATATGACTTTGTCGTAGGTTTCACCAAAGGAAATATTGGGGAACATTATATAAAGGACTATTCCTTGTTCTTGTTTGTTCTTTTCCTATTTCTTTTAGTGGCCAATAACATCGGATTGATGGCTAAAATCGAAACGACCAATGGTTACAATTTGTGGACATCACCAACCGCTAACCTGGGTTATGACTTTGCCTTTTCATTTTTGATCACCTTAATCGCCCATGTAGAAGGAATTCGCCGACGTGGTGTGAAGGAATATTTAAAGGCTTTTGTGACACCTGGATTTATGACCCCCATGAATATTTTGGAAGAATTAACGAACTTTGCCTCCTTGGCACTTCGGATCTTCGGAAATATCTTTGCGGGTGAGGTACTAGCAAGCTTGCTTGTGACTTTGTCGCATCAAGCTGTTTATTGGTATCCATTTGCCTTTATTGGAAGCATGGCGTGGACAGCGTTTTCGATTTTCATTTCATGTATCCAAGCCTATGTGTTTACCATGTTGTCATCAATCTATATTGGTAAGAAAATTAATGGCGAAGAGTAAGTAGAGGAGGAGTAAAAGAATGCATGTATCAATGAGTGAAATTATTGGTAACTTTATTCTCATTGCTGGTTCCTTCCTATTATTAATCTTTTTAATAAAGAAATTTGCATGGAACAATATCAATGGAATTTTAGAAGCACGTGCCAAAAAGATTACAGATGATATTGATGGAGCAGAATCAGCTCGTCAAAAAGCTGAGGAACTAGCAAATAAACGTGAAGAAGAGTTGGCAGGTAGCCGCAAAGAAGCTGCGTCTATCGTAGAAAATGCAAAGGAAACTGCTGAAAAGAACAAATCGCAAATCCTTTCAGATGCCACTCAAGAAGCTGTACGTTTGAAAGAAAAAGCGCAACAAGAAATTGCGCATAACAAAGAAGAAGCATTGAACAGTATCAAAGGCGATGTGGCAGATCTCACTGTCAATCTTGCCAGCAAATTGTTGAGCCAACAGCTGGATGCTGAAGGTCAACGCCAACTGATCGATCGCTATCTTGATGAATTAGGAGAAGCCTAATGGACAAAAAGCAACTGATGGTGATTGAGAAATATACCCAGCCTTTTGTTCAATTGGTCTTTGAAAAAGGAGAACAAGACCTGGTCTTTGAAAAATTAACCCAAATCAAGGGTATTTTTGAGGAGACTGGACTTGCGAACTTCTTAGCTCATATCGGTGTAGAGGATGAAGAGAAAGCAAAAAGTCTACGGCTTTTTCAACCCTCTGATTCACAATTACTCGACCATTTGATTGAAGTGGTTATTCTCAATCATCGTGAAGCCTTATTTTATGACATTGTAACGATTTGTTTAGATCAGATCCAACGACTGAGTAATGCTTTTGTCGTGACGGTTACGACAGCTACAGCCTTGGATCCTGTTCAAGAGCAAAAATTGGTACCCATTATCGAAAGAAAATTTGGGATTCAAGTTCGCTCAATCCAACAAAAGATCGATCCAGATCTAATTGGTGGTTTTGTCGTGACAGCCAATCATAAAACATTGGATACCAGTCTCAAACACCAATTGCAAGTCATAAAATCTAAATTGAAATAGAAAGTGGTGTGAATTTTGGCGATTAACGCACAAGAAATCAGCGCTTTAATTAAGCAACAAATTGAAAATTTCAAGCCAAACTTTGACGTCACTGAGACAGGTGTTGTAACCTACATTGGTGACGGGATTGCCCGCGCTCATGGACTTGAAAATGCCATGAGTGGTGAGTTGTTGATCTTTGAAAATGGCTCATACGGGATGGCCCAAAACTTAGAAACAACGGATGTCGGGATCATCATCTTGGGTGATTTCACGGATATTCGTGAAGGAGACTCTGTCCGTCGTACAGGTAAAATCATGGAAGTCCCTGCAGGAGATGCCTTGATTGGTCGTGTTGTCAACCCACTTGGACAACCAGTGGATGGTTTGGGTGAGATTGTGACAGATAAATTCCGTCCAGTTGAAACGCCAGCTCCTGGTGTTATGCAACGGAAATCTGTCTCAGAACCCCTACAAACTGGTTTGAAAGCCATTGATGCCCTTGTTCCAATCGGACGTGGTCAACGGGAATTGATTATCGGGGACCGTCAAACAGGGAAAACTTCGATTGCCATTGATACCATCTTGAACCAAAAGGGTCAAGATATGATCTGTATCTATGTGGCGATTGGTCAAAAAGAATCAACAGTTCGTACGCAAGTAGAAACTCTCCGTAAATACGGAGCTATGGATTATACGATTGTGGTAACTGCTTCGGCTTCTCAACCGTCTCCATTGCTTTATTTGGCACCTTATGCTGGGGTTGCTATGGCAGAAGAGTTCATGTATAACGGTAAACATGTTTTGATCGTCTATGATGATTTGTCAAAACAAGCCGTAGCTTACCGTGAATTGTCCCTTCTTCTTCGTCGTCCACCAGGACGTGAAGCCTTCCCAGGGGATGTCTTCTATCTCCACAGCCGTTTGTTGGAACGTTCTGCTAAAGTTTCAGATGAATTGGGTGGTGGCTCTATTACAGCCCTTCCAATTATTGAAACCCAAGCAGGAGATATTTCTGCTTATATCGCAACCAACGTGATTTCGATCACAGACGGACAAATCTTCTTGCAAGATAGTTTGTTCAATGCTGGTATTCGTCCAGCCATTGATGCAGGTTCTTCTGTATCCCGTGTAGGGGGAGCTGCCCAAATCAAGGCTATGAAGAAGGTTGCTGGTACCCTTCGTATCGACCTTGCTTCATATCGTGAATTGGAAGCCTTCACGAA
Organism: Streptococcus parasanguinis; assembly: GCA_905188195.1. Classification (GTDB taxonomy): domain Bacteria; phylum Bacillota; class Bacilli; order Lactobacillales; family Streptococcaceae; genus Streptococcus; species Streptococcus parasanguinis_P. The sequence continues at coordinate 39,276 of CAJJKY010000006.1, read as the reverse complement.
ATTTGGTAGTGACTTGGATGCTGCGACTCAAGCGAAATTGAACCGTGGTCGCCGAACAGTTGAAGTCTTGAAACAACCCGTTCATGAACCATTGACAGTTGAAAAACAAGTCGTGATCTTGTACGCCTTGACTCATGGTTTCTTAGATAGTGTTCCAGTAGACGACATTCTTCGTTTCCAAGAAGAGTTGTTTGATTACTTTGAAGCACATTATGATCAAATCTTTGAGACGATTCGTTCAACACATGATCTTCCAGCAGAAGAAGAACTGGATGCAGCCCTTACAGAATTTGTCAACCAGTCAAATTTCAAATAGAAATAGGAGTGGAAGATGGCAGTTTCATTAAATGATATAAAAAATAAAATTGCATCCACTAAAAATACCAGTCAAATTACCAATGCCATGCAGATGGTGTCTGCTGCTAAACTCGGAAAATCGGAGCAAGCAGCCAAGGATTTTCAGGTTTATGCTGCTAAGGTACGTAAGTTACTAACAGACTTGCTCCATGGACATGAAACAGAAAATGCTAAGTCCCATCCCATGTTGGTGAGTCGGCCGGTAAAAAAGACAGCTTATATCGTGATTACATCCGATCGTGGTTTGGTCGGAGGCTACAATGCCTCCATCCTTAAAACCATGATGGAAATGAAGGCAGAATACCATCCAACTGGAGATGACTTTGAAGTGATCTGTATTGGAAGTGTCGGGGCGGATTTCTTCCGTGCCCGTGGGATTCAGCCGGTTTATGAATTGCGTGGTTTGCCTGATCAACCTAGCTTTAAGGAAGTTCGTACGATCATTTCGAAAACAGTCCAAATGTATCAGGAAGGCTTGTTTGACGAGTTGTACGTCTGTTACAACCATCACGTTAACAGTTTGACTAGCCAAATGCGGGTAGAACAGATGCTTCCGATTATTGATTTGGACCCCAATGAAGCAGATGAGGATTATGTATTGAATCTAGAATTGGAATCTAGTCGAGATGCCATTTTGGATCAATTGCTCCCTCAATTTGCTGAAAGCATGATCTATGGTGCCATTATTGATGCTAAAACAGCTGAAAATGCTGCGGGGATGATGGCCATGCAAACTGCAACAGACAATGCCAAGAAAGTCATTGATGAATTAACGATTCAATACAACCGTGCTCGTCAAGCAGCGATTACACAAGAAATTACCGAAATCGTTGCTGGTGCTAGCGCCCTTGAATAGTTGTCGGATACAATTTTAAATACAAAAACAGATGCTCGAAAGAGAACTTTTGAGCAGTAGAAATTACTTAGAATAGGAGAATGACATGAGTTTAGGCAAAATTTCTCAGGTCGTAGGTCCCGTCGTAGACGTTGCCTTTTCCGTTGGAGATAAACTTCCTGAGATCAATAATGCGCTTGTAGTCTATAAAAATGACCAACAAAAATCAAAAGTCGTTCTTGAAGTAGCTTTGGAACTTGGTGATGGGGTTGTACGGACCATCGCCATGGAATCAACTGATGGTTTAACACGTGGAATGGAAGTCTTGGACACAGGTCGTCCAATCTCTGTTCCTGTCGGAAAAGAAACCTTGGGACGTGTCTTCAATGTTCTTGGAGATACCATTGACTTGGATCAACCTTTTCCTGAGGATGCTTCTCGTGACTCCATCCACAAAAAAGCTCCATCTTTTGACGAGCTCTCTACTTCAGAAGAAATTCTTGAAACAGGGATCAAGGTTATTGACCTCTTAGCCCCTTATTTGAAAGGTGGGAAGGTCGGACTCTTCGGTGGTGCCGGAGTTGGGAAGACCGTCTTGATTCAAGAATTAATCCATAATATTGCCCAAGAACACGGTGGTATTTCTGTATTTACCGGTGTTGGGGAACGGACACGTGAAGGGAATGACCTTTACTGGGAAATGAAAGAATCTGGCGTTATTGAAAAAACAGCCATGGTCTTTGGACAAATGAATGAGCCACCTGGAGCACGGATGCGTGTTGCTTTGACTGGTTTGACCATTGCGGAATACTTCCGTGATGTCGAAGGTCAGGACGTTCTCTTGTTTATCGACAATATCTTCCGTTTCACTCAAGCCGGATCTGAAGTATCAGCCCTTTTGGGACGGATGCCATCAGCCGTTGGTTACCAACCTACTTTGGCAACTGAAATGGGTCAATTGCAAGAACGGATTACGTCAACGAAGAAAGGTTCTGTTACATCGATCCAAGCCATCTATGTGCCAGCCGATGACTATACAGACCCAGCGCCAGCAACCGCTTTTGCTCACTTGGATTCAACCACCAATTTGGAACGTAAATTGGTACAATTGGGGATCTACCCTGCGGTGGATCCATTGGCATCAAGCTCACGTGCCCTTTCTCCAGAAATCGTAGGAGAAGAACACTATGCAGTAGCTTCTGAAGTCAAACGCGTCCTTCAACGTTACCATGAATTGCAAGATATCATTGCTATCTTGGGGATGGATGAATTGTCTGACGAAGAAAAGACCTTGGTTGCTCGTGCTCGCCGGATCCAATTCTTCTTGTCACAAAACTTCAACGTTGCGGAACAATTTACAGGTCAACCTGGTTCTTATGTACCAGTTGGAGAAACTGTTCGTGGCTTTAAAGAAATTTTGGATGGGAAATATGACCATCTTCCTGAAGATGCCTTCCGTGGTGTTGGATCGATCGAAGATGTGATCGCCAAAGCTGAAAAAATGGGATTCTAAGAAGAGGTGAAAGATGAGTCAAATGAACGTCCAAATCGTTACACCGGATGGACTGGTTTATGATCATCATGCCGCATTTGTATCTGTCAAGACAATTGATGGTGAATTAGGGATTTTACCTCATCATATCAATACCATTGCGGTTTTGGCTGTAGACCAAGTAAAGGTTCGTCGTGTCGACGATGACAAACATATTGATTGGATTGCAGTCAATGGTGGGATTATCGAAGTAGCTGATAATGTCATTACCATTGTTGCCGATTCTGCCGAACGTGCTCGAGATATCGACATTAGTCGTGCAGAACGTGCCAAACTGCGAGCTGAAAAAGCGATTGAAGAAGCCAAAGATCAGCATTCGGTTGATATGGAACGTCGTGCTAAAATTGCTCTTCAACGCGCCATTAACCGGATTAATGTCGGAAATCGTTTATAAGATATTCAAAATAAGGTGGAGGTTTTGTCCTCACCTTATTTTTGTTGGGAGAGAATCAAAAGAAGAAAGTACGGACCAAATATGGTATAATAGCTGTATGATTCAAATGATTTTTAATCTTTCAAGCCATCTATTGTTTATCTTTTTTGCCTATTACCTATTGTTGAACCTGGTTCAATGGGAAAAGTTTTTAAAAGTAAGTGCTGAAAATGCGGTTAAAATCCGTTTTTTGATCTTGATGATCAGCGTCGGAATAGGCTATCTAGCCAGCTCATTTTTTATCAGTGTTTATGAGATGAGTCGGCAGATTTTTATTGGCCAATTCTAGCCACATTTTATAAAAAATATGGTATGATAGAAAGCGTGACTTTAAGAAATTGGAGAACAATCCCGTATGGAAAAAATAATCGTTAATGGTGGTCATAATCGACTGGTTGGAACCGTCAAAATCGAAGGAGCAAAAAATGCTGTCCTTCCTCTTCTTGCTGCAACAGTTCTAGCAAGCGAGGGCGTGACAACCTTGAAAAATGTACCTGTTTTATCAGATGTCTTTACAATGAACAATGTTGTTCGTGGGTTGAATGCACAAGTAACCTTCAATGAAGAAGACAATACGGTTGTCGTAGATGCACGAGAGAAATTGTCTGAGGAAGCGCCTTATAAATATGTGAGTAAGATGCGGGCTTCTATCGTTGTCCTAGGTCCTGTCTTGGCACGCAATGGCCATGCCAAAGTTTCCATGCCTGGAGGCTGTACGATTGGGAGTCGTCCGATTGACCTCCACCTGAAAGGTCTGGAAGCTATGGGGGCTGAAATTACCCAAACGGCCGGCTATATTGAAGCAAAAGCAGATCGTCTCAAGGGTGCACACATCTATATGGACTTCCCATCAGTAGGTGCGACACAAAATATTATGATGGCCGCAACCTTGGCAGATGGAGTCACTGTGATTGAAAATGCAGCTCGAGAACCTGAAATTGTTGACCTAGCTCTCTTGCTGAATAAAATGGGAGCTAATGTCAAGGGGGCAGGAACTGAGACCTTGACCATTGTTGGTGTGGAGAGCTTGCATGGTGCAAACCACAATGTTGTGCAAGACCGCATCGAAGCTGGAACCTTTATGATTGGGGCAGCCATGACTGGTGGAGATGTCTTGATCGAAGATGCCATTTGGGAACACAACCGTCCGCTTCTATCTAAGATGCAGGAGATGGGTGTAACGGTAACCGAAGAAGAAAATGGAATTCGGATTCAATCGGATATCAGTAAGCTCCGTCCAGTGACGGTTAAAACCCTTCCCTATCCAGGATTCCCAACCGATATGCAGGCTCAATTCACAGCCTTGATGGCCATGGCTAAAGGTGAGTCTACCATGATTGAAACGGTTTTTGAGAATCGCTTCCAGCATTTGGAAGAAATGCGTCGGATGGGCGTTCACTCAGACATTATGCGGGATACAGCTCGTATCGTTGGAGGGGAAAGCTTCCAAGGTGCAGAGGTCATGTCGACAGATTTACGAGCAAGTGCAACCTTGGTCTTGATGGGCTTGGTAGCAGAAGGAGAGACGAAAGTCAGCAAATTAAGTCACTTAGATCGTGGTTATTATCAATTCCATGAGAAATTAGTGGCACTAGGTGCAGACGTGAAACGTGTAGAGGAAGAAGACGATGAAAACTAATCTTCGCTATGTTGGAAAACAGCTAGGAATTGTCCTCCTGTTGGCTGTGATTGGAATCATCATTTTTGCAGTTGGTTTGGTCATTGGTTATGGAGTGATTGGAGATGGAAAAAATCCATGGTCCATTCTCTCTCCGGACACTTGGTCAGAGATCATTGGAAAACTAACAGGCAAATAAGCTTTTAACTAAAATTGAGTAAAAAGGAGAGCAGCGAATCGAGTCAGTGACCATCTAGCGCTGCTCTTTTTTGGAGAGAGGCATGACAAAACAAGTATTAACGAAACGAACCAAACAAACCCTAGCAGGTTTTGTGGTGGCAACGGCCCTAGCTATCGGGGGCTATTATTTTAATCAACCGACGGTAAAAGAAGCGACGGATCAGGTTGTTTCGGTGGTGACTAGTAGCCAACAAGAAACACCTAGTAAAGAGTTAGCTAGCTCTGTACTAACGAAATCGGCTCGTTCACAATTGGGAAATGACTTGGAATGGAATGGTGCTGGAGCCTTTGTAGTTAAGGGGAATCGCACAGATCTGGATGCCAGTGTGGCTAGTCAACCCTATGCAGATAACAAGACAAAAGAAGTGAATGGAAAGACCGTACCGACGGTTGCGAACGCTATTATGACCAAGGCGACTCGCCAGTATAGAGATCGGGAGGCAACAGGAAGTGGTCTAACCGATTGGAAACCAGCAGGTTGGCACCAGGTCCACAATCTGTCCGGTGAGTATGACCATGCTGTGGATCGGGGCCATCTATTGGGCTACGCCTTGATCGGCAATCTCAAAGGTTTTGATGCTTCGACGAGCAATCCCAAAAATATCGCTGTGCAAACGGCTTGGTCCAATCAAGCCAATGATCCTCATTCCACTGGTCAAAACTACTACGAGACCCTGGTTCGAAAAGCACTGGATAAGAACAAGAGGATTCGCTATCGAGTAACCTTGATCTACAACCAACCAGAAGATTTGATTCCATTAGGTTCTCAGATCGAAGCTAAATCGAGTGATGGAACCCTTGAGTTCAATGTCTTTGTTCCCAATGTTCAAAGTGGGATTAGCCTGGATTACCAGACAGGAAAAGTAACCGTTCATCAATAAGCTGGAAAGCGCAGTTATTTAAGTTATTTTTAAGAATGGGGTGTTACAATTGCATACCTTCTTTAAGAGAAAGGAGAATGTATGAGAACCATTTTTCGATTTGTCAGAGGAAGCCTTCGCATGGCTTGGAGCCTCTTTTGGGGTTTTTTCTGGACAATTGCGATCAGTTTTCTAATCTTAGTAGGGATTATCTATTTCACAGATTCTCCTAGTTCTGGTATGGATGGGGTTGGACGAGCCGCTCAAAAAGTGGTCTATCAGGTTGGAAATTTATTTGGCGATCAGGGCTTTGCGTCGCGCTTTGGAATGGCCCCTAGTTCACCAACAACCCAGACGGACAATCATGAGCATAGCGGTGCTCGCTGGGAAAAGGCCGAGGCTACGGTTTATCTAGATCCCAATATTAGTCAAACCTTTATAAAAGCATATCGGGATGCTATTGAGGCTTGGAATCAAACAGGCGCCTTTACCTTTAAATTGGTCACAAATGAAAAAGAGGCCAATGTCGTCTTGACGGAGATGGACAACACATCCGTTTCTGCAGCAGGAGAAACTGCCTCACAGACCAACCTCTTAACCAATCGCTTCACGCACATCACCGTTCGTCTCAATCGCCATTATCTTTTAAATTATATCTATAACTACAGTTATGAACGAATTGTGAATACAGCTGAGCATGAGCTAGGGCATGCCATTGGCTTGGACCACAATGATGGAGAATCTGTCATGCAACCGGCTGGCTCCTTCTACAGTATTCAGGATACGGATGTGGAAGCAGTCCGACAATTATACAAGGAAGAATGAGATACAATTGATCATTGAAAAGTTCTGGGCCCCAAGGGCTCAGGATTTTTTTGATGCTTCATCTTCCCTTGTTTAATCCGTAAAAAGATAGTAAAATAGGAACATGATTATTTTACAAGCCAATAAAATTGAACGCTCTTTTGCAGGGGAGGTTCTTTTTGATAACATCAGCCTGCAAGTGGATGAACGGGACCGGATTGCCCTGGTCGGAAAGAACGGAGCCGGCAAGTCTACGCTCTTAAAAATCTTGGTCGGAGAAGAAGAGCCAACTTCTGGGGAAATCAATAAAAAGCGGGATCTTTCTCTCTCTTATCTGGCCCAGGATAGTCGCTTTGAGTCGACCAATACCATCTACGATGAAATGCTCCATGTCTTTGATGATCTCCGTAAGACGGAAAAAACGCTACGACAAATGGAGCTTGAAATGGGAGAAAAAACTGGGGCTGATTTAGAAAAACTCATGCAGGATTATGACCGTCTTTCGGAAGAATTCCGTCAGGCAGGTGGCTTTACCTATGAGGCAGATATCCGCGCCATTCTAAACGGTTTCAAGTTCGATGAGTCCATGTGGCAGATGAAGATTGAAGAGCTATCAGGAGGGCAAAATACCCGTCTAGCTCTGGCCAAGATGCTCTTAGAAAAGCCAAATCTCTTGGTACTAGACGAGCCAACCAACCACTTGGATATTGAGACCATCGCCTGGTTGGAAAACTATCTGGTCAATTATAGTGGGGCCCTTCTCATTGTCAGCCACGACCGCTATTTCCTCGATAAGGTCGCAACCATTACCTTGGATTTGACCAAGCATTCTTTGGACCGCTATGTCGGCAATTACTCTAGCTTTGTCGAGCAAAAAGAGCAAAAATTGTTGACCGAAGCCAAGAACTACGAGAAGCAACAAAAAGAAATCGCGGCGCTGGAAGACTTTGTTAATCGTAATTTGGTGCGGGCTTCGACTACCAAGCGAGCCCAGTCTCGGCGCAAGCAGTTGGAAAAAATGGAGCGCCTAGACAAGCCAGAAGCTGGAACTAAGTCCGCCCATATGACCTTCCATTCTGATAAGACCTCGGGAAATGTCGTCCTGACAGTAGAAGAGGCAGCCGTCGGCTATGACGATCAAATCCTGTCAGAGCCCATCAATCTGGATATCCGCAAGATGAATGCGGTCGCTATTGTGGGACCAAATGGGATCGGGAAATCTACTCTTATCAAGTCCATCGTCGGGCAGATTCCTTTTATCAAGGGGGAAGCCCGTTTTGGGGCCAATGTCGAGGTGGGTTACTATGACCAGACCCAAAGTAAACTAACGCCTCACAACAGTGTCTTGGATGAGCTCTGGAATGACTTTAAACTGACGCCAGAAGTAGAAATTCGCAATCGCCTAGGAGCCTTTCTTTTCTCTGGGGATGATGTCAAGAAAACCGTCGGCATGCTGTCGGGTGGAGAGAGGGCGCGTCTGCTCTTGGCCAAGCTGTCCATGGAGAATAACAACTTCTTGATTCTCGATGAGCCGACCAACCACTTGGATATCGATAGCAAGGAAGTGCTAGAAAATGCCTTGATTGATTTTGACGGTACCCTGCTCTTTGTCAGCCACGACCGTTACTTTATCAATCGGGTGGCTACACAAGTTTTGGAACTCTCAGAAGAGGGCTCGACCCTTTACCTAGGAGACTATGATTATTATCTGGAGAAAAAAGCTGAGTTAGAGGCCCTTGCTGCAGCACAAGCAGAAGCTGTGCCTGTTTCTTCGACCGAAGAAGGCACCAGCAATGATTATCATCTGCAAAAGCAAAATCAAAAGGAACTCCGTAAAATCACTCGTCGCATTGAGCAATTGGAAGCGGAGATGGAAGAGCTGGATCATAAAATCCAAGCCATCACCGAAACCATGCATAGCACCAACGATGCGGAAGACTTGGTCCAACTGCAAAGCGATCTTGACCAATTGACGATTCAACAGGAAGCGGTCATGGAAGAGTGGGCAGAACTGTCAGAACAGGTGGAATAGATGGAAGATCTAGCGGAGAGAGTGTAGTTTTCTAATTTGCCTAAGGAGAACATTGTGATGACTGAAAATGATTGGTTTATGAAGCAGATTAAAGGTGTAGCCGATATAATTGGTACAACTTTGCGCCTACAGATTCAGAATTTAGATTTGGGGCAGTATGAGGATGAGGAAGGAAGACTCATCAACGGGAATCACTATCTTCAGCAAGTTTTAGAAGAGCAGCGCTTTGCAGAGGCCATTTCTTTTGTTGAAGAGCAGATGAAACGCCTACCTCTTCATCAGTATGATCTATTGGTTGATTGGCTGATTTCTTACTTAAGACCATTAGATTTTTCCGTTAAAGAAGATCATGGATTCTACGAAGGATACTTGCAAGAGTTAGAAAGGTACTTAAAGGAATTTAAGTGGTAATCAAATGGAAGATTTAGGCAAAGTTTTTCGTGAATTTCGAATGAGTAAAAATTATTCATTGAAAGAAGCTGCAGGAGAAGCTTGCTCGACCTCCCAGTTATCCCGTTTTGAATTGGGGGAGTCGGATCTAGCTACGTCGCGCTTCTTTGAAATTTTGGACAATATCCATGTGACTGTTGAGAATTTTATGGATAAGGCCAGAAATTTCCAACACCATGAGCATGTGGCCTTGATGGCTCAGATTATTCCGCTTTACTATGCAAATGATATTGCTGGTTTTCAAAGGCTTCAAGGAGAACAACTTGAAAAGGCTAAAGGTTCGACCAGTCCCCTTTATTTTGAATTGAACTGGATTTTGTTACAAGGGCTGATTTGCCAGAGAGATGCCAGCTACACGATGAAGCAAAGTGATCTGGAAAAGGTGGCAGATTATCTCTTTCAAACGGAAGAATGGACCATGTATGAGTTGATCCTCTTTGGCAATCTTTATAGCTTTTATGATGTGGATTATGTCACTCGGCTTGGTAGAGAAGTGATGGAGCGGGAAGATTTCTACAAGGAAATTGGTCGCCATCGAAAACTGGTCTTGATTCTAGCCCTCAATTGTTACCAGCATTGTTTAGAACACCGTTCTTTTGAAAGTGCTAGTTATTTTGAAGCCTCTGTGGAAAAGATTATCGGCAAGAGCATCAAACTCTACGAGCGCAATGTCTTTCATTACCTCAAGGAATTTGCCCTCTATCAGAAGGGGCTAGAGAAAGAAGGGAGTCAGCAAATGCAAGAGGCTATGCATATTTTTGATGTGCTAGGTCTTCCAGAGCAGGTAGCTTACTATCAAGAACACTTTGATAAATTTGTAATAGATGAATGTTCCTAAATAGGAGAGAGATAAAGGAGATTTTATGAACCGACATGCGGTCCAATTAATTAGTCGTGGAGCGATTACCAAAATTGGAAATATGCTCTATGATTATGGGAATAGTGTCTGGCTGGCCTCAATGGGGACTATAGGAAAGACGGTATTAGGAATCTATCAGATTTCTGAGTTAGTGACAGGGATCCTCGTGAATCCTTTTGGAGGGGTGATTTCAGACCGTTTTTCTCGTCGCAAGATTTTGATGACGACCGACTTGGTGTGTGGTCTCCTGTGTTTGGCGATTTCTTTTATCAGAAATGATCGTTGGATGATTGCGGCTCTGATTGTTGCCAATATTGTTCAGGCCATTGCCTTTGGTTTTTCTCGACCTGCCAATAAAGCCATTATCACAGAGGTGGTAGAGAAAGAAGAGATTGTAACCTATAATGCGCACTTGGAGTTGGTCTTACAAGTTGTTAGTGTCAGTTATCCCGTGTTTTCTTTCCTAGTTCTACAATTTGCCAGTCTCCATGCGACCCTCTTACTAGATGCGCTGACCTTTTTCATTGCCTTTGTCCTAGTGGCATTCCTTCCGAAAGAAGAAGCCAAGGTTCAAGAAAAGAAAGGGTTTACGGGGAAAGATATTTTTTCTGATATCAAGGAGGGGTTAGACTATATCTGGCATCAGAAAGACATTTTCTTTCTCTTGTTGGTGGCTTCCGGCGTTAATTTCTTTTTTGCGGCTTTTGAGTTTTTACTTCCCTTTTCCAATCAACTTTACGGAGTCAAGGGGGCTTATGCAACTATTTTAACACTGGGTGCAATTGGATCTATTCTAGGAGCACTTGTTGCCAATAAAATTGCATCAAGTATGAAAACTCTCCTGTTTTTACTGATCATGGCAGGGGTTGGAGTGTTCATGATGGGCTTGCCTCTTCCGCCTTATCTTTCCATTTCGGGAAATTTGGTCTGTGAATTTTTTGTGACCATTTTCGATATCCACGTTTTTAGTCAAGTGCAAACCAAGGTGGAAGATGATTATCTGGGGAGAGTCTTGAGCACGATTTATACTTTGGCTGTTCTCTTTATGCCCATTGCCAAAGGGTTGATGACTTGGTTACCAAGTGTCCGAGTAGAATCCTTTCTCCTGATTGGAGCTGGAGTTATTCTCTTTTCACTCTTAGCTCAGCTAGTAGCTAAGCAGCTTCAATCAAAAGAACAGTAGGTATCCTTTTATAAAATTGCAATCTATTTTTTTCCCAAATAAGGGACAAAATGAAAACCTCTTTCATGAACTGATACAATAGTTTCAGAAAATGAAGGAGGTTTTTGTATGAAGCGACATGCAGTCCAATTAATTGCTCGTGGTGCGATCAATAGAATGGGGAATATGCTCTATGATTATGGGAATAGTGTCTGGCTGGCCTCGATGGGGACGGTGGGAAAGACGGTATTAGGGATTTATCAGATTTCTGAACTCGTCACCTCCATTCTAGTTAATCCATTTGGAGGCGTGATCTCAGATCGTTTTTCCCGTCGCAAGATTTTGATGACGACCGACTTGGTTTGTGGCCTTCTTTGTTTGGGCATTTCTTTTATTCGAAACGATCGCTGGATGATTGCGGCCTTGATTTTTGCCAATATTGTCCAGGCCATTGCCTTCGCTTTTTCTAGAACTGCCAATAAAGCCATTATTACAGAAGTTGTAGAGAAAGACGAGATTGTAACCTATAATGCCCACTTAGAGTTAGTCTTACAAGTTATCGGTGTTAGTTCACCTGTCTTCTCTTTTCTTGTTTTACAATTTGCCAGTCTCCATGCGACCCTCTTACTAGATGCGCTGACTTTTTTCATCGCTTTTGTTTTGGTGGCATTCCTTCCGAAAGAAGAAGCCAAGGTTCAAGAAAAGAAAGGGTTTACGGCAAAGGATATTTTTTCTGATATAAAGGATGGATTGCACTACATCTGGCAGCAGAAAGACATTTTCTTTCTCTTGTTGGTTGCTTCCAGTGTCAATTTCTTTTTTGCAGCTTTTGAGTTTTTACTTCCCTTTTCCAATCGACTTTACGGAGTCAAGGGGGCTTATGCGACCATCTTAACCTTGGGAGCTATCGGGTCCATTATCGGAGCCTTGATCGCCAATAAATTTAAATCAAGCATGGAGATGCTTCTATTCTTATTGATTTTAACAGGAGTAGGAGTATTCATGATGGGCTTACCTCTTCCTCCTCTCCTTTCCTTTTCTGGAAATTTAGTCTGTGAACTCTTTATGACGATTTTTAATATCCACTTTTTTACCCAAGTGCAAACCAAGGTGGAAGGAGACTATCTAGGCAGGGTCTTAAGCACCATTTTTACCCTGGCCATTCTCTTTATGCCCATCGCCAAAGGTTTGATGACTTGGTTGCCAAGCGTCCGAGTAGAATCCTTTCTCCTGATTGGCGCTGGCGTCATTCTCTTTTCCTTCCTAGCCCAAGTAGTCGCAAAAAAATTGCATGCAAAAAGTCATTAGAAAAGCATGAAAAAAGCACCGATCGGTGCTTTTTTAGTTGTTATTTTTTTCTTCTATTTTAACTTCTTTCTTTTCTTCCTCTAGTTGCTTTTGAGTGCTCTTGAGTTCTTTTTTTAGTGAGAAGCCCTTTGAAAAATTAACCAAGGTCATGACAAATGCACCCAAGAGGACACAGAGCAAGATCAGAATGATCAAGGGCAATTTAAATTGGACCAAGAGGAAATTCACAGTGACTGATTGCATGTTTGCAAGGGAAATACCAGCAATCAATAAAATTAAAAGTAATAAAGCAATGTAGTGTAGATTATTTTTGTTCATCATTATCTCCTTATTGTTCAGTCGGTGCCTTGCTTTTCGCATCAGCATATTCTTCCGGCTGCTCTAGGCTTAGAATCTCCTCATAAGCCGGTAGGGAAAGGTCCTTGTCATATTTATTTTTCAAGGCAGTGCTCACTAGGCGATAGGCCAAATTGGCATTTCGGGACAAAATAGGACCGTGGAAGTAGCTCCCAAAGACGTTTTTGTAATGAACCCCTTCGCAACCATCTTCTTTGTTGTTCCCATTTCCGTAGACGACCTTACCTAGCGGTTTTTCATCCTCAGCCAGGAAGGTCCGACCTTGGTGGTTCTCAAAACCATAATAGGTTTCGTTAAATTCTGCGTTATGGATTTTGATATCACCGATATAGCGGTTGTTGACTTGGTTGAGCGTATAGTGGCCCATAATACCGAGTCCTTCAATGCGTTTGCCAGAAGCTTCAATGTAGTACTGACCCAGAAGCTGAAAGCCACCACAGATAGCAAGGACCACACCATCGTCATGAATGAAGCGTTCAAGATCTTCTTTTTTATCTGGTAGATCTTCTGATACAATGGTCTGTTCGTAGTCTTGGCCGCCACCGAAAAAGGCGATATCATAGGCATCAGGGTCGAACCGGTCTTTGAGAGAGACGATATCCACTGTGACATGGGCTCCAAGTTTTTCAGCAACGTACTTGAGCATGAGGATATTTCCATTGTCTCCGTAGGTATTCATTAAGTTGCCGTAGAGATGGGCAATGCGCAGGCTGTATGGATACTGTGCCTGATCAGAAGATTCTAGAGAAGTATAAGTCATTAGTGCATCTCCTTTTCAATCAGGTGTTCTTGGGCCAAGAGTTCACGGAATTCAAGCATGGCCGTATAAGTGGCTAAGATATAGGCGTGAGGGGTTTCCTGTTGCTGGATGCGTTGGAAGACCTCTTTTAATTCAGCCATTTCTGTGATCTTTTCAGCCGGATAGCCAGTGACCCGAAGTCGCCGAGCAATCTCAGAGTGGCGCACCCCACCAGCATTGATTTCTGGAATATCCATCTGGGTGATTTGCTCAAAGTCCGCATCCCAAATCCAGCTGGTGTCGATCCCATCCGCATAATTCGCATTGAGGAGGACTGATAAGCTAAAGGAATAAGGAGCTAGTTTGATCATTTCAATAGCTTGGGTCGCACCAACTGGATTCTTAATCAAAACCAAGGTACATTCCTTATCCCCAATCTTAAAGGTTTCCTGACGACCAAAGACAGCGCGACTGCGATCAAATCCTTGCTTAATCACTTCAGGTTGAACTCCAAAGAATCCAGCAACGGAAACAGCAGCTAAGGCATTGTAGATGTTGTAAAGACCGCCGATATTGATGTGGTAGTCTTGGCCTTGAATCCGGAATTGGGAAGAGCGCTGGGTTAATGAGAGGAGGTCTGATACGGCATAAGTCAGAGGAGGCCTGTGGAAACCACAGTGCTCACAGATATAATCCCCAAGATTTGCATAGGTATTGAGCTTGTACTTGAGGATGTTGTGGCAATGCGGACAGAGGATTCCTTCCGTATTGTAATGAGCTAGTTGTGGCTCTGATTTGTCAGTATCAAATCCATAATATTGGATCGGATTGGATAAGGTCTGACTATTAAAGAGCGGACTATCACCATTTAACAAGACTGTTGCAGTTGGGACCTTGTGAATGGCATCCAAAATCATTTGGTAGGTCGTATAGATCTCTCCATAGCGGTCCATCTGGTCCCGGAAAATATTAGTGATCACAAAAAGGCTGGGCTTAATATAATCACAAATCCGAGAGAGGCTCGCCTCGTCAATTTCAAGTACCGCAATCGGTCGATTTGATTTCGAATGCTTAGCCCGTAAGAAGGTCGTTGTAATCCCAGAGATCATATTGGCCCCACTTGGATTGGTCAAAATAGGTCCAAAAGCTTCTTGGAGAATACCTACTGTTAGCGCAGTGGTCAGGGTTTTTCCATTTGTCCCTGTAATCACAACAATCTCATAGTTTTTTGCCAGTTGACTGAGAATATCTTTATCAAATTTGAGGGCTACTTTACCTGGTAGGGTTGATCCCCGCCCCATCTTTTCTAGAATAGAGCCGGAAAGTTTTCCTGCCAGAAGGCCCAAGGTTGTATTTATCTTCATAAATCATATTTTATCATAAAAAGCATCGGAAGGTTACAGAAAAATCTGTTGAAACGTGTTATAATAAGATGATGTCTTTTAGAGAAGTGGTAGGTATGAGAATATGAATATTCAACAGTTTTCAAATCCACAATTTTGGACCAGTTTGTTCCCAAATTGGTGGAGTGTTATTATCAATATCATCGATATTGCCCTGGTGGCTTGGTTGCTGTATTTTTTGATCAAGGCCATCGTCGGGACCAAGATCATGATTTTGGTGCGTGGAGTTATTATCTTTTTCTTGGCTCAATTTTTAGCCAATTTTTTGGGTTTAACGACTATTTCTTGGCTGATCAATCAAGTGATTACCTATGGGGTTATCGCGCTGGTTGTGATTTTCTCCCCTGAAATTCGGATTGGCTTAGAGCGTTTAGGTCGGGCGACAGAATTTTTTACGACGAGTGAAGTCAGTCAGGAAGAGAAAATGGTACAGGCCTATGTCAAGGCAGTGGCTTATATGAGCCCACGTAAGATTGGTGCCTTGGTAGCTATTCAAGGGGCCAGAACCCTTCAGGAATACATTTCCACAGGGATTCCACTAGATGCGGAAATTTCAGGAGAATTGCTGATTAATATCTTCATTCCTAATACTCCTTTGCACGATGGAGCGGTCATTGTCCGCAATGATAAAATTGCCGTTTCTTGTGCCTACCTGCCCTTGACGGAAAATACCGGAATTTCAAAAGAGTTTGGAACGCGTCACCGCGCAGCCATTGGTTTATCTGAAGTTTCTGATGCCTTTACCTTCGTGGTATCCGAAGAAACGGGCGGGATCTCTGTGACCTATAATGGAACTTTCCGACACGATTTAACTTTAGAAGAGTTAGAGGCAGAATTGAGATCCTTCTTGGTTCCTGAAGAGAATAAAACGAGTAGTTGGAAAGAGCGTCTATTTGGGAGGGTAACAAAATGAGATCGAAAAAAGAATTTCTTTATGTTTTCGCCTCCGTCTTATTGTCCTTTGTCTTATTTATCAATGCGTCTTCCTTTAATTTTCAAAATAATAGTAGCGCTAGACAAGTGAGTTCAGAGACCTACACCAATACCTTGACCAATATTCCAATTGATGCCAAGTATAATGACAAGAAATATTTTGTCAGTGGATTGACATCCGAGGTAACAGTCTTTCTAAAGGGTTCAAACCGGGTCGCCCTTGCAAGTGAGATGCAACCGGGCACTCGTAAGTTTCGTGTGGTAGCGGATCTACGTAAGGTCAAGGAAGGTACCGTTGAAGTGCCGTTGATTGTAGAAGATCTTCCAGCTGGTTTGACAGCAACCGTAGAGCCTCAGAAAGTTTCTGTAAAAATCGGGAAGAAAGCCAAAAAATCGTTTACTGTCAGAGCCACGATCCCGGATAATCAAATTGTGGATGGAATTACGGTCACGGATATTTCTCTGGAAACCACTAAAGTAGAAGTCACGAGTGATCAAGAAACCTTAAGTCGTATTGATCATGTCCAAGCAGTCTTCCCATCCAGTGAGATCATTAGTGGAAATTATAGCGGAACTATTTCCTTAAATGCAGTGGATGCTCAAGGAAATATTCTACCAGGCTTGGTTAATCCGAGTGAAACACGGATTCAAGTGACCACAAAGACTAGCTCGTCTACGTCAAGCTCTAGCAGTTCGTCGTCGACTTCTTCCAGTTCAAGTAATTAGAAAGTAAAAAGGTAATCAAAAATGGGTAAATATTTTGGAACGGACGGTGTCCGTGGAGAAGCAAATGTAGAATTAACACCAGAATTGGCCTTTAAGTTGGGTCGTTTCGGTGGTTATGTGTTGAGCCAACATGAAGAAGAAACACCTTTGGTGTTTGTTGGACGTGATACGCGTATTTCTGGTGAAATGCTGGAGCATGCTTTGATCGCTGGTCTCTTATCAGTTGGGATTCGCGTTTATAAGTTGGGTGTGATTGCAACGCCAGGTGTTGCCTATCTGGTTCGTACGGGAAAAGCCAGCGCCGGAGTTATGATTTCTGCTAGCCACAATCCAGCCTTGGATAATGGCATCAAATTCTTTGGTGGTGATGGCTTCAAATTGGATGACGATCGCGAGCTTGAAATTGAAGCCTTGCTTGATGCGGCTGAAGATACGCTTCCACGTCCAAGTGCCCAAGGTTTAGGAACTGTCATGGAATATCCAGAAGGCTTGCGTAAGTATCAAGAATTCCTTGTATCGACAGGCGTTCAACTCGAGGGCATGCACGTAGTCTTAGATACAGCAAATGGTGCAGCCTCTACTAGTGCCCGTCAAATCTTTGCAGATTTGGGAGCTCAATTGACTGTCATCGGTGAAAACCCAGATGGTTTGAACATCAATGATGGGGTTGGTTCTACTCACCCAGAGCATTTGCAAGAGAAAGTCAAAGAAGTAGGTGCAGCGATTGGTCTTGCCTTTGACGGAGACAGCGATCGCTTGATTGCTGTTGATGAAAATGGAGAGATCGTAGACGGCGATAAGATCATGTACATCATCGGTTCTTATCTTTCAAGCAAGGGCTTGCTCGAAAAAAATACCATCGTCACAACCGTCATGTCCAATCTCGGCTTCCACAAGGCATTAGATGCGAAGGGAATTCAAAAAGAAATCACAGCTGTTGGAGACCGTTATGTGGTCGAAGAAATGCGCAAATCAGGATACAATCTTGGTGGTGAACAATCTGGTCACGTCGTCATCATGGATTACAACACAACTGGTGATGGTCAATTAACAGGCGTTCAATTGACAAAAATCATGCAAGAAACCGGCAAGAAATTATCTGAATTGGCTGCTGAAGTAACCATCTATCCACAAAAACTGGTCAATATCCGGGTTGAAAATAGCATGAAAGACAAGGCGATGGAAGTGCCTGCTATTCGTGAAATCATTGAAAAAATGGAAGCGGAAATGGCAGGAAATGGACGCATCCTCGTGCGTCCAAGTGGAACTGAACCCCTCCTTCGTGTGATGGCAGAAGCACCTACCCATGAAGAAGTAGACTACTATGTGGATACCATTGCTGCAGTTGTTCAAGCAGAAATCGGACTTTAACCTTGTAAAAAACATGGCTCGCAAATAGGCGAGCAGAGGAGGTATATATGAAACAGGTTCGTCAAATTGTATGGGCACTTGCCTTAGTGCTAACGATTCTATTCACAGCTGGTTTGACTAAAACAATTCATGCTGCAGAAGTCTCGTCTTATACACAGACAGCAAGCTTAACGAAAGATGGCAATACTTTAACGAATGGGAGCAAGGTGTTGACGAATGAAAAATTGTCAGCAAGCATTTCTTTGACCTTCCCTGATTCGCAAGCCATTCAAGCTGGTGATACTTTAACACTTAGCTTACCAAAAGAATTAACCCTCTACACAGCATTGGAATTCAATGTTCTTGAGGAAGGCCAATCAAATGGTCAGACGGTGGGGAAAGCTGTCGTTGATACAGCTAAGAAAACAGTGACTGTTACCTTTAATGATTATTTCGCATCTCATCCACTCAATAAACGAGTTGCTCTTCATTTTGATGTAAAAGTAGACTCCGAAGTAGTTACAAAAACATCTCCAATCCAATTTAAATTAGGGAATACGAACTTTTCATTGAATTATGAAAAAACAGATGGGGAAGCTGGAGAATACGAGATGAAATACGGCTATCAAGATAAGTCTGATCCAACCATTATCAAGTGGCGGATTCTCTTAAATGCTCGTCAAGATATCCTCCGTGGAATGGTGATTAAAGACCAATTTGGAGATGGTTTAACTCTGGTTGAAGGTAGCTTGCGTGCGGTTCGCTATGCTCCTGTAGAAGGTGGGATCAAGAACGAAGCTCAGATCTTGAGTCTCCCAGTTCTGGATAACTTTACTAAAAAAGCTGTTTTCGATAAGAATGCAGATGGCAAGACCACTGGTTTTACGATTGAATTTGGTGATAACTACAATTGGCCAATGTATATTGAATATTCTACAAAAGTAGCTCCTGGTACAAAAGTAGGTGATCTTGTTCATAACACGCTAACATGGACAGCAACTAATTTCCCAGCACCGCGTAGTTTAACCCGTGAAGTGCGATTGGAAACAGGATCTGGCGAAGGATTGGGTGAGAAAGAACAAACGCCACCGACATCTAGCTCAACCTCCTCATCAAGTTCTAGTTCTTCATCAAGCTCTAGTTCTTCATCAAGCTCATCATCTTCAACGAGTTCTAGTTCTTCATCAAGTTCATCATCTTCAACGAGTTCTAGCTCTACATCGAACTCAACATCCACATCAAGTTCTTCATTGAAATCATCTTCATCTTCTGTTAAAGAAGAAGCTCCAAAACCTGGTAAGAAAAAAGTTCTTCCAAGTACAGGTGAAAAGATGACACCGGTGGTTCTTGTCATGGGTGTCTTCCTAGCAATTCTATCAGTTGGCGTTTTACGTGTAAGAAAAGATTCCTAAATCTATTCATAAAAGATCAGACATCTGTCTGGTCTTTTTGTGTAGGCTCGATTTGAAAAATCCCCTATTTCGTGGTAAAATAGGGCTAATGAATTTATAGTAATCGAGGTATTAGAAGTGGCTTTTGGAGATAACGGAAAACGTAAAAAAACACCATTTGAAATGATCACGATGGTGGTCATTGTGATTATGTTGATTGTAACGGTTGGTGCAATCTTTGCAACCGCAATTGGTGCTCTTTCTTACTAAGACGCACACAGAAACAAAGGAAATCATCTATTTATGAGTATGTTTTTAGATACAGCCAAGATTAAGGTCAAGGCTGGAAATGGCGGCGATGGCATGGTGGCTTTTCGCCGTGAAAAATATGTCCCTAATGGCGGACCTTGGGGTGGTGAT
The DNA here is from genome assembly GCA_905188195.1 of Streptococcus parasanguinis. Taxonomy (GTDB): domain Bacteria; phylum Bacillota; class Bacilli; order Lactobacillales; family Streptococcaceae; genus Streptococcus; species Streptococcus parasanguinis_P. The sequence continues at coordinate 19,447 of CAJJKY010000006.1, read as the reverse complement.
GGAGGTCGTGGTGGCAATGTCATCTTCGTAGTAGACGAAGGCTTGCGCACCTTGATGGACTTCCGTTATAACCGGCATTTCAAAGCCCAAAATGGGGAAAAAGGAATGACCAAAGGGATGCACGGACGGGGAGCAGAAGATCTCTATGTTCGGGTTCCTCAAGGAACGACCGTCCGAGATGCCGAGACTGGCAAGGTTATTACGGACCTAGTTGAAAATGGACAAGAGTACATTGTCGCCCACGGTGGCCGTGGCGGACGTGGAAATATTCGTTTTGCCACTCCAAAGAATCCAGCTCCAGAGATTTCTGAGAATGGGGAACCTGGTCAGGAACGCGAACTCGAATTAGAACTCAAGGTCTTGGCAGACGTTGGTTTGGTTGGCTTCCCATCAGTAGGGAAATCAACCCTTCTTAGTGTCATTACTTCAGCCAAACCAAAGATTGGAGCTTATCATTTCACAACCATCGTTCCAAACTTGGGCATGGTTCGGACGCCATCAGGTGAATCGTTTGCAGTCGCAGACCTTCCTGGATTGATTGAAGGAGCTAGCCAAGGAGTCGGACTAGGAACCCAGTTCCTTCGCCACATCGAGCGCACCCGTGTTATCTTGCATGTTATTGATATGTCAGCGAGTGAAGGACGCGACCCTTATGAAGACTATGTTCAAATTAATAAAGAGCTTGAAACCTATAATCTTCGTTTGATGGAGCGACCTCAGATTATCGTGGCAAATAAGATGGATATGCCAGAGAGCCAAGAAAACTTGAAAGAGTTCAAGAAGAAATTGGCGTCCAATTACGATGAGTTTGATGAATTGCCACAGATCTTCCCGATCTCTAGTTTGGCGCATCAAGGTTTGGACAACTTGTTAGAAGCAACAGCAGAATTGTTAGACAAAACGCCAGAATTCCTCTTGTATTCAGAAGACGAAATGGCCCAAGAAGAAGTCTACTATGGCTTTGATGAAGACCAGCCAGCCTTTGACATCAGTCGTGATGACGATGCCGCTTGGGTCTTGTCTGGTGAAAAACTTGAAAAACTCTTTAATATGACGAATTTCGATCGGGATGAAGCGGTCATGAAATTTGCTCGTCAATTGCGTGGAATGGGTGTTGATGAAGCTCTCCGTGCACGTGGGGCAAAAGATGGCGATATCGTCCGGATCGGTAAATTTGAATTTGAGTTTGTAGATTAAGGGTGATCCTGAGCGGATCAAGGATTCCAAATAAGAAATGAGGCTTTTTCAGTGGGAGATAAACCGATCTCTTTTCGAGATGAAAATGGAAATTTTGTTTCAGCAGCTGATGTTTGGAATGCTGAAAAATTAGAAGAACTCTTTAATACACTAAATCCTAAGCGCAAGTTGCGCCTACAAAGGGAAAAATTAGCAAAAGAAAACCAGCAGAAGTAAATAGACTTGGAGAATACTATGGCAAAAACAATTCATACAGATAAAGCACCTGCAGCAATTGGACCTTATGTTCAAGGGAAAATTGTAGGCAATCTTCTCTTTGCAAGTGGGCAAGTTCCTTTGTCACCTGAAACAGGAGAAATCATTGGCGAAACCATCCAAGAACAAACAGAGCAAGTCTTAAAGAATATTGGGGCTATTTTGGAAGAGGCTGGGACAGACTTTGACCATGTGGTGAAAACCACTTGTTTCTTAAGTGATATGAATGACTTTGTACCTTTTAATGAGGTCTATAAAACAGTCTTTACCACAGAGTTTCCAGCTCGATCTGCTGTTGAAGTAGCACGCCTGCCACGTGATGTGAAGGTTGAAATTGAAGTTATTGCGGAAATCAAGGCCTAATAACCATTCAAAGACAAAAAGACAGAGTGGAAAGCAGGAAACTGTAGGCCACTCTGTTTTATTTTGGGAGGAGAAAATGACAGAAAGTAAGATTCAACTAGTCATGGTAACAGGGATGAGCGGTGCTGGCAAGACCGTCGCTATCCAATCGTTTGAGGATTTGGGTTACTTTACCATCGATAATATGCCACCGGCTCTCTTGCTGAAATTTATTGAGCTCATGCGTCATAGCCCGGATAACAATAAATTAGCCGTTGTAGTGGACATGCGGAGCCGTTCTTTTTTCAATGAAATTCGCACCATTTTGGATGAATTGGACAACCAAGAAGATCTCGATTTCAAGGTTTTGTTCTTGGATGCTACTGACAGTGAGTTGGTAGCACGATACAAGGAAACACGTCGTAGCCACCCACTAGCTGCAGATGGCCGTGTTTTAGATGGGATTACCTTAGAGCGAGAGCTCTTGTCTCCTTTGAAAAATATCAGTCAAAATGTGGTAGACACGACTGAATTGACGCCCCGTAATCTGAGAAAAACGATTGCAGAGCAATTTGCCAGTCAAGATAATCAGCCAGATTTTCGGGTCGAGGTCATGTCATTTGGTTTCAAATACGGCCTTCCGATCGATGCTGACCTCGTCTTTGACGTGCGTTTTCTTCCAAATCCCTACTATAAATTGGAACTTCGGAATTTAACCGGTCAAGATCCAGCTGTCTATGATTATGTCATGGATCACCCTGAATCAGAGGACTTTTACCGTCATCTCCATGACTTAATCGTTCCTATTTTACCGTCTTATAAACGAGAAGGTAAATCCGTTCTCACCATCGCCATGGGCTGTACTGGAGGTCAACACCGTTCAGTAGCCTTTGCAGAGCGCTTAGCGCATGATTTAGAAAAAAATTGGCAGGTCAATTGCAGTCATAGAGACAAGGACAGACGGAAAGAAACGGTGAATCGCTCATGAGAAAACCTAAAGTAACCGTTATTGGAGGAGGGACAGGGATTTCTGTTATTCTCGATAGTCTAAGAAAAAAAACGGTCGAGATCACTGCCATTGTAACTGTTGCAGATGATGGCGGTAGCTCAGGTGAATTGCGGAAGAACATCCAAAAATTGACACCACCTGGGGATCTTCGAAATGTCTTGGTTGCTATGTCAGATATGCCTCGTTTTTATGAGAAAGTTTTTCAATACCGCTTTGCGGACGATGACGGCCCCTTGGCTGGACACCCTTTGGGAAACTTGATCATTGCAGGGATTTCTGAGATGCAAGGCTCAACCTATAATGCCATGCAGTTGTTGACCAAGTTCTTTCATACAACCGGCAAGATCTATCCGTCGAGTGATAGTCCCTTGACCCTTCATGCTGTCTTTCAAGATGGAAAAGAAATAGTAGGAGAAAGTCACATTGCCAACTATACCGGCATGATTGATCATGTTTATGTGACCAATACCTTTGATCAAGAGCGTCCAAAGGCTAGTAAGAAAGTGGTGGAAGCGATTCTTGAAAGTGATATGGTCGTCTTGGGTCCTGGCTCGCTCTTTACCTCGATCCTTCCTAATTTGATGATCGATGAGATTGGGAAAGCCATCCTTGAAACCAAGGCTCAGGTGGCCTATGTTTGTAATATCATGACCCAAAGAGGAGAAACCGAACATTTCACAGATAGTGACCACGTGGCCGTGCTCCACAAACATTTGGGAGAAAAGTTCATCGACACCGTCCTTGTCAATATCAATCAGGTTCCCGCAGCTTATATGAACAGCAATAAATTTGATGAATATTTGGTCCAGGTAGAACACGATTTTAAGGGGCTACACTCACAAGTTCCTCAAGTGATTTCTTCCGATTTCTTGAAGTTGGTCAATGGTGGCGCTTTTCATGATGGTGAAAAAGTGGTCGAAGAGCTGATGCAGATCGTGCAGGTGAGAAAATGAGTTTTACGGTTCGTGTCAAAGAAGAATTATTGTCTCTCAAGCGATTTGAAAAGAGTGAATTAGCTGCTATTATCAAGATGTCTGGGAGCCTCGGCATATCAATGGGCGGTTTGACGCTCTCGGTAACGACAGAAAATGCCAAGATTGCTCGCCATATCTATGAGTTGTTGCATCATTTTTATGAAGCTAAGTCGGATATTCGTCACCACCAAAAAACCAATTTGAAAAAGAATCGTGTCTACACAGTATTCTTGGATGAAAAGGTAGAAGATATTTTAGCTGACTTGCATTTGGCAGATGCCTTCTTTGGGATTGAGACAGGCATTGATGCTAGTGTTTTAGAAGATGAAGTAGCTAGTCGTGCTTATCTTCGGGGGGCTTTTCTATCGAGCGGATCCATCAAGGATCCTGAAAAAGGAAAGTACCAGCTGGAAATTCATTCTGTTTATACAGACCACGCGGAAGGAATTGCCCTTCTCATGCAAGGATTTTTACTAGACGCCAAAACCATCGAGCGGAAAAAAGGAGTGGTGACCTATCTGCAGAGAGCGGAAGATATTATTGATTTTCTCATTGTCGTAGAGGCCATGCAAGCCATGCAGGAATTTGAGTCCATCAAGGTCATGAGAGAGACGCGCAATGACCTCAATCGGGCCAATAATGCCGAGATGGCCAATATTCAGCGCACGGTCACAGCTAGTATGAAAACCATTAATAATATCAGTAAAATTGTGGATACGGTTGGTCTAGGAAGTTTACCAAGTGACTTGCAAGAAGTCGCCTATATCCGGATGAACCATCCTGATTATTCCATCCAGCAGATTGCGGATAGCTTGCAAATTCCAATTTCCAAAAGTGGCGTCAATCACCGCTTGCGTAAGATCAATAAAATCGCAGACGATTTAGACAAATAAAAAAGGCCAAAGGCCTTTTTTATTATAAACTGGTGGAGTGCGTTGGTTGGACTTTCTTATCTGGATAGATGTAGTTAATGGCATTGTTTACAGCTGTTGGGGCTTCTCCCAGACCTGTAGCAATGAGATCGATCTTTCCTTCATAGAAGCAGCAGTCTCCACAAGCGTACATTCCAGGAAGGCTAGTTTCTTGTTTTTGGTTGACCTTGATTTTATGGCGTTGCAATTCTACACCCCATTCTTTCAGGTTCCCAATAGAAGATTTAAAGCCGTAATTGACGAATAAGTGATCAATCGGAATGAGTTCTGTTTCATCGGATTTGACTTTTGTGATTTCAAGATGAGTGGCATGACCATTTTCGCCAATCAAACGACTAGGAATAAATGGTGTTTTGATGCTAACAGAAGATTGTTTGAGTTCTTCTACACTATGTTCTAAAGCACGGAAGTTATCCCGACGATGAATGATCGTAGTTGGAGCAATCTTGTCAAAAGCAAGAGCCCAGTCTACAGCAGAGTCTCCACCACCAAGGACGGTCACCTGCTGTCCTTCATATTGTTGGATGTTCGAAACATGATAGTGGACGTTATCAAAGTCTTCAGCTCCCTCAATGTCAAGGGCGCGTGGCTTAAAGGCACCACCGCCCATGGCAATAATGACTGCTTTAGACTGATGCACTTGGCGAGAAGTAGTGATGGTGAAGAGATCGCCTTCTTTTCGGATATCCTCTACAGTTTCATTGAGAAAGATCGGTGTATCAAACCGTTTAACTTGCTCTATCAAGCGGTTGCTCAATTCTTCACCAGTCAAATTGGTAAAGCCAGGTACATCGAGGATACTCTTTTCTGGATAGAGAATAGCTGGTTGCCCTCCCAGTTGAGGTAAGGAATCAATCAGTTTGACTTTTACTTGGCGCATATTGCCATAAAAAGCAGCAAACAGACCAACTGGTCCGCCCCCAACAATTGTAATATCATAAATTTCTGACATAGTATCTCCTTCAGGGTTTTCTTTGTTTCCATTGTATCATAAAATGGAAAGAATGAAAAAGTTGGAAAAAGAAATGACATGAAGGCTAGGAGGGCTAGAAAAGTTTCAAAAGATCTTGACAGCCTCTTTAAAGTGTGATAAAATGATTAAGATTTTAGGCTTGAAGGGAGTGAAAAATATGTCAAAAACAGTAGTACGTAAGAATGAATCTCTTGACGATGCTCTTCGTCGTTTCAAACGTGCGGTTACTAAAGCTGGTACTCTTCAAGAAACACGCAAACGTGAATTCTATGAAAAACCTTCTGTAAAACGTAAACGTAAATCAGAAGCAGCTCGTAAACGTAAAAAATTCTAATTGAATACAAGAACAGACCTCGGTCTGTTTTTTGTTTTTTTCATCCGTTAAAGACAAAAAAACCGATCTTCTAGCTAGAAGATCGGATCTTTTTATCTGATTATTTGTTTGCAAGCAAGTCGCGGATTTCAGTAAGCAACTCTTCTTGAGTAGGAGCAGGAGCTTCTTCTTCGACAGCTTCTTCTTTTTTACCAAGGTTTTGAGCTTTTTCAGCAGCTTTCACTACGAAGAAAAGAACAGTACCAACAACAAGGAAGTTGATCACAGCGCTCAAGAAGCTACCGTATGCAACACCGTTCCATGACAAATTAGCAATCTTATCAACACCAGCAGCTTTCATAGCTGGTTTCAAAATAAGTGGAGTGATGATATCGTTAACAAGTGATGTTACGATAGCTCCAAATGCAGCTCCGATAACGACTGCTACAGCAAGGTCAACAATATTCCCACGAAGGAGAAAAGCTTTCAAATCTTTTAACATATCCTAAATATGTCCTTTCATAATAATTTTTTACTATGATAGTATAACGGAAAAATATTCGACTGACAAGGAATATGCCTCATTTTTTAAAATTAGTGATAAAGGTTGAAAATCTTTTCTTTTATGTGTGAAATCGGTAGGAAAAAATTTACTTTTACTAACTTTTAGTATAAAATATAAAGTGATAATCTATGGTAAAATGGAGGCACTGTTTATGGTTGATAAAGAGCTAATTGCAGAAATTAAAAACAGTGTAAACATTGTTGAAGTTATTGGAGAAGTTGTTTCTTTGACCAAGGCTGGCCGTAATTTTTTAGGGCTCTGTCCTTTTCATGGTGAAAAGACTCCTTCTTTTAATGTCGTTGAAGACAAGCAGTTTTACCATTGTTTCGGATGTGGTCGCTCGGGAGATGTCTTTAAGTTTATTGAGGAATACCGTGGAGTGGCTTTTATGGATGCGGTCCAGATCGTAGCAGAAAAAGCGGGTATTGCGCTTCAGTACCAAGCAAGGCCGGCTCAACCAACGTCTATCAATCCCAACCAAGAACTTTATGAGATTCATCAGGAAGCCAGTAAGTTCTACCAGGCGATTCTGATGACGACAAAGATGGGAGAAGAAGCGCGAAATTATCTGCATGAACGTGGATTGACGGATGAGGTCATCCGACATTTTCAATTGGGCTTAGCCCCAGCAGAAGGGAATTATCTCTATCGAAATCTCTCTGAGAAGTTCTCTGAGAAAGTGATTACCGATTCGGGGTTATTCACAATCTCAGATGCAGGAACGGTTTTTGATGCCTTTCAGGATCGGATCATGTTTCCCCTGACGGATGATAGTGGACGGGTCATTGCCTTTTCTGGTAGGCTGTGGAAAATGACGGAGGATGGTAGTCATCAAGCCAAGTACAAGAATAGTCGTAGTACCCGTCTATTTAATAAAAGTTATGAACTCTATCATTTGGATCAAGCCAAGACGAGCGCCAAAAAGCAATATGAAATGTATATCATGGAAGGCTTTATGGATGTCATTGCAGCTTATCGAGCTGGGATAGAAAATGCAGTCGCCTCTATGGGGACAGCCTTGACACCAGAGCATGTCCAGCACCTGTCTCATTTTACTAAAAAGGTCATCTTGACCTATGATGGAGATAAGGCAGGGCTTGAAGCAACAGCTAAGGCCTTGGATGTCTTGCAGGATCTGGAGTTGGAGATCGTCCGTATCCCAGATCAGATGGACCCTGATGAGTACCTCAAAAAGACGTCCCCAGAAGATCTAGCTACCCTCTTGAAGAATTCTCGGATCAGTAAGGTTGAATTCTTGATGCACTACTGGAAACCCCAGTATATTGAGAACTTGCAGGCGCAAATTGAGTTTGTCGAAAAGCTGGCACCGATGATCGCCCAGACGCGCTCCATTACAGCGCAAAACACCTATATTTATAAGTTGGCCGATTTATTGCCGGACTTTGATTACTTGCAGATTGAGCAAATTGTCAATAATAGTCGCTTGCATCAACGACAAGAAGCGCAAGAAGGTGGACGGTCAAAAACATCGCATTTTTCAGTGGAGCTCTTGCCGAATCGTGGGATGACGCGCTTGATCAAGGCGGAAAATCATTTGTTAAGTAGGATGAAGGATTTTCCAATGGTGCTCAATGATTACCGTTTGCGACCTGATTTTGCCTTTGACACGCCGGAGTTACAGATCTTGTATCAATTGCTCTGTCAAAATGGAGAAGTCACCTCTCAGGATTTATCTGAGCAGCCTGAAGGGGTCCAGCACGCCTGGTACCGCATGTTAGAAGAAGATTTACCAGATGAGATAGCAGATGGTGAGTTAGAAGAAGTAGAAGCGACACGGAATCGTGAGCTTCTTCGCAAAGAAAGTCAACAAATTGGAAATAAAGTGAAGGAAGCTTCCTCAATAGGGGATGCGGAAAAAGCTTTATTGGAACTCGAGCGTTTAATCGCTCAAAAAAGAAGAATGGAGTAAGAATGGCTAAAGAACAAAAAGATATTACAACATTGGACGTTCAAATTGCAGAATTTATTCGTAGCCACAAGAAAAGCGGAACTGCAACAGATGATGAAATTAATGACCAATTGGTTATTCCATTCACGCTAGATGCAGATGGGATTGAAGATCTTTTGCAACGTATTCAAGATGCAGGGATTTCGATCACTGATAAAGATGGCAATCCAAGTGCGCGTGTGTTGAACAATGAGGAAGAGCCAGAGTTGTCAGATGAGGAATTGCTTGGAAGCAACTCTGCTAAGGTCAATGACCCGGTACGGATGTACTTGAAAGAAATTGGTGTTGTTCCTCTATTGACCAATGAAGAAGAACAAGAATTGGCTATCTTGGTGGAACAAGGTGATTTGGAAGCTAAGCAACGTCTAGCAGAAGCCAACCTTCGTTTGGTTGTATCCATTGCGAAACGTTATGTTGGTCGTGGAATGCAATTTTTGGATTTGATCCAAGAAGGAAACATGGGCTTGATGAAGGCCGTTGATAAGTTTGACTATACCAAAGGGTTCAAGTTCTCTACTTATGCTACTTGGTGGATCCGTCAGGCCATCACTCGTGCCATTGCAGACCAAGCGCGTACCATTCGGATCCCTGTTCACATGGTGGAAACCATTAACAAGTTGGTTCGTGAACAACGCAATCTCTTGCAAGAATTGGGACAAGACCCAACACCAGAACAAATCGCTGAACGTATGGATATGACACCAGACAAGGTGCGTGAAATCTTGAAGATTGCGCAAGAACCGGTTTCTCTTGAAACTCCAATCGGGGAAGAAGACGATAGCCACTTGGGCGATTTTATCGAAGATGAAGTGATTGAAAATCCAGTAGACTACACCACTCGTGTGGTTCTACGCGAACAATTGGATGAAGTCCTCGATACCCTGACAGACCGGGAAGAAAATGTTTTGCGTCTCCGTTTTGGTCTCGATGATGGAAAAATGCGGACTTTGGAAGATGTGGGGAAAGTCTTCAACGTGACCCGTGAACGGATCCGTCAGATCGAAGCCAAAGCCCTTCGCAAACTCCGCCACCCAAGCAGAAGCAAACCATTGCGTGACTTTATAGAGGATTAAAAATGTCCAGTGGACATTTTTAACGGCCACCTAAAAACCAAAGAGTGGCCAGGTCCTGCGGATCTTTTTAACGGTCGCCTAGAAATGAAGAAGCGACCCAGATCCTGCGGATCTTTTTAACCCGAGCCGAAAAATTCGGAAGCGAGGAAGGTCCAGTGGACATTTTTAACCCGAGTCAAGAAATTCTATCGAGAGTAAATAGCAAAAAAGGAAGTCATATGGCATATACAACTGAGCAAATTGAAGAAATTAAAAATAAAATCTTAAATGCTTTGGAAGAGGTAATCGATCCGGAGCTTGGGATTGACATTGTCAATTTAGGTCTTGTCTACGAGATCCATTTTGACGGTGAAACTGGAGCAACCATCATTGATATGACCTTAACGACCATGGGATGTCCATTAGCGGATCTTCTGACAGATCAGATTCATGATGTTTTAGCAGAAGTAGAAGAAGTGACATCTGTGGATGTGAAGTTGGTCTGGTATCCTGCTTGGACGGTTGAAAAGATGAGCCGTTATGCAAGGATCGCACTTGGAATTAGTTAACCATTCTATGCATCAAAACAAATCAGAGGTTGGGGCTTCCCCAACCTCTGATTTATTTATCCCTATTTTTTTTAATGACTATTTACAAATTCTTAGCAAATTTTCAGATAAAGTTGCAATCATCAAGGGGACAAGGTATAATAGCATAAATAGAAAATAAAGGAGATTTACATGAATCAGTATCCTTTGGTCTACTTGGACCATGTGACAAAGAATTATGGGCATGAAGTTGCTCTCATGGATGTTAGTTTGAATATCCAACCTGGCCGTATTATTGGTCTTTTGGGTCCCAATGGTAGTGGGAAAACAACCATCATTAAATTGATCAATGGTTTGTTGCAACCAAGCCTTGGAAATATCTATATTCATGGGCAATTACCATCCCCAGCTTCTAAAAAAGTGGTTTCCTATTTGCCAGATACAACTTATCTGAATGAAAATATGAAAATTGTTGATGCTATTAACTATTTCCAAGATTTTTATGCAGATTTTAATGTCCAACGAGCTTACCAATTGCTCAACGATTTGCATTTGCATCCAAATCAAAAATTGAACAGCCTTTCAAAAGGGAACAAGGAAAAAGTGCAATTGATTTTGGTGATGAGCCGTGAAGCTGACTTGTATGTTCTTGATGAACCAATCGGTGGGGTTGACCCAGCGGCGCGTGATTATATTTTGCGGACTATTATTCAAAACAGACGTCCAAACTCTTCTGTCTTGATTTCTACTCACTTGATTGCAGATATTGAGCAAGTTTTGGATGAGGCCATTTTCATCAACCAAGGAAGAATCCTCTTGCATGAAAATACGACTGTTATGCGCAATCAACACGGAAAATCAATCGATGAGATCTTCCGTGATCAATTCCGTGTTTATTAGGAGGAACCCATGTTTGGTAAATTATTAAAATATGAATTTAAATCGACAGCTAAGTGGTATTTATTGATCACCCTGATTGCACTAGGTTTGTCAGTGATTACAGGTGTTATTGGTGGAAGTGCTACAAACGGTTTTGTGGATATGGAAACCAATAGTATGCAAATCATAACAGGGACTCTTGGGATTCTCATTTTTGGAGGAGTCATTGGTCTTTATCTTAGCAACTACTATATTATTATCCGTCGTTTCTATTCCAACTTATACGGACGTGAAGGTTACTTGACCTGGACTCTTCCAGCTAGCCCCCATGCGATCATTTTGTCAAAATTTGTGGGAGCTTTAGTAGCGAGTCTTTACTGCCTATTCCTTCTATTTTTTAGTGGTTTTATCACAATTATTGTGATGGGTGCTGTCATTGGACAAGACCTCTCTCCTGTATTTAGTATTATCGCTGAGGCTTTTAGTCATTCTATTGCTTATTGGATTATCGTTTGGTGGATTTTTACCACAGCTTCAGGAATCTTACTATTTTATGTATCGATCGCACTTGGCCAACTCTTCCAAAATCGTCGTGGATTTAAGGCTATTCTGTTTTTCTTTCTCTTGTGCATTGTTTTAAGTATCATTGGTACAGCATTTAATCCATTAAAAGATTCATATGCTGTCGGGTCTGCATTGGTTTATGGAAATATTGATGATTTTGGACCTAACTTCATCCCAGGTCTTATCTATGAAGTCATCAAGATTGTTTCTATGTACTTCACGATTCACTATATCAGCAAGTACAAGTTGAATCTTCAATAAGAACAGTTAATTGAACAAGGAGCTTCCCGGTGGAAGCCTTCTTGTTCAATTTTTTTCTTTTGCATTTTTGGCTACATTTTGATATACTAATTGTATTCGTTTTGGGGTCGTTACGGATTCGACAGGCATTATGAGGCATATTTTGCAACTCATCTAGCGGATGTAAAACGCCAGTTAAATATAACTGCAAAAAATAATAATTCTTACGCTTTAGCTGCCTAAACACCAGCATGCGTGACCCGATTCGAATCGCTCGTGTTTGATGACAGGTCTTAATTATAGCGAGATACGATCTAGCTTGGTCTAGGAGTTAGATAAGAGATTGATAGACTCGCAGGTACAGGGCTTGAGTTATGTGTCATGTAGCTGTTAAACTAAGACATAACCTATGGTTGTAGACAAATATGCTGGCAGGTGTTTGGACGTGGGTTCGACTCCCACCGGCTCCATATTTTTATTCATGGAAGATTACTCAAGAGGCTTAAGAGGCCGTGTTGGAAACGCGGTAGGCGTGTAAAAGCGTGCGTGGGTTCGAATCCCATGTCTTCCGTTGTTGAGACATCATTGTGTAGCAGTGGTGTTTTTTTGTACAATAAAGAGTCCCAAAAATAGACAAGTGAGGGAGGAGAAAAAGTGATTGCACAGCTAGATACCAAATCAGTCTATACCTTTATGGAAAGCCTTGTGACTATAAAAGACTATGTTCAAGTGGCTAAAAGCATGGGGTATGGCGCATTGGGAATCATGGATATAGATAATTTATATGGTGCTTATGAATTTATCGAAGCCTGTCAGGCCCACAAGCTCAGCCCCTTGGTCGGTTTAGAAATTGGACTAGAGGTAGACAATGAAACAATTCCGTTTCGGATGATCGCTCTGTCAACGAAGGGCTACCAGAATCTGATGAAGATGTCGACCGTCAAAATGATGGGGAAGAGCAATTGGGAGGATGTGAAGCACCTAACAGAAGGAGTAGCAGTTATTGTCCCAGCGCCTTTTGCTAGTGGAGACTTTCCTCTTGGTCTAGATTACTTCATCGGAGTTTTTGCGGATACGCCGGTCCAAGAGTTTAGCCACCCTGTGCTCCCTCTTCATACTGTGCGTTTCTTTGAGTCGGAAGATGTGGAAGCCATGCAGATGCTGGCAGCCATCAAGGACAATCAAAGCTTGACAGAAACAGGGCCAATTGATCCTACAACAGTCCTAAAAACTCCTCAGGATTTAAAGAATGATTTTGCAGAGCGATTTCCTCAAGCCATCACAAATCTGGAAAAACTAGTCCAAGGGATTCAATACGATATTGATACTCAGTTGAAATTGCCTCGCTTCAATCCCCAGAAATCAGCAGTTGAGGAACTGAGAGAATTAGCCCAAGCGGGTCTTCTTCGAAAGAACTTGACCAGTCCGGTCTATCAAGAACGTCTGGAGTATGAATTAGACATTATTCACCAAATGGGCTTTGATGATTATTTCTTGATTGTCTGGGACCTTCTTCGTTTCGGACGGAGTCAAGGTTATTATATGGGAATGGGACGTGGGTCTGCTGTAGGTTCACTAGTAGCCTATGCATTAGGAATTACAGGGATTGATCCTGTGGAGAAGAACCTCCTCTTTGAGCGCTTTTTAAATGTGGAGCGCTACACCATGCCGGATATTGATATTGATATTCCTGATATCTATCGTCCAGAATTTATCCGCTATGTGCGAGACCGTTACGGGAGTTACCATGCAGCTCAGATCGTGACCTTTTCAACCTTTGGGGCCAAACAAGCCATTCGAGATGTCTTTAAACGTTTTGGGGTACCAGAGTACGAATTGACCTCCATTACCAAGCGGATTGGTTTTAGGGATACACTGACGACTGCTTATGAACAGAATCTAGCTTTTCGACAAGTGATTCATAGCCGAGCAGAATTTGAGCGTGGCTTTGAAATTGCTAAAAGAATTGAAGGCCAACCAAGGCAGACCTCTATCCATGCGGCTGGGGTTGTGATGAGTGACCAGGATTTGACGGATCACATTCCTCTCAAGTATGGAGAAGACATGTTTGTCACCCAGTATGATGCTCATGCGGTTGAAGCCAATGGTCTGTTGAAGATGGACTTTTTGGGTCTGCGAAATTTAACCTTTGTTCAGAAAATGAAGGAAGCGGTCTATGAAAAGTACCAAGAAGAGATCGTGATTGAAGCCATTGATTTAGAAGATCCAGAAACCTTGGCCTTGTTTGCTGCTGGGGATACCAAGGGGATTTTCCAATTTGAACAGGCTGGAGCCATTCGCCTCTTGAGACGTGTGAGACCCAATCATTTCGAAGAAGTGGTAGCGACCACCTCTCTCAATCGTCCAGGGGCTAGTGATTACATTGATAATTTCGTCAAAAGAAAGCACGGCCAAGAAAAAGTTGAGATTTTAGATCCAGCTATTGAAGAAATCTTAAGGCCCACTTATGGGATCATGCTCTACCAAGAACAGGTCATGCAGGTTGCCCAGCGTTTTGCAGGCTTTAGTCTAGGGAAAGCCGATATTTTACGTAGGGCTATGGGCAAAAAAAATGCAGCTGAAATGCATCAGATGGAAGACGATTTTGTCTCAGGTGCTCTTAAACTTGGGCATACGGAAGAAAAAGCCAAAGAGGTCTTTGCGATCATGGAAAAATTCGCAGGCTATGGGTTTAACCGTTCCCATGCCTACGCCTATTCTGCCTTGGCCTTTCAGATGGCCTATTTCAAGGTCCATTATCCAGATGTTTTCTTTGATGTCATGCTCAATTATTCGAGTAGCGATTATCTGACAGATGCTCTCCAGTTTGATTTTAAAGTCGCGCCATTATCCATCAACACCATCCCTTACAGAGATAAGTTCCAGGATCGAAAAATTTACTTGGGAATGAAAAATATCAAGGGACTCCCAAGAGATTTCGCGTATTGGATCATTGATAATCGTCCCTTTGAAAGTGTCGAAGATTTTATTTTACGCCTCCCCAATCAGTATCATAAATTACCTCTGTTAACACCTTTAGTGGAGCTTGGATTGTTTGATATTTTTGAAAAAAATAGACGCAAGGTGCTTCACAATTTGCCGAATTTGTTTGTCTTTGCTGATGAGCTAGGCAGTTTGTTTGCAGATTCTAACTATTCCTGGACAGAAGCGGAGGACTTTAGCCAGGCTGAAAAATATGAGAAGGAAGAGGCCATTATTGGTGTCGGACTCAGTACTCACCCATTGGTTGCGATTGCGCAAACGAGTCCCTACGAGATCCAACCAATTTCTCAACTCATACAAGGAGAGCAGGCACGCATTCTCATTGAGGTACAAAACATTCGAACCATTCGAACCAAGTCAGGTGATCTCATGGCTTTCTTACAAGTCAGTGATACCAAGAAAAAATTGGATGTGACCCTTTTCCCTGAAACCTACAATCGATTTTCCTCCTTGATAAAAGAAGGTGGCTTTTATTACTTGACAGGCAAGATACAAGATCGTGATGGGCGCTTGCAGATGATTCTAGCAGAGGCACAACTAGCGACCAATGAAAAGTTCTGGATCCAGTTGCTCGATCATCGTCAGGATAAAACAATTCTTTCTATCTTGAAAAAATATCCGGGCCCATATCCTGTGATATTACGCTATGAAGACGAGAAAAAAACTCTACAATTGAAGGGCTATACAGTCCAGAAAAACAAAGAATTGGAAGATGAATTAAAGAATCTCGTTATGAAAACGATTTATCGGTAAAAACTGCGAAAAATACGAGAATTTTAGTCTTCTTTGTGTTATAATTACGTAGAATGTAAAAGAAAAAAAGGAGCAAACAACGAAATGAAACGTATTGCTGTTTTAACTAGTGGTGGAGATGCCCCTGGAATGAACGCTGCCATCCGTGCAGTTGTTCGTCAAGCAATTTCAGAAGGAATGGAAGTTTTCGGTATCTATGATGGATATGCGGGAATGGTTGCTGGTAAAATTCAGCCCCTTGACGCCTCATCTGTTGGAGATATTATTTCCCGTGGTGGTACCTTCCTTCATTCAGCTCGTTACCCTGAATTCGCACAACGCGAAGGTCAATTAAAAGGGATCGAGCAATTGAAGAAACACGGGATCGAAGGTGTTGTCGTTATTGGTGGAGATGGTTCTTACCATGGTGCGATGCGCTTGACTGAGCTTGGATTCCCAGCTGTGGGTCTTCCTGGTACGATCGACAACGATATCGTCGGAACTGACTTTACAATTGGTTTTGATACGGCAGTCACAACTGCAATGGACGCGATCGATAAGATCCGTGATACTTCATCTAGTCACCACCGTACTTTCGTTATCGAAGTGATGGGACGTAACGCTGGAGATATCGCTCTTTGGGCAGGGATTGCATCTGGTGCAGATGAAATCATCATCCCTGAAGAAGGATTCAAGATCGAAGATGTTGTTGAGAGCATCAAAGAAGGTTACGCAAAAGGTCGTACCCACAACATCATCATCTTGGCTGAAGGCGTGATGTCTGCAGATGAATTTGGTAAAGCGTTGAAAGAAGCTGGTGATGAAAGTGACCTTCGTGTGACTGAGCTTGGCCACATCCAACGTGGTGGTTCACCTACTGCGCGTGACCGTGTTCTTGCTTCACGTATGGGAGCACATGCAGTTAAATTGTTGAAACAAGGAATCGGTGGTGTAGCCGTTGGTATCCGTAATGAAAAAATGGTTGAAAACCCAATCCTTGGTAAAGCAGAAGAAGGAGCCCTCTTTAGCTTGACAGAAGATGGTAAGATTGTGGTAAACAATCCACATAAAGCTGATCTTGGTCTTGCCGAGTTGAACCGTAGCTTGTCTTCAATCTAATTTTATTTCATAAATTCGTTAACCTTGTCTTAAAAAGACAGATATATTTAAAAAGGAGTCATATATATCATGAACAAACGTGTAAAAATCGTTGCAACTTTAGGTCCTGCGGTAGAAATCCGTGGCGGTAAAAAATTCGGTGAAGATGGATACTGGGCTGAAAAACTTGACGTTGAAGCTTCAGCACAAAACATTGCTAAATTGATCGAAGCTGGTGCGAACACTTTCCGTTTCAACTTCTCACACGGTGACCACCAAGAACAAGGTGAACGTATGGCGACTGTTAAACGTGCAGAAGAAATCGCTGGTAAAAAAGTTGGTTACCTTCTTGATACAAAAGGTCCTGAAATCCGTACTGAATTGTTCGAAGGCGAAGCTAAAGAATATTCATACAAGACTGGTGAACGTATCCGCGTTGCTACAAAACAAGGTATTAAATCAACTCGTGAAGTGATTGCTTTGAACGTTGCTGGTGCGCTTGACATCTTTGATGACGTTGAAGTTGGACACCAAGTATTGGTTGATGATGGTAAATTGGGTCTTCGCGTTGTAGAAAAAGACGCTGCAAAACGTGAATTTGTTGTTGAAGTTGAAAACGATGGTATCATCGCTAAACAAAAAGGTGTAAACATCCCTAACACAAAGATTCCTTTCCCAGCACTTGCTGAACGTGATAACGACGATATCCGTTTCGGTTTGGAACAAGGTATCAACTTCATCGCGATCTCATTCGTACGTACTGCAAAAGACGTTCAAGAAGTTCGTGCTATCTGTGAAGAAACTGGTAACAGCCACGTTCAATTGTTTGCGAAAATCGAAAACCAACAAGGTATCGAAAACTTGGATGAAATCATCGAAGTTACTGATGGTATCATGATCGCTCGTGGTGACATGGGTATCGAAGTACCATTCGAAATGGTTCCAGTTTACCAAAAAATGATTACTTCTAAAGTAAATGCTGCTGGTAAAGTTGTTATCACTGCAACAAACATGCTTGAAACAATGACTGAAAAACCACGTGCTACACGTTCTGAAGTATCTGACGTCTTCAACGCTGTTATCGATGGTACTGATGCTACAATGCTTTCAGGTGAGTCTGCAAACGGTAAATACCCACTTGAATCTGTAGCTACAATGGCGAAAATCGACATGAACGCTCAAACACTTTTGAAAGAATATGGTCGTTTGAACCCAGCTTCATTCGAACGTAACTCTAAGACAGAAGTTATGGCTTCAGCTGTTAAAGATGCTACAAACTCAATGGATATCAAATTGGTTGTAACCTTGACTAAGACAGGTCACACTGCACGTTTGATCTCTAAATACCGTCCAGATGCTGATATCTTGGCATTGACATTTGACGAATTGACAGAACGTGGATTGATGTTGAACTGGGGTGTTATCCCAATGTTGACAGATGCTCCTTCATCAACTGATGATATGTTCGAAATTGCTGAACGTAAAGCAGTTGAAGCTGGTCTTGTTAAATCTGGTGATGATATCGTTATCGTTGCTGGTGTACCAGTTGGAGAAGCTGTTCGTACAAACACAATGCGTATCCGTACAGTACGTTAATAGACAATTTGATCTTAAAGCCTTGCTGGTTGGTCCGAAAGGATCGACCGCGAGGTTTTTCTTTTTCTTCTGGTGTGTGTTGACAAGAATTCTCACTAATGCTTACTTTCTCTTTTTTAAAGATCAAAAACATGGTATAATAAATAAAAAGGAAGGGAGACATGCATGCCAAGGAGAGATTTAATTAGAAATGTCATCATTGTCGGTGTACTGGTTTTGGCACTGATTTTGCTTCGAATCTTTGTATTTCATCCATTTAGTATCAATGATAAAATGGCCAATGCTTCTGTGAAAACTGGAGATCTTGTGGTAGCAACTAGAAACGCTCAGGTAGATCGCAGTGATTTGGTCTTATATAAGGTCGGTGGAAAAGACTACCTTGGACGTGTCATTGCCAAAGAAAACGACGAAGTCAGCTACGTAGATGACGTCCTCTATTTGAATGGACAGGCAACACCAGAACCTTACCTGAATAAAATGCTGAATAAACACCTAGCTGCTCCAACGAGTAATGGGTATTATACGGATGATTTCTTTTTATCAGAGTTAAAAGGGACCAAGGCTGGTCGTGTCCCATCGGATACTTATCTAGTCTTAAATGATAACCGTGGGGATACAGAAGATAGCCGTGAGTTTGGTTATATCCATAAAAATCAGATCGAAGGAGTCGTGAATCTGCGTCTCTATCCTCTCAATAAATTTGGATTTATAAAAGTAGAAGAATAGCCGAAAGGCTATTTTTTTTATAAATATCAAAGAGAAACGATTAGATGCCCAGACCGGATCGTCTGGCTATATGGATTTTGAAGCCAATCCTAAAATCTTAAAAAATAAGGTTAAAAATCAAAAGGCTACCCAATACCAGAGTTTCAACGAGGCGCTGATCGATCTTCA
Organism: Streptococcus parasanguinis; assembly: GCA_905188195.1. Taxonomy (GTDB): domain Bacteria; phylum Bacillota; class Bacilli; order Lactobacillales; family Streptococcaceae; genus Streptococcus; species Streptococcus parasanguinis_P. Next base: position 312 of record CAJJKY010000006.1, on the reverse strand, counting down.
GAATGATCGGATCGATGGCCTCTTAATCGACCGTGTCTATGCCAACTATTATCTGCAGACGGAAGGAATTTTAAAAGACTACAATGTCTTTCCTGTCGGTTTTGAGACAGAATCCTTTGCAGTAGGGGTGTGCAAGGCGGATAAAACCTTGAAGAAAAAAATTGATGAAGCCTTCGTAAAACTTTATCAAAAGGGCCAGTTCCAAAAGATCTCTAAGAAGTGGTTCGGAACGGATGTAGCAACAGACGATATCAAGTAATAAAGAGAGTGGGACAGAAATCGGTAATTCGTTAGAATTCGATTTCGTCGTCC
>CAJJKY010000005.1 GCA_905188195.1 Streptococcus parasanguinis | reverse complement strand
CTCCGCACAGTTGAGTAGGGCTGTAAAAGCTGATGAAATCAGCGTAGTAGAGCCTACTCAACCACTGCGTCTTGCTCGACAATCCAAAAACAAGAAGAGGCTAGGACTTTTGTCCCAGCCTCATTTTTTTATAACACTCTCGTTTTATCAGCGTTTAGACCATGTTTTAGGAAGGAAGAGCAGAATCATTGGATAGATTTCAAGCCGTCCGGCAATCATGGCTAAGGAAAGTAACAGTTTTGAAATCGGACTAAAGATGGAGAAGGTTTGCCCCGTACCAATCATAGGTCCAATATTGTTGAAACAACTAAAGACAGCACTGACAACCGTCATGAAGCTATTATTGTCTAGACTCACTACAAAGAGTAAGCCGATCGTAATAAAACTGTATATTGTAAAGTACTTGAGGATCTGATGCTGTGTATCCTTATCCAATACCGTATCATTGACATGCAAGGTCAGAACGCGATTCGGAGACAAGGTCGAAAGAACCTGATTTTTTGCGATTCGCCATAAGGTCAAGCACCGAATGACTTTTAGCCCCCCGGCGGTCGATCCAGCAGAACCACCTACAACCATCAGCATCAAGAGGATGAACTGAGAAAAGAGAGGCCATTTTTCCGTCGTTCCATAACCAAAACCGGTAGTGGTGATGATATTGGAAACTTGGAAGAAGGAAATCTCAAAACTCTTAGCGACATTGGCATAGAGATGAAGGACATTGTACGCGATCAAGACACTGGACACGAGGACGATGGTGATATAGGTCCGCAATTCCTCATCTTTAAAGAAGGCCTTGAATTTTCGGATCATGAGGAAGTAGTAGAGGTTAAAGTTAACCCCGAAGACTAAAACACCGATGCTGACCAAATAGGTGATCAAACTGCTATTGTAGTGGGCAATTCCGTCGTTAAAAACGGTAAAGCCCCCGGTTCCAGCCGTCCCCATAGCGATGACAAAACTATCATAAAGGGGCATATCAGCAAGGAAATAAAGAACCACAAAGAGGAAGAACAAGCCCAAGTACAAGAAGTAGAGGATTTGAGCTGTGTTTTTTAATTTGGAAACGACCTTCCCAAAAACTGGACCAGGAACTTCTGCCTTCATGACTTCAAGGTGGCTGTTCTTGTTATTGTCCATAATTGCAAGGGCGAAGACCAATACTCCCATCCCCCCAATCAAGTGGGTGAAACTGCGCCAAAAGAGGAGAGAATGGGTGAGGACACCCACATCATCTAATATTGTTGCCCCTGTTGTTGTAAAGCCAGAGCTGACTTCAAAGAAGGCATCGATAATGTTGGGAATTTGTCCCGAAAAGACAAAGGGAAGGGCGCCAAAGAAGGACCAGAGGATCCAACAGAGGGCTACAATCAGGACTCCTTCTTTAGCATAAATGTGAAAGTCCTTTGGTTTGTGAAAACTACCAAGTAGCCCAAGTCCAAGTAAGATGGCCATGGTTGCCCCAATAGAGACAAAGACCTTGGCAGGTTCCTGATAGATCGTAGCGACGACTAAGGGAACGATCAGGAGAGCTGCCTCGATTAAGAGGAGCTTGGACAAGAGGTAACGAATCATGCTTCTATTCATCAGGCTTACCTCTCAAGTAGATCATAGATTTTTGTGACATTTTGAATCAAGGTGGTTACGATAATCCGATCTCCTACCATCAAACGGTCATCTCCATTTGGGAAAATAGCCTTGCCGTCTCGAATAATGGCAGCGATCAAGACGCCTTTTTTCAATTTCAATTCAGAGAGGGGATATTGGGTTAGTTTATTGTCTTCCTTAATTTGGAACTGCAAGGTTTCAATCCGGCCGTTTGCGACATGGTGCAAGGCTTCTAGGTTTGAGAACTGTGCATTGTAGCGTCCACGAATAAAGTGCATAATGGTATCTACAGCGATGCGTTTTGGCGTAACGATACTGGTCATATCTTGATCGCCAATGATCTCTAGCAGACTAGTTCGGTTGACCTTGGTAATGTTCTTTTTGACTCCGACAGAATTCAAGAACATGGAAGTGATGATGTTTTCTTCATCGACCCCTGTCAAAGTAGCCACAGCATCGAAGTTATTGGCACTCTCTTCTAAAAGAATGTCTTTAGCAGTTCCGTCTCCATGGACGACATAGAGATCAGGAAATTCCTGACTAAAGAATTCCGCCCGTTCGCGATTGACCTCTAAGACCTTGAGATCGATCTTGCGGCGCACATCTTGAAGAATGTTGAGTAGGTAATAGGCAATTTTCCCAGCACCAATGATCATCATGCTCTTAATGACCTGAGGGCGAACATTGTTGTGGAAGAGAACGACCTCGATCCGATTACCTGTTACGAAAATCTTGTCTTGAGGTTGCAAGACAAAGTCTCCGTTTGGAATGGTGAGTTCGTTGCCACGCTCGATTGCACAAACAATGACATTTCCGTATTTCTTCCGGAATTGGGATAGACTCATATTGCAGAGATTGCTATCTGGCTTGATTTTAAATTCCATCAAGGCAACTCGGCCATTGGCAAAATGCTCCACAGAAAGGGCATTTGGGAAGTCAATGATATTGGCAATATAGCGAGCTGTCAGCAATTCAGGATTGACAACTAGGGAGAAGCCCAAGATATTTTTTTCCTTGAAGTAGGAATTGGAATATTCCGGATTCCGCACCCGAACGATAGTCTCTTTGGCTCCCATTTTTTTAGCCAAAACAGCAGAGACCATGTTAACCTCGTCGTACTCGGTCATGGAAATGAAGATGTCGCAGTCTTCAACATCTGCTTGCTCCAAGATCTTGAAGTTTGCCCCATTTCCTAAAATTCCAATGATATCAAACCGTTTGGTAATATGGTTAAGAACGGATTCGTCTTTTTCGATCAAAATAACATCGTGGTTTTCAGCAACGAGAGAACGACAAAGGGCCGTTCCGACCTTTCCTCCACCAACAACAATAATTTTCATAGAATACCTCCAGAGTATGCTTCTATCATACTCTATTTTCAAGAAAAATTCATCTTTTTTAAGGATTTTCTGGTGGAATTTTGAGAAGCTAAGAACAAGTAGGAGAAATCGTCAAAAGAGTAGAGCTAGGAGGGATTGAAAACTTTGATAAAGTTTCTTAAAAAAATCTAAAAAAACTATTGACAGGAGCTTCAAAAGTGTTATACTTAGAAAGTACCTTCGTTGATTTACCTCAAACCTGTTGTGAGTTAAGTTAATGAAGCTGTAACCACGCTGTTTGCTGAGCTTGACTCCGGGCAGTGTGGCTATTTTTTTATCAGAAAGAGATCGAGTATGAATATTGAAGAACTGGACTACCAAGAGTCAGCTGCTCAAAACCACATCGTCTTGTTCCAACCTCAGATTCCACAAAATACGGGAAATATTGCACGGACTTGTGCGGCGACCAATTCCCCCTTACATATCATTCGCCCCATGGCTTTTCCGATCGATGATCGCAAAATGAAGCGAGCAGGACTTGATTATTGGGACAAGCTGGATGTCCGCTTTTATGATAGCCTGGAAGAGTTTATGGAAGCGGCGCGCGACGGTCAGGTACACCTAGTGTCCAAGTTTGCAAATCAGACCTATTCGGATGTTTCTTATCAGGATGGGAAGTCCCATTATTTCTTGTTTGGACGCGAGGATAAAGGTTTGCCGGAAGATTTTATGCGCCAGCACGAGGAGAAGGCCATTCGCATTCCGATGAATGATGAGCATGTCCGTAGTTTAAATGTCTCCAATACTGTCTGCATGATTGTCTATGAGGCACTCCGCCAGCAAGGTTTTAAGGGGCTGGAGTTGAGCCATCGTTATGAGCACGACAAGCTCAAATAAGAACGAAAAATTAAAACCCGAACGATGTAATCCATGACGTTACAAAAACTTGCCTAGGCAAGTTTTTTTTGTTATCATAAAAGGGTCTTCAGGGCAGGGTGTAATTCCCGACCGGCGGTGACTTTTACTAGGAAATGTTCTTTTCCATACTCTAAAAGAAGTCCGCGAGCGCAAGCTGATGTGGTGTGACTCCACAACCGACAGTATAGTCTGGATGGGAGAAGACGAGAGACGAATAGACTGACATCTATTCTGATCTGTTTAGAGCTGATGCATGAAAATGGAACGTTAGGGTCTAAGACTGACTAACGGCATGTTTCGATGGAGACCAGCTAAAGTAACTAGAATATTTTCTAGTTTAAGCTTTGTTTAAATAGTTTAGAGTAGAATGATGGAGTAGACGTCTTTCCAGCTTCTCTAATTTTTAAAAAATTGGAGGAACCTGTTATGACAAATACACGTAAACTGACCCTAGTGGCTGTTTTATCCGCTTTATCTTTTATTTTGATGTTCTATCAATTTTCTTTCTTGATAGATTTCTTCAAAATTGATTTGAGTATCATCGCCATTTTGTTGGCCTTGGTCCTGTTGGATTTTAAAAGTGCCGTTTGGGTGACCTTGATCCGATCTGTCCTTAAGTTAGCCCTTAATAATAAGGGGCTTGAAACCTTGATCGGATTACCAATCAATATCATTGGAGTTCTTGTTTTTGTTCTTGCTTTTGCATGGATTTGGAACAAGGAACGAACCCATGGTCGATTTGTCCTGGCAACGATTGTTGGAACGATCAGCTTGAGTATCACGATGGTATTGGTGAACTATGTCTATGCAATCCCTTTGTATGCTCGTTTTATGAACTATGATATTTCGAAAACACTAGGGCTTGTCCACTATTTAGCCGCAATGGTTGCACCGTTTAACCTGATCGAAGGGGTGATTTGGGCCATCGCATTTGGGTTGATCTATACCTTATTGCAACCGATTTTGAAAAAATATGAAAAATAAACAACAACATTGGGCGAAGGCAAGCTTCGCCCTTCTCTTTTTTGTCATTCTCGGGTATGTGATTCGCTTTTACCCGCAACAATTAACAGGCTTTGATAGCACGATTCAATCTGCTATTCGAGGCGATCTGCCTGCAACACTGACGGCCTTCTTTACCAAGGTGACCCACGTCATGGATACCAAGATCATTGTCATCTGGGTGGGTCTTCTGCTGGCGATCTTTGCCTATAAGAAATGGTACAGCGAAGCCCTCTTTCTGGGGAGCAATCTGGTATTGACTGGTCTTTTGGTTCTTCTTCTAAAGAATATCTACCAGAGACCGAGACCAAGTATTCTTCATCTAGTAGAGGAAAAAGGCTTTTCTTTTCCAAGTGGTCATTCACTGGCGTCTAGCCTTGTTTTGGGAAGCTTGATCCTCGTGATCGGCCAGCATGTAAAACATAAAACAGCCCGCTATTGTCTTCAAGGCTTGCTGGTTATGGGAATTGTGACCATTGTGGTCTCCCGTATTTATGTCGGGGTCCACTATCCATCAGACGTTCTCGGCAGTATGATTTTGGGCCTTGCTGTCTTGCAATTTGAGTACCCCTTGTACGATCGCTTACGGTTTCAATGGCGCTTTACAGGGAAGCAAAAATAACTAACAACTAGGAGTTGGACTCGTGTTTTGAGTTCGACTCTTTTTTTGCTATAATGAAGGGTATGAAATCCTACAATACCTTGAATGATTATTATCGAACCTTATTTGGAGAAAAGACCTTTAAAGTCCCTATTGATGCAGGCTTTGATTGTCCTAATCGTGACGGAACAGTCGCCCATGGTGGCTGTACTTTTTGCACGGTCTCAGGTTCAGGAGATGCCATTGTGGCCCCAGAAGCTCCGATTCGAGAACAATTTTACAAAGAGATTGACTTTATGCATCGGAAATGGCCAGATGTGAAGAAGTACCTGGTCTATTTTCAAAATTTCACCAATACCCACGAGAAAGTGGAAGTCATTCGAGAGCGGTATGAACAGGCCATCAATGAACCAGGAGTGGTAGGAATCAACATCGGTACGCGTCCGGATTGTTTACCAGATGATACCTTGGCCTATCTAGCAGAGCTGACCGAGCGCATGCATGTGACGATTGAGTTGGGGCTTCAGACGACTTATGAAGCGACGTCTCAATTAATCAATCGGGCCCATAGTTATGACCTCTACGTTGAAACAGTCAAGCGGATTCGCCAACAGGTGCCTAAGGCTGAGATCGTATCTCATTTGATCAATGGCCTTCCGGGGGAAACACATGAGATGATGGTGGAAAATGTTCGCCGTTGTGTGACCGATAATGAAATTGATGGGATCAAGTTGCATCTTTTGCATTTGATGACCAATACACGCATGCAACGAGACTATCATGAAGGGCGCCTCCAACTCATGAGCCAGGAGGAATATGTCAAGGTCATCTGTGACCAGTTAGAGATTATCCCCAAACATATCGTCATCCACCGGATTACAGGGGATGCGCCTCGTGATATGCTAATTGGTCCCATGTGGAGCCTCAACAAATGGGAAGTCCTAAACGCTATTGAAACTGAAATGCGTCGTCGTGGAAGTACCCAAGGATGTAAGCTAGAAGAAAAGGAGAGTGCCAATGCTTCGACCACTTGAAATGGCCCATCAATTTTTAGCAGAAGTCATCACCAAAGAAGATGTGGTGGTGGATGCCACCATGGGAAATGGATATGATACGGCTTTTTTAGCCAAACTAGCAGGCCAGGTCTATGCCTTTGATATCCAAGAGCAGGCCCTTGTAAATACCCAAGAAAGATTGGAAAAGTTGGGGCTTCAGCATGTTCAGTTGATTTTAGATGGCCACCAGCATGTGGACCAATATGTAGAGACTCTCAAAGCAGCTATTTTTAATCTAGGTTATCTGCCATCTGCGGATAAATCGGTCATTACTCTTCCGGCTACTACTATTGAAGCGATGGAAAAAATCTGTGCTAGCCTACAAAAAGGTGGGCGAATGGCTATAATGATCTATTATGGTCATGAAGGGGGAGACATCGAGCGTGATGCAGTGCTGGACTTTGTCAGCCAGCTCCCACAAAAAGAATATACAGCGACCATATACCGGACACTGAATCAAGTGAATCAGCCACCGTTTTTGGTCATGATCGAAAAATTAGAAAGCTACCGTCATGGATAAAGAATATTTAAAAAACAAAATTGAAGGGATGAGACATCATTTTGTCGAATCAACCATCCACGAGCGAGAAACAGGTTTTTTTGACGAAGCCCATATGACCAAAAAGATGCTCAAAATAAAAAAGAAATTGGTTTCGCTTGAGATGGAACGCTGTCAAAAGAAGATTGAGCACAAGGATGTAACTAAGACTGACCAAAAGATTGCGGAGTTGAAACAGCAATTTGAGACCTGTTGCCAAGAACGTTAGGGAGGAGTGCTATGGAATTACTCCTTTATGCAGTGATCTTTTCGATGATTTTGATCGCTTCAAATGCTACCAACAAGCTTGTGCCGAGTCTTCCTCTGCCCTTGCTCCAAATCTTACTGGGCATTGGTTGGGCCCTCTTTATTCCAGAAGAAAATTTTCATTTGGATACAGAGCTCTTTCTGGCTTTGGTCATTGGTCCTCTTTTATTTCGGGAGGCAGAAGAAGCAGATATCACTTCCGTCTTAAAGCACTGGCGCATCATTCTCTATTTGATTTTCCCAGTGATTTTTATCTCAACCATTAGTTTGGGTTGGGCTGCCCATTCCTTATGGCTGCCCCTTCCTTTAGCAGCCTGTATGGCAGTGGGTGCGGCCTTAGGGCCGACAGATTTAGTAGCCTTTGCTTCTCTGTCTGAGCGCTTTACCTTTCCAAAGCGGGTTTCGAATATCTTAAAAGGGGAAGGCTTACTAAATGACGCCTCTGGCTTGGTTGCCTTTCGAGTGGCCTTGACGGCCCTTGCAACCGGAAGTTTCTCCCTAGGAGAAGCAGGCGTTTCCTTAGTGATCTCCATTATTGGAGGATTTGCGGTAGGAATCTTGACGGCCTTTGTGAATCGATGGTTGCAAAAGTTACTTTTGAGTGTTCGTGCCAGTGATATTGCCAGTGAATTGATATTAGAACTCAGTCTTCCTCTGTTGACTTTTTTCTTAGCCGAGGAACTCCATGTATCCGGGATTATCGCGGTGGTTGTCTCTGGGATCCTCAAGGCCAGTCGTTTTAAGCATATTACCCTTTTAGAAGCACGGGTAGATACCGTCAGTCGTACTGTCTGGAATACGGTCAACTTTATCTTAAATGGATCGGTCTTTGTGATCTTGGGAATGGAATTGGAAATGATTTCTAAGCCCATCCTAAGTAGCTCGATTTATAATAATCTTCTCTTGGTTCTTTCGGTCTTTGTGTTGACAGCTTTGCTATTTTTGATTCGCTTTGTCATGGTTTATCTCTTTTACTGGTTTCGAACCTTTCGTCTCAAAAAGTCGGTTCGAAATTATCTAAAAGATGCCTTATTGCTGACCTTTTCGGGTGTGAAGGGAACGGTTTCGATTGCAACGATCCTTTTGATTCCAACCAAAATCGAAAAAGAATACCCCGTCCTACTCTTTTTAGTGGCAGGAGTTACCCTTGTCAGCTTTATTGCTGGCTTAGTGGTACTTCCAAAATTATCAGAAGATAAGGAAGAAACTAATAACTACCTGATGCAGATCGCGATTTTAAATGATGTCGTCATGGAATTAGAAGCAGACCTAAAGAATAGTAAGCACAAGGGTCCCTTGTATGCAGCGATTGATAACTACCATGGTCGGATTGAAAATTTGATTCTAAGCCAAGAAAACAAGCTCATTCAAAAGGACTGGGAACAGTTGAAGCTCCTGATTTTGAGTATTGAAAGTGACGGCTTGGAACAAGCCTATGAAGAAGGGAAGATTCGAGAGCGGGGCTACCGCGTCTACCAACGCTATCTTCGCAATATGGAGCAACGTGTCAATCGCAATCTTTCGTCTCGTTTAACCTATTACCTCTTGGTGTCTTTCCGTCTCTTGCGTTTATTAGTTCATGAGATCTTAACTTTTGGGTCTGGCTTGCGAAACTGGTGGACTCGAGAGGACAGCAAGTTAGAGGCCATTGATTATGACCAGATTGCGGCCCTTTATCTGGCCAATACGGAAATCATCATCGAAAGTTTGGAAGACCTCAAGGGGGTTTATCGGAGCAGTTTGATCTCTTTCCTACAAGAATCTCGTCTGAGAGAAACTGCTATTATTACCAGTGGGGCCTTTGTGGAGCGGGTTATTAATCGCGTGAAACCAAATAATATCGATGAAATGTTGAGAGGCTATTATTTGGAGCGTAAGATTATTTTTGAATATGAAGCGCAACACCTGATTACCGCCAAGCAAGCGCGCCGTATGCGACAAAATGTCAATGAATTAGAAAGCTATTCCCTAAGAGAAAGTGCCAATACGCTTCCATACGATTTGATCGAGTATGCACGGAATCGTTGAGATAAGAGTAAAAGTGCTAAGATGGATATCTTAGCACTTTTCAGATTGAGGACAAAGTTATCTTAAAAACTTTCCTTAAGTGAGTACGGACGTCAGCGAACTTCTACGAAGTTCCATGACTAATTATTGAGCCTAAGGTCTCAATAATTCCAAGTGCCTGAAACTATTAAGTTTCAGGCACTTTTCTCACGGCGGAAAGTTTCAGTAGACGATTGAATAATTCTAACGAATAAATTTTTTTATTTTTATAGAATTTATTAGATTTGTAAAGAAGAACTGTTTGTCTATACTCTCGAAGTGCTAAGATAAAATCTTAGCACTTTTACTTTATTCACTTTCTTTTCAGTGTGCGATTTCTGGTTTGACAAAGAGTCGCTCGTCACCAAGATCGATAAGGGATACTGGTGCTTCATAAAATTGGCTAAGGACATGGGGAGTTAGGATCTTTTCCTTTGGTCCTTGCTCAACCACTTGGCCATGTTTGAGTAAGAGGACATGGGTCATGTCTTTTGTAATTTCCTCGGCATGGTGGGTGACGTAGATCATGGTTGGCGCGTGATCCAGTTGTTTGATATGATGGATCTGGCGGAGGAGCTTTTCTCTGGCAAAGAGATCCAATCCACTAGAAGCTTCGTCAAAAATGATCAGATCTGGCTGGTCCATGAGGCTTCGTGCAATGAGAACGGTCTGCTTTTCTCCCTGGGAGAGCTCACGGTATTTGCGACCGATCAAAGCGCTAGCTCCAATCGAAGTTAGCATATCCCGTGCCCAGTTTAGTTCTTCCTCCCCGTATGCAGCATATAAAATACTACTCTTGTATTGACCAGTTAGGACAATTTGTTCTGTCAAAAAATGCTCTGGCAGTCTTTCTGAAATAAAGGAGCTAACGATCCCAATACGCTTCCGCAACTCAGGGATGCCCCCTTCTCCAAAGCGGGTTCCAAGGACCGTTACTTGGCCGGAACTAGCCCAATATTCAGACATGAGCAGTTTGAGGAGGGTCGATTTTCCTGCCCCATTGAGGCCTAAAATGGCCCAGCATTCATTTTCTTTTACTTGCCAGTTAATCTCTTTTAAAAGGGCTTTTCCATTGCGGATCAAATTGACGTCTTGTAGTTCAATCAAATTATTCATAACTTCATCCTTTTGATTAAAATCTCCTTTATTCTATCATAAAATATGGTAGAATAGAAAACAGGAGGTAAGGAATGTTTCGAAATAGTAAATTGTTATTCTGGACATGTGAGATCTTATTATTGACGGTGATTTTCTATATTTGGAAATCAATGGGGACTTTGATTTCTCCATTTGTATCTGTTCTGAATACCATCCTCTTACCATTTTTAATTGCAGGTTTTTTATATTACATTACCAATCCGATTGTTGAATTGTTGGAAAAACATTTAAAAATCAAGCGTGTGTTTGGGATTTTGATCACCTTAGTACTCTTGTTTGGGATCATTGGCTTAGGGATCTTTTATCTGCTCCCTATCTTAATCAATCAGTTAACCAGCTTGATCAATTCAACTCAAGGACTTTACTGGGAAGTTCAAAGTTTGGTTCGAAAACTCTCAACCAATCCTTTGTTCCAGAATGTGAATATCCAGTCGACGATTCAGCAGTTGAATCTCTCTTATATGGATATCCTACAAAATCTCTTGAATAGTGTGACCAACAGTTTAGGCAGTGTGGTTAACACCATTGTCAATACGGTCTTTATCTTGATCATGACCCCTGTCTTCTTGGTTTATTTCTTGGTCGATGGGAAGAAGTTATTACCGATGTTGGAGCGGACCATTTTACGCAATGACAAACTCCACATTTCAAGCCTCTTGATTAGTTTGAATGAAACGGTCTCTCGCTATATTAGTGGGATTTCGATCGATGCCTTTATCATTGGAACCCTAGCCTACATTGGCTATAGTTTTATTGGATTGAAGTACGCTTTAGTCTTTGCCATTTTTTCTGGATTGGCCAATCTCATTCCATATGTAGGACCAACCATCGGCTTGATTCCGATGATTATTACCTATGCTTTTACCGATATGGATATGATGATCAAAGCAGTCATTTACATGTTGATCATCCAGCAGATCGATGGGAATATTCTTTATCCGCGTATTGTTGGAGGCGTGATGAAGGTTCACCCGATTACCATTATGGTTCTCTTATTGCTCTCAAGTAATATTTACGGCATTATCGGGATGGTCGTTGCGATTCCAGTCTATTCGATTGGAAAAGAAATTGTAAAATTCTTGGTAAATCTTTATGATAACCACCGTGCTGCTAAGGAGCAGAAGAAAAAAGAAGAATTTGGTATCATTAATAAATCATAGACTCTAGCGCCTATATGGGCCTTGGAGTCTTTTTTGTACAGTTTTTTGAAAAAATGCTGGAAAAAAGTCAACAAGTGCTATGAAATGTGTTAAAATATAAGTGATTTTGAAAGAAAATATGAAAAGGTAGGAAAAGATGAGACTGCTCTTATCGAAAAAACAAAGACGCCAATTGCAATTATTGGAAATCTTGATTAAGGAAAAAAGATGGTTCCACTTAAAAGAGTTGGCCAAGCGTTTGGATTGTACAGAACGTTCGTTAAAAGAAGATTTGTCTAATCTTCGTAGTACATTTGATGACTTTTTAATTGAATCCTCTACCAATGGGATCAAGATCAGTTATGAGGATTCGGTTGGTCTTGAGGTGATTTACCATCACTTTTTTAAAGAATCACAAGCCTTCGCCTTGATTGAATATCTCTTCTTCCACAAGGATGTTTCCAATGAATATATTTGCAGAAAGTTTGATCTGAGTTACCAATCTTTCTACCGCTTGATTCGGACGATCAATCAGAAGCTTCAAACCAAATACAATGTAAAGATTGATTTGAAACCCTTGAATCTTGTCGGGGATGAAGTGGATGTTCGTTTCTTCTATGCCCAGTATTTTGCGGAACGTTATTACTACATGGAGTGGCCTTTCCCAGAATTTAAGGAAGAGGCCGTGACCGATTTGATCACCTTCTTCTTCAAGCTCTATGGCTATCCATTGACCTTCTCTGTCATCAAGTCTTATAAAGTTCTCTTGACAGTCTACTTGTCACGGATTAAACAAGGTTACTTTATCGATATGCCAACGACCTTTGAAGCCTATAAAGATCAGTATCAAGGGGTGACCAATGTTGAGGAGATGTTGCGCTACTTTAGTTTGCAGTTGGGTGTCGAGTTAAATGAAAAAGTGTTGGAGCAATTCTTCATCATCTTCATTCAAGAGAATTTCTATTTCAGCCCAGAAAGCTTGATCGAAGCTGCAGAAACAGATCCTTATGCCAAAGAGTCGACCAAACTCATCAAAGATATGTTCAAGGATCTATGCTATACCTATGAACTAGAAATTGAAAATCTTGATGAGATGTTAATGCATGTTCATAACACGTCTCATCTCGGCCGGAAGGAATTATTCTCTGAGTTCCTTTTATTTGATACCAAGACCAATACCAACGAAGATTTTATGAGCATCTTCCCTGCCTTTTATGATGATTTGAAGGAGCATATCATCACTTATATGAAGACCATGAAGCATGATCTGAATGATGAGATCATCAAGCATATGATCTATACGGTCTATACTCACTGGGAGCGTCTCTTACCGCAGTTATTGCGCCGTCGGAAGTCCATTAAGGTCTTGATTATCAGTCGTTTTGACGATCACCACGCCAAATCTATGATTGATTTTCTAGATTTCTACTGCACGGATAACTTTGAATTTACGCAGATGATCAAGTACAATCTGACAGTGGATGATATCGAAGCTTCTGATGCTGACGTAGTGGTGGCCAACTTTATGATGCCTGAATTAAAGAAAAAACCATTTATTTGTACAAGTAGTCTCTCATCGCTTGAGCTGGTTGAAAAACTCAATGCCTTCTTTTATGATTTTACCAGTGCAGAACACTAAAATCAGGACTTGTTCCTGATTTTTTGATGGTAAAAAAAGAAAATTTTATAGAAGAATGCAGGCTCTCCTATTTTGTGGTATAATATACAATATTATATACTGGAGGAAATTATCCATGGAAGACCCTGGCAGTCAGGAAATTTTACTGGAAGTTATTTTATTGATTGTTTTGACATTATTGAACGCCTTTTTCTCGGCGACTGAAATGTCAATGGTATCGTTGAATCGCTCTCGTGTAGAGCAAAAGGCTGAAGAAGGAGATAAAAAATACATTCGTCTTCTTAGCGTTTTGGAACAGCCCAACCATTTTTTATCCACTATTCAGGTGGGGATCACCTTGATTACCATCTTATCTGGGGCGAGTCTTGCAGATAGCCTTGGTCATGTTATTGCTGGATGGATGGGCAATACTAAAACGGCTATTGCAGCTGGAAGCTTTTTATCTCTAGCGTTTTTGACTTATATTTCGATCGTATTTGGGGAACTCTATCCGAAACGAATCGCTATGAACCTGAAAGATGAGTTAGCTGTTCGAACAGCTCCGATTGTCATTTTATTAGGAAAAATTGTTAGCCCCTTTGTTTGGTTGCTTTCAGCGTCGACCAACCTTTTGAGCCGTATCACGCCAATGGAATTCGATGATCCGGATGAAAAGATGACGCGGGATGAAATCGAGTATATGCTGACCAATAGTGAAGCAACACTAGATGCGGACGAGATTGAGATGCTCCAAGGGATCTTTTCATTAGATGAAATGGTAGCGCGTGAAGTCATGGTGCCACGGACAGATGCCTTCATGGTTGATATCAATGATGATACCAAAGAAATCATTGAAAGTATCCTTAAGCAAAACTTTTCACGGATTCCTGTCTATGATGATGACAAGGACAATGTCATCGGTCTCATCCATACCAAACGTCTCTTGAACGAAGGATTTATCAATGGCTTTGATAATATTGTCTTAAGAAAGATTTTACAAGAACCTTTGTTTGTTCCAGAGACCATTTTTGTGGATGATCTTTTGAAGGAATTGCGCAATACCCAAAATCAAATGGCTATTCTGCTTGATGAATATGGTGGGATGTCTGGTTTGGTTACTCTTGAAGACCTTTTGGAAGAAATCGTCGGTGAAATTGACGATGAGACTGACAAAGCAGAAATTGATGTCTTTGAAATTGCGGACAATACCTATGTCGTACAAGGAGCCATGTCACTAAATGACTTTAACGAATATTTTGATGTTGAGTTGCAAAGTGATGATGTGGATACCATTGCAGGGTATTATCTGACAGAGGTTGGGCGAATTCCAACCTTGAAAGAGCGACTCAGCTGTGAAGTCGATAGTCAAAAGAAACACCTCATTTTGACAAACGACAAAGTAAAAAATGGTCGTGTGACCAAGGTGAAAGTTGAAATTTCTGAAATCGTCGAAGAAGATGAAGAAACCAAATCAAAAGAAGATTAGAAAATAGAGGCCTGGACGTGTTCCAGCCTCTGTTTTTTTCTTGTCAGGGCTAGTTGAATTTTCAAAAAATTTCAAAAATTTCTGAAATAGTCTTGACAGCCAAAAAAAATTAAGGTAAGATATTACCCATAAATAAAGAAAGCAGAAAATAAACATGAAGCAACAAGCCATTTCAACTCAAAAATTTTACTTTAGCTACTTTAGATAGTGTTTGTAGACATGATCTCATGGATGCAAACAACCCAAGCAATTTGTTTGTATCTATGTGGCTAAGATTTTTGATGATGGTCCATAGAGCTAGTATCTAAATGGACCGAGGTTTTGTAACTTGTTGGAGAATTTCAAGCATCCGTTTAGAGAATGATCTAAGCGGATTTTTTGTTTATTTGCAGAAAAGGAGTCAAAAAATGAAAGTAGTGAAGAAATTACTAGCACCTGTCCTGGTTGTAGGACTTCTGTTAACCTCATTGGTGACCTTACACCATCTGAAGGATGCTAAAAAAGACAATGTCTTTCGGATTGGGATTTCCCAGTACATCACCCATAAGTCGCTCGATGCAACACGAAAAGGCTTTATCGATGAGTTGAAGAAAGAGGGCTATGTGGATGGGAAAAATATCCAGATTGATTTCCAAAATGCTCAAGGGGAGCAACGAAATCTGAAAAACATTTCCAAACAATTGGCGGAAGAAAGTGATCTAGTCTTTGCGATTGCAACACCGTCAGCTCAAAGTTTGGCCAATACGACGAAAACAACGCCGGTTGTCTTCTCAGCTGTGACCGACCCATTGGCAGCGAAACTGGTGAAAAACTTGAAGGAACCTGGTGGCAATATCACAGGGACAAGTGACCAGTCAGACGATGCGATCTCTACACAGGTAGACATGATTAAGCAAGTACTTCCAACGGCGAAAACAGTTGGGATCCTCTATACGCAAAGTGAGCCTAACTCAGTTGTCCAAAAAGACAATGCGAAGAAGATCCTAGAAGCTAAAGGCTATCAAGTGGTTGAAAAAACCATTCTCGATAGTAACAATGTGAAAGCTGCAGCAGACAGTATCATGTCAGAAGCAGATATCGTCTTTGTTCCGACGGATAACATCATTTCTTCTACAATGGACACTGTAAAACAGGTTTCCCTCAGCCATAAGGTGCCCGTTTTTGGTGGGTCTGCTGAGATGGTGGCTACTGGTGGCTTGTACAACTTTGGTACCGATTATGAGGAATTGGGAAGACAAGCTGCTCGGATGGCCATTCGCATCATGAAGGGTGAGAAACCTGGCAAAGTTGCAGTTGAAACACCTGAAAAATTAGAATTGCACACCAATAAAGAGATGGCGAAAGAGCTTGGAATTGATATTAGCTCGTTGAAGGTAGAAAAATAGGAGGTTTGAGATGAATTTCGTTTTATCAAGTTTATCAGAAGGTTTATTGTGGTCGATCATGGCGATCGGTGTTTACTTAACATTTCGGATTTTAGATATTGCCGACATGACGGCAGAAGGAGCCTTTCCACTTGGGGCAGCAGTTGTAGCCTCCCAAATTCAAGCAGGAAGAAACCCTTGGCTTGCAACTTTGATGGGCTTCCTAGCAGGAATGATCGCAGGATTGGTCTCTGGAATTCTCCATACAAAAATGAAAATTCCAGCCCTCTTGACAGGGATTGTCACTTTGACCGGTCTCTACTCTATCAATATCAAAATCATGGGAGGGGTTCCTAACCTTTCTATCGGAGATTCTAGTACCATTTTCAAGAGTGTGATGAAATTAGGTCTTTCTAATGAAGAAGCTGTCTTTTTGATTAGCATTTCTTGCTTGATCATCGTCTGTATCTTGTTAACTCTCTTAATGAAGACGCAACTTGGCTTGGTTTTGCGCTCGACTGGTGATAACATTCCAATGAGTGAGGCCAATGGGGTCAATGTAGATAACATGAAGATGTTGGGCTACATGATTTCGAATGGTTTGATTGCCCTTTGTGGAGCCATGTTTGCACAAAATGATGGTTTCTCAGATGTGACTTCTGGTACAGGGACGATCGTAGTCGGCTTGAGTGCTGTGATTATCGCAGAAGTTTTGATCCACGAATTGACCATTGGTTGGCGTTTGCTTTCCATCGGGGTTGGAGCCATTGTTTACCGTTTGATTATCTTAAATATTTATGAGATCCCAAATCTCGATCAAAATATGGTCCGTCTCTTCAATGCGATCTTGCTCGCGATTGTCTTGTTCGCTCCTGAGGCGCAAAAACGTCTTCGTGTTCGCGGATTGAAGTTAGGAAATAAGTAGGAGAAAAGTATGGCAACATTATTATCAATTGAAGGCATTCATAAGACATTTGAAGCAGGAACGGTTAATGAAAACCATGTCTTAAAAGGCTTGGATCTCCAAGTAGAAGAAGGGGACTTCATTTCGGTCATCGGTGGAAATGGAGCTGGGAAATCAACCTTGATGAACATCTTGGCAGGAAATCTAGTTGTAGATGAAGGGGATATCTTACTAGAAGGCAACTCCATCAAAAATACCAGTGTTCGTAAGCGTGCCAAGGATATTGCGCGTGTCTTCCAAGATCCTAAGATGGGGACGGCTTCTCGCTTGACCATTGAAGAAAATATGGCCATTGCCCAACGTCGGGGGAAATCTCGTGGTTTGAGATGGGGGGTTCGGGAGAAAGATCGCAACTTATTCCGTGAAGCCTTGAAGGAATTGAATATTGGTTTAGAGAACCGCCTCAAAGTCGATACCCAATATTTGTCTGGTGGGCAACGTCAAGCTTTGACCTTGGTCATGGCAGCCTTGGTCAAACCGAAGCTCTTGCTTCTGGATGAACACACCGCAGCGCTGGATCCTAAAACCAGTGAAATGGTCATGGAATTGACCCAAAAGATCGTGGAAAGTCATGGTTTAACAACCTTGATGATTACACATGATATGAACCATGCTATCGAATATGGCAACCGCTTGATCATGCTCTACCAAGGCAAGATCGTTGTCGACGTAAAAGGAGAAGAAAAGAAAAACCTAACGGTTGAAGATTTGATGCGCCTCTTCCAACAAAACAGTGGTGAAACCCTGGTGAGTGATGAATTGGTATTAGGATAAAATAAAAGAGAGTGGGACAGAAATCGGACATTCGTTAGAATTCGATTTCGTCGTCCCACCTCCGCACAGTTGAGTAGGGCTGTAAAAGCTGATGAAATCAGCGTAGTAGAGCCCACTCAACCACTGCGTCTTGCTCGACAATCCAAAGATAACTGAGAGGCTAGGACTTTTGTCCCAGCCTCCTTTTTTATTTCCTCCTCTCTGCATAGTCGACAAAATGAAACTTGTCTAATTTGTGACGGCTTTCGGTGAACTGGAATTGCCGACCATCTGCTAAGTAAACTTGGGAGCGGACCGTTACCACGTGTTGGTCATTTCCAAGATCCAGTAAGATCTTATCGCGATTATCGATTGGTGAAATCAAAATTTCTTTCTTTTTGGGTCGAAGTGTTTTTTTTGAAAAATATTTTTGAAAGCGCTTGAAAATGCAAAACCATTCCCTTATAATAAAAGAGGAAAACTTTTTAGGGATGGAGATAAGCATGAGAAATAACGGAAAAAAGATTCGATTATTAGCAGTAGCTACCTTATTGGCTAGTCAGTTGGGGGTCTTTAACAGTGCCCTCACGGTAGTTGCTGACGAGACCACAGCCTCGACTTCAGAGCCAGCACTTGTGACGAACACTAGTAGCGAGGAAGGCTCGACAAATCATTCGACTTCCGCTACAACAACTACAGAAGCTACGACGAGAGCTTCGAGTGATAGAGGAGAGATATCTAGCAGTTCCTCGGAGGATACCGAAGAGAAAACGGTTAAGATTGGGGAGATTCAAGGGGAAGCGCAACGCTCTCCACTTGAAGGCCAAAAGGTAGCCATCAAAAATGCGGTGGTGACCAAAACAGACCGCTATGGTTTTTATGCTCAAGATATTGAATCAGATGGTAATAGTCGGACTTCAGATGGGATTTATGTAGTTTCTAAATACAAGGTCAAGGTCGGTGACAAGGTAAAAATCACCGGTACTGTCAAGGAAGGTTATATGGAAGAAGTCACCTTGGGAGCTGGGAAGACCTTTAAGGAACCGACGAATAGTTTAACGGTGACCATGTTGGTTGATGCTTGGATCACAAAAGACGGGACAGCCCCTCTTCCAGAAGCTGTGAATATCACTGAGGGCATGCCAGCAGATGTGAAGCCTAATCCGACTGCTTATGCTCCAGAAACTGATGCTCTCGATTATTGGGAAAGCCTGGAAGGAATGCTCACGGTGGTGAAGAAACCGCATGTCCTTGGTCCCCAGTACAGAGGAGATATCTATGTCTTGGGAGAAGATTTTACTGGCCTTCCTTTAAACAATATTGGAGGTCTGAATCTACGGCCACATGCGCAAAATACAGCGACAATTCCGGTTTATGTTGGGAATCAGTTTGTCGCAAAAGCCAAGGATTACTTTACGGAAGACCTAACAGGAGTGGTAACGTATCGGAATAGCTTTTATAAGTTAGAGCCTACTCAACAATTGACGGTACAAGACGGTGGCTTGCAGCGTCAAGCAGCTCAAACCCAACCAAGTGAGGACAAGCTGACCATTGCTTCCTACAATATTGAAAATTTCTCGGCTAACAATGCCAAAAATGAAACCCCAGAGGATAAGGTGACGCTGATTGCCAATTCCTTTATCCATGAAATTCACAATCCAGACATCATTACTTTGATCGAAGTGCAGGACAATAATGGTAGTGTGGATGACGGAACGACCAGTGGTGTTGAAAGTGGACGCAAACTAGCCAATCGGATCAAGGAATTGGGTGGCAAGAGCTATGAGTATACGGAGGTTGCTCCAGTAGATGGCGCTGACGGAGGAAAGCCCGGTTCTAATATTCGTTTGGGAATCCTCTACAATCCAGAACGCGTGAGCTTAGCCAAAAAAGAGGTAGCAACTAGCAACGAGGCAGCGCAATTTGACAAGGGACACCTGGTTAAAAATCCAGCTCGGATTGCCCCTAATGACCCATCGTTTGATCATACTCGCAAGTCCTTAGCTGTTGAATTTGAATTCAAAGGTCAACCAGTTGTGGTGATTGCCAATCACTTGAAATCAAAAATCGGAGATGATGCTATTTATGGGGCAAGCCAACCAGCAGTGGAACATACCTTGCCAACTCGTGAAGCACAAGCTAGTGTCATCCATCAATTCGTCCAAGAAGGCTTGAAGCAAAATCCGAAGACCACCTTTGTTTTGACGGGTGATTTTAATGATTACGATTTCTCAACCACGGCACAGATCCTTGCGGGCAACGAACTAACAAACTTAATGGCCCAACATGATGCAGGCGATCGCTATTCTTATTTTTACCGTGGAAGCAATCAAGTTTTGGATAACATTTTTATCTCAAACAACATGGCAGCTAAAGCAAGCTTTGAACCAGTCCATATCAATGCTTCCTTTATGAAGGAACACGGTCGTGCATCAGACCATGATCCTGTCTTGGTCCAAATCGACTTTAGTGGAGCACAAACTCCAGGAAAGCCGACGGATGATCAACAAGGAAATACAGGACAAGCAACGGATCAAACCAGTCCTTCTTCATCGAATACAGGATCTCAACTAGTCCCTCATCAGACTCAAGCCAATGAACAAAAGAGTTCAACAGCTGAAAGCAAAGAGAAGGGCAAGAATGAAGATGAGAAGCAAGACGACAAGGAAGAGGCAGCAACAGAAACCAAGACACCAGGCAAGCGGAAAATCCTTCCATCAACTGGACAAGAAACAAGCTATCTAGCTCTTTTTGGAGTGGCAATAGCTACGATGAGTCTTGTCTGGTATAAGAAGAAAAAGACTTACTAACGTTTTCAAAAGAAAGATCTAAAAAAGGAGTCGCTGGCTCCTTTTTTCTCCTAAAATACAGGACAGATAGTCCCATATTGGAAACTGTACTAGGACAATGAAAACTACTGAAAAGAACAGTTTCTTTTCAAAAAGAAGCTTAAACTCTTTAAAATAGATGGAATCGTGTTATAATAAAATCATAAAACGTTTTCAAGAGAAGAGGTTCCTCAATGGAAAATGAAACAGTTGACTATGGAAAAGTAACAGGAATGGTACACTCAACAGAAAGTTTTGGGGCAGTAGACGGGCCTGGGATCCGCTTTATTGTCTTCCTTCAAGGCTGTCAAATGCGGTGTCAATACTGCCACAATCCAGATACTTGGGCAATGGAAACCAACAAGTCCCGTGAGCGGACGGTGGATGATGTCTTAGAAGAAGCCCTCCGTTATCGTGGATTTTGGGGCGAAAAAGGGGGAATCACTGTTAGTGGTGGAGAAGCCCTCTTGCAGATTGACTTTTTGATTGCACTTTTTACCAAGGCTCAAGAGTTGGGCATTCATTGTACTTTGGATACCTGTGCTCTTCCTTTCCGCAATACGCCTCGTTATTTGGAAAAATTTGACCGCTTGATGGCAGTGACTGACTTGGTACTTCTGGATATCAAGGAAATCAATGATGAACGGCACAAAATTGTGACCAGCCATACCAATAAAACGATTTTAGCTTGTGCCAAGTACTTATCTGATATTGGAAAACCAGTCTGGATTCGTCACGTTTTGGTACCTGGGCTTACAGACCGAGATGACGACTTGATCGAGCTTGGAAAATTTGTTAAAACCCTTAAAAATGTTGATAAATTTGAGATCCTTCCATACCATACTATGGGGGAATTCAAATGGCGTGAATTGGGAATTCCGTACAAATTGGAGGGTGTGAAACCACCGACAAAAGAACGGGTCCAAAATGCAAAAGATTTGATGGAAACAGAAAGTTACCAAGATTACCTGAAACGGGTCAAAGGATAAAAAGTATAGACAGTTGGGCCTTCCAGCTGTCTTTTCTATTGAAATGCACAACTATTCCCTTTCTTTAAATGGCAAAACGTGCTAAAATAGAGTGAATCTATAAATGAAATAAAGAGGTAGAAACATGTCAAAAATTCTCGTTTTTGGTCACCAAAATCCTGACTCAGATGCTATCGGCTCATCTGTAGCTTTTGCTTATCTTGCAAAAGAAGCTTACGGTTTGGATACAGAAGCAGTGGCTCTTGGAACTCCAAATGAAGAAACAGCTTTCGTATTGGACTATTTTGGTGTGGAAGCACCACGCGTCATCACATCTGCTAAAGCAGAAGGTGCAGAGCAAGTCATCTTGACGGACCACAATGAATTCCAACAATCTGTTTCAGATATCGCTGAAGTAGAAGTATATGGTGTGGTGGATCACCACCGTGTGGCTAACTTTGAAACTGCTAGCCCACTTTACATGCGTTTGGAACCAGTTGGATCAGCATCTTCTATCGTTTACCGCATGTTCAAAGAACACGGTGTAGCAGTGCCAAAAGAATTGGCAGGTTTGATGCTTTCAGGTTTGATTTCAGATACCCTCCTTTTGAAATCTCCAACAACACACCCATCTGATAAAGTCATTGCGCCTGAATTGGCTGAATTGGCTGGTGTCAACTTGGAAGAATACGGTCTTGCCATGCTCAAGGCTGGTACCAACTTGGCAAGCAAATCAGCAGAAGAATTGATCGACATCGATGCCAAGACTTTTGAATTGAACGGAAACAACGTTCGTGTGGCTCAAGTGAACACAGTTGATATTGCGGAAGTCTTGGAACGCCAAGCTGAAATCGAAGCAGCTATCCAAGCAGCAAATGCAGCTAACGGCTACTCTGACTTTGTCTTGATGATTACAGATATCGTCAACTCAAACTCAGAAATCTTGGCTCTTGGTGCCAACATGGACAAGGTAGAAGCAGCTTTCAACTTCAAACTTGAAAACAACCACGCTTTCCTTCCAGGTGCCGTTTCACGTAAGAAACAAGTGGTTCCTCAATTGACTGAAAGCTTTAATGCTTAATGATAAATGGGGAAACCCATCGTTAAAAAGGAGTTTCGACTCCTTTTTTGCTAGGAGAAGATCATGTTAGAGACGGGCGATTTGATTTTTGTCAGTGAAAATACAGAAATGGGGCAGGCCATTCAGGCCTCTACTGGTCATTATAGCCATGTGGCCATCTTTTTGGACGGACAGGTCTATCATGCTACGTTGGAAGGTGGCGTCCTTACCCAGGCTCCTGAGGACTTCTTTGAAGCTGGAAAAGTCTATGACCTTTATCGCTATACGGAGATTGATCACGAAGAGGTCAAAAAACGGACAGAGAGTCTTTTAGGGGCTCCCTACAATGCTTCCTTTTATCCGGATGGAGATGGTTATTACTGTTCCCAGTTCATCGCTGAACTACTTCCTATTTTTGAAACCATTCCCATGAAGTTTGGAGATGAGGAACAGGAGATTAGTCCGTTTTGGGAAGATTACTACAGAGGGCTTGGTCTAGCGGTTCCTTTGGATCAGCCTGGGACCAACCCGAGTCAGTTAGCCCAATCACCACAGCTACAGTTTAAAGAAAGGTATATGGATGATTACAATCATTAATCCCACACGTTTGACACGTCAGCCATTTTTCAAGGACTTGATCAACTTTTTGGATCAGCACGACGATGTGATCCTGCGGCAAATTAAGGCCCAATTTCCGGATCAACCAGTGGATAAGCTGATGGAGGAGTATATCAAAGCGGGCTTCATCCTTCGAGAAAATAAACGCTACACCCTCAACCTGCCCTTCTTGGAGTCAGCTGATCGAGTGGACCTGGATCAAGAGGTCTTTGTCCGAGAGGACAGTGCAGTTTATCAAGAATTAAAAGCCAAGGTCTTCCAAACGGAACTCCGTAACACGACCAATGCAGCGATTCTCATAGAGGAGACGGACTTTGCGCGACATGCACAGACCCTTTCCAATTACTTTTATAAGGTAGCTCACCAATACCCATTGACGGAGGATCAAGAAAAGCTCTATGCCATCTTGGGAGATGTCAATCCCGAGTATGCTCTTAAGTATATGACCAGCTTTTTGCTCAAATTTCTCAAAAAAGAAGAAGTCCAGCAAAAGCGCAAGGACATCTTTGTCGATAGTTTAGAAGTCTTAGGTTATATCCACAAAAATGATGAAGGCAAATATGAATTAGCAGTGGACTTGGACAAGGAAAGACTGATGTTTATCAAACAATAAACAAGGCTAGGAAAATTTCCTAGCCTTGTTTCGTTTGATTATAGATAACGTTCAGCAATAGCAGCATCACCTGGATATTCTTCTTTTACGCCATTGACGATTTGGTAGCAGTCTGCTCCTTTTCCAGCGATAATGACGGCATCTTCAGGCTTGCTGGTTGTCGCCATAGCCAGTTGAATGGCTTGTTCGCGATCTGCGATTTTTTCGACAGGTCGCGTGATATAACTACTAATCTCTTCAGCGATAGCCAAAGGATCTTCATAGTTGGGATCATCCGCTGTGAGGAAGACTTGGATCTCAGGATGGTCTTCCAAGAGTAAGCCAAAGTCCTTGCGGCGGCTCTCTCCTTTATTCCCAGTTGATCCAAGGACCAGTGAAATCGTCCCCGTTTGATGGGTTTCGACAACTGAGAGCAGTTTTTTTAAGCTATCTCCATTATGGGCGTAGTCGATGAAGACCTTAGCGCCGTTTTTCTGAGTCAAGACTTCCATTCGGCCAGGAACGCGCGTCTTAGCAATCCCTTTTTGAATATCCTCAAGGCTCGCACCTAGACGAAGACAGGCAAGACCTGCTGCTACAGCATTTTCTTGGTTGAAGTGACCAATCAGTTGGATATCATAGTTTCCAGCTAATTTACCAGTGGCTGAGAAGCTGAAAGCTTTGGAGTTTTCAATTTGATTCTCAGACTGGCTTCCATAAAAATCGTGGTCTTGGTTCGCGACTTGGTCCGCTAAAACTTGGAAATGATCCATATCGCTATTGATGACTACGGCTTGGCTATTCTTCATGAGGAGACGTTTGTGGTAGAAATAATCCTCAAAAGTTGGGTGTTCAATCGGTCCAATATGGTCTGGACTGATGTTGAGAAAAACACCGACGTCAAAGGTCAGACCGTAAACCCGCTTCACCAGATAAGCTTGACTGGAGACTTCCATAATAAGGTGGGTCCGATCATTCGTTACTGCCTCAGCCATCATGGCAAAAAGATCCAAGCTCTCTGGCGTTGTCAGGGTCGATTTAAAGAAGTTTTTACCATCCAGTGTCGTATTCATGGTAGACAGCATAGCTGGTCGGTGACTTTGTTCCAAAATATGGTAAGCAAAATAGGCCGCGGTTGTCTTTCCCTTAGTCCCTGTGAAGGCCAATAGTTTTAATTGTTTCTCAGGGTGCCCATAAAACTCCATGGCAATTAAGCTCATGGCCTGTTTGATATCATTGACGAGGATGGCAGGAATACCAACTTCATAATCTTTTTCAGAGACATAAAAGCCGAGTCCATTAGAAATAGCCTGTTCCAGGTATTCTTTTTTGAAGTTGGCCCCTTTGACAAAAAAGAGGGTGCTAGCAGAAACCTTCCGGCTATCATAGCTAATAGCATCAAAACTTGTTCCTTCTAGATGGTAGTAATATTCACCATTTACTAGAATTTCTCGGAAATTTTGGTCATGTTTTAAAATGTTGAGGGTTTGTTCAATTGTAATCATAAAACTATTGTAAACCTAAAGTCCCTATTTTACAAGTGTCATGGAAAAGTTTATAATGAAGAGAAGAAGAAACGAAAGAGGACACCAATGAGTCACGAACAAAATGACCAGCAAGCCCAGATGCTACGCGGGACTGCCTGGATGACAGCCAGCAACTTTATCAGCCGTTTGCTAGGAGCCGCTTATATTATTCCTTGGTATATTTGGATGGGAAAATATGGTCCACAAGCCAATGGTCTTTTTACAATGGGCTACAATATCTATGCTTGGTTTCTCTTGATTTCGACAGCTGGAGTACCCGTAGCTGTTGCCAAGCAAGTAGCCAAATACAATACCCGGGACCAAGCCGATCATAGCTTTGCTTTGATTCGGGGTTTCTTGAAATTTATGGGAATTCTAGGCCTTGGATTTGCCATTCTCATGTACCTGTTGTCTCCTGTCTTTGCTAGCCTTTCAGGTGGGGGAAAAGAGTTGATTCCGATCATGCAGAGCCTTTCTTGGGCTGTCTTGATCTTTCCTTCGATGAGTGTCATTCGAGGATTTTTCCAAGGTTTTAACAACATGAAGCCTTACGCTATAAGCCAGATTGCAGAACAAGTGATCCGGGTCATCTGGATGTTGCTCACGACCTTCTTCATTATGAAGATTGGCTCAGGTGATTACGTGCAGGCTGTGACGCAGTCGACCTTTGCTGCCTTTATCGGTATGGGAGCGAGCCTTCTGGTGCTCTTTTATTACCTTGCAAAGACAGGCTTGCTCTCTTCTATTTTTAGAAAGCAAGAGGGAAGTGAAGGGATTGATACTCGGGCTCTCTTGATCGATACGATTCGTGAGGCCATTCCTTTTATTATCACTGGTTCCGCGATTCAGCTCTTCCAAATTGTTGACCAGATGACCTTTATCAATGTCATGTCTTGGTTCACAGATTATAGTCAAAAGCAGCTCTTGGTCATGTTTAGTTATTTCTCTGCTAATCCAAACAAAATCACCATGATTTTGATTGCGGTAGCGACTTCGATTGGGGGAGTTGGGATTCCTCTGTTGACAGAGAATTATGTCAAGGGGGACCTAAAAGCAGCTGGGAAGCTCGTACAGGATAACTTGACCATGTTGCTAGCTTTCTTGCTTCCAGCCACCTTTGGTGCAGTAGCAGTCGCAAAACCACTTTATACGGTTTTCTATGGGCAACCAGATGGCTTGGCCTTAGGACTCTTCATCGTAGCGATGTTGCAGACCGTAATTCTCGGTCTTTACACGGTCTTATCGCCAATGATTCAAGCTCTCTTCCAAAACCGCAAAGCCATTCGTTACTTTCTCTATGGGGTAGTGGTGAAATTGGTCCTCCAAATTCCATTTATTTTGGTCTTTCGTTCTTATGGGCCGCTTTTGTCAACGACCATTGCCTTAATGGTGCCAATCGTCCTCATGTATCGGGAGATCCAAACCATTACTCAGTTTAATCGAACCATCATCTTCAAGCGGACCTTACTTGGTTCTATCCTGACTGTGGTGATGCTACTTGGAGTCTTGATCGCCGGTTTGATTTTGGGCTGGATTTTCCCACCAAATGGCCGTGTATCGAGCATGATTTATATCATCGTCATTGGCGGATTAGGGGTTGTTATCTATGGAGCCTTAGGATTATGGCTACGGTATTTTGACCGCTTTATCGGAGGTCAAGCTACACGTCTTAGACAAAAATTTCGGATTAAATAAACCTGAGAGGCTGGGACAAAAGTCCTAGCCTCTCAATTATTTTTGGATTGTCGAGCAAGACGCAGTGGTTGAGTGGGCTCTACTACGCTGATTTCATCAGCTTTTACAGCCCTACTCAACTGTGCGGAGGTGGGACGACGAAATCGAATTCTAACGAATTACCGATTTCTGTCCCACTCTCTTTTCTTATAGTTTGAAACTATAGCTAGGTCTTGAAAATGGGAAAACCGCTCTCCTCATAATAGTGATAAAATAGTAAGCAGTTAGATTGAATGTTTATCGGAGGGCAATATGAGTAAAAAACGCAATATCAATACGATTTTGGCACAGGCAGGAATCAAGTCGGATAAAGCAACGGGAGCTTTGACGACTCCTTTGCATTTCTCTACGACTTACCAACACCCAGAATTTGGTCAGTCTACAGGCTTTGACTATACCCGTACGAAAAATCCAACACGCGCAACAGCTGAGAAGACTTTGGCAGCTATCGAAAGTGCAGATTATGCTTTGGCGACAAGTTCTGGAATGTCAGCCATTGTGCTAGCTTTTAGCATTTTCCCAGTTGGTTCAAAAGTCTTGGCTGTTCGTGACCTTTATGGAGGTTCTTTCCGCTGGTTTAACCAACAAGAGCAAGAAGGTCGTTTCTCTTTCACCTATGCCAATACAGAAGAAGAACTGATCCACCATCTAGATAATGATCCGGTGGATGTCCTCTATATTGAAACACCAACCAATCCATTGATGTTGGAATTTGATATTGCTCATTTAGCCAAATTGGCCCATGCAAAAGGTGCCAAAGTCGTGGTGGACAATACTTTCTATAGCCCTATCTATCAACGCCCAATTGAAGAGGGAGCGGATATTGTCCTACATTCAGCAACCAAGTACCTGGCTGGTCACAATGATGTCTTGGCTGGTGTTGTCGTGACAAATGATGC
This sequence comes from Streptococcus parasanguinis, assembly GCA_905188195.1. Classification (GTDB taxonomy): domain Bacteria; phylum Bacillota; class Bacilli; order Lactobacillales; family Streptococcaceae; genus Streptococcus; species Streptococcus parasanguinis_P. Next base: position 100,016 of record CAJJKY010000005.1, on the reverse strand, counting down.
AGACTTGTATGACAAGCTCTTTTACAATTTGAATACGACAGGTGCTGTTCTTTCCCCATTTGACAGCTATCTGTTGATCCGTGGTCTCAAGACACTCTCTATCCGGATGGAGCGCTCCACAGAGAATGCCCGCAAGGTAGTCGAGTTTTTGAAAACATCCCCTCAGGTCAAAGAAGTCCTCTACACTGGAAAAGGTGGAATGGTCTCCTTTAAAATTCAAGATGAGAAAAAAATTCCTAACTTGTTGAATTCCCTTCAAGTCTTTACCTTTGCAGAAAGTCTTGGCGGAGTTGAAAGCTTGATCACTTATCCTACCACTCAGACCCATGCGGACATTCCTGCGGAAGTTCGCCATTCATACGGTTTGACAGATGATCTTCTTCGGTTGTCCATCGGAATCGAAGATGCGGATGATTTGATTGAAGATTTGAAACAAGCATTGGAGGCTTAAGATGACCAAATATGATTTCACGACTTTACCGAATCGCTTGACCCACCATACCTACAAGTGGAAAGAAACAGAGACAGATCCAGAAATCATCCCGGCTTGGATCGCGGACATGGATTTTAATGTCATTCCAGAAGTACGAGAAGCAGTGATTGGCTATGCAGACCAAATGGTCTATGGCTACACCTATGCCTCAGATAGCCTCTACCAGTCTATCCTTGATTGGGAAAAAGAAGAACATGGCTATTCCTTTGACAAGGAAGCTGTTGTCTTTATCGAAGGTGTTGTTCCAGCCATTTCAACAGCTATTCAAGCCTTTACTAGGGAAGGGGATGCTGTCTTAATCAATACGCCGGTCTATCCTCCATTTGCCCGAAGTGTCAAACTCAATCGTCGAAAATTGATCGAAAATTCATTAGTTGAAAAGGATGGTCTTTTCCAAATTGATTTTGATCAGCTGGAAAAAGACATTGTGGAGCAAGAGGTGAAACTCTATGTTTTGTGTAATCCGCACAATCCTGGAGGCCGTGTATGGGATCGTGAAGTCTTGGAAAAAATTGGCCACCTCTGTCAAAAACATGGTGTCCTTCTCGTTTCAGATGAGATCCACCAAGATTTGGCCTTGTTTGGCCACCGTCATACCAGCTTTAACACAGTTGATCCAAGCTTTAAAGACTTCAGCTTGATCTTAACCAGTGCAACCAAGACTTTCAATATTGCAGGAACAAAAAATTCCTATGTGGTCATTGAAAATCCAAAGCTTCGTACGGCTTTTAAACAACGGCAATTGGCTAATAACCAACATGAAATCTCAGGCTTGGGCTATATTGCAACAGAAGCAGCCTATCGCCATGGTAAACTTTGGTTGACAGAGCTCAAGCAAGTCTTTGAAAAACACATTGACTATGTAGTAGATGAATTGCATGAAAAGACCAAAATCCGTGTCATGAAACCCCAAGGAACCTATCTTCTTTGGTTGGACTTTTCAGCCTATCCTTATACCGATGATGAGCTGCACGCTAATATTCATGACCAAGCCAAATTGATTTTGAACCGTGGAACAGATTTTGGAAAAGAAGGAAATTTGCATGCCCGCCTCAATGTGGCAGCTCCCTTCACCCTGATTGAAGAAATTACCAAACGCTTGGTGGAAACTTTTCACAAATAAGTGTTGACTTTCTGTAAGTGAAGGAGTACAATAAACTCGAAATACGGTAGGTGAGGCTACCACAAGGATACGGATGGCTACCGCAAAGCAGTGGAGACACTACTCGTTGGTCAACAGTCCTGATCGCAAAGGTCAAGACTAAGCTCATTTCATTGCCTTGTGGAGCTAAAGCTTGGACGGTCAGTTTTTTGAGAGTTTTGATTGAAAAATTAATGACGAGTTTCATGAGTCCTACCGATCGAGGGTAGGACTCTTTTTGATACCTTACCAAGAAAAGAGAAAGGAGAGAGCTATGATACAAATCGACGATCATCCCGAACCGCACCGAACCAGCCAATCGCTGATTTGTGTCGTAGGGACTCCAAAAGTGATTGGCTCCTGATTGAAAAAGGAGATACCAATGCAAACAAATAAAGAAAGACTCATTGCTGCTCTTCAAGAACCACTTGAAAGCACCTTTGCCACCTACAAAACCAGCGCCCTTGGTTTAGTTGACGATCAAGTAGAAGAAAACCGCGATGCCTATGGCGAAAATGTCATCACAAAAGGTCAAGAAGATTCCATGATCAAAAAGATCTACGAATCGATCATCAATCCTTTTACGGTGATTTTGTTGGTCATTGCGCTGGTTTCCTTCATCACCAATGTCTGGCTAGCAAAACCAGGTGAACAGGATCCAACGACCTCCATCATCATTGTGACCTTGGTCTTGATCTCTGGTGGTATCCGCTTCATTCAAGAATTGCGGAGCGACAAAGCAGCTAGCAACCTATCACGTATGATTGTCAATACAGCGACCGTTCTGCGTGATGGATCGGAACAAGAAATTCCGATCGATGAAATCGTCGTAGGTGATGTGATCAAACTGAGTGCCGGCGATATGATCCCAGCAGATGTGGTCTTGATTGATTCCCGTGACTTCTTTGTCCAACAATCTGGTCTCACGGGGGAAAGTGATGCTGTTGAAAAGGTTTGTCTCAGAAAAGCCGACAGTCAAAATCTAGATAGTCTCTTGGAAAGTGAAAGTTTGGCCTTTATGGGGACCAATGTCATCTCCGGACGGGCGACAGCCTTGGTCTTGGTCGTGGGAGATGAAACCATGATGGGAGCTATTGAGCAAACCATCAACACTTATGACGAACCAACCTCATTTGAGAGAGAAATGAATACCATCTCTTGGCTCTTGATTCGGCTCATGTTAGTGATGGTGCCCATTGTCTTTGTGATCAATGGCCTCACAGATGGTGACTGGTTAGAAGCGGGTGTCTTTGCCCTCAGCGTTGGGGTTGGTTTGACTCCGGAAATGCTGCCGATGATTATTACAGCGAGTCTTGCTAAGGGCTCCATCATTATGGCAAAAGAAAAAGTCGTTATCAAAAAGCTCAATGCCATCCAAGACCTCGGCGCTATCGATATTTTGTGTACTGATAAGACAGGAACCTTGACCCAAGATGAAATCGTTTTGGAGTATCCGCTTGATATCCATGGCGAGTTGGATCTATCAGTCCTTCGCCGGGCTTACTTGAATTCCTATTTCCAAACCGGGCTAAAAAATTTGATGGACCGAGCGATTATCAATCGGACCCAGAAAGAAGCCAAGAAACATGAAATTGTTCGCGACCTGGATCAAACCTTCCATAAGATTGATGAATTGCCCTTTGATTTTGAACGTCGTCGCATGAGTGTCATTGTCAAAGACGAAGACGGTGTGGTCAGCATGGTGACCAAGGGTGCCTTGGAAGAAATGCTTTCTGTATCGACTTATGTTGAATACAAGGGTGAGATTAAACGCCTGACAGATGAAGTCCGTCAAGAGGTCCTCGCTGAAGTTGCTCAATTAAATGAACAAGGTCTTCGTGTTTTGGGCGTCAGCTACAAAACCGACTTGGACGAAAATGACATCTTTAGTGTTGAAGATGAACGAGACATGATCCTAACCGGTTACCTGGCCTTTCTTGATCCACCAAAACCTTCTGCAGCTCCAGCGATCAAAGCTCTTGCAGAATATGGGGTAACCACCAAGATCTTAACTGGGGACAATGAAAAGGTCACCCAAGCTGTCTGTGAAAAAGTAGGACTAGATGTCGAGCGGATTCTTTTGGGAAGCGAAATCGATACGATGACTGACCAAGAGTTAGCACAAGTTGTGGAAACAACAACGGTCTTTGCCAAATTATCACCCGATCAAAAAGCGCGGATCATCCTCTGCCTCAAGAACAATGGCCACAAGGTGGGTTACATGGGAGATGGGATCAACGATGCTCCATCCATGAAGGTCTCAGACGTTGGGATCTCCGTGGATACCGCTGTGGATATCGCCAAGGAAACGGCAGATGTCATCCTTCTGGATAAGGACTTGATGGTCCTTGAAAAAGGTTTGGTTGAAGGTCGCAAGGTCTATGCCAATATGACCAAGTATATCAAGATGACGGTCTCTTCTAACTTCGGGAACATCTTTTCTCTGCTCTTTGCCAGTATCTTTTTGCCTTTTCTTCCAATGGCTCCCGTTCATTTGATTGTGCTCAATCTTATCTATGATCTTTCTTGTATCGCCCTTCCTTTTGACAATGTCGACAAGGAATTCCTCAAGAAACCTCGTATCTGGGAAGCAAACTCCATCATGCGTTTTATGGCCTGGATTGGTCCAATTTCATCAGTATTTGATATTATTACCTACATGCTTCTTTATTTCCTTGTTGTCCCAATGATTTTAGGTCATGGCTACAACCATGGAGCAGCAGATGCAGCAGCCTTTATCATGGTGTTCCAAACTGGATGGTTTATTGAATCTATGTGGTCTCAAACCATGGTTATTCATATGTTGCGTTCACCAAAACTGCCATTTATCCAAAGTCGTCCAGCCTTCTCAGTCGTGGTGACGACTCTAGCAGCAGCCTTCTTTGTAACCTCCCTTCCATATAGTCCTTTGGCTTCTATCTTGAAGTTGAGCCAACTAAATGGATTGTACTTTGTTCTATTGTTTGCGATTATCGTCCTCTATATGCTGAGTGTGACGGTTGTCAAACGTATCTATATTAAGAAATACAAAGAATGGTTGTAATTGATTGATAGAAAGAGTGAGTCCGAACTTAAAAAATTAAGTGTAAGGGCTCTCTTTTTTTTGTAAAATTTGGTATAATAAGAAGAATGTAAAGTTGGAAATGAAGATTTCCATGTGCTGTGAGTATCAAAGAGGGACTGAAAGAAAGAGTAGAGCTTGACTCCACTTTTATCATAGCTCTTTTTTGAATAATAACAGCTTAGAAAGAAGGATCTCAAAATGGGAAAATTAGAAGTTATTACACATCCACTGATTCAACACAAATTGTCTATTCTTCGTCGCACGGATACCTCTACGAAGGCCTTTCGTGAATTGGTCGATGAAATTGCTATGTTGATGGGCTATGAAGTGTTGCGTGAATTGCCTCTTGAAGATGTTGAGATTGAAACTCCTATTACTAAAACGGTTCAAAAACAAATCGCAGGGAAGAAGTTGGCTATTGTCCCAATTCTTCGTGCAGGGATTGGGATGGTTGATGGTCTCTTGAGTTTGGTACCAGCTGCTAAGGTTGGCCATATCGGGATGTACCGTGATGAAGAAACCTTGAAACCAGTTGAATACTTGGTGAAATTGCCAGAAGATATTGATCAACGTCGTATCTTTGTAGTAGACCCGATGCTTGCTACGGGTGGATCCGCTATTCTAGCGATTGATTCCTTGAAAAAACGTGGCGCTAGCCATATCAAGTTTGTCTGCCTAGTATCAGCGCCAGAAGGGGTGAAAGCTCTTCAAGAAGCTCACCCAGATGTTGATATCTTTACAGCAGCCCTCGATGATCATTTGAATGAACATGGCTACATTGTTCCTGGTCTTGGAGATGCAGGTGACCGTTTATTCGGTACCAAATAAGAAGCCATTCATGATTCGTACGAAAGGTGCTTAAGATTTGACCTTTTTTGACCATTGGTTTATAATAGCACATATACTTTGAACCTCACGAATCGTGAGAATGAATGGATACTAAAGGAGAAGAATAGATGATTCCAGTAGTTATTGAACAAACCAGTCGTGGAGAACGTTCTTACGATATTTATTCCCGTCTGTTGAAAGATCGAATTATCATGGTAACAGGACCAGTTGAGGACCAAATGGCTAACTCCATTATCGCTCAATTGCTCTTCTTGGATGCCCAAGATAATACAAAAGATATCTATATGTATATCAATACCCCAGGTGGCTCTGTCTCAGCAGGTCTTGCCATCGTAGATACTATGAACTTTATCAAGTCAGATGTCCAAACCATTGTTATGGGGATGGCAGCATCTATGGGAACTATCATTGCTTCAAGTGGTGCGAAGGGCAAACGCTTCATGTTGCCAAATGCCGAGTACATGATTCACCAACCAATGGGTGGTACTGGTGGTGGTACCCAACAAACCGATATGGCGATCGCAGCAGAACACTTGCTCAAAACACGGAACAACTTGGAAAAAATCCTTGCGGAAAATTCAGGTCAACCGATCGAAAAAGTGCATGCTGATGCGGAACGTGATAATTGGATGAGCGCACAAGAAACACTTGAATATGGCTTTATTGATGAAATCATGGCCAATAATAAATTGGGTTAAACCATCCGATGGGAAGGTCCGTCAAGAGGCTGGGACAAAAGTCCTAGCCTCTCAATTATTTTTGGATTGTCGAGCAAGACGCAGTGGTTGAGTGGGCTCTACTACGCTGATTTCATCAGCTTTTACAGCCCTACTCAACTGTGCGGAGGTGGGACGACGAAATCGAATTCTAACGAATTACCGATTTCTGTCCCACTCTCTTTTTTGCTCTCATAAAAGAGTAGTTCTTTTTCTTGAAATTTGATATACTAGTAACAGAACGAGAAAGGGATTGACCATGTTTGAGAAACAAGAAAGAACAGGCTTAATTGTTAAATTGTATTACAATCGAGACGGGAAAAAATTACAATCTGTCGGAGATGTCTTGTACCATTCTAAGAAATGCCGTTATGTCCAATTGTATGTGGACAGTGACAAGGCCGATCAAGTCATGGAAGACTTAAAGAAAGAACGTTATGTCAAAAAGGTCTTGCCTTGCCATCTCAAAGATTTAGATACAGATTTTGTGGGGAGTTTGCAACGATTGGAGACCCCATCTGTTGTCACAGAAAGTTAGAAAACGCAATCATTTGATGGATTGCGTTTTTTTTATTGACAATTGTCAGATAATTCGGTATATTCTTAATGTATTTATTTTAAGATTCATTTAAGGAGATCATTACAAATGAAGAAAAAATTTGCTCTTTCATTTTTAACCATTGCAAGTGTCGCTCTTCTTGCTGCTTGTGGTGAAGTTTCTACTTCAGGTTCAAACACAACTGGTAACGAAATCGGCAAAGAACTAAAAGTCGGTTTTAACTTTGAAAAAACTGGTGAAGTAGCAGCCTACGGTAGCGCTGAACAAAAAGGTGCTCAATTGGCCGTTGATGAAATCAACGCTAAGGGTGGAGCTGACGGTAAGAAGATCGTTGTCACAGATAAAGATAACAAATCTGAAACAGCTGAAGCAGCTACAGTCACAACAAACCTTGTAACCCAATCAAAAGTGAACGCTCTTGTAGGACCTGCAACTTCAGGTGCTACTGCAGCAGCCGTTGCCAATGCTGGTAAAGCAGGTGTGCCATTGGTTACACCATCTGCAACTCAAGATGATTTGACAAAAGGTCAAGATTACCTTTTCCGTGCAACCTTCATCGATAGCTTCCAAGGAAAAATCATTGCTAAATACACAACGGATAACTTGAAAGCGAAGAAAGTCGTTCTTTACTACGATAACTCATCTGACTATGCGAAAGGGATTGCTGAAGCCTTCAAGAAATCTTACAAAGGTGAAATCGTAGCAACAGAAACCTTCCAATCTAAGGATACAGACTTCCAAGCTGCTCTTACAAAAATCAAAGATAAAGACTTCGATGCGATTGTTCTTCCAGGTTACTACACAGAAACTGGTAAGATCGTAAACCAAGCGCGTGGTATGGGAATCAAACAACCAATCATTGGTGGTGATGGATTTAGCGATGCTAAGTTCGTTGAACAAGCAACACCTGCTGCAGCTACAGACATCTACTACGTAGCTGGATTCTCTACTGAAGGTGAAATGACTGATAAAGCCAAGAAATTCGTAGAAGCCTACAAAGCGAAATACAATGAAGAACCTTCAATGTTCGCAGCTTTGGCCTATGATTCAGTTTACATGGTTGCCGAAGCATCTAAAGGTGCTAAGAACTCTGTCGAATTGAAAGATAACCTTGCGAAGTTGAAAGACTTGGAAGGTGTGACTGGTACAATGTCAATTGACAAGAACCACAACCCGGTTAAATCAGCTCTTATGATTGGCTTGAAAGATGGTAAAGTCAAATCAGTTGAGTCTGTTAAACCATAATTATCATTTGTTGTTTGTACAAGAGGCTGGGAGAATGAAAATTCCTGGCCTCGCTCTTTATTGTTAGAAAGGATGGTTCAAATGCTCCAGCAATTAGTGAACGGTCTAATCTTGGGAAGCGTTTATGCACTCTTGGCCCTTGGTTATACCATGGTGTATGGAATTATCAAATTGATCAACTTTGCCCATGGGGATATCTATATGGTAGGTGCCTTTATGGGATATTTCTTATTGAACTCGTGGAAAGTGAACTTCTTTGTAGCCTTGCTCCTAGCCATGGTTGGGACAGCTATTTTAGGGGTTGTAATTGAATACCTGGCTTATCGTCCGCTTCGTCATTCGACTCGGATTGCAGCTTTGATCACAGCCATCGGGGTTTCCTTCTTACTCGAATATGGGATGGTCTTCTTCGTAGGTGCCAATACCCGTTCCTTCCCGCAAGTGATTAAAACGGTTCGTTACAACTTCGGTCCTATTTCAATCTCCAATATTCAGTTGATGATCTTGGGAGTGTCTGTTTTCTTGATGGTCGCTCTTCAATTTATTATTCAAAAAACAAAGATGGGGAAAGCCATGCGGGCTGTATCTGTCGATAGTGATGCCGCTCAATTGATGGGGATTAACGTAAACCGTACGATCAGCTTTACCTTTGCTTTGGGATCAGCCTTGGCAGGTGCTGGTGGTGTCTTGATTGGTTTGTATTACAACTCGATCGAGCCTTTGATGGGGATGACACCAGGGATCAAAGCCTTTGTCGCAGCCGTTCTTGGAGGAATCGGAATCATTCCAGGTGCTGCCCTAGGTGGATTTGTTATCGGTTTGTTGGAAACCTTCGCTACAGCGATCGGTCTTTCAGACTTCCGTGATGCCATTGTGTATGCCATCTTGATTGTGATCTTGCTCATCCGTCCAGCAGGTATCCTCGGTAAAAATGTGAAAGAGAAGGTGTAAGCCATGAAACAAAATTTAAAAGTGAATTTAGTCTGGCTTGGTCTTTTGGTCGCAGGTTTTGCCTTGATCCAAGTCTTGGTTGCAGCGGGTGTGCTCAACCTCTTCTATATCCAAATTTTAGAACAAATCGGAATTAATATTATCCTTGCAGTTGGCTTGAACCTCATCGTTGGTTTCTCAGGTCAATTCTCACTCGGCCATGCCGGATTTATGGCGATTGGTGCCTACTCTGCAGCTATTCTCGGTTCCAAATCACCAACCTATGGTGCTTTCTTTGGCGCGATGGTTTTAGGTGCTTTGATTGCTGGTGTCGTTGCCTTGATCGTTGGGGTTCCAACCCTTCGTTTGAAAGGGGACTATCTCGCGATTGCGACACTTGGGGTTTCTGAAATCATCCGGATCTTGATCGTCAATGGGGGTACCCTCACCAATGGTGCTGCTGGTATCCTTGGTTTGCCAGCCTTTACAACGTGGCAATTGGTTTACCTCTTTGTTGTCATTACAACGATCTTTACGATTAACTTCTTACGCAGTCCAATTGGACGCTCTACCCTTTCTGTTCGTGAAGATGAAATCGCAGCAGAATCTGTTGGGATCAATACGACCAAAGTCAAAGTCATTGCCTTTGTATTTGGTGCGATCACAGCGGCGATTGCTGGATCTCTCCAAGCCGGCTTTATCGGCTCTGTTGTTCCTAAAGACTACTCTTTCACCAATACTATTAATGTCTTGATCATTGTCGTGTTTGGTGGTTTGGGATCAATGTCAGGAACAGTTGTGGCAGCCATCGTCTTGGGTATCTTGAACATGGTGCTTCAAGACTTCTCAAGTGTACGTATGATCATTTACTCATTGGCTTTGATTCTCGTGATGATCTTCCGTCCAGGTGGTCTTCTTGGAACATGGGAATTCAGCTTGAAAAAACTACTCTCAAAAAAGGAGGCTAACTAATGGCACTTCTTGAAGTAAAAAATTTAACAAAAAACTTTGGTGGTTTGACAGCCGTTGGGGATGTGACCATGGAACTCAATGAAGGGGAATTGGTTGGATTGATCGGACCAAACGGTGCCGGTAAAACAACCCTCTTCAACCTCCTAACAGGGGTATATGAACCAAGTGAAGGAACCATTACCTTAGATGGTCAGCTCCTAAATGGTAAAGCACCCTATAAAATCGCTGCAGGTGGTCTGGGACGGACTTTCCAAAATATTCGTCTCTTTAAAGATTTGAGCGTTTTGGACAATGTTTTGATTGCCTTTGCCAATCACCACAAACCACATGTCTTTGCGAGTCTTTTCCGCTTGCCAAGCTATTACAAGAATGAAGAAGCTTTGAAAGCGAAAGCCCTTGAATTGTTAGCGATTTTTGGTTTGGAAAAAGAAGCAGATACCTTGGCCAAAAACTTAGCTTACGGACAACAACGTCACTTGGAGATCGTTCGTGCCCTTGCGACAGAGCCAAAAATCCTCTTCTTGGATGAACCTGCTGCAGGGATGAACCCTCAAGAAACAGCAGAATTGACCCAATTGATCCGTCGCATTCAAAAAGAATTTAATATTACGATCATGCTGATCGAGCACGATATGAGCTTGGTCATGGAAGTAACAGAACGGATTTATGTATTGGAATATGGTCGCTTGATTGCCCATGGTACGCCAGATGAAATCAAGACCAACAAACGCGTAATCGAAGCATATCTAGGAGGTGAAGCCTAATGTCTATGTTAAAAGTTGAAAATCTTTCTGTACACTATGGCATGATCCAGGCTGTCCGTGATGTCAGTTTCGAGGTAAACGAAGGGGAAGTTGTTTCTCTTATCGGTGCTAACGGTGCTGGGAAAACATCTATTCTTCGTACCATTTCCGGTTTGGTGCGTCCAAGTGATGGGAAAATCGAGTTTTTGGGTCAGGAGATTCAAAAGGTTCCGGCTCAAAAGATTGTAGCAGCAGGACTCTCTCAAGTTCCAGAAGGCCGTCATGTCTTTCCGGGCTTAACTGTTATGGAAAACTTGGAGATGGGCGCTTTCTTGAAGAAAGATCGAGAAGAAAACCAAGCTAACTTGAAGAAAGTCTTCTCCCGTTTCCCACGTTTGGAAGAACGGAAGAACCAAGATGCAGCAACCCTATCTGGTGGGGAACAACAAATGCTTGCAATGGGTCGTGCACTTATGTCAACGCCAAAACTCTTGCTTTTGGATGAACCTTCTATGGGATTGGCCCCAATCTTTATCCAAGAAATCTTTGATATCATCCAAGATATCCAAAAACAAGGGACAACTGTTCTCTTGATCGAGCAAAATGCCAACAAGGCTCTTGCCATCGCAGACCGCGGTTATGTTTTGGAAACAGGGAAAGTCGTTCTTACCGGAACAGGAAAAGAACTCTTAGCCTCAGAAGAAGTCCGCAAGGCCTACCTTGGTGGATAAGATTTCTAAAGTTCACTAGAATATTAAAAAGAAAGGTCCTGAAGACCTTTCTTTTTTCATCCCTCTTGTTTGATTTTTCTAAATTTTGAAAACAAGAGAAAACTGCTGAAAGCGTTTGAAATCATTCTTAAAATCAAGTATAATAAAACTAATAAAAGCATAGGAGAACTTGTTATGGCTGTTAAAGATTTTATGACACGTAAAGTGGTTTACATTAGTCCAGATACTACAATTGCCCACGCGGCAGATTTGATGCGCGAACAAGGTTTGCACCGTTTGCCAGTCATTGAAAACGATAAATTGGTTGGTTTGGTGACAGAAGGTACGATTGCAGAAGCAAGTCCATCTAAAGCAACAAGCTTGTCTATTTTCGAGATGAACTATCTGTTGAACAAGACTAAGGTTAAAGATGTCATGCTTCGCGATGTCATTACCGTCTCTAAATTTGCGAGCTTAGAAGATGCGACCTACCTCATGTATAAGAACAAGGTGGGAATTCTTCCAGTCGTGGACAATGACCAAGTATCTGGTGTCATCACAGACCGTGATATTTTCCGTGCCTTCCTTGAAGTATCCGGTTATGGAGAAGAAGGAGTTCGTGTTCGCTTTGTGACAGAAGATAAGGTTGGAGTTCTAGAACAAATCATTCACTTGATTGTAGAAGAAGGGTATAACATCGCCAATACAGTCAATATCCCAACCAAAGATGATCGTGTGGTTATCGAAGTTCAAATTGATGGGGTGACAGATCTAGAAGGAATCCGTAGTAAATTTGAAGCCAACGGTTTGAAAGTCGATGAAATCACTCGAACAACCGCAAAAGCAATTTAATAAAAAATCAGGGTGGATGACAATCCAGTCTGATTTTTTCTATTAACGGGTAATGGGTTGTTTTTCTTTATCTAAAGTAAAGCCTTCGCCCAGAATTTCATGGGCTTCAGAAATGGTGATGAAGGCGAATGGATCGATCTGATTGATGATGTCTTTCATTTGTTTCATCTCATTCCGTGAAACGACACAGTAGACGATATCCAGGTCCTTACGGCTGTAATAGCCCATCCCGCGGATAAAGGTAATCCCGCGACCCAGATCGTCGGATACTTTTTGGGCAATTTCTTCTGGTTTAGATGTGACGATAAGGAAGCCTTTTCCAGCAAAACCACCTTCTCCAATCAAGTCGATCACAAGGGTGTCAATCAGGATAAAGAAGAGGGTGTACATAGCGGTACGGACATCTTGGAAGACAATGACCACAGTTGTCAGAACAATGGCATCTACAATCAACATGAGCTTTCCCATACTGAGGGAAGTGTATTTATTAAAGATGCGAGCGAGGATATCGGTTCCTCCAGTGGTTCCTCCAGCATTGAAGATGATCCCTAGCCCCAAACCAAGCACAACCCCTGAGGCGATACAGGCAAGCAGAATATCTCCTTTAAAGGCTGTAAAGATAAAGTGGTGGTAGTGGTGGCTGAGGGGCATGGCCTCAAAAATTGCCATCCATGCCGAAACCGAGAAAGTCCCAAGTAAGCTCAGATAAAGAGATTTCTTGCCCAGCAGTTTCCAAGCCAGAACGAAAAGAGGGATATTTATCAGCAAGTTCATCAGGGATACGGGGATTTTGAAGAGGTAATAGGTGATCAAGGTAATCCCTGTCGCTCCTCCTTCATAGAAGTGAAAGGGAATAACCAAAAAATAGATCCCAAACGAAAAAATGCCGGCCCCCAAAATGATAGCCAGAATATCTTTAAATTTAAACATGATAGGTTGTCTCCTAAAACTTTATAAGAACATTGTAACAAAAAAGTGAAAAAATGAAAATGACTTTGAAAAATTTTCTCTCCTAAAATACAAGATTTTTACCCTTATTTTTGGTAAAATAAAAAGAAGAAAACTAGAAAGAGGATACTATGGTAAACGGTACATTAATTTCATTTGAAGGTCCAGAAGGAGCGGGGAAATCATCGGTCCTAGAAGCCGTTTTGCCTCTACTTGAAGAAAAAGGAATTCCTTTTATTACAACCCGTGAACCAGGCGGTGTAGACATTGCAGAAAAGATCCGCCAAGTCATTTTAGATCCAGACCATACTAGTATGGATGCCAAGACCGAGTTGTTGCTCTATATTGCTAGTCGCCGGCAGCATTTGGTGGAACGTGTCTTGCCAGCCCTAGCAGCTGGGAAAATCGTCTTGATGGACCGCTTTATTGATAGCTCGGTCGCTTATCAAGGGTATGGTCGCGGTCTGAGTGTGGAAGATATCGAGTGGCTCAATCAATTTGCGACAGATGGTCTTAAACCAGATCTCACCCTTTACTTTGATCTGGATGTTGAAGAAGGGCTCGCCCGAATTGCCAAAAACCAAGAGCGGGAAGTCAATCGTTTGGATTTGGAAGGTTTGGAGCTTCACCAAAAAGTCAGACAAGGTTATTTGGCCTTGTATGAAAAGGAACCAGAGCGCATTGTGAAAATCGATGCCAGTCAATCCTTTGAAGCAGTCTTTGCGGATGTCTTGGCTGTTTTAGAAAATCGCTTGGGGATATTGAAATGAAGCTAGAAGAGATCCAACAGCTCCAGCCAGAATTGGTGGAGCGCTTCACCCAGATCTTGGAACACAAACAGCTCAGTCATGCTTATCTCTTTACGGGTTCTTTTGCCAGTTTTGAGATGGCCCTCTTGCTAGCTCAAAGTCAATTTTGCGAAGATTTGCAGGGAGTCTGGCCTTGTGGCAAATGCCGTTCCTGCCGCTTGATTGAAGAAGAAGAATTCTCAGACGTAAAGATCGTGCGTCCAGTCAACCAAATCATTAAGACTGACCGCATTCGCTCGCTGGTTCAAGAATTTTCTCAATCAGGATTTGAAGGAAGTCGGCAGGTCTTTATCGTCCAAGATGCGGATAAGATGCATACCAATGCGGCCAATTCTCTCTTAAAAGTCATGGAGGAGCCCCAGAGTGAGATCTATCTCTTCTTGTTGACTTCCGATGAAAACTTGATCTTACCGACCATCAAGAGTCGGGCCCAGCAGGTCCATTTTCCTAAAAAGCAAGCCTACCTAACCGAACTGCTAGAAAAAGAAGGCTTGATCAAATCACAGGCAAATTTAGTAGCTCGTTTTAGTTTTAGTCTCGAAGAGGCAGAGCAGCAAAAAAAGAATGCTACGTTTTTTGAACTAGCAAAAGTTTGTGATCAGTTCATCGAACGTTGTCAATCCAATTTGAATCGCGCCTATTTGGAAGTGACTCGATTGGTAAGCTTAGCAGATGATAAGGAAAAACAAAGCCAGGCCTTTCGTTTGATGGAGTTGGCTTTAGAAGAGCAGTTGCGCTTGAGTCGATCCCAGCAGTTGCTTGAGAAATTGAGTCTTGTTCGCAGGATGTGGAAGGCCAATGTTTCTTTTCAAAATGCTCTAGAATATATGGTTTTGAGCTTAGAAAGTTAAGGAGTCAGAATGAATAAAAAAGAATTATTTGATGCTTTAGACGGCTTTTCTCAGAATTTGTTGGTCACCTTGGCTGAAGTCGAAGCCATCAAGAAAAATTTGAAACAAGTCATCGAAGAAAATACAGCTCTTCGCTTAGAAAATGATAAATTGAGAGAGCGTTTGGGGGAAGTTGAGAAGACTTCATCCGCAAAGTCACAACACCATGGTCGTGAAAATTTGCAACGTATTTACAACGACGGTTTTCATATTTGCACTTATTCTTATGGTCAACGCCGTGAGAACGATGAAGAGTGTATGTTTTGTGACGAGTTGTTATTTAGGGAGTAAGCATGCAGATCCAACGAAGTTTTAAAGGGGAAAAGAAAACAGGGGTGCTTTACCTGGTCCCAACACCGATCGGCAATCGGGAGGATATGAGTTACCGCATGGTCCAGACCTTAAAGGATGTCGACTTGATCGCAGCTGAGGATACTAGAAATACAGGCCTCTTGCTCAAGCATTTTGAGATTGCGACACCCCAGACTAGCTTTCATGAGCACAATGCCATGGAGAAAATTCCAGATCTGATCGCCCATTTAGAATCAGGAAAGGATGTGGCACAAGTCTCAGATGCAGGACTCCCTAGTATTTCTGACCCCGGTCATGATCTGGTCAAGGCAGCGATTGAACGAGAGATTCCTGTCGTAGCTGTGCCTGGTCCTAGTGCGGGTATAACGGGTTTGATTGCCAGTGGTCTAGCCCCTCAACCTCATATTTTTTATGGATTTCTGCCTCGCAAAGAGGGGCAACAGAAGGCCTTTTTTCAAGAAAAAGTGGCCTATCCGGAGACTCAGATCTTTTATGAGTCTCCCCATCGAGTGAAGGCAACCTTAGAGAATATGTTGGCTGTCTATGGGGATCGTCCTGTCGTCCTGGTTCGTGAATTAACCAAAATCTACGAGGAATATACTCGCGGCAGTATTTCTGAGTTAGTCGCATTTCTTGAAGAAAATCCCCTCAAAGGGGAGTGTCTCTTGATCGTCGAAGGAGCCAAGGAAGAAGAGCTAGACCTAGAAGAGGTCGACTTGATCCAAGAGATCGATACCTTGGTCCAAGAGGGCATGAAGAAAAATCAAGCAATTAAACAGGTCGCCAAACAATACGGCCTGCAAAAGAGTGAGCTCTATGCTCGTTACCATCAAGACTAGGAAAGGTTGGAAGCAGGATGGAAATTAGAATGGCTTATCCCAACGAGATTAAGCGAATTATGGAAATCATCCAAGATGCCAAGGAAAGCCTGGCTCAAAGGCAGGTCGACCAGTGGCAGGATGGCTATCCAGATGAAGAGATCATTTTTGAGGATATTCTAGAAAGTCGTGGCTATGTGGCCGTTGAAGATCAGGAAGTTGTCGCCTATGCAGCTGTCTACAAGTGCAACGAAGCGGCCTATAATGAGATTTACGATGGCAAGTGGGAGCATGACAACTATATGTATGTCACTTTTCACCGCGTCGCTGTAGCCAAAGAAGCTGCTGGCAAAGGGGTGGCTCAGACCTTCCTTCAAGGTTTAATCGAAGGAGAAAAAGGGCCAGATTTCCGTTGCGATACGCACCCGGATAATCTGGTCATGCAACATTTGCTTGAAAAATTGGGCTACCATTATTGTGGGAAGGTCCCTATTGATGGAGTCCGTCTGGCTTATCAAAAGATCAAACGAAAAGCAGAAACGAGTCTATTCCAAGTGGTCTCAGAAGAGGACCGCTGGGACCAAAGAGCAGAAGCGGCCTACAATGACTCTCTATCTTAAACAATTTTATGAAAGCCCTATGGGGCTTCTTTCGATCATTGTCAGCGAAGAAGGCCTTGTAGAGCTTGATTTTTATGATCCGAAAGAGGAGGCGCCTGATCCCTATGGGGCGCTGGAGCAGGTCCATCTCTATCATGAGAAGGTGAAGGAGTGGTTGGACCACTATTTTGCGGGGGATCCAATCGCTATCAGCTTTCCACTAGCACCGCAAGGGACAGCTTTTCAAGAGCGGGTGTGGCAGTTATTGCGAGAGATCCCATATGGTGAGACCAAGACATATGGACAGCTTGCCCAGGATCTTTCTTGTGGTTCAGCCCAGGCCGTAGGACAGGCTGTCGGACGCAATCCCTTGACGATCTTAGTCCCTTGCCACCGCGTGATGGGAAAAGATGGACAACTGACGGGCTATGCGTCTGGACTCGATCGCAAACGCTGGCTCTTACACCATGAAGGAATTACCTGGAAGGAGAAATAAAAGCGATGTATACCTTTATTGAATACCCAAAATGTTCGACTTGTCGAAAGGCTAAATCAGAATTGGATGGTCTCCAATGTGAGTTTCAAAGCCAAAACATCGTCACAGAAACACCGACTAGCCAAGAATTGCAAGAATGGATGGCAGCTTCTGGCCTACCAATCAAGTCTTTCTTCAATACTAGCGGAATGAAATACCGGGAACTCGGTTTGAAAGATAAGGTGGATCAACTGACAGTGAAAGAAGCGGCGGATCTCCTTTCTTCAGATGGTATGCTGATCAAGCGGCCTCTACTTGTCAAAGACGGAAAAGTAGTTCAAGTGGGCTACCGGAAACCGTACGCAGACTTAGGTTTGTAAAAGAAAAGGGAGTTGGGCTCCCTTTTCATTTTGCAGTGAAGATGATATAATCATACGAGT
The DNA here is from genome assembly GCA_905188195.1 of Streptococcus parasanguinis. GTDB lineage: Bacteria > Bacillota > Bacilli > Lactobacillales > Streptococcaceae > Streptococcus > Streptococcus parasanguinis_P. Next base: position 82,451 of record CAJJKY010000005.1, on the reverse strand, counting down.
GAAATCAATGAAAGAGAGTCAAGCATGAGTATTTTAGAAGTGAAAAATTTGAGTCACGGTTTTGGGGACCGGGCGATTTTTGAGGATGTGTCCTTCCGTTTGCTAAAGGGAGAGCATATCGGTCTTGTCGGGGCCAATGGTGAGGGGAAATCGACCTTCATGAGCATCGTGACTGGTAAAATGCAACCTGACGAAGGCAAGGTGGAGTGGTCTAAGTATGTGACAGCAGGTTATCTGGACCAGCATTCGGTCTTAGAAGAAGGACAAACGGTTCGCGATGTCTTACGGACCGCTTTTGATGAGTTGTTCACAGCTGAAGCTCGCATCAATGACCTCTATATGGCCATGGCTGAAGAAGGAGCTGATGTCGATGCTCTGATGGAAGAGGTTGGGGAACTCCAAGAGCGTCTAGAAAGTCGTGATTTTTATACCTTAGATGCCAAGATCGATGAAGTGGCGCGTGCTCTTGGGGTTATGGACTTTGGGATGGATACGGATGTGACCTCCTTGTCAGGTGGGCAACGGACCAAGGTCCTCTTGGCCAAACTCTTACTAGAAAAACCTGATATCTTGCTACTAGACGAGCCGACCAACTACTTGGATGCAGAGCACATCGATTGGCTCAAACGCTACTTGCAAAATTATGAAAATGCCTTTGTCCTCATTTCCCATGATATTCCTTTCTTGAACGATGTGATCAACATCGTCTACCATGTGGAAAATCAGCAGTTAACCCGCTATTCCGGAGACTACTACCAATTCCTCGAAGTCTATGAAATGAAGAAATCGCAATTGGAAGCGGCTTATGAGCGCCAGCAAAAAGAGATTGCTGATTTGAAAGATTTCGTAGCCCGCAATAAGGCGCGTGTGGCTACACGGAATATGGCCATGTCTCGTCAGAAAAAGCTGGACAAGATGGAACTCATTGAGTTGCAAAGTGAGAAACCAAAGCCATCCTTTGAATTTAAAAATGCCCGGACTCCGGGACGCTTTATCTTCCAGGCTAAGGATCTCCAGATTGGCTATGACCGTCCTTTGACCAAGCCTTTGAACCTAACCTTTGAACGCAATCAAAAGGTTGCCATCATCGGGGCCAACGGGATCGGGAAAACCACTCTCTTGAAGAGCTTGCTGGGAATCATCCCACCGATTGCTGGAGAAGTCGAGCGTGGAGATTACCTAGAGCTTGGTTACTTCGAGCAAGAGGTCGAAGGAGGCAATCGTCAGACACCGCTTGAAGCAGTCTGGAATGCCTTTCCGGCTCTCAACCAAGCGGAAGTCCGTGCCGCCCTTGCCCGCTGTGGTTTGACCACCAAACATATCGAGAGCCAAATCCAGGTGCTATCCGGTGGAGAGCAAGCCAAGGTACGCTTCTGTCTCTTGATGAACCGTGAAAACAATGTCTTGGTACTAGATGAACCTACCAACCACTTGGATGTGGATGCCAAAGAAGAATTGAAACGGGCTTTGAAAGAGTACAAGGGATCGATTCTCATGGTTTGCCACGAGCCAGATTTCTATGAAGGCTGGATGGACCAAATCTGGGACTTTAATGAATTGACGTAAAGACAAAAAGAGAAACTTGTCTCGCTTTTTAGAATGAAGAAATTTTGTTGTTTACATAAGGCGGTACATCTAATTCAAAAAATCTAAATGATTTTATTTTTAAATTTAGTCAAGTAATGACCGAAACATTCCGCAGTGAGAAAAGTGCCTGAAACAGATTTGTTTCAGGCACACGGAATTATTGAGACCTTAGGCTCAATAATTAGTCATGGAACTTCGCAGAAGTTCGCTGACGTCCGTACTCACCTAAGGAAAGTTTCTAAGAAAAATTTACATTTGATAGAAAAAGAGAACCTTTTGGTTCTCTTTTCATTATTTCTTGAAATTGTAGTCTTTTAAGATCTCGATTTTTTCAATCTTGATATCTGTTTTTGGTTTGTCCTTATCATCGGTTTCGGCAGAGGCGATTTTATCGACCACATCCATGCCATCGATCACTTGGCCAAAGACAGTGTAGTTACCACCATCGAGGGTTGGATTTCCACCATTTTTATAAGCATCGATGATCTTAGCTGGGAAGCGGTCAGTTGGGAGTTTACTTGAAATATCATCCTTATTTTGGTTGATATAGAATTGACTACCATTGGTATTTGGACCAGAATTGGCCATGGCAAGGGCTCCACGAAGGTTGTAAAGGTATGGAGAATACTCATTCTCAAAACCAGTACCTGAATCTTTGGACTTGTCTTTGCCCTTCCAGATGGACTCGCCACCCGTACCGTCTCCCTTAGGATCCCCAGTTTGGATCATAAAGTTGTTAATAACACGGTGGAAGAGTAAGCCATTGTAGTAGCCTTCTTTTGCGTGGGTCAAGAAGTTTTCAACTGCAAGGGGCGCATATTTAGGGAAGAGCTTCACAGTGATGTCGCCTTCAGTCGTTGTGATTTTAACCTCTGCTTCGTCTTCAGCCACATCAGTTGAGAGTTGTGGGAAGACGGCATTTTCATTGGTCATGGCATCGTTAAAATCTTTGCGCAGTTGTTCTAATTTCTTTTGTTCTTCTTCAATTTTCTTTTGATCTTTTTCACTAGAGCTAGAAGTTGCTGTTTGCTCTGTCTTTTCTTTGCTTGAACTTGAAGAGTTAGCGTCAGTCTTATTAGACGAACAAGCTGTCAAAGCCAAGCCGGAAAATAATAGTAGTGCGATTAATTTTTTCATATTCTTCCTTTCCAACATAGTTGTCTTTTTCTATTGTACCTTAATTTTGCGATACTTTCAAATCTGGATAGAATTTAGGGAGAAAACACTATTTTGAAAATTTGCAGAAAATAGATGAAAGTAATTCCGAATTCCTGTATAATAGGATGACTACAGGAGAACGATCATCAAAAAATGAAATCATCACATTTTGCGAGAGCCCTTTGGTTTGGTATCCTAGGTGCTCTCTTTTTTGCATTTACCTTTATTTTTAATCGAAGCATGAACCTGGCAGGTGGTTCCTGGATGTGGAGTGCTAGTTTGCGTTACCTTTTTAGTTTGCCCATGATGGCTGTTTTAGTCTGGCAGAAAGGCGAGTTGAAAGGTGTTTTGTCAGCAATTGCACGGGCCCCGTGGACTTGGTTGCTCTGGAGTACGGTCGGCTTTGGTCTCTTTTATGCGCCTTTATCGATGGCTTCTATCTACGGAGAATCATGGTTTGTGGCTGCGACCTGGCAGATTACGATATTAGCAGGTCTCCTTCTGACCCCACTTTTTGGCCAAAAGATTCCAAAAAAACAGTTAGGAATGACTTTGCTGATTTTGTTAGGAATCGTATTGATACAAATCCCATATTTTGGACGAGGTCTCGGAGAAGGTGTGGTGAGAGCTAGTATCTTAATTTTGATCGCTGCTTTTTCCTATCCATTGGGAAATCGTAAGATGCTGGTTCATTGTAAAGAAGAGCAATTGTCAACGACCCAACGGGTCTTTGGGATGACCTTAATGAGTGTTCCTTTTTGGTTGCTCTTATCCGTCTTTGCAGGACTTGATGCAGGCTTGCCATCAGGTGGGCAAATGCTCCAATCCTTGATCGTAGCTGTATTTTCAGGAGTTATCGCGACCATGCTCTTCTTTGAAGCAACCAACTTAGTGAAACACAATCATCAGCAGTTAGCTGTTGTTGAAGCTACCCAGGCCGGCGAGGTCCTCTTCACCCTATTTGGAGGCTGTCTCTTTCTGGGAGATCAGATCCCAACCCCACTAGGATTTTTAGGGATCTTCATTGTGATCATCGGTATAGTAGGAAATAGTCTGATGACTTCTTCAGAATAGATCGTGGTAGAAGAGTAGAACTTAAAAGATGATATCGCGGTTCACTCTATCAATGCTAACACCCACGAGGGTGTTTTCTTTTTGGATTAAATCACTAATTAAGAAGGAAGTTGCGTATAGATGGAAAATTCGGTATGATGGGAGGTAACACTAAAAGAGGTATCATTAAATGAGTTATAGCAAATTAAGAAAAAAATATGTCATAATACTCTGGATTGGGATTATCAGTTTATTTGTAGGCCATTTCTATTTATCTAGTCTGTATCCGGATCATCAAGACTTTTATTCGAATACCTTGCTAGTAGTGCTTGGTCTTATATTCCTTCTTTATGTTTTGATGAATAGATGGTTTGGAAAAGAATGTCTTAAGATTTTAAATGCTTCCTCGGGGATAGATTTTTGGCATGAATGTGCACAATCTGGAAGTCGTGCTAGATTTAGTATAAGCAAAAAAGCTGCCCATCTTGCTAGTGTAATATATTGCTACATGATTGGAGATTTCTCATCAGCGATCGATCGAATAGAGTTTTTACAAAATCAAAACATAGCTCGGACTGATCGTTCATCCCTCTTGGGAATTTTCATAAAATCTTCCCTTCTTTCAGGAAAAGCCATCAGCAAGGAAGAGATTCAGAAGAAGTTTAACTATGTTTCCTTCAAGAATGAAGTAGAAAAAGAAGAAGTTATTCAGAAGCAATTGGCCATCTATGACATTCTTGTGGACCAGCAACCAAATGACTATTTTGATCATGTGAGCAGTTCACAGGCTTTTCAACGCTTGGAAAATCGTTATTTTAAAGGATTAAATGCCTATTTAAAGGGAGATATAGAGCTGGCTGTTTCTTTATTTGAAGAGATTGCGCAAGAAGATGAGCGTCTGTATTTTGTCCAGATGGCCAAGCAATGGTTAGCGAGTGAAGATCACTCTTTATCTGCTCTTATGCCAGATCCAAAGCAGGAGTCTGAAAGACTTGCGACTCTAACAGCTGATCTGCCTCTTTCTGAGGTGGAACTTCCTAAAAAGAAGGGGAAAAAGAAATGGAAATGGTTATTGTTGATTTTTCCGATTCTTTTTGTTGGAGCGATCATCATGAACTTGGTGGAGTCCAATCGGTCAATTAATGGGATCTATTATTTGTCGGTTGACAATATGGAGACAAAAACGGCCTCGCTTAATAAAGAATCCTGGATTAAGATTGATGGAGATCATGTGATAGTGAAGGAGAAGGGTGAGGAGAAGACTTATCCTTTTGATCGGGAAGATATCGAGTTGACCGTTGATGGGAAGCAATATGATGGAATTTTACAATGGGGTTCTCTGTCGCTTTTCGAACAGTCTGACTCTTCACATGATATTCGTACTTACGTGAGTCGGTACAGCCCGATGTATTCCGGATACGAAAAAGGAACGGTCAGAGTTGAAAAACATTAAAAAGTGCCAAAATGGTGTAAGCTAAAAAGTGTAGCTAGAAGTCGGAGGAAAAAATAAAAAATGGATTCAAGAAAATTGAAGAAATCAATCTTTAAAGCCAATTTTTATGAAAGCCGTCGTCTACGTCATGATGGCTTTATCGATTATATGGTTAAGGACACAAATAGTCGAAAAATCTACACAAAGCCATTTAGTATTGCGAGGAAACTATTTTCATTTTTTGGGATATTATTCATGTTTGGATTTTCTGCATTAATGGAGACGCAAATTCATCATCCTGATCCTGATACACCATTTGAAACCTGGGGGATCAATTTCTATCCACTTTGGCTGTTTTTCTTGTGCTGGTTTTTGTGGTTTCTTGCTTGCAGAAAAAATCTGCGTAGAAAATATGATGCAAAGATTCCTTATGCTAGTATCTTGAATTTGAATCTGTATCTGATTTGGTTGGTATTTGTCTTAAATCTGTTTTTTATCACATTTATAGGTAGATACCTTACGATTTTGGGATTGTTACTATTCTATGTTCTTACTGGAATCATATTGTTTATGATTATCCAATCTAGAATGAAATCGCTAAAAATTCGTCTTTATGGAGTGCAGGATCCTAGTGCAACTGCCAAACAGCAAAAGTTCATCGAAGTCATTACTGGATTAGGTGGGTTAATTGTAGTAGGTTGGTTAGCTATAAAATTTCTTTTCCCCCAAGTTGGAGAAGTAAAAGCTGATTTTTTAGGGATCATATCATTTATAGGAATGGTATTTTTTGGAAATCTTATCGCTTTGGGTATGTTGGTAGTGATGCTGTTACCCTATTCACTTTACGGCTACTACCGAAATAAGTATTCAGAAGAATATCGAGAGTTCGAAGGAAAATCACTGGAAGAGTGGTATGGGAAGAATTACCTGAAAAAACACAAGGAGTTATTAAAAAATGAATAAGAATTTTAACGAGATGTCGTTTGATGAATTGAAATGTTACCGCAGAGAAGGTCTATGGAGATCTTTGGGACTATTACTAGTCATTATTTTAGTGATTGTGGGAATGGTCTTGATGGAAGTGAACCATGTTTCTCCGTCTAATCAGAATCGTTTTCGGGTGATTGGGTTGACAACTGTCATTGCGCTCTTTGGCTACCTGATGCCTCTGATGGCAGCAAATCGTATCATGCGAGACCATCCGGATTGGGTCAAGAAATCAGGGATTCGAGCAAAGATTCCCTTGCCGACGGCTTGGCATGTCAAAAGACTTTGCGTCCTTGGAGCGAGTCTCTTGGTGATTGGAGTAGGATTTACTTCGTCATTCAAACCACAAGTCCAGCAGACAAATCTAAAGGATCAACAAGATAATATCCAAGTCAATAATGTAATCGATGTGCCTGAGATTGAAGTGCCTACGAGTGGTAGTCAGGACTAGTTAGTGAAAGATTGAATCTAAAATGGAGAAATATGAAACTTTTTACTTACTCATTTGAAGAAAGTCAATCCTTCGTAAATGAGACCATTATTAGCCGCTTTAACGATAAGGGAAATTGGAAAAGATTTATTGGTATGCCTTTATTTTCTGCAATAGTCTATCTACTTTATATCCTTCTTCCAGCAGTCTTTAAGGGAATAAGATTAGATGGAGATGGGGATGTTGCCTATCAATGGTTAAATTTACCTCTTTTGTTTGTTCTACTTTTATTTTATTTGGTCTACATTTTCTATTCGTTTAAATATCGAAAGAAAAAAATGATCTTGAAATATCTCACTTATTGTTATATGTACCTTCTATTACTATTTATGGAATTAGGATTTGTATTAATTGGGATTTTTTGCAGAAAACTTCTCGGTTTTTTATCAGCTGGATTAACGATAGTTGTTGTGATATATCTCTTTAGGAAGGTTCCTAAAAAGATAAAGGCTGCGGTTGAAGAAAGAAAACCCTATGCTTCCTTGGCTGCCCTAGCAACAGAAAAAATGACAGATCAATTATTGATCTTGGGAGGAAGTGGAGTTACAGCGGGTTTTGTATTGTTTGATTGTTCAAACAATACAAATGTAAGAGGGAGCATTGATGCTATCTTAACGCCATTCTGTCCCGCTATTATGGCTGTCGCTCTTTATGTCTTCTTTTTAGAAATAGTAGGGGGTTACTACCTATTTTTGTACTACGAACAATACAAAGAAAAATACGATATTCTAACAAAGGTTTAGCTTAAGAAAACTTATAAAAACAGTACCCACTCGGTGCTGTTTTTTACTTTATGCTGCAAAATTGAGGAAATGATTTTACTAGAGAACTGGCTTGGAAATGTGATATAATAAAGGTTATGGCAAACAATAATCAATCAAAAAAAACACGGTCGACGAGACGACTGTCCAAAGCAGAATTAGAAAGAAAAAAAGCAATTCATCGCATGATTGCGACCATTCTGATTAGTCTGGTCTTAATTTTTGCGGCTTTGAAATTGGGAGCAGTAGGGGTCTTGGCCTACAACTTAATCCGACTATTTGTTGGGAGTTTGGCTTATTTGGCTATTTTAGCGACCTTTTTCTACCTCTATGCCTTTAAATGGCTGGATAAACACGAAGGGGTGATTTCAGGATTCCTAAGCTTCTTTGCTGGGGTTCTATTGATGTTTCAGGCCTTCTTTGTATCCTCCCTTCATTTAGACAATAATGGAATCAAGGTCACCTTTTCAAGAATCATGGCAGACCTGATTCATCTGCGAGTGGAGAGTTTTGCTGGTGGTGGTATGATCGGTGCCCTTCTTTATGCTCCGATTTCCTTCCTGTTTTCAAATATTGGCTCTTATTTTATTGGCCTTCTCTTTATTGGATTGGGGATTCTCTTGATGAGTCCTTACTCCATCTATGATTTGTTTGAAAAGGGATCGGAAGCCTTCCACGCTTCTATGGAAAAACGCAAAGAACGTCGCGAGCAGAAATTCCTTGAAAAGGAAGCGAGAGCTGCTGAGGAAGCTGCTGCAGCTGAAAGAGAGCAAGAAGAAGCAAGTGCAGTTCTTCCAACTCCCCTTTCAATGGAAGGGCATCCTGTAGACCCTGAAACGGGAGAGGTGTTGGCGGAAGAGCCGTTCACAGAGTCCTTCCCAGAAGCCGAAATTGTCGCACCAGCAACACCAGAGATCTACCTGCCAGATGAAGAATGGCCTGAAGAGCCTGAAGCGTACGAAGAGCTTCCAGTAGCCGAAGAATTCGAGGACGATGGGGAAGAAGTTCAAGTGGATTTCACACCTAAGGAACTCCTCCAGTACAAGCTTCCAACCATTGATCTTTTCGCACCTGATAAGCCGAAAAATCAATCCAAAGAGAAAAACATTGTTCGCCAGAATATCCGCATTTTGGAAGAGACCTTTGCAAGCTTTAACATCAAGGCGACAGTGGAGCGGGCGGAAATCGGTCCTTCTGTTACCAAATATGAAGTCAAGCCGGCTGTCGGTGTGCGGGTCAACCGTATCTCCAATCTAGCAGATGATTTGGCTTTGGCCCTAGCAGCCAAGGATGTGCGGATTGAAGCACCGATTCCAGGGAAGTCTCTGGTCGGGATTGAAGTGCCCAACTCAGAGATTGCGACCGTTTCCTTCCGTGAATTGTGGGAGCAGTCCAAGACAGACCCAGCTAAACTCCTTGAGATTCCTCTTGGGAAGGCCGTAGATGGTTCAGCTCGGACCTTTGATTTGGCTCGGATGCCTCACCTCTTGGTAGCGGGTTCTACTGGATCTGGTAAGTCAGTAGCGGTTAATGGGATTATTTCGAGTATCTTGATGAAGGCCCGTCCGGACGAAGTCAAGTTTATGATGGTCGATCCAAAGATGGTGGAGCTTTCTGTCTACAATGATATTCCTCACCTTTTGATCCCAGTGGTGACCAACCCACGCAAGGCTAGTCGGGCCCTGCAAAAGGTCGTTGATGAGATGGAAAATCGCTATGAGCTCTTCTCGAAAGTGGGTGCTCGTAATATTGCTGGCTTTAATGCCAAGGTGGCTGAGTACAATGCCCAGTCTGAGATGAAGCAAGTGCCCCTTCCATTGATCGTGGTCATTGTCGATGAGTTGGCAGACTTGATGATGGTCGCAAGTAAAGAAGTGGAAGATGCCATTATTCGCCTTGGACAAAAGGCGCGTGCGGCGGGGATCCACATGATCCTTGCGACTCAACGGCCATCGGTTGACGTTATCTCAGGTTTGATCAAGGCCAATGTACCTTCCCGTGTCGCTTTTGCGGTATCATCTGGAACTGACTCACGGACCATCTTGGATGAAAATGGCGCAGAGAAATTACTCGGTCGCGGAGACATGCTCTTTAAACCGATTGATGAAAATCATCCAATCCGTCTACAAGGATCCTTTATCTCAGATGACGATGTGGAGCGGATTGTCAACTTTGTCAAAGAGCAGGCAGAAGCTGATTATGATGATGCCTTTGATCCAGGAGAAGTATCGGAGTCAGACTTTGATGGAGGCATGGGTAGCTCAGACGAAGGCGATCCTCTCTTTGAAGAGGCCAAAGCGCTCGTCATCGAGACCCAAAAAGCCAGTGCTTCCATGATCCAGCGCCGCTTATCGGTTGGTTTTAACCGGGCGACTCGCCTCATGGAAGAGTTGGAAGCAGCGGGTGTGATTGGACCAGCTGAAGGAACCAAGCCTCGAAAAGTATTGCAACAATCATAAGAATAGGGAAAAAGGGCATATGTCCCACTCCCTTTTCTTTTTATAGAAAATAGAAAGTAGGACTAGATGAAGTTAGACACGATTCATCATATTGCCATCATTGGACGGGATCGCGACGCCATGTTGCATTTTTATGTGGACCAGTTGGGCTTTGCGATTGTCAGTGAGTATGACCGTCCCGAACGCGGAGATATCTTGATCAATCTCCGCCAAGGGCGGCTGACTTTAGAACTTTTTATCAAACCGACGGCCCCAGAACGTCCGAAGCTCCCCTTGCCCGAGCATGCGGGACTGCGTCATCTGGCCTTTAAAGTGGACGATGTAGAGGCCTATCTAGCTAGATTGGATCAGCTGGGTATTGAGAATACAGGCCTTCGCTATGATGACTTTGATGGCAAGAAGATGGCATTTTTCTTCGATCCAGAAGGATTGCCCTTGGAAATACATGAGTGAGGAAAGCAATGGTTAGATTAGAAGGACTCAGTCAGGAAGAAGTAGCGAAAAAGATCCAAGAGGGCAAGCAAAATAAGGTCACAATCAAGACAGAAAAAAGTATTGGGCAGATCATTCGAGACAATGTCTTTACCTACTTTAATCTGATTTTCCTGGTCTTAGCAGTCTTGCTGGTAGCAGTGAAGTCTTGGAACAATCTCTTGTTTGTCCCGGTCGTCGTGGTCAACTCCTTGGTAGGAATTGTGCAGGAAGTCCGATCTCGACGGATCTTGCGTCAGATGCAATTTCTACATATAAGTGAGGCGATCGTTCTTCGCGAAGGAAAAGAAGTCGCTCTACCTATCGATCAGCTGGTGGAGGGCGATTTGGTTCGCTTTCAAGCTGGAGATCAGATCTATGCGGATGGGGTCTTGCTGGAGGGCGAGCTAAAAGTCGATGAGTCGCAATTGACAGGTGAAGCCGATGAGGTCAAAAAAGGAGCACAAGACGCACTCATGTCAGGTAGTTTTGTGATCGCTGGTCAAGGTTTAGCGCGACTAGAAAAAGTAGGAAATGACTCCTACATCAACCAATTGAGCCTGGAAGCCAAGCAGGTCAAGTCCCATGAGGAGTCTGACATGGTCCATGCGGTCAACCGCATCGTGGGGATCATTGGTCTTCTCATTATTCCGCTAGGCTCGCTCCTTTTTCTTCGTAGCTATATCAGCCTAGGTGATAGCCTCAAGCTCAGTGTGACTTCAACGGTCGGAGCCTTGATCGGGATGATTCCAGAAGGCTTGTATCTCTTGATGACCTTGACACTGGCTCTGGGTGCTGTCAGATTGGCTAAGGAAAAGGTCCTGCTCAATAGCATGAAGGGGATTGAGACCTTATCGCGCGTGGATATCCTTTGTGTCGATAAGACAGGGACTATTACAGAGCCGGGTATGGAAGTGACAGAGATTCGTCCAGTTAAAGACGCTCAAGACTTGGAAGCTCTAGCTCAGTATGTAGGAGCTAGTATGGATCAAAACGATACCATGGATGCCATCCGAAAATTTCACAAGACTCCAGTCAGTCAGCCTTGGAAGGCTCTTGAAATTCAGCCCTTTACGTCTAAGAAAAAGTATGGGGCCATTGCCTTTGAATCTGGGATCTATGTATTGGGGGCTCCAGAATTTGTCTTACGAGAGGGCTTTTCTGAGCTTGAACAAGAGATAGCTCCTGCTACGCAGGCAGGGAATCGGGTCTTGGCCTTTGGGAAATATCGGGGGGATCACCTGGGAGAGACTTTAGAGGCTCCTGTAGACTTGGTGGCCTGGATTATTCTCTCCAATCCTTTGAGAAAAAATGCCAAAGAAACCTTCGCCTACTTCAAACAACAAGGAGTGACCATTAAGGTCATTTCAGGGGACAACCCAGCTACAGTTTCTGCCATCGCGCAAAAAGCAGGCATTGAAGGAGCAGAAGATCTAATCGATGCCAGAACCTTATTGACGGAAGAAGACTTGCACCAGGCGGCGAGCCAATATACGGTCTTTGGTCGAGTGACACCAGAGCAAAAGAAAAGCCTTGTAGAAGGCTTGCAGGCAAAGGGACATAAAGTAGCTATGACCGGAGATGGCGTCAACGATATTCTGGCTCTCAAAACAGCGGATTGTAGTATTGCGATGGAATCTGGAAATGATGCGACCAAAAAGATGGCGCAAGTTGTCTTGTTAGATTCAGACTTTGGAAAGATGCCGTCCATCGTGGCAGAAGGGCGGCGGGTAGTCAATAATATTCAACGATCAGCCAGTCTCTTTTTGATCAAGAATATCTTTTCCATTTTGTTGGCCATCTCAGTGACTCTTTTAGCCTTCACTTATCCCATCATGCCGTCGCAGATGTCCTTGATCAGCGGTTTTACGATTGGGATTCCAGGATTCTTTCTAGCTCTTGAGCCCAATAGCGAGCGCATCAAAGGGCGCTTTATCGAAACGGTCTTTAAAAATGCACTGCCTGCGGCCTTGACGGATTTTATACTGATCTTCAGTCTGGTCTTGCTGTCTTCTACATTTGGCATGAGGTCGGAAGAACTCTCGAGTGCAGCCATCTGCTTGATGGCCTTCGTTGGCTTTACGATCATCTATCAAGAATCCCAGCCTCTCAATCACTACAAGAGACTGGTTCTTCTAGGAAATATCCTAGCCTTCCTGGTTTCAAGTAGTATCTTAGGGAGATTCTTTAACATGAGCCCCTTGAGGCTTCAAACGCTGGTTATCTGCGCTATCATGGCAGTTCTTGCTCTCTTCTTGATTCAAGTATTCAAGAAACTAGTGGGTTGGTTCTTTCATCGAAAGAAATAAAAAAAAGAGAGTAGGACAGAAATCGGTAATTCGTTAGAATTCGATTTCGTCGTCCCACCTCCGCACAGTTGAGTAGGGCTGTAAAAGTTGATGAAATCAGCGTGGTAGAGCCCACTCAACCACTGCGTCTTGCTCGATAATCTAAAAACAATTAAGAGGCTAGGACTTTTGTCCCAGCCTCCTTTTGGTATTAGATAAACAAACTAGCGGTTAGGATCAGATAGAGCAAGAAGGTGATCAGAAATCCAGCGCGCCAGAAGTATTTGATAAATTTAGGGTAATAAAAACTCTTTTTCTTTTTTAAGAAATAAACCGTTAGCCCCAAGGCCAAAAGCGAAAGACTCAAGGCTAGCAGTGGTAAGAGGCTGTGGTAAAAGGCGCTGTCTGAGATCAGGTAGTACTCCAAGGCAAATAAAGGAAAGGCAATATCGGTAGATCGCCATCCTCTTTTTTGGAGTTTAAAGAGGTGAACAATGATGCCACTCAGAATCAGCGTTAAAAAAATAAATAATACAGAAGCAACTTTGATTAACATAGCTTCATTCTATCATAAAACGAAAAAAAAGTTTACTATATTTTAATTTTTTCTTGCAAAAAAAGAGAAATCGTGTATAATAGAAAGGTATGCACAAAGCATACTTGTGGGAGGTAAAAATCTGTAATTACCGCCAAAACCACAAAGGAGGATTTAAGAAATGGCTAAAAAAGTCGAAAAACTTGTAAAATTGCAAATCCCTGCTGGTAAAGCTACTCCAGCTCCACCGGTTGGTCCAGCGCTTGGTCAAGCAGGTATCAACATCATGGGATTCACTAAAGAGTTTAACGCTCGTACAGCTGATCAAGCTGGTATGATCATCCCAGTTGTTATCACTGTTTATGAAGATAAATCATTCGATTTCGTTACAAAAACACCACCAGCTGCTGTTCTTTTGAAAAAAGCTGCAGGTGTTGAAAAAGGTTCAGGTACACCGAACAAAACGAAAGTTGCAACTGTAACTCGTGCACAAGTACAACAAATCGCTGAAACTAAGATGCCAGATTTGAACGCTGCAAACATTGAGTCTGCAATGCGTATGATCGAAGGTACTGCTCGTTCTATGGGATTCACTGTTACTGACTAATTGTAACAATCCTATTTGCCCGCAATACACTTGATCAAATGACGAGTGACGTGGGAGATGAAAATCGATATGACCACATTACAAGGAGAAAGATAAAATGGCTAAAAAAAGCAAACAACTTCGTGCTGCTCTTGAAAAAATCGACAGCACAAAAGTCTACAGCGTAGAAGAAGCTGTAGCTCTTGCAAAAGAAACTAACTTTGCAAAATTTGACGCAACTGTAGAAGTTGCTTACAACTTGAACATCGACGTGAAAAAAGCTGACCAACAAATCCGTGGTGCAATGGTATTGCCAAACGGAACTGGTAAAACAGCTCGCGTACTTGTATTTGCACGTGGTGCAAAAGCTGAAGAAGCAAAAGCTGCTGGTGCAGACTTCGTAGGTGAAGATGACCTTGTTGCGAAAATCAACGATGGTTGGTTGGACTTCGACGTAGTTATCGCTACACCTGACATGATGGCTCTTGTTGGACGTCTTGGACGTGTCCTTGGACCACGTAACTTGATGCCAAACCCTAAAACTGGTACAGTAACAATGGATGTTGCGAAAGCAGTTGAAGAGTCTAAAGGTGGTAAAATCACTTACCGTGCTGATAAAGCAGGTATCGTTCAAGCGATCATCGGTAAAGTTTCATTCGATGATACTAAATTGGTTGAAAACTTTAAAGCTTTCAACGACACAATCCAAAAAGCAAAACCAGCTACAGCTAAAGGTACTTACGTAACTAGCTTGACTTTGACTACAACTCAAGGTCCTGGTATCAAAGTGGATGTTAACTCACTTTAATTGAAATAAAAAGCTGCCTTCGGGTAGCTTTTTTTGTACTCCATTTTTATTTGCTACAGTTGGTAAAACTAATCGGATGGAAAAAAGAAAATTTTGATGGATATGACTATATAAAAAACGTAATTTATGGTAAAATAATACAGATCAAAAAAGGAGAGAGAAAATGGTAGAACCTAAGTATAAACGTATCTTAATCAAGCTATCTGGTGAAGCCCTTGCTGGCGAACGTGGTGTCGGAATCGATATCAAAACTGTCCAAAATATGGCCCAAGAAATCAAGGAAGTTCATGAACTTGGAATTGAAATTGCCTTGGTGATTGGAGGGGGAAACCTTTGGCGTGGAGAACCTGCTGCTGAAGCAGGGATGGATCGTGTCCAAGCAGACTACACAGGTATGCTCGGTACTGTCATGAACGCCCTTGTGATGGCTGATTCGCTTCAACAAGTTGGCGTGGATACCCGTGTTCAAACAGCGATTGCCATGCAACAAGTCGCAGAACCTTATATCCGTGGTCGTGCCCTTCGTCACCTTGAAAAAGATCGGATCGTGATCTTTGGTGCAGGGATCGGTTCTCCTTACTTCTCAACAGATACGACAGCAGCCCTTCGTGCAGCTGAGATTGAAGCAGATGCCATTCTCATGGCCAAAAATGGGGTCGATGGTGTTTACAATGCCGATCCGAAAAAAGATGCTTCAGCTGTGAAATTTGAGGAATTGACTCACCGTGATGTGATCAACAAAGGTCTTCGCATCATGGACTCAACAGCCTCTACTCTCTCCATGGACAACGACATTGACTTGGTTGTCTTTAATATGAATGAACCAGGCAATATCAAACGCGTTGTCTTTGGTGAAAATATCGGTACAACCGTATCGAATAACGTAGAAAAATAATAGAAAATAGAGGAAGATTATGGCAAACCCAATCGTAGAAAAAGCAAAAGAAAGAATGACCCAGTCTCACCAAAGTTTGGGACGTGAATTTGGTAGCATCCGTGCTGGACGTGCAAATGCAAGTCTTTTGGATCGTGTTTTCGTAGAATACTACGGTGTAGAGACACCATTGAACCAATTGGCATCTATCACCATTCCAGAAGCGCGTGTCTTGTTGATCACACCATTTGATAAATCATCTTTGAAAGACATCGAGCACAGCATCAATGCTTCTGACCTTGGAATCACTCCAGCCAACGATGGATCTGTTATCCGCTTGGTCATCCCAGCTTTGACAGAAGAAACTCGTCGTGACTTAGCAAAAGAAGTGAAAAAAGTTGGTGAAAATGCTAAAGTAGCGATCCGTAACATCCGTCGTGATGCTATGGATGAAGCGAAGAAACAAGAAAAAGCAAAAGAAATCACAGAAGATGAATTGAAAGGTCTTGAAAAAGAGATCCAAAAAGTTACGGATGATGCTGTCAAACATGTGGATGAAATGACAGCGCACAAAGAAAAAGAATTGATGGAAGTTTAATCCATCCCAACCATTACAGGAAAGAAAGACTCAGTTGGCACTGCTGGCTGGGTTTTATTTCCATTATTCTTGTGAAGAGGCAAGAGGAAAGAAGGAAACATGAATACGAATCTAGCAAGCTACATCATGGGAATGGTCATTGATGAAAATGATCACTTCTATTTTGTTCAAAAAGATGGCCAGACCTACGCGCTTGATAAAGCAGAAGGCCCACACAAAGTCGGAGAAAGTGTCAAGGGCTTTGCCTATACAGATATGAAGCAAAAACTACGACTCACGACACTTGAAGTCACTGCAACTCAAGAAAACTTTGGCTGGGGAACGGTCACGGAAGTGCGCAAGGATTTGGGAGTCTTCGTGGATACAGGGCTTCCAGATAAGCAGATTGTTGTCTCACTAGATATGCTACCGGAGATCAAAGATCTATGGCCTAAAAAGGGCGATCGTC
This sequence comes from Streptococcus parasanguinis, assembly GCA_905188195.1. Lineage (GTDB taxonomy): Bacteria > Bacillota > Bacilli > Lactobacillales > Streptococcaceae > Streptococcus > Streptococcus parasanguinis_P. Next base: position 65,916 of record CAJJKY010000005.1, on the reverse strand, counting down.
TCTATATTCGTTTAGAAGTCGATAAGAAAGATCGGATTTGGGGGATCTTAGCCTACCAGGAAGATTTCCAGCGTTTGGCTCGTCCAGCCTATAACAATATGCAAAACCAAAACTGGCCAGCCATTGTCTACCGCTTGAAATTGTCTGGAACTTTTGTTTACCTTCCAGAGAACAATATGCTGGGCTTTATCCACCCAAGTGAGCGCTATGCAGAACCTCGTTTGGGAGAGGTCTTAAATGCTCGCGTCATCGGATTTCGGGAGGTGGACCGGACCTTGAATCTATCTTTGAAGCCACGCTCTTTTGAAATGTTGGAAAACGATGCCCAAATGATTTTGACCTATTTGGAAGCTAATGGAGGCTTTATGACCTTGAATGATAAGTCATCTCCAGAAGAGATCAAGGCAACTTTTGGGATTTCAAAAGGCCAGTTCAAAAAAGCTTTGGGTGGTTTGATGAAGGCGAAAAAAATCAAGCAAGACCAGTTTGGAACAGAGTTGATCTAAGAGGAGGCTTATGCGAAAATCATTTTATACTTGGCTGATGACGGAGCGCAATCCTAAAAGCAATGCTCCTAAGGCCATTCTAGCAGATCTTGCATTTCACGAGTCTGCTTTTCCCAAGCATACAGATGACTTCGATGAGGTCAGTCGCTATCTAGAAGAGCATGCCAGCTTTTCCTTTAATCTTGGCGATTTTGATGCGATTTGGGAAGAATACCAAGCCCACTAGAGAAGGATAGGTCGAGGATGGTTTTTTCTCGGCCTCTTTGTTATAATAATAGAAAAACACAGGTAGAGAGGTTCTTTATTTGCAAGAACATTCAGTTGAAATTACATTAACGCATCCAGACGATCTCTTTCATTTGTTTGGATCTAACGAACGCCATCTCCGTTTGATGGAGCAAGAATTTGGGGTAACTATTCATGCCCGGACAGAAATCGTCCAAATCATTGGAGAAGAAGAAACCTGCGAGCAGGTTCGTCAAGTCATTCAGGCTCTTTTGGTCCTCGTTAATCGTGGCATGACCATTGGGACGCCGGATGTGGTGACCGCCATTACCATGGTCAGAAATGGGGAATTGGATAAGTTCATCGCTCTCTATGAAGAAGAGATTATTAAGGATAGTTACGGCAAGCCCATTCGGGTTAAAACGCTTGGTCAAAAGATCTATGTCGATAGTGTCAAGAACCATGATGTCACTTTTGGGATTGGACCAGCGGGGACTGGGAAAACCTTCCTAGCAGTGACTTTGGCCGTGACTGCCCTCAAGCGTGGTCAGGTCAAGCGGATCATTTTGACCCGTCCTGCTGTAGAAGCTGGAGAGAGCCTTGGTTTCCTACCAGGGGATCTTAAAGAAAAAGTAGACCCTTATCTACGTCCGGTCTATGATGCTCTTTACCAGATTTTAGGGAAAGACCAAACCACTCGGATGATGGAGCGGGAGATTATCGAGATTGCGCCTTTGGCTTATATGCGGGGGCGGACCTTGGACGATGCCTTTGTCATCCTCGATGAAGCGCAAAATACCACCATCATGCAGATGAAGATGTTTTTGACCCGTCTTGGTTTTAACTCTAAGATGATTGTCAATGGAGATACTAGCCAGATTGACCTTCCGCGAAATGTTAAATCCGGCTTGATTGATGCTCAGGAGAAATTGAAGAACATTTCTCAAATTGACTTTGTGCATTTCTCTGCCAAGGATGTCGTTCGTCATCCAGTAGTAGCAGAGATTATCCGGGCCTACGAGCCAATCCCAAATCCAGTGCTCAAAGAAAAACCGGATGTGGAAGAAGAAGCAGAATAAAAAGGCAAAGATCTTCGGATCTTTGCCTTAAATTGACGATAAAATCATCTCCTGGCCTTTCCTTAGGTGAGAACGGACGTCAGCGAACTTCTTCGAAGTTCCATGACTAATAATTGAGCCTAAGGTCTCAATTATTCCGAGTGCTCGAAACTAAATTGTTTCAAGCACTTTTCTCACGGCGGAAAGTCTCTAAAGATGATTTAAAAAACTCAAAATAACTTGTTTTTTCGATGGTAATTCTTTAAATATATGATAGTTTAAACCAATTCATCAATTGGTGTGAAGTCACGCTCTAAACCAGTAGCAACGGGTTGGCTTGTGATATGGCCTTGGTAAGTAGTGACCCCTTGGCGTAGGCCTTCGTCGAGGTCAATTGCCTTGTGAAAACCATTGTTAGCTAGGGATTCAACATAAGGAAGGGTCACATTGGTAAGGGCGATAGTAGAGGTACGAGCGACAGCCCCTGGGATATTGGCAACGGCATAGTGGAGCACGCCATGTTTTTCGTAAACTGGCTCCGTATGCGTTGTGACACGGTCTGCTGTTTCAATAACCCCACCTTGGTCCACAGCTACGTCCACGATGACTGAACCGGGACGCATTTGTTTAACCATATCGTCTGTCACTAATTTAGGAGCTTTAGCACCAGGAATCAAGACAGCTCCGATGACAACATCGGCATCACGGACGCTGGCTTCAATGTTAAATGGATTGGACATAAGGGTTTGGATTTGGTGACCAAAGACATCTTCCAGAACAGCCAAACGTTTAGCACTGATATCTAAGATGGTCACTTGGGCACCTAGTCCAAGGGCAATACGAGCCGCGTGGGTTCCAACGACCCCGCCTCCGATGATGGTAACTTTTCCTTTGGGAACACCTGGCACCCCACCTAGGAGGACTCCTGATCCACCTTCTTGTTTGGTCAGGAAGTGAGCACCGATTTGCACGGCCATCCGTCCAGCAACCTCACTCATTGGTACCAAGAGTGGCAACTGTCCATCTAAATCTCGAACGGTTTCGTAGGCCACTCCAGTTGTCTTGGCTGCGACCATAGCATCTGCTAATTCAGGTGCGGCAGCCATATGCAAGTAGGTGAAGAGCAAGAGGTCTTCACGAAGGAAGCCATATTCTTCAGCAAGAGGTTCTTTGACTTTGACCACCATCTCAGCGGCCCAAGCTTCTGTAGCAGTCGCAACGATAGTTGCCCCTTGCTTAGTATAATCTTCATCCGCAAAGCCAGAACCAAGTCCAGCATTTGTTTCCACCAAAACTTGATGTCCTTTCTTCACCAAGCTTTGTACGCCTGCAGGTGTCAGACCGACCCGATTTTCGTTGTTTTTAATTTCTTTTGGAATTCCAATGAGCATTTTTGCCTCCTTGCTCAGATTTAGGTGTAAAAAGGCCATTAGTGTGAGATTGCTCTCTTGACTCAATGACCTTTTTACTCCTTATCCGATTGTTTTGATTGATTTTATTGTATAGAAAAGTGGGTTAAAAAGCAAGAAAAAATTGAGCTTGCCTTCCTTTAGGTTATTTGCTAAACTAATCCCTAAAGAAGGAGTGTCAAATGGAAAATTTATATGTGAAGTTAGCGGCTTATCGAGAAATAGAGACTGAGCGTTTGCACTTGCGTCCGGTTACTCTTGAAGATGCACCGGCTATGTTTGAGTATGCTTCTGATGAAGCTGTTACGCGCTACACTTTTCCAACCAATCAAAGTCTAGGAGAGACGCGTAATAATATTGCCCTCTTTTACCTAGCGAGCCCACTTGGAAAATGGGGGATCGAGCTCAAAGAAAATGGAAAATTTATCGGGACGATTGATTTACTGGATTTGGATCTTTGTCTGAAGAAGGGGAGTATCGGCTATGTTCTGAATAAAGACTATTGGACCCAGGGTCTTGCGACAGAGGCTACCAAGGCAGTCATTGCCTTGGCTTTTGAACAGTTAGGGATGAACAAGCTCATTGCTGTTCATGATCAGGACAACCCAGCTTCTGGACGGGTGATGGCCAAATCAGGTATGAAATATTCTCACGAGGAGCCCTACGCGATGCTAGACTTGCATGAAGAAGGGAGAATGGTGACGAGAGTTCATTATGTCCTCACTAAGGAAGAATATTTGGCAGAAAAATGAGTCAGGATATTGACAAAAGACCTATCTCCATGATATAGTAGATAGGTACTGCTGGTTTAGCTCAGTCGGTAGAGCGCATCCATGGTAAGGATGAGGTCGCCGGTTCAATCCCGGCAACTAGCATAGCAGAAGAGAGAAGCTTAGAGAAGATCTAGGCTTCTTTTTTGCAAGTCCATCTTTAAAAGTCCGGCTTTTTTCAATAATTTTCAAAAAAGCGTTGACAAGCAAGGAAATACGTGGTAAAGTTAGAACAACAAAGAGAAAGGAGAAAACCATCATGAACAAAGTAGATGTTTTGATGACACAATTGAATACACAGCTTCTCCAATCTCAGTTGAGTTCGATGTAAACTATAAATGGAACCCAAGATGGAGGAGTCTGTCTTGGGTTTTTTGTATGCATTTTTACCTGCCTTAACTGAATTGGTGATAGGTATCAGAAGGCCCAAGTGTGGACTGAGACTGCTCTCAGCTCCTTGCTTGGGTTTTTCTGTGCCATTTTGAAAAGGAGAATATATGATCAGAGCTATTTGGGAGTATATCAGGGAGCGCAAGTGGCGATATGTGAAGATCGCTATGGTCCTGATTCTTTATGATTACACCTTATTGATCCCGACGCAAGTCATCCAGCGCTTAGTGGATCATTTGAGTCAGCGGACGCTGACGCAATCCAACTTTGTATGGGATATGGTCCTCTTGGTAGGATCAGCCATCCTCAATTATCTAACGGCTTTTTATTGGCAGTTGCGACTCTTTCAGTCGTCAGTCCATTTCAAGGCAACCCTTCAGGGACAAGCGTTTCGTAAGCTAGTAGCCATGCGGCGTCCCTTTTTTGAGAAATTCCGTTCAGGGGACCTCTTGACGCGCTTCACGACAGATGTGGATGGGATGGCCGATATGGCTGGTTACGGGATGATGGTGCTCCTGTTTGGCGGTGGCTTGTTTGCCTTTATTATTCCGACCATGTTTTTCATTTCTTGGCAATTAACCTTGATTTCCTTTATTCCCATGATCTTCCTCGTCGTCTCTACCTATTTTTTGAGTAGAAAGCAGGAGGAGTATGTTGAGCAAAACCGGGAAGCGGTCGCTCAGTTGAACGATGAAGTCTTGGAGTCAATCGAAGGGATCCGGGTCATGCGGGCCTATAGTAGACGGGATCAACAGGTCAAACAGTTTCAGAAAAAAACGGCCAGTCTATCCAAAACGGGGGATAAAATTGCCTCTATCCAGTATTCTTTTGGACCTTTAGCCCTGTTGTTTATTGGATTCTCGACAGTCTTGCTCCTGCTATTTGGAGGCCAGTCACTGGCAAGCGGGCAGTTGAGCCTTGGTAAGTTATTGGCTTTACAGCTGTATTTGGTCTTTTTAATTGAGCCTATGTGGATGATGGCGGACCTGATCTTGGTCTACCAGACAGGTCAAATGTCCTATAAAAAATTAAAAGAAGTGATTGATGAAACGGATGATCTGGAGCCAGATGGTCCTCACTACTTAGAGCAGATTGATTTGGTGCAGTTTAAGGACTATTCTTTCAGCTATCCTGCTGCTGAGCGAAAAAGCCTGTCAGGCATTGATTGGACCATTCAGAAAGGACAGACGGTTGGAATTGTTGGTCGTACCGGTGCAGGAAAGACTACCCTGGTTCGACAATTCTTGCGGCAGTACCCAGTTGGTGAGGGAGAATTCTTGGTCAACCAGCAACCGATCGTGGACTATCAGCGACACTCGATTGAAGAAAAAATTGGCTATGTTTCCCAAGAACATATTTTATTCTCCAAGTCTATCCGTGAGAATATAGCGCTTGGTAAAAAAGGAGCCAGCCAAGAAGACTTAGTGGAAGCAGTAGCCCAAGCTGCTTTTGCGGATGATCTCGAGCGGATGTCTCATGGAATGGACACCCTGATCGGTGAGAAAGGGGTCTCTGTATCAGGAGGTCAAAAACAACGGATCTCCCTAGCGCGTGCCTTCTTGAGAGATGCAGAGCTCTTGCTGTTAGATGATTCCCTTTCGGCGGTGGATGCAAAGACTGAACAGGCCATTATTGACACCATTCAAAAAGAACGAAAAGACAAGACGACCATCATTGTTTCCCATCGCTTGTCAGCTGTTCATCAGGCGGATTGGATCATCGTCTTGGATCAAGGGCAGATTGTAGAAGAAGGCAGGGCTAGTGATTTATTAGCTCAAGAGGGCTGGTATTATGAACAATACCAACGGCAACAAAAACAGGAAGGAGAATAAGATGAAAGTTTTGAAACGATTATTATCTAGGATCACGCTTTATCCAACTGTCTTTCTTGCTGGCTTTATTTGCCTCTTACTAGCCACCATTTTTTCTGAATTGTCACCCTTTCTTCTCCAAAAGATGATCGATGGGCCTTTGACTGCACTGACCCACGGTGGCGGGCGAGGGGACTTGCTTCAGATGGGAGGCTTTTATCTCTTGGTCTTGAGCCTGGGGCAGCTGATTAGCTACATGGGAAATCGGATCTTGCTGCATGGAAGTAACCAAGTGACGGCTAGTCTGAGAGACCAAGCCTTTCAAGTCATGCAAGGGCTGCCTATTTCTTATTTTGATGATAAGCCGGCTGGGAAGATCGCGACAAGAATTGTCAATGATACGGAGACCTTGCGGACCCAGTTTTATAACTCTTGTATGATTTTAGTCATCTATTTGGTACGCTTTCTCTTTATCCTAGGGATTCTCTTTTACCTGAGTCCGATGATGGGCCTTCTCTTATGTTTGGTCTTTCCGATTTTCTATGGGATCCAGTATCTCTACAAGGTCATGACGGATCAGCCTATGAAGGATTTCTTTGATGCGAGAAGCGAGGTCAATACCCAGGTCAATGAACTCTTGCATGGTGCTAGTATGATTCAGCTCTATCATCAAGAGCCTGGTGTGGTGGAGGAGTTTGAAGGCACTACTCAGAAGATGTTAGGAGCCAATGATCGAATTCTCTTAGCCGATTCTATTGCTTCTTGGACCTTGACGGAATTGCTCAAGTTTTTAGTGATTGCAGGCATTTTGACTATCGCTGGGATTTCTTTCCTAGAGGGTAATATCGGTGTGACGGCTGGTTTCTTATTTATCAATATTAACTATGTGATTAATCTATTTGATCTCATGGCCAATCTTAGTCGTCAATTTCCGAATATTCGGCGATCCTTAGAAACGGGGAGCCGCGTCCTTGCTTTCTTAGACAAACCTTTGGAGGCCGATGGTGCATCGGAACTGAAGATAGAAAAAGCTCAAGTCGTGTTTGACGACGTTCAATTTGCCTATGAAGAAGGCAAGCCAGTTCTGAGAGATATTGCCTTTCAGGCAAGTCCTGGGCAAACCATTGCTCTTGTGGGTCATACTGGATCGGGTAAGTCTTCCATTATGAACCTGCTCTATCGTTTTTATGATCCTCAAGAAGGAGCGATTTTGATCGATGGTCAAGATATTCGCCAAGTCTCTCGTGAAAGCCTACGAAGCCATATGGGGATTGTCCTGCAGGATCCTTATCTATTTACGGGAACCATTGCTAGTAATGTGGCCATGAGTCAGGATCACATTGATCGGGATGCGGTCCAAGATGCCTTGAAAAAAGTCGGGGCTTGGCCCTTTGTAGAGCGCCTTGAAAAGGGAATCGACCATCCAGTCGTAGAAAAAGGATCCGCCTTTTCAAGTGGTGAGCGCCAATTGATTTCCTTTGCGCGGACGCTCTATATGAATCCGCAAATTCTGATTTTGGATGAGGCAACCTCTCACATCGATACGGAAACAGAAGAAATCATCCAGAAGGCTATGGCAGTCCTGCAAAAGGGCCGGACCACCTTTATCATTGCCCATCGCTTGTCCACTATCCAAGACGCGGATCAGATCTTAGTCTTATCTGAAGGACGCATTGTGGAGCGTGGTAGACACGAGGAACTAGTCGCACAAGGCGGGATCTATGCCCAGATGAATGCCATCCAGCAAACAGTGGTGTAAGATTGTCCTGCAAAGAAAAAGATTGAAAACCAGCCTGTATCTAGTATATAGGCTGGTTTTATGCTATAATGAAGTGATAATAGTGAGGTGATCCAGATGTATATTGAAATGGTAGATGAGACTGGTCAAGTCTCTGACGAAATCTTAAAACAAACGCAAGAAATTTTAGAATTTGCTGCTCAAAAAATTGGGAAAGAAGACAAGGAAATGGCTGTGACTTTTGTAACCAATGAACGCAGTCATGAACTAAATCTTGAATACCGTGATACGGATCGTCCGACGGATGTCATCAGTTTAGAATACAAGCCAGAGATGGAGATTTCTTTTGACGAGGAAGACCTTGCAGAAAATCCAGAATTGGCAGAGATGATGGCGGAATTCGATACCTATATTGGTGAGCTCTTTATTTCAATTGACAAGGCGCGTGAGCAAGCCGAAGAATATGGCCACAGCTTTGAGCGCGAAATGGGATTTTTAGCAGTGCATGGTTTTCTTCACATCAATGGCTATGATCACTATACGCCGGAAGAAGAAAAGGAAATGTTTGGCTTACAGGAAGAGATTTTGACAGCCTATGGACTCACAAGACAATAAGCGAAAATGGAAAAATCGGGACTTCACTTCAAGCTTGGAGTTTGCGATAACAGGAATTTTCACTGCGATCAAAGAAGAGCGCAATATGCGCAAGCATGCCTTATCAGCCCTCGTAGCAATTCTTGCTGGTTTGGTATTTAGGATTTCTGCGACAGAATGGCTCTTTTTGTTGCTCAGCATCACCTTGGTGATTGCGTTTGAAATTATGAATTCAGCCATTGAAAATGTGGTGGATTTAGCTAGTAACTACCATTTCTCCATGTTGGCAAAGAATGCCAAAGACATGGCAGCTGGAGCAGTCCTCGTCGTATCAGGCTTTGCCCTACTAACAGGACTGGTGATTTTTGTGCCCAAATTCTGGGCCTTGGTATTTGGATAAGAGGGAGTATGCCCTCGTGAAAGGATAATATGACATTTAAATCAGGCTTTGTAGCCATTTTAGGACGTCCCAATGTTGGGAAGTCAACGTTTTTGAACCACGTCATGGGGCAAAAAATTGCCATCATGAGTGACAAGGCGCAGACAACGCGCAATAAGATTATGGGGATTTATACGACGGATAAGGAACAGATCGTCTTTATCGATACCCCAGGGATTCACAAACCAAAGACAGCGCTTGGAGACTTCATGGTGGAGTCGGCCTATAGCACCCTTCGAGAAGTGGATACCGTTCTCTTTATGGTGCCAGCAGATGAACCACGTGGGAAGGGCGATGACATGATCATCGAGCGTCTCAAGGCTGCTAAGGTGCCGGTTATTCTGGTGGTCAACAAGATCGACAAGGTGCACCCTGACCAACTCTTGGCGCAAATCGATGACTTCCGTAGTCAGATGGATTTCAAGGAAATCGTGCCGATTTCAGCCCTCCAAGGAAACAATGTTTCGCGTTTGATTGATATTTTAAGTGAAAACTTAGAAGAAGGTTTCCAATATTTCCCTGCCGATCAAATCACCGATCACCCAGAGCGCTTCTTGGTCTCTGAAATGATCCGTGAAAAGGTTTTGCATTTAACGCGGGAAGAAATTCCTCACTCTGTGGCAGTAGTAGTGGATTCTATGAAGCGGGATGAAGAGACAGATAAGGTCCATATCCGTGCAACCATCATGGTCGAGCGCGATAGCCAAAAAGGGATTGTCATCGGAAAAGGTGGCGCCATGCTTAAGAAGATTGGGACCCTTGCGCGGAAGGATATCGAGCTCATGCTAGGGGACAAGGTCTTCCTAGAAACCTGGGTGAAAGTCAAGAAAAATTGGCGGGATAAGAAATTGGATCTTGCCGATTTCGGATACAACGAAAAAGAATATTAAGAAGAGGTGGGCAGAAGGCCTGCTTCTTGTTTTTGAAAGGAGTTCTATGCCTGAATTACCAGAAGTAGAGACCGTTCGACGAGGTCTTGAGAAATTAATTCTTGGGAAAACCATCCAATCCGTGGAAGTAAAGTATCCAAAGATGATTCAGACGGATCTGGATACTTTTCGTCAAGATCTCCCAGGCCAAGAAATTCGGGTCATGGGGCGCCGTGGGAAATACCTTTTATTTTATCTGACGGATCTGGTCCTCATCTCGCATTTGCGGATGGAAGGCAAGTATTTCTTTTATCCAGACGAGGTTCCTCTTCGCAAGCATGCCCATGTCTTCTTTCATTTTACAGATGGTAGCACCCTGGTCTATGAAGATGTCCGCAAGTTTGGGACCATGGAAGTCCTAGTACCTGAGCTTGTCGACAGCTATTTTTTGGCGAAAAAAATTGGTCCAGAGCCGACAGAAGCGGATTTTAAAGCACCAGCCTTCCAAGCAGCTCTTAAAAAATCAAAGAAACCCATTAAATCAGCTCTTTTAGACCAAAAATTAGTGGCTGGTTTGGGCAATATTTATGTGGATGAGGTTCTTTATCGAGCCAAGGTTCATCCAGCACGTTTGGGTCAAAGCTTGACTGCTAGAGAAGCCAAAGCAATCCGCAAAGAAACGATTGCTGTGCTTGCTCAAGCTGTTGAAAAGGGTGGCTCCACCATTCGCTCCTACAGCAATGCTTTTGGCGAGGATGGCACCATGCAGGAAGAACACCAGGTCTATGGGGAAACAGGCCAGCCTTGTTTGCGTTGCGGGACACCGATTGAGAAAATCCAGCTGGGGGGACGCGGAACCCATTTTTGCCCCCACTGCCAAAAGGAGAACTAGATGGCAAGAATCATCGGATTAACAGGAGGGATTGCTTCAGGAAAGTCCACTGTGACCTCCTATCTGAGAGAAAAAGGGTATCCTGTCATTGATGCTGATCAAGTGGTTCATGATTTGCAAGCACCAGGAGGAGCCCTCTACCGTGTCCTAGTGGATCATTTTGGGAGAGAGATCCTTACCAAAGAAGGAGAGTTGGATCGCGTCGCTTTGGGTCAGCGGATCTTTTCAGACCCTAGTGAAAGAGACTGGTCCAATCGCGTCCAAGGAAGGCTTATTCGTGAGGCTCTAGCTGAGGTAAGAGACAGACAAGTTGCCCAATCCGATCTCTTTTTTATGGATATTCCTCTCTTAATCGAGCAGCACTATGAAGGGTGGTTTGAATCTGTCTGGTTGGTAGCTGTATCAAAAGAAACCCAGCTCAAGCGCCTGATGGAACGCAACCACTTATCAGAACTGCAGGCCCAAGAACGCATCGCGTCTCAAATGCCACTAGATGAAAAAAGAGCCCATGCAGATCTGGTCTTAGACAATAATGGCGATCTTGCTGCCCTCTATGCCCAATTAGATGCAGCCCTACAACAAGCCCTACAACAATTAGAAAGAAGATGATTTTATCACAAGAGAAATCAATTGGCGTAAAAATCTATATATTGCCTGGATCGGGTGCTTTTTCATCGGAGCCAGCCTTTCTTTAGTCGTTCCTTTTATGGCCCTCTTTGTGGAAGAGTTGGGTGTTACGGGCAAGGCTGTTCCCTTTTATGCTGGGATAGCCGTCGCAAGTTCTTCTGTAACCTCTGCGATCATGTCTCCCATCTGGGGGAGCTTAGCCGACCGCTATGGTCGAAAACCTATGATGCTTAGAGCTTCTATTGCCATGACGCTGACCATGGGAGGTATTGCCTTTGTCCCGTCCGTCTTTTGGCTCTTGGTCTTGCGCTTGCTCAATGGGGTTTTTTCAGGCTTTGTCCCCAATAGTACAGCCCTGATTGCTAGTCAAGTTCCCAAGGACCAATCTGGCTATGCCCTAGGGACCTTGTCGACCGGTGTCGTGGCTGGAACCTTGATGGGGCCTTTGATTGGGGGACTCATTGCTGAAAATCTGGGAATGCGCAATGTCTTCCTCTTGGTCGGCTTCTTCTTATTTTTGGTTTCCCTCTTAACCTTCTGGGGCATTGAGGAAGACTATGAGCCCCTTCCAAAAGAAGAACAAAAATCCAGTTGGGAGTTGCTCATGTCCATTCAGCAAAAAGATATCCTCTTGGGCCTCTTTTTGACCAGCATGACCATTCAAATGATCGCCCAATCTATTTCTCCGATCCTGCCTCTTTATGTGCGAGCTTTGGGTCAAAGGGATAACCTGATCTTTGTATCAGGGATGATTGTTTCGGCTATGGGAGTCTCCAGTATGCTCTTTTCAGGTTGGATGGGAAAACTCGGAGACCGAATCGGGAATCACCGGCTCTTATTAATCGCCCTTCTCTATAGTGGTTGTCTCTATATCCTTTGTGCCCAAGCGCAATCACCCCTGCAATTAGGAATTTTACGCTTCCTCTTTGGAATAGGGACAGGAGCCCTACTACCTGGAGTTTCTGCATTATTGAATCGTTTAACCCCTCCTGAAGGGATTTCTCGGATCTTTAGCTACAACCAGCTCTTTTATTACTTAGGTGGTGTATTAGGGCCAATGATGGGATCGAGTATTTTCATGCATTTTGGCTATCATTGGGTATTTTACGGTACAGCCCTTTTGGCCTTTACCGATTTGATGTTCCTCTTATTCTTATTTAGAAAGTATTTGAAAGTGAGAGACGTACGTGCGAATTAAAGTTCAATTGACCTGCACTAGCTGTGGGAGTCAGAATTATTTGACCAGTAAAAATACCAAAACCCATCCTGAAAAGATCGAGGTCTTGAAGTATTGTCCCAAGGAAAGAAAAGTAACCTTACATATTGAATCAAAATGATTTTCATGGTATAATAGTGAAGATTTTAAGGAGTTTTGAATATGAGCGGAGCATTAACAACTATTTTACTAGTATTATCAGTATTGATTATTATCGCAATTTTTATGCAACCAACAAAAAACCAATCGAGCAACGTCTTTGACGCAAGCTCAAATGACTTGTTTGAACGTTCAAAAGCGCGCGGGTTTGAAGCCGTGATGCAGCGTTTAACGGCTATTATGATCTTCTTTTGGTTATTGATCGCGATGATCTTAATGGTACTTTCTAGTAGATAAGATAGGCTCAGACAATGTCTTTGCCTATTTTTATTTTGTAAAACAAAGACACAAGTAGATAGAAAAAAGGAGGCTGGATAACCAGCAAATAAATCAATGAAAACAAGTATTAAAGAATATTTACAAGAGCATGACAAAGCCCAGATCAATGATCTGGCAGCAGCTCTAGGAAAGGAAGGGTCTAAGGATTTCCGTGACTTGGTCAAAACCATCTCTCTGATGGAACGCCGTCATGAGTTGAAATTCGAAGATGATGGCTCTCTTCGTTTGGCTCAAAAGAAGGCCCCAGCTATTACCCTCAAGGGGATCTTTCATGCGCATAAGAATGGCTTTGGCTTTGTCAGTTTAGAAGGCGAAGAAGAAGACCTCTTTGTTGGCCGAAATGATGTCAACCACGCTATCGATGGTGACACCGTTGAGATCGTCATTACCAAGGTAGCAGACCGAAACAAGGGAACGGCAGCAGAAGCTAAGATTATTGATATCTTGGAGCATAGCATCAAAACGGTAGTTGGACAAATCGTTCTGGGTGAGGAAAAGCCTAAATATGCCGGCTACATTCGTTCGAAAAATCAAAAGATCAGCCAGCTGATCTATGTGAAGAAGCCAGCCATCCAATTGGAAGGGACCGAAATCCTCAAGGTCGAAATTGATCAATACCCGAGCCGCAAGCACAATTATTTTGTGGCGACTGTGCGGGATGTGGTCGGTCATGTAACAGATCCAGGAATCGATGTCTTGGAAGTGTTAGAATCCATGGACATTGTCTCAGAATTTCCAGAAGAAGTGCTGAAAGAGGCTGAGAATGTTCCAGATGCACCGTCTAAAAAGGATTTAGAGGGACGCTTGGATCTGCGAGAGGAGATCACCTTTACGATCGACGGGGCAGATGCCAAAGACTTGGACGATGCGGTCCATATCAAGCTACTCAAGAACGGCAACTTTGAGCTGGGTGTTCACATCGCAGATGTTTCTTATTATGTTACAGAAGGTTCAGCACTCGACAAGGAAGCTCTAAATCGGGCGACTTCTGTCTATGTGACCGACCGAGTAGTACCCATGTTGCCAGAGCGTCTCTCCAATGGGATCTGTTCTTTAAATCCGAATGTGGACCGCCTGACCCAGTCTGCCATCATGGAGATCGATCCTCATGGCAAGGTCGTCAAGCATACCATTACCCAAACAGTGATCAATACAACCTTCCGAATGACCTATAGCGACGTCAATGATATCTTAGCGGGAGACGAAGAAAAGGCTCAAACCTTTAAGAAAATTGTCCCAAGTATTCATCAAATGGCCACCTTGCATGGCATTCTAGAAAGCATGCGGATTCGCCGGGGAGCCCTCAATTTTGATACCAATGAGGCTAAAATTCTGGTCAATAAAGAAGGAAAACCAGTCGACATTGTCCTTCGTCAAAGAGGAATTGCCGAGCGGATGATTGAGTCCTTTATGCTGATCGCTAATGAGACAGTGGCGGAGCACTTTACGAGACTGAAACTACCGTTCATCTACCGGATCCATGAAGATCCAAAGGCAGAAAAAGTACAGAAGTTTATCGATTATGCTTCTAGCTTTGGGATCCAAATCTACGGAACGGCTAGTGAGATGAGCCAAGAAGCCCTGCAAGAAATTATGCGCAAGGTCGAGGGAGAACCCTATGCAGACGTTCTCTCAATGATGTTGTTGCGCTCGATGCAACAGGCCCGCTACTCAGAGCACAACCATGGCCACTATGGGCTTGCTGCTGAGTATTATACCCACTTTACCAGTCCCATCCGTCGGTATCCGGACCTGATGGTTCATCGAATGGTGCGCGAATACGGAAAATCTCAAGATGTGGCTGAACACTTTGAACAAGTCCTTCCAGACATTGCCAGCCAATCCTCTAGTCGAGAGCGCCGGGCTATTGATGCGGAGCGCGAAGTAGAAGCCATGAAGAAGGCTGAATACATGGAAGACTTTGTTGGGGAAGAGTACGATGCCGTGGTTTCCAGTGTGGTGAAATTTGGTCTCTTTGTGGAGTTGCCAAATACGGTTGAAGGCTTGATCCATATTACCAATCTTCCTGAATTCTACCATTTTAATGAACGAGATCTAACCCTTCGCGGAGAAAAATCAGGAGTAACCTTCCGTGTCGGTCAGCAAATCCGAATCAAGGTAGAAAGAGCCGACAAGATGACAGGAGAGATTGATTTCTCTTATATTCCAAGTGAATGGGATGTCGTCGAAAAAGGCCTCAAGGCTAAAGAGCGTGACCGAGATAGCAATCGTAGGGAGCGCAGACGCAAGGACAAAAAAGTTTCTAAGGTATCAACCGCTAGAAAAGATGACAAGCGGAAAGATTCTTCCTCTAAATCCAAAAAGAAAAAAGGGAAGAAACCATTTTACAAGGAAGTAGCAAAGAAAGGAGCCAAACATGGCAAAGGGCGAAGGAAAGGTAGTCGCGCAAAATAAAAAGGCGAGACATGACTACACCATCGTGGATACGATTGAAGCAGGGATGGTGCTGACGGGAACAGAGATCAAAAGTGTCCGTGCAGCACGCATTAACCTGAAAGATGGCTTTGCACAAGTAAAGAATGGCGAAGTTTGGCTTAGCAATGTCCACATTGCCCCTTATGAGGAAGGCAATATCTGGAACCAAGATCCAGACCGTCGTCGCAAGCTCCTGCTTCATAAAAAGCAAATCCAAAAGCTGGACCAAGACACCAAAGGGACCGGAATGACCTTGGTGCCTTTGAAGGTCTATCTCAAGGATGGCTATGCTAAATTGCTTTTGGGGCTCGCTAAAGGGAAACATGATTATGACAAGCGTGAATCCATCAAGCGTCGGGAACAAAACCGAGACATCGCACGGGTCATGAAACAATACAATACACGTTAAAGAAAAAGGAGAAGCAGCATGACACAAAAATTGATCGCTTACAAGCGCATGCCTATCTGGACCAAGGATACCATGCCAGAAGCTCTTCAAAGAAAGCACAATACCAAGGTAGGAACCTGGGGAAAGATTACTGTTTTAAAAGGTCAGTTACGATTTATTGAATTGACAGCAGAGGGAGAAGAAATCGCGAGCCACCTCTTTGAAGCAGGTGCAGAAAACCCCATGGCCGAGCCCCAGGCCTGGCACCGTGTGGAAGCAGCGACTGACGATGTGGAGTGGTACCTAGAATTTTACTGTGAGCCAAAAGACTATTTCCCAAAAAAATACAACACCAACCCTGTCCATTCAGAAGTGCTAGAAGCAGTGGGAATTGTCCCCGCTGGAAAGGCACTGGATCTAGGATGCGGGCAAGGACGCAACGCCCTCTTTTTGGCCCAACATGGCTTTGACGTGACGGCCGTCGATCAAAATGAACTGGCTCTTGAGATCTTACAAAGTATTGTCGCTGAGGAAGATCTAGAGATGCCAGTGGGACTCTATGATATCAATGCTGCAGCTCTTACCCAAAACTATGACTTCATCGTATCAACTGTGGTCCTCATGTTTTTAGAGGCTGATCGGATTCCAGCGATCATCCGCAATATGCAAGAGCATACCAATCCAGGTGGCTACAATCTCATTGTCTGTGCCATGGATACAGAAGATTATCCTTGCCAGATGCCTTTCTCGTTCACCTTTAAAGAAGGAGAATTGGCGGAGTATTACAAGGATTGGGAATTGGTCAAGTACAATGAAAATCCAGGCCATCTCCATCGTCGAGATGAGAATGGCCATCGGATTCAACTTCGATTTGCAACCATGTTGGCAAAGAAAAAATAGAGAAAAAGCAGGATCCTAGCATCCTGCTTTTTTGCTTTTACAAACAAGTTGAACAAGGTGATCTGAATGTTGTTCATTTGCCAAAAAGAAAAACCTTCTCCATAAAGCTAGGAAAAGGTTGGGGGATTTAGTTCCAGCTAGCAAAGTCGCAGACGCTAAGAATGATCGTCCCGATTTCGATTGGCTCTTCCTTGGCACCGGATTCTAACCAGGTCACAATCACAGATTCGATGGTAGCGATGAAAATTTCTAGACCATACTTGTATGGAACTTGAAAGTCTGAAATGATGTGTTCTTTAGCATGGGGAGTATCGTCTAGTGCATGGAGGGTAAAACTTCTTACTAGTTTACGGAAGTCTGAGCAGCAGGATTGGGACAATGCATAAATAAAATCATAATTCTCTTTAATAGCGGTCAAGACATTGAGAAAGTTCACCTTGACAGGGCTTCCCTCAACGAAGAGGCTATCCAATTCTTGCATCATGTCCATTTTCATTTGCTCAAACATGTCGTATTTATCGACATAGTGCAAGTAGAAGGTCCCGCGGTTAATCCCAGCGGTTTCAGTTAATTGTCGAATAGTGATGCTTTCAAAAGGTTGTTGCAAGAGGAGTTTTGAGAGCGCATTTCGTAAGTCTGACTTGGTTGTTGTTTGTCTTTGGCGTACCATATGTTCCTTTCTGTAGTTGTATAAATTTATTCTTATTTATTTGACGTTAAAATAATTTATATGTTAAATAATTTCACGACACTAACAAAGAGCATTATACTCCAAAAGAATAAATTAGACAACAATTCTCATTTTTGTACAGATAACGAAAAATGTACAAAAATTTTACAAGTTTATGAGTGACGGGCACTGGCAAGATTTTGTGAAAACTTCACAACAATTAGTGATTTAAAATAATTCCCTCCTAAAAAAATGGTCAGGAAATTTTTAGGAAAAGGAGGAACAAGATGAAGGGACGAACAAAAAAAACAGCACTGTTTAAGTGCTGGTTTCTTTATTTGATAAAAGTTGTCACGATCAAATTGAAATTTAAGATGGTTAAGACAATCGCAACGAGATAGCCTAAGAAAGTATTCCATTTCGCATTGACATGTTCTCCCATGATTTCCTTGTTGGAGGTGAAATAAACCAGAGGGAAGATGGAGAATGGAAGAGCCGCTGATAGGAAGACTTGAGAATAAACCAGAAGGTCGTCAAGGACATGTTCCTGATCTCCAAATAAGATCGCAACGACGATGACAGGAAGAAGGGCAATGATCCGAGTCATGAGACGAACGACCCATTGTGGCAGGCGGAATCTCAAGAAACCTTCCATAACGATTTGACCGGTTAGGGTCCCAGTAATGGTTGAATTTTGACCACTGGCTAACAAAGCGATGGCAAAGAGGGTGGATAAGAAAGGACTAGCGATAGCACCGGCAATATGATTATCCTTGAGGGCATTGTACATGCTAGAGAAAGCACCGATCTTATCTCCGTGACCAAAGAAGAGGGCTGCTCCAAGAATCAAGAGGAGGGAGTTGACGACGAAGGCCAAACTCAATTCAATATTTGAATCCCAGGTCATAAAGCGCACTGCCCGTTTGATATCTGCTGGATCTTTGTAGTCCACCTTTCGCGTTTGCGAAATGGAAGAGTGGAGATAGAGGTTGTGGGGCATTACGGTTGCCCCGATGATTCCAAGCGCCAAGGTTAAGGCTTCATTTCCTTTTGGAAGTCCAATTCCTAGCACCTCTTTTTGAGGGAGAAAGCCAGCGAAGATTCCTCCGATATCTGGTTTCGATAGGAATACCAGATAACCAAAAATTGCAAGGATCGTGAGGATCAAGGTTGATACGATGGCCTCGATCTTTCGAAATCCTAGATGCATGAGTCCTAGTAATAGGAAGACATCAAAGATAGTGATCAGGATAGAAAAGAGCAAGGGCCAGCCAAAAAGAAGGTGGAGGGCAATCCCTGATCCGATGACTTCCGCTAAATCTGTCGCCATCAAGGCAAGCTCAATCACAATCCAAAGGGTATAGCGAAGCCATTTTGGCAAATGATGGGCGGTTGTTTGGGCCAGATCCTTACGATGGACAATCCCTAGTTTACCAGCCATTTGTTGCAACTGCATGGCGATTAAAGACGAGAGAAGAACCACTGATAAGAGGAGGTAGCGGTATTGTGCCCCTCCGACCACACTGGTAATCCAGTTTCCCGGGTCCATATAGCCGACAGCTACTAGACTTCCTGGTCCTGAAAAGAGCAGGAGAGTCTTCCAAAAAGGGATCCCTTTTGGCACGTCAATAGATTGGTTGATTTCTTGAAGTGATTTCCTTTCAAACTGTTGTAAACTCACAATGAGCCTTCTTTCTAAGAATAAATCAAATTTGTCTCTAATTATAGCATAAAATTTATAATCCTTCATGATAATTTAGGATAACCTTGTTTTCTACTACCTCGATTTCTTTGTAATCTATCAGAAAAGGACTATAATATAGATAGGAAGTAGGAGGGAGGAGAGGAAATGGCCTACATCGAAATGCAGCACTGTTACAAGCGTTATACGAGTGGAGAGACAGAGATTTTCGCTAACCGGGATGTTTCCTTTGAGATTGAAAAAGGCGAGTTGGTCATTATTTTGGGAGCATCAGGAGCTGGGAAATCAACGGTTCTCAATATCTTAGGGGGGATGGACACCAATGACGAGGGTCAGGTTCTAATTGATGGAGTGGATATTGCAAAACTCAATGCTCATCAACGGACGGATTATCGACGAGATGATGTTGGTTTTGTCTTTCAATTTTATAATCTGGTCCCTAATTTGACAGCTAAGGAGAATGTTGAGTTGGCTTCAGAAATTGTCTCTGATGCTCTAGATCCGGAGGCTGTTTTAAGAGAAGTAGGACTTGGCAATCGTCTTGATAATTTTCCTGCCCAATTGTCAGGGGGAGAGCAACAACGGGTGGCGATTGCTCGGGCAGTGGCTAAAAACCCTAAAATTCTCCTTTGTGATGAGCCAACGGGAGCCTTGGATTACCAGACGGGTAAGCAAGTATTGGGGATTTTACAGGATATGTCTCGAAAAAAGGGAGCGACGGTTGTCATCGTAACCCATAATGGTGCCCTAGCTCCGATTGCAGACCGTGTGATTCGCATGCATGATGCCAAGGTCAAGTCGGTAGAAATCAATGAGCTTCCTCAAGATATTGCTACGCTAGAATATTAGAAGAGGTGGTAGCATGAAACGAAAAGTCTATTGGAAGGATCTATTTGCTTCCTTTACACATTCAAAAGGACGTTTTCTCTCCATCTTAACCTTGATGTTGTTGGGAAGCTTGGCCTTGGTAGGCCTAAAGGTGACCACTCCAAATATGCACCGAACGGCTAACCAGTTTATTCAGCAACAAAAGATGCTAGATCTTGCTGTCATGGGGGACTTGGGATTAGACCAGGCAGACCAAGAGGAACTTTTAGGAGTCAAAGGAGCGCGTGTCGAATTTGGTTTACTGCTAGATCTGACAGTGAGAGGAACAGGAAAGGCAATTCGACTTTTTTCTGCCCCAAAAAGTCTTTCTTCTTTTCGTGTGACCAAGGGGCGCCTGCCCCAAAAAGAAGGGGAACTGGCCCTAGCAAATTTTTGGGAGGATCGCTATCAGATAGGGGATACCCTCACACTTGAAGAAAAGGCTGGAACGCGCTCTAGTTTAAAGCGAAAGCAATTCACCATTGTTGGTTTTGTTCAATCCTCTGAGATGTGGTCTCAAAAGAATTTAGGCACTGCCATGAGTGGCAGTGGAAATCTAGATGCCTATGCACTAGTTTCAAAAGAGGTCTTTACGACTAAACTTCCCGCGATGGCGCGGATCCAGTTTGATGATCTGAAGTCTTTAGATTCTTTTTCGCAAGTCTACCAAAAAGGGCTCAAAGCTCATCAAGAAGAGTTAGAAAAACTTCTGAAAGACAATGGAAAGGCCCGCTATCAAAGACTCAAGCAGGAGGCGGATGGGCAGATTCAAAAAGGCCAGAAAGAACTCAGTCGTGCCGAGGAAACACTCCAGTCAGCTAAAAATCAGATCGATCAGGCTCAAAAACAATTAGACTTGCAGGAGGCCCAGTTCAAGAAATTAGCTCCATTTCTGCCAGCTAAAGAGCAAGTAGCTAGTCAAGAAAAGCTCCATCAAGCCCAAGAACAAATTGATCAGAAAAAGAAGGACTGGACTGCAGGTGAAACGGAGCTCGCAAAAAAAGAGGAGGAGCTGAAAAAAGCGCAAAGGGAGCGAGATCAGCTGGAAATTCCAACTTATCATGTCTATGACCGCAAGACCATGCCAGGTGGACAAGGTTACTTGATGTATAGCAATGCTAGTAGTAGTATTTCCGCTGTCGGAAATATTTTTCCGGTTGTTCTTTATCTAGTAGCCGCCATGGTGACCTTTACCACGATGACCCGCTTTGTCGATGAAGAGCGAACCAATGCAGGGATATTTAAGGCGCTGGGCTATCGTACCAGGGACATCATTCTCAAATTTGTCCTCTATGGATTCTTTGCAGGGACGATCGGTACCCTTCTAGGAACCTTGCTGGGCCATTATTTCCTATCGGGGATCATTTCCAACATTATCACGCAAGGGATGGTGATTGGAGAGAGCAGAGAGTATTTTTATGGGGATATGACTCTGATTGCGCTCGGACTGTCTTTCGTTGCGAGTGTGCTTCCGGCTTACTGGGTTTCGCGTAAGGAATTAAAAGAAGAAGCCAATCTTTTATTACTGCCCAAACCACCGGTATCTGGTTCGAAGATTTTCCTGGAGCGTCTCCAGTTTATTTGGAAACGTCTGAGTTTCACCCACAAGGTCACTGCTCGTAATCTCTTTCGTTACAAACAACGGATGCTGATGACCATATTTGGAGTGGCAGGTTCTGTTGCTCTTCTCTTCGCAGGGCTAGGGATTCAATCTTCTGTAGGAGGGGTTCCCAAACGCCAATTTCAAGAGATCCTATCTTATGAGTTGATTGTAGTCAAAAAAACCAATGCATCAAGCCAAGAAAGCAAGGAACTAACCAATCGTCTGGAAAAATCAGATATCAAGGATTATCGATTGATTTATAGTAAGGTCATCGAAGCTTCTTTAAAGGGGGGACGCGACAAGCAGACCATTACGATGATGGTAACGGATCGTACAGATTTTTCTCCCTTTGTAAGCTTGCGTTCTCTCAAGCAAGGAGAGTCCTTGTCTCTCAAGCAAGGAGTCATCATCAGTAGTAAGCTAGCACAACTAGCCCGGGTTACAGTTGGTGATCGACTGACCTTAGATGACCATACTTTTAAGGTGGCGGGAATCACTGAAAATTATGTCGGCCATTTTGTTTATATGGATCAGGCAAGTTACCAAAAAATCTACGGAAAGCGGACTTCAGCAAATAGCTATTTGGTGCAGTTGAAAAATCCTTCTACACGACAAGTGCAGGCTGTCAGTCGGGATATGATGGCACTTGTAGCTGTGAAGGCGGTTAGTCAGAATGCTTTGATGATTTCCCTCTTTAACTCAGTTGCCAAATCTTTGGACACCACTATGATGATTCTAGTAGTCGTATCGATCTTGCTAGCCATCGTGATCTTGTATAATTTAACCAATATCAATGTGGCAGAGCGGATCCGGGAATTATCGACCATTAAGGTCTTAGGATTCCATAATAAGGAAGTGACGCTCTATATTTACCGCGAAACCATCTTATTGTCTATCATAGGGATCCTCATGGGATTAGTTGGTGGTTATTATCTTCATCAATTCCTCATTGCTATGATTGCACCAGATGCCATTCTCTTTTACCCTAAAGTGGGACTTGGTGTTTTCCTCTTCCCTGTTGGAGGAATGCTCCTTCTCTTGATCCTGTTAGGAATTTATGTTGACCATTATCTTCGAAAAGTAGACATGCTCGAAGCCCTCAAATCAGTAGACTAAGATACAAAGCCGTTAAGCAACTCTTTGGAAAAAGATAAATCCAACGACGAAGCGTCCGCTTCTAGCCTGTGTTTTCATTTCTGGTAGCATGGAATGTTCATAAAACTTTCACCTTTGGGTGGAAGTTTTTCTTCTCTTTGTTATAATGGAGAGAAGGAGAAGATCATGACTAAAATTGCTTTACTTTCAGATATTCATGGAAATACGACAGCATTGGAAGCTGTCCTAGAGGATAGTCGAAAAGCCAAGGTGGATGAATATTGGCTCTTGGGAGATAGTTTGATGCCGGGGACAGGGAGACGGGCCCTCTTGGAGCTGTTAGAGGAGCTACCGATTACGGTCAAAGTCCTTGGAAACTGGGAAGATAGTCTTTGGCGGGCTATGAGGGGGATGTTGGATGAGACCAGACCCAGTCATCGCTACCTCATGCGCCAGTGTCAATATATTCTTGAAGAAATCACGCCCCAGGAAATTGAAGACATGCAGAAAATGCCCATGCAGGTCCATAGAGAAATCGCAGGTTTAAAGATCGGCATTACCCACCACTTACCTGATAAGAATTGGGGTCGCGAATTGATCCACATTGGTGAGCAGAAGGATTTTGATCGCTTGGTGACAAACCCGTCTTGTGATATTGCAGTCTACGGACACATTCACCAGCAGTTTTTCCGCTACGGGACAGGAGGAGAACTGATTATCAATCCTGGATCGATCGGTCAACCTTTCTTTTTGGAAAAGAATCTTCGCAAGGACCTTCGGGCCATGTATGCCATTCTCGAATTTGATCAAATGGGGCTAAAAGATGTCGATTTTAGACGGGTGGACTATGATGTCCAAAAAGAACTGCAACTGGCAAAAGACCTCCATCTTCCTTATTACCAAGTATATTATGAAAGTTTGGTCAATGGCATTCATCATACCCACAATCATGAGCTCCTTCATGAAATTGAGCAGAGAGAAGGTCATGATCGAGAAATCGATGCTTGGCTAGAGGACTTCTTCCAATAGTGTAACTGTTGACATTACAACTGAAAAGAGTATAATAGGAATAACGAAAGTCGTCCCTTGACGGTTGTTCAATAGACTCTACCTTCAAAAACGGGTAGAAAGGAGTGAAGTTATGCAAATTTCGAGTCGCTTTACCATTGGGACTCATGTCTTGATCATGATTGCTCTACAAGGAGAGAAAACAAAAGTAACCAGTGATTTTTTGGCAGGAAGTGTCGGCGTGAACCCTGTTATTATTCGAAAGACCTTGTCTCAGTTGAAGAAAGCTGGATTGATTCATGTAGCGCGTGGGACAGGCGGAGCTGAGCTCGCAAAAGCAGCCGATGAGATCAGCCTGCTGGATATCTATCAAGCAGTAGAATGCTTAGGTTCGACAGGTCAATTATTTGGTTTTCATGACAATCCGAATCCAGCCTGCCCAATTGGCCACAATATCCATAATGTTTTAGATGGAAAGCTTGAGGACATTCAGACTGCTATGGAAAAAGAAATGTCCCAAACCACTTTAAAAGACGTCGTAGAAGATACGCAGAAAAGAATGAAACTCGAATCGGTTTCATAAGAAAAAAGAGAGTGGGACAGAAATCGGTAATTCGTTAGAATTCGATTTCGTCGTCCCACCTCCGCACAGTTGAGTAGGGCTGTAAAAGCTGATGAAATCAGCGTAGTAGAGCCCACTCAACCACTGCGTCTTGCTCGACAATCCAAAGATAATTAAGAGGCTAGGACTTTTGTCCCAGCCTCATTTTTTATAGTTATTAACGAAACAAGATGTTTGTTATATATTGAAACGACTAAAGGATTAGTCAAAGTAAAGTAAGTCTTTGCTGGTTTCAGTGAAGAGTCCAAATCCGTCTTTTGTGACGTACCCACAATCTTCGATACGAACACCGACTTTACCTGGAATATAGATTCCTGGTTCGACTGAGAAGCACATGCCTTCTTCAAGCACCATGTCATTTCCTTCCATAATAGAAGGGAATTCATGCACGTCCATTCCGATACCGTGTCCGAGGCGGTGGTTGAAGTACTCACCATAGCCAGCTTTTTCAATGACGCTCCGTGCAGCACGGTCGACGTCGTGTGCTGTTACACCTGGTTTGATCATGTCAATGGCTGCTTGTTGAGCTTCTAACGTCAAGTGGTAGATTTCTTTTTTGAAATCATCCGGTTTCCCAACAGCAACAGTTCGAGTCATATCAGACGCATAACCATTCACCATACAGCCAAGGTCAAATAGCAAGAGAGCATCGTTTTCGACTTTGTTGCTTCCAGGAATTCCGTGTGGGTTAGCTGCATTATTTCCAGTCAAGACCATGGTTTCAAAGCTCATTTCATAACCCAAGCGTTTGATACCAAAGTCGATTTCTGCTACGATATCAGTTTCAGTTTTATCTAGTGAGATGGCGTCGAATCCCATATTGACAGCCTTATCTGCATATTGACCAGCCACCAACATTTTTTGGATCTCATCAGCAGATTTGATCAAGCGCATCCGGTTAATCCGTGGTGTCAAGTTGGTGAATTGAGCCTTTTCAAAGACAGTACGCAAGCCATTGTATTTGGTCAGGATCAAGTTATCATATTCAAGTGCAACGGTTTTAGCATCTGGTTTTGCGATAGCCCCTTTAATCTTTTCCCAAGGGTTTTCAGAATCCACATAGCCAACCACTTGGAAATCGACAACTGCAGTCGCCCGTTCCACTTCAAGGGCAGGAACGAAGAGAAGTGGTTCGTGGTCTGTGTAAACGAACAAGAAGAGTTGACGTTCGTGGGGATCACTGTAAAATCCAGTTAGGTAATTGATGGTGACAGGATCGGATACAACAGCGACATCTGTTTTTTCAGTTTCAAGAAAATCGACGATTTGATCTAATTTAGACATAATGCTACCTTCTTTCTATGGATCTATTTTGTCAAATTTTCCCCAAAAAAGCAAGAGTTTACAAAATTTTACCAAAATACTTGAAAGTGTTTACAATCCATGATAAAATAGGATTAATTAGAGAGTGAAAACGAAATTTTCAATAATGAAAGGAAATCTTATGAATACAGACGATACAGTAACGATTTATGATGTCGCCCGTGAAGCAGGGGTTTCAATGGCAACCGTTAGTCGTGTAGTGAATGGAAATAAGAACGTTAAAGAAAATACACGTAAAAAAGTATTAGAAGTGATCGAACGCTTGGATTACCGTCCAAATGCTGTTGCACGTGGTCTTGCCAGCAAGAAAACCACAACAGTCGGTGTTGTGATTCCAAACATTACCAACAGCTATTTCTCTACCTTGGCTAAGGGGATCGATGACATTGCTGAAATGTACAAGTACAACATCGTCCTTGCAAATAGCGATGAAGACGATGACAAAGAAGTTTCAGTAGTAAACAACCTCTTTTCAAAACAAGTGGATGGGATCATTTTCATGGGCTATCATTTGACAGAAAAGATTCGCTCAGAATTTTCACGCTCTCGGACGCCAGTTGTCCTTGCTGGGACAGTGGATGTTGAACACCAATTACCAAGTGTCAATATTGACTACAAGCAAGCAACCGTTGATGCTGTTACACAGTTGGCAAAACACAACAAGAAAATTGCTTTTGTAAGTGGCCCATTGGTGGATGATATCAATGGAAAAATTCGTTTGACAGGCTACAAAGAAGCTTTGAAAGCGAAAAAATTGAGCTATAGCGAAGGACTTGTGTTTGAATCCAAGTACCGTTACGATGAAGGTTACAACTTGGCAGAACGCATCATTGCGTCAAAAGCAACAGCTGCTTTTGTGACAGGTGATGAATTGGCTGCAGGTCTCTTGAACGGCTTGTCTGATCACGGTATCAAAGTACCAGAAGACTTTGAAATCATTACTAGTGATGATTCACAAGTAACACGTTACACGCGTCCAAATCTATCAACGATTAGCCAACCTTTGTATGACCTTGGTGCGATCAGTATGCGCATGTTGACCAAGATCATGCACAAAGAAGAGTTGGAAGAACGCGAAGTGTTGTTGTCTCATACGATCAACCAACGTGGAACGACCAAAAAATAAGGATTAGTAGACTAGAGTCTCGACTTGTGAAGACGTGTCTACTAGTCTGAGAGGTTAGAACAGAAATGTTCTAGCCTCTTTTTTATACTGCGAACAGGTAGAGACTTGCTGGGCACTCTTTATTTCGGTATAATAGAAGGTATGAAAGTTTTACTGTATTTAGAAGGAAAATCCGTCTTACAAAAATCAGGAATTGGTCGAGCCTTGCAGCATCAAATGCATGCGCTTGATTTGGCTGGGATTCCGTATACGACAGATATTTTAGGAGATTATGATGTGGTGCATATCAATACCTATGGCCCACGGAGTTTCCTTTTGCTCCATGCAGCAAAGCGTCGTGGAAAGAAAGTCATCATGCATGGCCATTCAACCCGTGAGGATTTTGAAAATTCCTTTATCGGGTCTAACTTTTTTGCGCCCTTGTTTGGGAAGTATTTGGCTCACATGTACCAAAAGGCAGACTATGTGATCACGCCATCTGAGTATTCCAAACACCTGATTCAGTCTTATGGGGTGACCACACCGATTATCGCGGTTTCCAATGGAATTGATTTGGAAAAATACAAGAAGGATCCGAAAAAAGAAGAAGTCTTTCGCAAGCATTTTAATATCCAAGAAGGCCAAAAGGTTGTCATCTGTGCAGGGCTTTATTTTAAACGCAAAGGGATTGAAGATTTCGTAGAAGTGGCTCGTCGCATGCCGGATGTGCGCTTTATCTGGCTAGGTTCTATCAACAAATGGATCATTCCGCGTAAGATTCGTCGTATCGTGGAAAAGGATCATCCGAGTAATGTGGAATTCCCTGGCTACTTCAAGGGAGCGGTCTTCCAAGGGGCAATGACGGGTTCAGATGCTTTCTTCTTCCCATCTTATGAAGAAACAGAAGGAATCGTTGTTTTGGAAGCCTTGGCCAGTCATCAGCACACGGTCTTGCGGGATATTCCAGTATACAATGGCTGGATTGACGAGACGTCATCTGAATTGTGCCATAATGTAGACGAATTTGTGGATTCCTTGAACAAGGTCTTGAACGGACAAGTAGACAAGCGGGAGGCCGGTTACAAGGTCGCTGAAAGTCGTTCGATTGACTTAGTGGCTTATCAATTGGTCGAAGCCTATCAAACAGTTTTGGAGATGTAAGATGCGTGTAGGGTTATTTACAGATACCTATTTCCCGCAAGTTTCGGGAGTGGCGACCAGTATTCGGACGCTCAAAACAGAATTAGAAAAATTGGGTCACACGGTCTTTATCTTTACGACAACGGATAAAGATGTCAACCGCTATGAAGATTGGCAGATCATTCGGATTCCAAGTGTGCCTTTCTTCGCCTTTAAGGACCGCCGCGTTGCTTATCGTGGCTTCTCAAAGGCGCTCGCCATTGCTAAGCAATACCAACTGGATATTATCCATACCCAGACTGAGTTTTCACTGGGCCTTTTGGGAGTGTGGATTGGACGTGAGTTGAGGATTCCTGTTATTCATACCTACCATACCCAGTATGAGGATTATGTCCGCTATATTGCGAGAGGTATGGTTATTCGCCCAAGTATGGTCAAATACATTGTGAGAAGTTATATGAATGATCTGGATGGAGTGATCTGTCCTAGTGAGATCGTCTATGACTTGCTCCAAAAGTACAAGGTCAAGGCAGAAAAACGCATTATTCCGACAGGGATTGATTTGGCTAAGTTTGACCGACCGGAAATCACTCTGACAGAGACAGTTGCTCTTCGTGAAAAATATGAAGTCGCAGAAGATGAAACGCTTTTATTGAGCCTGTCGCGGGTTTCTTATGAAAAGAATATTCAGGCTGTTATCGCGGCTCTTCCTGATGTCCTCAAGGTCAATCAAAAAGTCAAGTTGATCGTCGCTGGAGATGGTCCTTATTTGGATGATTTGAAAAAACAAGCGGCGAAACTGGGGATTTCAGATGCGGTTGTCTTTACAGGGATGATCCCACCAAATGAGACAGCTCTCTACTATAAAGCGGCTGACTTCTTTATTTCAGCTTCAACGAGTGAGACGCAAGGGTTGACCTATTTAGAGAGTATTGCAAGTGGTACCCCGATTATCGCTCATGGCAATCCTTATCTTGATCATGTGATTGATGACCCTATGTTTGGAAAGCTCTTTTATGAAGAGAGCGATCTGGCACAAGCGATTCTTGAAGCGATTGATGAGATGCCTACAATCGATGAGACCAAGTGGGCAGAAAAGATTGATGATATTTCTGCAGCAACCTTTGGCCGTCGGGTCTACGAATTTTACCTGGATAAAATCATCTCTAAAGACTTTTCAAATGATTTGAATCCTGAGCAAAGTCGGGTCAAGCGGATGTCTAAGACCATTGTGAAAATCCCGACCAAGGTGATTGCTCTTCCGGTCAATGGATCTGTGAAGATGATGAAAGCTTCGGTCAAACAAGTGAAGAAAATCCGTAAAATCACGCATTTCTTTGATTGAAAATGAAACTTTTTCTTGCAAAATTTTTCAATCGTGCTATAATAACTGACAGAGACATATCAAATCTAGGAAATCTGATAGAGAGCGCGTGGGGCTGAAAATCGCGTAGAGGATAGGTTTGGGACTACTCGTGATTCTTTTATGCAAACATAAAACGGTGGCTACGTTATAGCCAATCAGAGGTGTCCCTCTTTTTTGAGGAACATAAATGAAGGTGGAACCACGTTGCGACGTCCTTTCGAGGAGGTCGCTTTTTTGTTTGGAGAATAGTTAATCGCAAAAAAGTGAAGATGGAGATTGATATGAAGAAAACATTGTTCTGGGTGATTGCCTGTATCTACTTTATAGTCTATGTATGGCTAATGAAAACTCTTAGTCTATGGGGTTCAACGTACATTGTTTTCTTTGCATTTATGGCATTTATCCCTCTTATACCATTTCTTGCTCCTTTTCTCGGTATCTTAATGTTTTTTAAGAAAAAGGAACTCGTGATAGCAGGATATCTTTTAAGTCTTACTGCTGGTATTTATCTATTCAACGCACTAAAAAGCTATCCGATAAGGATATACATGAGTAGTAAAACAATGACTGATGAGCAATATATGTCTTTAATCCTTTCCTTGGTAAGTTATTTACTAATTTCTACAGTTTGTTTTGTTTATAGAATGAAAATGTTAAAGCATCATTCAGTTAGATAAACAAATATAATTGTTCTTTATAACTAACCCTTTGCTATTTCTTCAAACCTCAATTTTAAATTACGATAAATTTTTAAGGAGAAAATCATGATTCAAATTACTTTCCCTGATGGCGCTGTTCGTGAATTCGAATCTGGCGTTACAACTTTTGAAATTGCCCAATCCATCAGCAATTCTTTGGCTAAAAAAGCTCTTGCTGGTAAATTCAACGGCAAATTGATTGACACAACTCGTGCCATCACCGAAGATGGAAGCATTGAAATCGTGACACCTGATCACGAAGACGCTCTTCCAATCTTGCGTCACTCAGCAGCTCACTTGTTTGCCCAAGCAGCTCGTCGCCTCTTCCCAGATATCCACTTGGGTGTTGGTCCAGCGATTGAAGATGGTTTCTACTACGATACAGACAACCAAGCTGGTCAAATCTCTAACGAAGACCTTCCTCGTATCGAAGAAGAAATGAAGAAAATCGTGAAAGAAAACTTCCCATCTGTTCGTGAAGAAGTGACCAAAGATGAAGCGCGTGAAATCTTCAAAAATGATCCGTACAAATTAGAATTGATCGAAGAACATTCAGAAGACGAAGGTGGGTTGACCATCTACCGTCAAGGTGAATACGTTGACCTTTGCCGTGGACCACACGTCCCATCAACTGGTCGCATCCAAATCTTCCACCTTCTGAACGTTGCTGGTGCTTACTGGCGTGGGAATAGCGACAATGCGATGATGCAACGGATTTACGGTACAGCATGGTTTGACAAGAAAGACTTGAAGAACTACCTTCAAATGCGTGAAGAAGCTAAGGAACGTGACCACCGTAAACTTGGGAAAGAATTGGATCTCTTCATGATTTCTCAAGAAGTTGGTCAAGGTCTTCCATTCTGGTTGCCAAATGGTGCGACCATCCGTCGTGAGTTGGAACGCTACATCGTTGATAAAGAAGTAGCAGCAGGCTACCAACACGTCTACACTCCACCAATTGCTTCTGTAGAACTTTATAAAACTTCAGGTCACTGGGATCACTACCGTGAAGACATGTTCCCACCAATGGATATGGGGGATGGAGAAGAATTTGTTCTTCGTCCAATGAACTGTCCTCACCACATCGAAGTTTACAAACACCATGTGCACTCTTACCGCGAATTGCCAATCCGTATCGCTGAAATCGGTATGATGCACCGTTATGAAAAATCTGGTGCCCTTACAGGACTTCAACGTGTGCGTGAAATGTCTCTGAATGATGGTCATACCTTTGTGGCTCCAGAACAAATCGAGGAAGAATTCAAGAAGATCCTTCAATTGATCATCGATGTGTATGAAGACTTTAACTTGACAGATTACCGATTCCGCTTGTCTTACCGTGATCCTGAAGACAAACACAAATACTTTGACAACGATGAAATGTGGGAAAATGCTCAACGCATGTTGAAAGCAGCCGTTGATGATATGGGTGTTGAGTACTATGAAGCAGAAGGGGAAGCAGCCTTCTACGGACCAAAATTGGATATCCAAGTGAAAACAGCTCTTGGTAAAGAAGAAACCCTTTCTACCATCCAATTGGACTTCTTGCTTCCAGAACGCTTTGATCTTCATTACATTGGAGCAGATGGAGAAGAACACCGTCCAGTTATGATCCACCGTGGGGTTATCTCAACCATGGAACGCTTTACTGCGATCTTGATTGAAAACTACAAGGGAGCTTTCCCAACCTGGCTTGCTCCTCACCAAGTAACCCTTATCCCAGTATCGAACGAAAAACACGTGGACTATGCTTGGGAAGTGGCTAAGAAACTACGTGACCGTGGTGTTCGTGCAGATGTGGATGAACGCAATGAAAAAATGCAGTTCAAGATCCGTGCTTCTCAAACACAAAAGATTCCTTACCAATTG
This sequence comes from Streptococcus parasanguinis, assembly GCA_905188195.1. Taxonomy (GTDB): domain Bacteria; phylum Bacillota; class Bacilli; order Lactobacillales; family Streptococcaceae; genus Streptococcus; species Streptococcus parasanguinis_P. Next base: position 34,142 of record CAJJKY010000005.1, on the reverse strand, counting down.
ATCGTTGGGGACAAGGAAATGGAAGAGCAGGCTGTAAACGTTCGCCGTTATGGTCAAAAAGAAACAGAAACCATGTCAGTGGATGCATTTGTAGAATTAATTCTTACAGATATTGCAAATAAATCCCGTGTTGAGAAATAAACCATTTAACCTAGAACAAAATCTCAGCCACCTAAAAAGCAACAACTGAAATAGTTGTTGCTTTTTTACATTTTGATTAAGCTGAGCTAGTAGTGATCTGCTAAACCACCACAAATAGTATCCTCATCAACAATCCTTTCTATCCATTAACTTTTGGATATAGGATATCCTCCCAAGATTTGCTTCCATGAGTTAGATAAGTTGACTATCCTCAGTCCTTGTCTGCTTCATTTTCTTTTACGAGATCGTTTTGTGAATCTTTTTCAGAGAGTTTTTGATCGATATACTTGTCAATGTTTTCGTAAAATTCCTTGGTCGTCTCACTATCTAATTTTTTCGAATTATGGACTTGGTTGACTTTCAATTGAACAGATTGAATACCGTAAGAGTCTTGTTTTTGGCGAATGGTTTCTAATTCTTCTTCTGAAATCGGATCTCCAACAACTGTCAAGACCAATTCATTGCTACTTGACTTGTAGACCTGATTAATGATTGTATGATTGGCGAACTCTTTTCCTACAAACTGTTTGATCCCTTCTTTTCGTGCTTGATCCATCGTCAGAGTGACTGCTGAATAGCTGGCTGGAAGAACCAATAATACAATCAAGGAGATCAACCCAATTCTCATTTTCATGTTTAGCTCTTTAAATGAACTTAAGGGAGATTGTCTCATCATAATTCTTGTTCCAACAATATTGATTAGCATGATAAAGACACAGTTGATCAAGAAAAGATAGAGAGCCCCAAATAAAAATCGTACATTTCCATTAGCTAAACCATAGCCTGCAGTGCAGATAGGTGGCATCAGAGCTGTTGCAATGGCTACTCCTGGCACGATATTGTTTGCTTCTTTTTTTCTTGAACCAATGACACCTGCTATCCCACCCGCAATAGCAATGAGAACATCCCAAATGGTTGGAGAGGTTCGTGCAATCAATTCGCTACTTGCATAAGATAAGGGAGAAATCCAGAAATATAGAGTCGAGACAAGCAAACTGACCAATACTTGAGTAAATAAAACCTGTAGAGATTGCTTGATTAAACGCGTATCAAAAATAGCTAAACCAAACCCCAGTCCAATAATCGGTGTCATAAGAGGGGAAATCAGCATGGCTCCAATAATGACAGCTGTTGAATTCATATTTAGACCTATAGAGGCAATAAAAATCGAACACATCAAAATCATTGTATCTCTTAATCGAACATGAAGGTCATCATATAGTTTCTCGCGGAATTCACGTGTTGAATAGTTTCCGGACATTGGTTACTCCTTTTATTTCATATAATCTTGTTTCTGCATGGATGATAGTAGAGAGACTTCTGTCCAAACTGACATGTTTTTAATTCTTACCTGTGATTCTTTTGAACATTATCTTTTAAATATCTATCAATCCATCCTTGATATTATATCAAAAAATTTACAGTCTTTCTCTGAAGAAATCAATTAATTAAAAGATAGAGAAAGCCAGAAATTTTAGATTCCTTATTCAAAGAAGAAAGATCGGTATCTCCTCTGAAAGTAGATACCGTTTTAATGTTTAAACAGGATGAGTTTGTAGCAGAAATCCTAGCTGATGTCGCCAACAAATCACGTGTTGAGAAATAATGAAAAAATAAAAAGATTGAGGATAAAACAATCTAAAAAACCTTCCTTAGGTGAGTAAGAACGTCAGCGAACTTCTATGAAGTTCCAAAACTCCCGAGTGAGAGTGGGACAGAAATTCTAGTCTCTCAATTGTCTTTGGATTATCGAGCAAGACGCAGTGGTTGAGTGGGCTCTACTACGCTGATTTCATCAGCTTTTACAGCCCTACTCAACTGTGCGGAGGTGGGACGACGAAATCGAATTCTAACGAATTACCGATTTCTGTCCCACTCTCACTTTTCTCACGACGGAAAGTTTTTAATAAATGATTCATTCTTTCTAGCAAGTAGGAAATTAACTTGTTTTAGAATCACTCAAGTGATTTTATCTTCTACATATCATTCGTTTTTTCTGAGACTGAGATTTTAACTTCTCGGTCTTTTTTACCCTTTCTTATTGGAAAGTCCAGCAATTGAGGCTCCACATTTCTTCATAAGTTTGATATAATAAGAAGATAGAGATTGATTAGGAAAAGAAGCATTAGAAACAGGTATGTAAGATGAAAAAAATATTAGTAGTTGATGATGAAAAACCAATTTCAGATATTATCAAATTTAACATGGCAAAAGAGGGCTATGAAGTCTTGACAGCCTTTGATGGCCGGGAAGCTTTGGAAGTCTTTGCGGCTGAGAATCCGGATATTATTATTCTAGATTTGATGTTGCCAGAGATTGATGGTCTGGAAGTGGCGCGTACGATTCGTAAGACTAGCAATGTGCCGATCATTGTCCTATCTGCTAAGGATACGGAATTTGATAAGGTCATCGGGCTTGAAATCGGTGCGGATGACTATGTGACCAAACCCTTCTCGAATCGGGAATTGCAAGCGCGTGTGAAAGCCTTGTTGCGTCGTTCTGAGTTTGCGGCTGATCCTCAGCTTGAAAATGATGCCGATACGGAAATTGTCATTGGTGATCTTCACATTCTTCCAGATGCCTTCTTGGTTCAAAAAGGCAACAAAGAATTGGACTTGACCCATCGCGAATTTGAATTGCTCTATCACCTTGCGACCCATGTCGGTCAAGTGATGACCCGTGAACACCTTCTTGAGACGGTGTGGGGCTATGATTACTTTGGTGATGTTCGGACAGTGGACGTGACAGTTCGTCGTTTGCGTGAAAAAATCGAGGACACACCGGGACGTCCAGAATATATCTTGACCCGCCGTGGTGTCGGATATTATATGAGAAACAATGATTGATCAACTAAAACAATTTGTAATGTCGTCGAACTTTGTCTTTGTTCTGATTACGGTTGGGTTTATCATTGTGGTAGCCTTGCTTTTGCTAGAAAACCGTAGGGACAATATCAAGCTCAGACAATTAAACGCCAAAATTAAGGATCTGATTGCAGGGGACTATTCCGAAGTGGTCGACATGCAAGGAAGTCCAGAACTGACAGATATGACCAATAGCATTAATGATCTGTCGGAGGTTATTCGCCTGACGCATGAAAACTTGGAACAAGAAACCAAGCGTTTGACCAGTATCCTTTCTTACATGACAGACGGGGTGCTTGCGACCAACAGACGTGGTCAGATCATCATGGTCAATGAAATGGCAGCCAAGCAATTGAATGTTAATCCAGATGAGGTGCTCAATACCAGTATTCTGGATTTGCTTTCGCTTGGAGACGAGTATGATCTGCGCAGCTTGATTACAGAAGTACCAGAATTGACCATCGATTCCCAGGATGAAAATGGGGAATACTTAAGTCTTCGTGTGCGCTTTGCCTTGATTCGTCGCGAGTCAGGTTTTATCTCTGGTCTGGTAGCTGTCTTGCACGATACGACAGAGCAGGACAAGGAAGAGCGGGAGCGTCGCCTCTTTGTTTCCAATGTGAGTCATGAATTACGGACTCCTTTGACCAGTGTGAAATCCTATCTGGAAGCCCTAGACGATGGTGCTTTGTCAGAGCCAGTAGCACCAGATTTTGTCAAGGTTTCACTCAATGAAACCAACCGCATGATGCGCATGGTCACAGATCTATTAAGCTTGTCACGAATCGATAATGAAACCAGTCAGTTGGACATCGAGTTGACCAACTTTACGGCCTTTATCACCTTTATTTTGAACCGCTTTGATAAGATCAAGAGTCAATCGCAAGAAGATACCAAGAAGTATGAACTGATCCGGGAATATCCGATCACCCCAATTTGGGTTGAAATTGATACGGATAAAATGACCCAGGTGATAGACAATATCTTGAACAATGCCATCAAGTACTCACCTGATGGTGGAAAGATCAAGGTAGGGATGAAAACGACAGATGCCCAGTTGATTATCTCCATCTCAGATGAGGGCTTGGGGATTCCAAAGAAAGACTTGCCGCGCATTTTTGATCGCTTTTACCGAGTGGATAAGGCGCGTAGCCGGGCCCAAGGTGGGACTGGTCTGGGCTTAGCCATTGCTAAGGAGATCGTTAAGCAACACAAAGGCTTTATTTGGGCCAAGAGTGAATATGGCAAGGGATCTACTTTTACCATTGTCTTGCCGTACGACAAAGATGCTATTAAAGACGACTGGGATACAGAAGAGGAAGAATAAGGAGTCAATGACAGAAGAGGGATTTAAGTACAGTATTTTAGCTTCAGGTTCTAGTGGGAATTCTTTCTACCTTGAGACGCCAAAGAAAAAACTGCTTATTGATGCAGGGTTATCAGGGAAAAAGATTACGGGACTATTGGCTGAAATTGATCGCAAACCAGAAGACTTAGATGCCATTTTGATTACGCACGAACACTCAGACCATATCCATGGTGTGGGTGTTTTAGCGCGAAAATATGGCATGGATCTATATGCTAATGAAGCAACTTGGAAGGCTATGGAAGGCACCAAATATCTAGGGAAAGTCGATGATGCTCAAAAGCACATCTTTGAAATGGGGAAGACCAAGACATTTGGCGATATCGATATCGAAAGTTTTGGGGTCAGTCACGATGCTGCAGCCCCTCAATTCTATCGCTTTATGAAGGATGGCAAGAGCTTCGTCATGCTGACGGATACGGGCTATGTGAGTGATCGCTTGGCAGGCATCGTCGCGGATGCGGATGGATATCTGATTGAGTCCAATCATGATGTAGAGATCCTTCGAGCAGGTTCTTATGCTTGGCGCTTGAAGCAGCGGATCTTGTCAGACCTAGGCCACCTTTCTAACGAAGATGGTGCAGATGCCATGATCCGAACCTTGGGAAATCGCACCAAGAAGATTTATCTGGGACATTTGTCAAAAGAGAACAATATCAAAGAATTGGCCCATATGACCATGGAGAATCAACTGGCTCGAGCAGATCTAGCTGTTGGCCATGATTTTGAGGTGCTAGATACCTCGCCAGATACCGCAACCCCTTTGACGAAGATATAAGATGGAAAACCACCTGCGGGTGGTTTTTTGATTTCTGATTAAAATCCCTTCATCTAGTGATGAATTTGCTCTTTACCCTAAATTTGTGTATGATAAGAGTACTTTATCTCAAGAATAAATTAATGGAGAAATGTTAATTGTGAAAACATATATCGGTTATTTGGAATCGAAATGGATTTATTTTGATGAAGAAAACGAAGTATTTCAATATAATGATCAAAAAAATACTTCCAATTGGATAATGGTTGCTGCTCCACTTGCAGTCTTTCTTTTGAAAGGAATTGCAAGTGTCTTAAATTCAGCCTTTGGGGGATTACCGTATACGATTAATATCAGTATTGCAATGATTGGAACTCTAATAGTTTTCGGAATGTTGATGATAGCGAAGGCGAGAAAAAAAGATCCGAGAATTGATTGGAAAACAGTTGTTTTGAAGGAAAAAGATCTCAAAACACTCAGAGCAAAGGTGCTTGCAATTTTAATTATGAAGATTCTTTTTGCTTTTTTAGGGATTTTTTTCTTGGCTACTTATATTAGAGAAACTGATTTTTTGTGTCTGATGATCTACCTTCTTACTTTTGCTTGTGTGATGCATTTTCATCAGGAAATTAAGACAAGAAAGATTATTAAACTATTGAAGCGTCAAACGGAATCATCCGGACAATAATTCCATCGAAATATGTTTTATTGCAATAGAATGAGAGCATTGCATCTTTGCTGATAGATTTAATGAACGATGAACGGAGTGAAGGAATTTTGGATGGTCAATGATTTATAAAATCCTTTGATTAATTGACATGTAAAGAATAGTATGGAACCAATCTGAATGGTAGTTAGATATTATTCAATCACTAGAAAGGAAAAATAGAAATGAAAAAGTTGATGAGATCAAAATTAGTCCAAGTTTTATTTCTTGTAATTGTTATCACAGGAGGTGTTCTTGCATATAGCGCTTATCGTAAGCATAAACTGACTCAGTTTATCATGTGGAGCCCGAGAGCAAAAATGATGGATTATGAATTTATTGCTAATCATAAAGCGGTAGCAATTAGCTGGGATAACGAAGCTGAATTAAAGGAAGCGAAAGAGGCTAAGAAATATGATCCTCGTATTGACATCAGAAACAATAGAATTGAGATGCATGGTGAACGTTTTATTATTCGGCAGAGTTACAAATTGAAGTCGGCAGCATATAAGTACTGGTTAAGTGAAAATGATAAAGTTCCTTATTTAAAGAGTAATATCCCTGAAAAAGGAGAATACTGGTTATTAGATGTTTACGATACAAAAGACAATACGATTAAACAAAAAACTTATGATGTGTTTAAGATGGTGAGGGAATATAATAAAAATTATGTTCCAATTAATGTTGCGGATTCCCCAAAATTGTTACAATCTGAAGAAGGAAAAACTTATTTGCCTATAAAGATGGCAGTGAATAGTAAATCAAACTCAAAAACTTTTATTGGTATCATAGATATAGAAACGGGGAAAATTATTTCTAAAACATCATCTGGAAAAACAGGTAAGGACTTTTATGATGTAAATCAAAAAGCATGGCAAAATAAAGAAGGTCTTGAGGATATACTCGATCAAAACGATAAACTTTCAAACAAACATTTTAATTTTGTATGGTCAGCGTTTTGGTTTACTAAAAAAGTTCAAACAGATTCTTTAGCAAGCAAGTATCCAAAAGTATATGATATATTGAGTAAAGGTTCGCTATCTGAATTGTATTTCCTTGGAAAAGAAGATGTTCGTTTAAAAATCTCTTTTTTGAAATTGGTTGTTCCAAAAGATACCAATATTTTTAAGAACCTAACTATTCCTGCAACTAGTTCGAAAGATGGAGAAGAACATATCGTTCAAAGTGAAGAAGAGTTCTTAGAGTATTACCAATCAAATTTTGGGGAGAAATAAATGTCAACTAAAATGCTACTGTTTTGGCTCTCAACTCTAGTTATCTTTTTAGCCTTAGTTTTTTTGAGTGGTACTTATTTTTATCTTTATTTCCGTGATAAAAAGATGGTTCGGCTTGCTACATCATCGATCAAAGGAACCGTTGTGGGCTATAATAGCTTTCGGGCAGGGAATCCTCCGATTGTGGAATACACGGTAAATGGCGTGGCTTATAAAAAATCTTTTCGTTATTTTCTGGTAAAAACGATCTCGACTCCATGGGGACCTAGAAATGTGCCAAACATCTATACTAGAGAAGATATGTTAGCCAATTCAATTACCTTTTATCGAAATTCATTTGTTTCTTTTAATACAGCCCTTCAGACCCAATTTCCAATATGCTCTTCAATGACGGTTTGGTATGATCCTGAAAAACCAAGTAGAGCTTATGTGGAGCGTTATTGTGGTGTGAATCGCTATTATAAATGGGCAGGAATCCTTTATGGAATCTTGCTTCTTCTAGTCTATGCTGTTGTGTTAGTTGCTTTTTTTAAAAATTGAGAAATGAATAGCAAAAGATAGTGAGTCAACTAGGGCTTGGTTTTGAATTTCTAAAAGGGAAAGGAATCTTGAGGCGATCCATAAAACGGAAGGAGTATTGATTTGTCGAAATTAATGTATAAAACAACTTTAATAATGATATCCTTGATAGCAGTAATTGGTTGTGGTAAAAAAGAAAAAAATTCCAAAATATCAGATGATACTGGAAACTCTAAAGAATTTTTCATTTACAATCCCCAAGCAGAGGTCAAAAATTTTGAATTTATCAATGATCATAATGGGATTGTCGTAGAGTGGGATTTTAATAAAAAGGAAAAAGAAGAGTCGCATTCTGCCACAATAAATGCTAGCTGGGTGACTGTAAATTCAGATTATTTGATTAGACAAAGAGCAAAAGTGAGACATTCAAGCGTGACCAAAAAGATGAAGTCAGATGAATACTTTTATCTTGATATTTATAATTTAGCTAATCAAAAAGCAAGTAAGAAAGAAGTTAATGTTTGGCAGAAATTAGTTGACTACTTGGGTGACGATGGTTTTGAATTGATCGGTTATTTATCAACTCTTAGAAAATTTGAGAGTAACGATTATGCAGTGCTAACTATATATAGCGAAAAAAATTACCGTTATTTTCTATTGAATTTAAAAACGTTGAAAATTGATGGTGAAAAAACAAATGAAGAACTAGAGGAGAACGGAAGAATTGCTCTTGAGTTAGATTCAAATAAAGCTTTTTCAGCAGGAGTAAAACAGTTCGGTAATAGCTTTTGGAAAACAGATACTTATAAAGGAGATATCAATCTAAAAAATAATAACCCATCAGCTTTTAACCTATTTTCAAAGAAAGATAGTTTTGCTTACAAAGTGATAAACTCTGAAAATGGAATGATTACAAATGGGAAGGAATTGCTGGATCTTGAGTCAGAATTTATTCCTGTTGGTAAATCAGTTTATGAGGATCTCTATATACCATCAAAATGGAGTATTAACGGGAAAGATCAAAAGATAGTTTCCTATGATGAGATTCAAGAGTATTATAATGGTGAGATTGAAAAGAGATCACTCATCTCATAAAATTTATACTAGCTCCTAAATATTTGAATCAAGTGACAGTTGTTCTATATAGACGATTTTAATTTAAAGTAAGATGCAGTTTTGAGAGAATGGTATGATTCTAAAACGCATCATGAAAAGGAGAAGAAAATGCGCCTTGTTTATCTTACGATTGGTTTTATATCATTGGGACTAGGAATTATTGGGATTCCTTTGCCAATTTTACCGACGACTCCCTTTTTACTGCTATCGATGGCTTGCTTTGCCAAAAGTTCCAAACGCTTTGAAACTTGGCTTTACCAAACCAAGCTTTATCAAACCTATGTTGCGGATTATCGAGAGACCAAATCGATTGCCAAAGAACGGAAAAAATGGATCCTTCTTCAGATCTACATTCTGATGGGCATTTCCATCTATCTGGCACCTATTATTTGGGTGAAGCTTGCTTTAGGGGCTTTGACGATTTTTATCACCTTTTATCTCTTAAAAGTGATCCCCAATAAGCCGGAAAATCAAACAGACGAAGATCCTGATTAAAAATGGAGAAATCAGGCCATAGAACTAGGAAAAGAAGTGCGTTCGTGCTTCTTTTTTGTGTAAAAGTAAAAACCCTGGTGTATCAAGGGTTTTCATGTGTTGACTACGCTTCAATAAATTTAAATTAGAGATCTACTTATAGATCTTTTGTTAATTATCTATTATCGTGATAAGTACCTATTATATCATTGTTCTAACTCAGTTATCTTTTCTAACATTTCTTGTATATCCTTTTGCGTCTTGAAAGGATTATTTTTTATTTTCTTAACAAAGAGAATGAGTGTGATAATCAAAAAAATACAAGCGATAACAGGGTTGATGGTAAAGTATAAAAGGCTACAAAATGCAGATAATCCTACAGGAAAATACCAAGAAGAAGCTGGATATACCTTTGCCCCTCTATATGTATAAAGACTACGATTTGTTCGTTGGTAATTTATATTTCCTTTCTTAACACTGCTGAAAGCATCCACAGTAGTTTTGTTATATACCTTATTGTATATTGCACGTTTAGGATCTTTAATAAGGCCTGTCCCTTTTTGGCCGTATGTTGGAATGATTGCTCGTTTAACCTGTCTCTTTAATTTCGATGTTGTCCGAGCTTTTAAACTCTTTGAAAGACTGGGTTTTCTAACTCCTATTTTCATAGTAATACTCCTTATTATTATTTCAATCCCAAACTTTTTTGTTTTAATTATATCAAATAACGAAGGGGGATGAAATAATAACGAGGTAAAAAAATAAAATTCACTATAAGAAGTGGGCATTAAGTTGGTAAGATATAGAAATGCGAAAGTTGAAGAAACTTAAAATTCATGGAGCAAACTTACAAAACGTGGTATTCAACTTATTTGAGCGATATCCAAACACACCTAAAACATAGTGAATCAACTAACCGTATCTAATGGATATCTAATGGTAATCGTATTAAAATTTTGGTATACTTAAGAGTATGAATTTATTAGAAAGTAGGCTTCCCATGGAGAAATTACAAGCCCTGTTATCGGAACGGTTTCAGATCGTTTTTTCAGATAGCAGTTTATTAGATACCGCTTTTACGCACACCTCTTATGCCAATGAGCACCGCCTCTTAAAAATTTCACATAACGAACGTTTGGAATTTTTAGGAGACGCTGTTCTTCAATTAGTTATTTCCGAATATTTGTATAAGGAACACCCCAACAGACCGGAGGGAGATTTGTCCAAATTCCGTTCTATGATTGTCCGTGAAGAAAGTCTGGCTGGCTTTTCTCGGGATTGCCAATTTGACCATTTCATCAAACTGGGCAAGGGCGAAGAAAAATCTGGTGGCCGGGACCGTGATACGATTCTTGGCGATTTATTTGAAGCCTTTTTAGGTGCTCTTTTACTGGATCAAGGAGTGGAAGCAGTCAAACGCTTCATCTACCAGGTCATGATTCCAAAGGTTGAAACGGGTCAATTTTCTCAAGTCATTGACTACAAGACCCGCCTGCAAGAACTGTTACAGGTTCACGGAGATGTGGAGATCCAATACCAAGTGGTTAGCGAGTCCGGTCCAGCTCATGCCAAAGAGTTTGAAGTAGAAGTGTTCGTGAACGGTCAAACGATGGGACATGGTCATGGTCGTTCCAAGAAATTAGCGGAGCAGGAAGCAGCCCGCAATGCAGTTGAAACGAGGAATGATGGGCCATGTATCTAAAAGAGATTGAAATCCAAGGCTTTAAATCCTTTGCGGATAAGACAAAAGTCGTATTTGACAAAGGGGTCACTGCCGTTGTAGGGCCTAATGGATCTGGAAAATCAAATATCACGGAGAGCTTGCGCTGGGCCCTGGGGGAATCCAGTGTCAAGAGTCTACGTGGGGGCAAGATGCCCGATGTCATCTTTGCAGGAACAGAATCGCGTAAACCGCTGAATTATGCTTGTGTAACGGTTGTCTTGGATAACCAAGATGGTTTTATCCAACAGGCAGGGAAAGAAATTCGGGTCGAACGGCATATTTATCGCTCGGGAGACAGTGAGTACAAGATTGATGGTAAGAAAGTACGTCTCAGAGATGTGCATGATTTGTTCATGGATACAGGATTGGGACGGGACTCCTTCTCTATTATTTCCCAAGGACGGGTAGAGGAGATCTTTAACTCCAAACCGGAAGAACGCCGGGCCATCTTTGAAGAAGCTGCTGGTGTCTTGAAATTTAAGACACGGCGTAAGGAAACGGAGACCAAACTCAACCAAACCCAGGAGAATTTGGACCGTCTGGAGGATATCCTCTATGAATTAGAAGGACAGATCCAACCTCTTGAAAAGCAAGCAACGGTTGCTCGTCGTTTCTTGGAATTAGACCAAGAACGGCAGGTTCTCTTACTTGACGTTTTGGTCGCTCAAGTCGATCTGACAAAGGACCTTTATGAAAAGGCTGATCAAGAAGAAAAAGCCATTCAAGAACAGTTGGCTTCTTATTACCAACGTCGTCAGGTCTTAGAAGAAGATAATGTACGCATCAAGAAAGCCCGCCATCAGTTGGATGAAAGCATAGCTGAGGACCAGGCGAGCTTGCTTGAGGTCACTCGTTTGATCAGCGATTTGGAAAAGCAAATCGAAGTAGCTAAGTTGCAATCGAGTCAAGCAGCCCATAGTCGCAAGGAAAATCTAGAGCGGTTAGATGCTGTCTTGGCCCGTCTGGAAGAAGCGAAAAATGAGCTGGCTCAAAAACAAGAGACGCTAAAAGCACTTCAACAAAAGCTGACAGAGAACCGTCAGCAACAAGAAGAGTTGGAAAAAGAATTAGCCAACTACGAAGAAGATCCGGAACAAGTCATTGAGCATCTACGCGAGCAGTATGTCGCGCTCTTGCAGACGGAGGCTGAAAAATCGAATGAGCGGACAGCCATTGAGAGCCGGATCCAGGCACTCCTGCATGAATCTAGCCATCGTCAAGAGGATTTGACCAAGGCGCAATCCAATTTTGAAGCTGCCAAGGAAAAAGAAGTCCGACAATTGGAAGAGTTGGAGCAGGCACAAGCGACGGTCAAAGGCCTATTAGTAGAATACCAAGAGCAATTGGTAAAAGTGGAGCAAGCCAAAGCTGCCTACCAAGAGGCTCAAACGGCCATGTTTGACTTGATGGATGAGAGCAAGAATAAGCGGGCGCGGATCAATAGCTTGGAAGCCATTCAGAAGAACCATAGTAACTTCTATGCAGGCGTCAAGAGCGTTTTGCAAGAAGCAGAACGGTTAGGAGGCATCTGTGGGGCTGTTAGTGAGAATTTGAGTTTCTCAAAAGACTACCAGACGGCGCTTGAAATTGCTCTGGGGGCTAGCAGCCAACAGATCATTGTCGAGGATGAAAAGGCCGCAACGCGAGCGATCGATTTCTTGAAACGCAATCGCTTGGGACGGGCAACTTTCCTTCCGCTAACGACGATCAAAGCCCGTCAGCTATCCCCTCGGAATCTGGAATTGATTCAAGCCAGTGCAGGATTTCTAGGAATTGCGAGTGACTTAGTGACCTATGAGAATCGTTTTGAACAGATTTTCCAAAACTTACTTGGCGTAACGGCCATCTTTGACACGACAGAGCATGCGCGTGAGGCGGCTCGTAAAGTCAATTATCAAGTTCGGATAGTGACCTTGGATGGGACCGAATTGCGGACCGGAGGATCGTATGCCGGTGGTGCCAATCGCTCCCAAAATACGGTCTTTGTCAAACCAGAATTGGATAGTTTGAAGCAGGAAATGCAAGCTCTGGATGCTCGTTTGAGAGAAGCAGAGCAGGAGGTCGAGACCAAGGACAATCTGCTCAAGCAGGCGCAAGAATACCTGGCCTCTATTCAAAGCCAAGGTGAGCAAGCGCGTCTAGAGCAACAGCGGGCCCAATTGGCCTACCAACAAAGCCAAGAGCAACTGAAAGAAATTCAGGAACTCTTAGAAGCTTTGAAGTCAGAATTGGCAACAGATGCGACCCAGTCTCTCCAAGAAGAGCTGGAATCCCTTACTGAGCAATTAGCAAAAATTGAGCTTCAAAAAGAAAATCTGAATCGCGACATTGAAACCATGAAGTCGGACAAAGATGTCCTGCAACAAAAAGTACAAAACTTGCAAGAGCAATTGGCAGAACTGCGACTTCAACAGACAGAATGTAAGAGCCAACAAAGCTATGAGCAAACAGATGCTCGTCGCTTGGAAGAAACGATCTCCCAGTTGGAAGTAGAAGAGCATCAGTTGCAATTGCTGATTGAACAAGGCGATGCTCAAGTTCAAACAGTAGATGTGGAGCAGCTAGCCAATCAATTGGCACAGGCCCAAGCCAAGAAAACGGACTTGGAACAAGGGGTCATTCGGAAACGCTTTGAGCTAGATGATTTGGAAGGCCAGGCCGAAGATGTGGCAGAACAGATGGAACAAGCTCGCAAGAAAAACGAAGAGTGGATTCGTCAACAAGCCAAGGCTGAAGCGACACGTGAAAAGCATGCGGATCGTTTGAACAAACTCTTAACGCAAATTACCGATGAATTCATGCAAAGCTTTGACCAAGCCAAAGAACAGGCCAAACCTGTTGAAAATCTTGCAGCAGCTGAAAACCAGCTCAAGAGCATCGAAAAAGATATTAAGGCACTTGGTCCAGTCAATGTGGATGCGATCGAGCAGTACGACGAGGTGAAGGGGCGCTTTGATTTCCTTTCCAGCCAGCGTGAGGATGTCTTGGCTGCGAAAAATATGCTTCTGTCTACCATCAACGACATGAATGACGAGGTCAAGGAACGCTTTAAATCAACTTTTGAAGCCATTCGTGAATCCTTTAAAGTCACTTTCCGTCAAATGTTTGGTGGGGGTTCTGCTGATTTGATTCTGACAGAGCCAGATCTTCTGACAGCTGGTGTTGAGATTTCTGTGCAACCACCTGGTAAAAAGATCCAATCCTTAAACCTCATGAGTGGTGGAGAAAAGGCCTTGTCTGCCTTGGCTCTCTTGTTCTCGATTATTCGTGTCAAGACTATTCCATTTGTCATTCTGGATGAGGTAGAGGCTGCCCTAGATGAGGCTAATGTCAAGCGCTTTGGGGATTATTTAAACCGCTTTGATAAAGAAAGCCAATTTATTGTCGTGACGCACCGGAAGGGAACCATGTCAGCTGCAGATTCCATCTATGGTGTGACCATGCAAGAATCTGGGGTTTCTAAAATCGTCTCTGTAAAATTGAAAGACTTAGAAAATGAAGAATAATGATATTAAATTGATCGCTACGGATATGGATGGAACCTTTCTAAATGACCAACATCAGTACGATCAAGAGCTTTTACGCAAGGTATTAGTAAGCTGCAAAGAAAAAGGCATTTATTTTGCTGCTGCAAGTGGCCGTGCCCTCCTTTCTCTCAAATCCCTCTTTAAAGGATTTGAAGACCAAATGATTTTCATTGCTGAAAATGGTAGTGTGGTAGAATTTCATGGAGAAGATCTCTACGAAGCGACCATGTCCAAAGACTTTTATTTGGGTGTTTTTGAGGCTTTGAAAGCTTCCCCTTATGCAGACCCGAATAAGCTTCTTTTGACTGGGAAAAAAGGGAGCTATGTCTTAGAAACAGTAGATCCCGACTATCTGGCCTTGAGTCAGCACTACAATGAAAATATTCAAAAAGTGAAAAGTCTAGCGGATATTCAGGATGAAATTTTCAAATTGACCACCAACTTTGATGCAGCTCTTGTGCTTGAAGGTGAGCAATGGGTCACTGAGAATATCCCCGGTGTCAAAGCGATGACGACAGGTTTTGAATCGATTGATATTGTCCTCGATTATGTCGATAAGGGAGTGGCCATTACCGCCTTAGCGGATAAACTAGGGATCTCGATGGATCAGGTGATGGCTTTCGGGGATAACTTAAATGACCTCCATATGATGCAAGTCGTGGGCCATCCTGTAGCGCCAGAAAATGCACGTCCTGAAATCTTGGCGATTGCTGAAACAGTCATTGGTCACCATGAGACTGGTTCTGTCCTCCGCTACATGGAGGAAATTGTATGAGTAAGATTTCCTTGATTGCGCTGGATTTAGATGGGACCCTTCTCAATTCTGAAAAAAAGATCTCCCCTCGCAATAGAGCAGCCCTCGCTGCTGCACAGACCCAAGGTGTCAAGGTGGTTCTAACCACTGGTCGTCCCTTGAAAGCCATGGATTTTCTTTTAGAAGAATTGGGAACAGCAGGCCTTAAAGAAGAGTATACGATTACTTTCAACGGTGGTCTAGTGCAGCGAAATAATGGAGAAATCCTCTCAAAAGTTGTCTTGGCGCCAGAAGATGTCGCAACCATTCATGATGAAACAGCCCGTCTAGGTCTTCCGCTGGATGCTATCAGTGAGGGAACGGTTTATGAGATTCATGCAGATCGAAAGTCTCTCTATTCCCTTTACAATCCCTACCTGAACTTTATTGAGACAGATTTTAAAGACCTGCCATCCACGATTTCCTACAACAAGTGTGTGACAGCCGTCGATCAAGACTTTTTAGATGCAGCGATAAAGCAGATCAAGCCGGACTTATTTCAAGACTATGAAATTTTTAAATCTCGGGAAATGTTGTTGGAATGGTGCCCTAAAAATGTTCACAAGGCGACAGGTTTAGAGGCACTGGCAGCTATTTTGGGTCTTGAGGCAGATCAAGTCATGGCCTGTGGAGATGAAGCCAATGACCTGTCTATGATCCAGTGGGCTGGACTGGGGGTTGCCATGGGCAATGCGATTCCAGCAGTGAAGGAAGTTGCAGCGCTTGTGGCTCCTGTGACCAATGACCAGGATGCCGTCGCATGGGCGATTGAAAATTATGTGCTAAAGGAGAGTGAATAAATGGGATTATTTGATCGTTTATTTGGAAAAAAAGAAGAAACTGAAAAAGTGCTTCCGTCTTCTGAAGAAGTGACGGAAAGTACTGAGGTTGAAGAAACTGTCAAAGAGGAGCCGGCGGCTACCTTAAATGACAAGGAAGAGCAAAAAATCGCAGATATGGAGGCTTATTACCAAGATCTTAAAGCGCGAATTGCAGCCACTCATCAACCTGTTTCAACCGTTGCTCAAGAAGAGCCGGCAGAGGAACCTCTTGTAGAAGAAAAAGCTAATGAAGACCAAGTACCAGTAGAGGAGTCTCCAGTTGTTTTTGAACCTGTTCAAACAGAAGCAAGTCCTCAAGAAGTTTCACCACTAGCTGATGAAACGGAGACTGAGCCTCTTGAAGAAGCGGAAGAAACTGAAGATGGTGAGGAAGCAGATGGGGCTAACGGTTCAGAAATGGAAGAAGAGTCACCAATTTCCTCTCCATCATCTGACGCTGAGCTAGTAGAAGGAATCACGACAGAAGAGGAGGCTCCAGATCTAGTAGAAGATCAGGATGAGGTTTCAGAACCTGAAGTATCAGAAGCGATCGCTCAAGTGGAGGAAACTTCAGAAGTGGCAGAAGCCGAGTCCAGACTTCCGGAAGGAGAAGCTGCATCAGCCGTTGAGGAAAGAACTGTTGAAGAGGCAGAAGAGCCAATTCAAGATGAGGTCGCACCTCAGCAAGAAACCATTCAGGAAAAATATGATCGTAGCTTGAAAAAAACACGAACTGGATTTGGAGCACGCCTCAATGCCTTCTTTGCCAATTTCCGTTCAGTTGATGAAGAATTCTTTGAAGAATTGGAAGAACTCTTGATCATGAGTGACGTTGGGGTTCAAGTGGCCTCTAATTTAACCGAAGAGTTGCGCTATGAAGCCCGTTTGGAAAATGCCAAAAAACCAGATGCTCTCAAGCGCGTGATCATCGAAAAATTGGTGGACTTGTATGAAAAGGATGGCCAATTTAATGAAGCCATTCGTTTTCAAGACGGTCTTACGGTCATGCTCTTTGTTGGGGTCAATGGAGTTGGTAAAACAACCTCTATCGGGAAGTTAGCCCATCGCTACAAACAAGAAGGCAAGAAAGTCATGTTGGTTGCAGCAGATACTTTCCGTGCAGGAGCAGTAGCTCAACTGGCAGAATGGGGACGCCGCGTAGATGTTCCAGTTGTAACAGGTCCTGAAAAGTCAGATCCTGCTAGCGTCGTCTTTGATGGAATGGAACGTGCAATCGCTGAAAACATTGATGTTCTGATGATTGATACGGCGGGTCGTCTGCAAAACAAGGACAACCTCATGGCGGAGCTTGAAAAAATCGGCCGCATTATCAAGCGTGTGGTACCTGATGCACCGCATGAAACCTTGCTGGCCCTCGATGCATCAACTGGTCAAAATGCCTTGGTGCAAGCTAAAGAATTTTCAAAAATTACGCCTGTGACAGGAATTGTATTGACCAAGATCGATGGAACAGCTCGAGGTGGGGTCGTCCTTGCGATCCGCGAAGAGTTGGACATTCCAGTGAAGTTGATTGGTTTCGGAGAAAAGATTGATGACATCGGACCATTCCACTCAGAAAACTTCATGAGAGGCCTCTTGGAAGGCTTGATTTAAGAGTCGAATAGAAAAAGACAAATTGTTGGAAGAACAATTTGTCTTTTTGTTTCCTTGCGCTATCAAAAAAACCACCCGAAGGTGGCTTTCCTTAATTCTTAGGTTCAGGTTTCCAAACCCATTCAGCTCCGTATTCTGCAAGGAGATCATCGGATGCAGTTGGTCCCATGGATCCTGACTTGTATTCATAGAGCGGAGCTCCATTTTCAGCCCATAGTTTTTCAATCCGGTCAATCAATTGCCATGAAGCACGGACTTCGTGCCAGTGGCTGTAATTGGTTGAGTCATTGTTCAAAACGTCGAAAATTAATTTTTCATAAGGCTCTGGTGAAGCCCCAGTTGCGGTCGCATCTGTTTCGTAATCAAAGGAAATCGGTGCGATGCTGAATGTTTCTCCGACCTCTTTTCCGTTGATGCTCAATGAGAAACCTTCGTTTGGTTGGATATAAATGGTCAAGATATTTGGTTGCAAGCTATGTCCAAAGATGGAGTCGGTTTGCTTGAAAACCACATTGACCATGGTTCCTTTTTGGGTCAAGCGTTTTCCGGTACGGAAGAAGAAAGGCACACCGCGGAAGCGCTCACTATCAACAAAGAACGCACCAGAAGCATAGGTCTCCGTAGTAGATTCAGGGTCGACATTTGGCTCACTGCGATAAGAGATATCTTTTTTCCCTTCGATCGTACCTGAATGGTATTGACCACGGATAAAGAATTTCTTTAATTCGTCATCTGTTGGATTGTGCAATTGCTCAAAAACTTTAACCTTTTCTGCCCGAATCGCATCCTTAGTAAAGGTAGCTGGTTTATCCATGGCAAGCAATGACAAAAGCTGAAGGGTATGATTTTGCACCATGTCCCGAAGGGCCCCTGAGTGATCATAGTAGCCACCGCGTTCTTCAACCCCCAAGCGTTCAGCAAAGGTAATTTGGATATTGTCAATAAAATCTCGGTTCCAAAGATTATCAAAAATAAGATTTCCAAAACGAATGGCAAAGATATTTTGGATCATTTCTTTTCCAAGATAATGGTCGATCCGGAAGATTTGTTCTTCATCAAAGGTTTCTTCCAATTCCTTGTTGAGCTGACTAGCTGTTTCCAGGTCTGTACCGAAAGGTTTTTCAACGATCAAGCGCTCAAAGCCTTGTCCATCCACAATGCCTTCTGATTTAAGGTGTTTGGCAATGGTTCCAAAAAATTGAGGAGCCATGGACAAGAAGAAGACCTTGTTATGTTCCGTTTGGTATTTTTCATCCAAGCTATTTTGCAATTCACGCAGAGCGATATAATGTTCGGTATCATTGACATCGTGGCTTTGGTAGTAGAAATGGCTAGCGAATTCTTGAGCTTGTTGAGGGCTATCTGCCAGATCTGTGATGGATTCTACCACGACTGATTCAAAGTATTCCTTGCTCCATGGTCTGCGGGCTGTTCCGATAACCGCAAAGTTTTCAGATAGATTTCCTGATTTATAGAGTCTAAAAAGGGATGGGTAGAGTTTGCGCTTGGCTAAATCTCCACTAGCCCCGAAAATGGTTACAATAACTTTTGAAGACATTTAAGTACCTATTTCCTATTTTATTAACCATATTTTACCATAAAATCTACAAGATTTCTTTGATGGAATCGTTGTTCCGAATATTTTCCGCTTGGATTAGAGGATTTGAGAGGAAAGCATAGTAAAAGCTAGAACCAATGTGGATTCTAGCTTCAATTGCTATAAGCTGTTTGGATCGATTACCGAAGAAACTTGGTGACTCCATCAGAATACGCGGTAGACATAAGGATTATCTGGTTGTGTAATGGTTTGACAATCCGTAATGTGGAGGACAGGCAAGCTTTGCTTGAGCTGTTTGTGGTATTCAATGGACAAGGTTCCTTTTGCATGGATCCAAGTATTATTTTCAAAATGTTGGGGAGCACCGGTTGTTAAAAGACCGTAGACTCCGGAATCTGCGATACAGTGGATGATCCCAAAGCGAAAGAGGAATTGGCTATCCTTGTTATTGGGGTCATTGTATACAAAGCCGGTCAGCTCGATTGTCTTTCCTGCAAATTGGTCAGGATAATCATAAATCACTTCCATGACTTCCATGTAATTCTCAGTGGTTACCTGGATCACTTTTTTATCAACATATTTCTTTGCAGCCTGCTTCATTTCTGATTCATAGGCTGACTTTGTAAAATAGCTACTAGTATCTGGTTTGAGATACTGGGTTGTTGTCCCTTCGTCCTGCTGGATTTCCTTGGAAGAACCAGCAGCAACCGGGAAGTGGTAGCCTTTGGCAGAGACTGTTTGGGAATCTAGTGTCACTGTAGGGAAAAATAGCCCGACAAACAAAGGAATACAGAGCAAGAAAATACTCGCCACTTTTGCCCAGAAGCCAGAGAGATGACTGTGGATCTTCATTTGCTTGACCCAGATGATCAGCTGCACAAGAGCTAAAACAAAGGACAGGAACATGGAAATATAAGCCAAGTAAGAATAGTGTAAGTTGATGTATTGATTGAGCTTACCAGATAATTGCAGGTACATGGTGAGCTCAAAATAGCCAGCTAATATCAAGAAACGAATCATAGCACTACCCCCACAAACCAAGCATAAAGGAGCACAACTCCACTCACAATCCCGATAAATTGCCAGATAAAACGGGTCTTGAGATAATTTTTCATCATGAGGAGATTTTTGACATCAAGCATAGGCCCAATCACCAGAAAGGCAAGAACCGGCGCTACTCCAAAACTCGACAGAAGAGAGGATCCAACAAAGGCGTCCGCCTCGCTACAAAGTGAGAGGAGAAAGGACAAGACCATGAGAAGGAGAATAGCAATAACCGGTGTCGCACTGATCGAAGTGAGGATCCGTGTTGGGACGTAGACTTGGACGAGGCTGGCAAAGAGGCAACCAAATACCAGGTAACGTCCCGTATCAAAGAATTCATCAATGGCTTGCACCAAGACTTGGAAGAGCTTTTGACCTTTGCTCAAGTCCCTAAAATCATGTTCATGTACAGCCTTACGATGTTCTTTTTGGATCGAATCTGTCTGAATAAAACCAAGAAAGATCCCTAGCACCGTTGCGACCAGTAGGGAACCAAGGGCTCGGTAGAGGGCCATCTTGACAGAATTCCCAAAGGCTGAGTAGGTCGCAAAGAGAACGATAGGATTGATGACCGGTGCTGTCACCAAAAAGGGAACAGCAGTATAACTTGGGACTTTCTTTTCTAGAAAGCGATTGATAATGGGAACAATTCCACATTCACAGGAAGGAAAGATAAAGCCGATAAAAGTCCCAAAGAAGATCCGCCCAAATTTATTTTTGGGAAGAAAGCGGTAGACCCTCTCGGGGGTGATATAGACCTCGATAATCCCTGAAATGATACTTCCGATTAGGACAAACGGTAGGGCCTCGATAATAATCGAGAGAAAAATAGCCCCAGCCTGCAAGACACTAGAGGGAAGGTGTTGAAAGAATGTCATTACTTAGCCTTCTTTGCATCTTTAGTTGTAGCAGTTTCTGCCTTCTTTTTTTCTTCAGGGAATTCGACTGTTTTTTCTACATCTGGAAAACTTGCAAAGTTTTCAAACATTTTATCAAGATCATCTGTTTTTGAGAATTTAATAGCCATTATTGGGCCTCCTTATTCATTTTCTATCATTATAACAAAAAGGGAAGAGCAAGGGGGAAATGGAGCATAAAAGGAAAGATCAAGAGGGTCAAAATTATTCTATGAAAAATCCCTGAAACAGAGACCAGAACAGGCGATCTCACCCCTTGATGGCAGCAAAATATGCTATAATAGAAGCTATGGATAAATATGAAAAAATAGCCCAAGAATTGGGTGTTAGCTTAAAACAAATCGATACCGTATTGAGTCTGACCGCAGAAGGCTCAACTATTCCTTTCATTGCCCGCTATCGAAAAGATATGACGGGAAATTTAGATGAAGTAGCGATCAAGGCCATTATTGACCGGGACAAATCGTTAACGACTCTAGCCGAACGAAAGGAAACTGTCCTTGCTAAGATTGAGGAACAAGGCAAACTGACAGAGGCGCTCAAGCAGGCTATTGAGGCTGCTGAAAAATTAGCGGATGTCGAAGAGCTCTATCTCCCATATAAGGAAAAACGGCGGACCAAGGCGACGATTGCACGAGAAGCAGGACTTTTCCCCTTGGCACGTCTCATTTTGCAAAATAGTCCAGACTTGGAAGCAGAGGCTCAGAAATTTACCTGTGAGGCCTTCACAACTGAAACCGCAGCTTTAGCTGGTGCAGTGGATATTCTGGTAGAAGCTATTTCAGAGGATACCCAATTACGGGCCCTCACCTATCAAGAAATTCATGGGCATTCCCTCATGACGTCAACCTTGAAGGATGAAAGCTTAGATCCTAAGAGAACCTTTGAAATCTATTATGATTTTTCTGAGAAGATCAAGAATATGCAAGGCTACCGGACTCTAGCTCTCAATCGTGGGGAAAAATTGGGCGTTCTCAAAGTCGGATTCGAGCACCAACTGGATCGAATCATTCGTATTTTTGAGGCTCGTTTTAAAACTAAAAATGCCTATGTCGATGAGGTTATTCAACAAGCGGTTAAGAAAAAAATCGTTCCTGCGATTGAACGTCGGATTCGGACAGAGTTGACGGAGGTGGCAGAAGACGGAGCCATTCAATTGTTCTCTGAGAATCTACGGAATCTATTGCTCATTCCTCCATTAAAAGGGCGCGTGGTCCTTGGATTTGACCCAGCCTTTCGGACTGGTGCTAAACTAGCCGTTGTCGATGAGACAGGAAAGATGCTTGCCACCCATGTCATCTATCCAGTTGCTCCTGCAAAACCAGCTCAGATCGAGCAGGCTAAAAAAGATCTGTCTTCCTGGATCAAGGAGTTCGGAGTAGAAATTATTGCGATTGGAAATGGAACCGCCAGCCGTGAAAGTGAGGCCTTTGTCGCAGAGGTGCTTCATGACCATCCAGGAGTTCGCTATGTTATTGTTAATGAAAGCGGAGCTTCTGTCTACTCAGCTAGTGAGTTGGCTCGTCATGAGTTCCCAGAGCTAACCGTTGAAAAACGCTCGGCCATCTCCATTGCCCGCCGCTTGCAAGATCCGCTAGCAGAATTGGTGAAAATCGATGCCAAATCCATCGGTGTGGGTCAATACCAGCACGATGTCAATCAGAAAAAACTGACAGAAAGCTTGGATTTCGTGGTAGATACTGTCGTCAACCAAGTTGGGGTCAATATCAATACAGCTAGTCCCTCTCTCTTAGCCCATGTAGCAGGACTCAATAAGACCATCTCTGAAAATATCGTGAAATACCGGGAAGAAGAAGGAATGATTCTTTCACGAGCACAGATTAAAAAAGTCCCTCGTCTCGGAGCCAAGGCTTTCGAGCAGGCTGCTGGATTCTTACGCATCCCTGAAAGTAAAAACATCTTGGACAATACCGGCGTTCACCCTGAAAGTTACAAGGAAGTTGAAAAACTTTTTCAGCTTCTTGAAATGACCGAACTCGATGCATCCGCTCAGGAAAAATTAAAAGCTGTGAACATAAAGGAGATGTCTACTCAGCTGGATCTGGGACCAGAAACTCTGAAAGATATCATTGCCGATCTCCTAAAACCAGGTCGCGATTTGCGGGATTCCTTTGATGCACCCGTGCTCCGTCAGGATGTCTTGGATATTAAAGACCTGCATATTGGCCAAAAATTAGAAGGGGTTGTGCGCAATGTGGTTGACTTTGGAGCCTTTGTCGATATTGGCATTCACGAAGATGGCTTGATTCATATCTCCCATATGAGCAAGCAGTTTATCAAGCATCCAAGCCAGGTCGTCTCAGTAGGTGATTTGGTTACCGTCTGGGTGAAGAAGATTGATGTGGAACGCGAAAAAGTCAATCTCAGTTTGGTAGCTCCGAATGAATCTGACTGAGTATGTGCGCCAAGTATCCCTGGAAGATTTTGGGAGAGAATTCCGGCATCGAGCAGAGTGGAATTCACGTCTTCAAACCACTGGGGGTCGTTTCTTTCCCAAGGATCGACACCTTGATTTCAACCCGAAAATATACCAAGTTTTCGGGTTAGAGGTCTTTCGCAAAATCGTCCGCCATGAGCTCTGCCATTACCATCTTTACGATCAAGGTAAAGGCTTTCGCCACAAAGATCTAGCCTTTAAGCAACTCCTCCAGCAAGTGGACGCTCTTCGTTTCACACCACCTCTACCAGATAGAACTGGGCGAGTCAAGAGGATCTATCTCTATCAATGTCCCCATTGTGGCCAAGAGTATAGACGAAAGCGAAAAATCGATCTGAAGAAATATGCCTGCGGTCGTTGTCGCAGCCGCCTGCAATTCCTTGAAATGAGACAAGAGTAAGAATCGGTCTTTAGGCGGATCTCTTTCCAGTTAGACTCTGCTAAAATAGGTCTAACTAGAAAGAGGAAAATCAAATGACATCATCATTTTACAAATTAAAACGACATCGCCTGGTTTCAGGTGTGCTAGCTGGCTTAGCTGATAAATTTGGTCTGAGTGTAACTCTCCTACGCTTCTTGTTTATTCTTTTCACGGTTTCTCATGCCTTTATCGGTGTGATTATCTACTTACTGTTAGATACGACCTTACCTTATAAGGACGAGGAGGAGCAGGAAATGTTTGACTATGGCTCTCGACCTCGTCGAAGAAAAGAGGCCGAACCCATCCATGATCAGAATGATAGTCCATTTTTCTAAAAGGAAATCCGAGTGAAGCAGAAGTTCTATTCCCTTGCTTTTATTCTATATCTCTTCTTCAGTTTTATAGGACAGTTTTTCATTTTAAATCGTGTTTTTGGTGAAGGAGTTGGAACAGTTTTGATCGGAATGCTCCTTTTTCCACTGGGCATTTGGAATAGTCTCTTCTACCTCTTGTTTCTGCCAACAGAAATGGCTAGAAAGTCACAAATTTATCGGTTTTCGATTTTATTTCTGCCGGTTTTGTATCTGGTTTTCTCCTTGTTGGGGGGAGGACCTTCCGTTTTTATGCTTGGCTTGATCGCATTTCCTTCAAATGCGGTGGTCTATGTGGTCTCTACCGGAATCAAATCTATGATTAAAGATTTTTTGCAAGGCCAAGGCTAGAGCATTCTTCATATGTTCCCATCATTTCCTAGAGGTTGGAGACCTTTGTCTTGGCCTCTTTTTGCTTGCCTTAAAAAGGAGTTGAAAATGGACCTTTCAAATGACACTTCAGTCTCTCGTCTGAAGAGAAAATCTGCTATAATAGAGAGAGAATTTGAAAAGGGAGAATGATATGGCAGTTACTGTTCGCGATATACAGGAAAAGCTTCGTCTATCGGTTGTTTATGGGGATGATAGCCTCTTAAGCAAGGAAATTACGACTGCGGACATTTCACGTCCAGGTCTTGAAATGACGGGCTATTTCGACTATTACACACCTGAGCGGATTCAGCTTGTAGGAATGAAAGAATGGTCCTACCTGGTGAAGATGAGCTCTCACAACCGTCATCAGGTCTTGCGCAAGATGTTCCAGCCAGAGACACCTGTCATCATTGTCGCGCGGAATTTAGAAATTCCAGAAGAAATGTTGCGAGCTGCTGAAGAGAAGCAACTAGCCATTTTGAAGAGCAATGTTGCAACGAGTCGTTTATCTGGAGAGCTTTCTAGCTATTTGGATAGTCGGCTAGCAGAACGTACGAGTGTACACGGTGTCTTGATGGATATTTATGGGATGGGTGTCTTGATCCAAGGAGATAGCGGAATCGGAAAAAGCGAGACAGGTTTGGAACTTGTCAAGCGGGGTCACCGCCTTGTAGCAGATGACCGGGTCGATATCTATGCGAGAGATGAGATGACCCTTTGGGGAGAGCCAGCTGAAATCCTACGCCACTTACTAGAGATCCGTGGTGTCGGGATTATCGATGTCATGAGTCTCTACGGTGCGAGTGCTGTGAAGGATTCTTCACAAGTCCAAATCGCCGTTTACTTGGAAAATTATGCTAAGGATCAGGTTTATGATCGTTTGGGTAATAATGCAGAAGAGTTAGAAATCGGTGGTGTGACCATTCCTCGGATTCGCATTCCTGTGAAGACTGGTCGGAACATTTCGGTCGTGATTGAAGCAGCAGCTATGAATGTTCGGGCCAAAGAAATGGGCTATGATGCTACCAAAACTTTTGAAGAACGTTTGTCCCAGTTGATTAGTCAAAATGAGGTGAAGGAATGAATCCAGTAGCCCTTCAATTAGGTCCGATCAGTATTCGTTGGTATGCAATTTGTATTGTCTCTGGCTTGATTCTAGCTGTTTATCTTTCCATGAAAGAAGCGCCCCGTAAAAAAATTGATCCAGATGATATCATTGATTTCATTTTGATCGCCTTTCCGCTAGCGATTGTGGGTGCCAGACTCTATTACGTTATTTTCGAATGGGGCTATTATAGCCAGCATCTTGGTGAGATTTTCGCCATCTGGAACGGAGGAATCGCGATTTATGGTGGCCTCTTGACAGGTGCCCTTGTCCTCTATCTATTCTCTCGTAGACGTTTGATTGAACCGATCGACTTTTTAGATATTGCGGCCCCAAGCGTCATGATTGCACAGAGTATTGGTCGCTGGGGAAACTTCTTTAACCAGGAAGCTTATGGAGCTGCTGTCAAAAGTCTCAACTACCTGCCCTCTTTTATTCGAGATCAAATGTATATAGATGGTAGTTACCGTCAGCCAACGTTCTTGTATGAATCCAGTTGGAATCTGTTAGGATTTCTCTTGATCTTGATTCTTCGTAGGAAGCCACAATTTTTGCGACAAGGTGAGGTCACAGCCTTTTACCTTATCTGGTATGGTTTTGGTCGGATGATCATCGAAGGAATGCGGACGGATAGCTTGATGTTTGCAGGCTTACGTGTTTCCCAGTGGTTGTCGATGATCCTGATTCTAGTTGGACTTGCCATTATCCTTTACCAACGTCGCAAAAAAGCCCCTTATTATGTAGAAGCAAAGGAGTAATATATGTTTATTGAAATTGCCTACGGCCTCTTAGGCCTTGCCTTAGTAGCGCTTGTCATTTATATGATTTTTTTCCTCTCAAAGATTGGAAAAGTTGTAGATGAGACGCAAAAAACCATCCAAGTTTTGACATCAGATGTCAATGTCACCTTGCATCAGACCAATGATCTATTGGCAAAAGTCAATGTTTTAACGGATGATTTGAATCAAAAAGTTGCAACGATTGACCCACTCTTTACAGCCGTGGCGGATCTTTCAGAGTCTGTTTCAGATTTGAATGATCAAGCCCGTCAATTGAGTGTCAAAGCTGTATCAGCTGGTGGAAAAACAGTGAAAGCCTCTATCGGATTAAAAGCGATTAAGATGGCTTCAAAATTATTTAAATAGAATCGAGGAAGAATATGGGACGTTTATCTAGTTTATTAATTGGTGTGATTTCAGGTGCTTCAGCAGCCTACTATTTATCAACTGAGCAAGGAAAGAAAGTCACTAAAAAAGTGGTGCGCTTCGTAAAAGATTATCAAGAAGATCCTCAAGAAGTACATGAATCGGTAAAACAAACTGCTAAGGATGTTTCAAAACAAGCAGCAGAAGTGATCCAACAAACCAAAGAAAAAGTTGGTTCTGGAGAAATTACGACAGGAACTGTTTTGGAATCTGTCAAAGAAAAAACGCAAGATGTGGTTGAAAAATCTCAAGAAGTCTATCACTCATTTAAGGATAAACTTCAAAAAGAAAATCTAAGTGGCAATGACTTGGTTCAATCCATTCGCAAACAAACAGAATCTGAAGACATCGTGTTAGAGTTGGATGAAAAAGATTCTAAAGAAGCAGCTGAAGAAGAAACAAAAGAAGTATAAAAAAATGAGGCTCAGTGAGCCTCATTTTTTATGGAAGGTAAGATGGCAATTGGCAGTTAAGTTTTGTCTTCCAACTGTTATTCCAATTAAAAAAATTCGAGTAAATAAAAAAATCAGGCGAACCTGATTTTTATTTTTTTCGTTTATTGTAGTAAATTCGGAACCCTTGAATAGTAGCAAAGCTAGAACCAATCGCTAAAGCAAACGCAAAGAAGGTATTCATTTTTGTTGCTAAAAAGACAAAACTAAATACAACCGTCAACACACAGAAAATAGCGATATTCAAAAAATATAGCAATTCACTTAATTGAGGTGCGGGTTCAACTTCAGGAGCATAGTCCTGAATAGGGGTTTCTTGGGTTTGTTTGGTTAATTCGATATAATCGAATTCTTCATCATAGTGTCTTAAATTTCTTACGGGCATTTTCTCTCTCCTAACAGTACTCTATTATTCTATCATGAATTCAGGTATATAAATGTTACAAAAATGTTACAAATTTTACAAAATGAATAAATTTTTCTAGAATATCGGAATTTTTGTTATAATGGTTCTATGAAAAATATTATTATTACAGCAACAGCAGAGAGTGTTGAGCAAGCGCAAGCCCTGATTGATGCAGGGGTTGACCGAATCTATGTTGGTGAAAAAGACTACGGATTACGATTGCCTCAAACTTTAAGCTATGACGAAATAAATCGAATTGCCCAACTGGTCCATGCTGCTGGCAAAGAATTGACAGTAGCTGTAAATGCACTCATGCACCAATCGATGATGGATTCAATCAAGCCTTTCCTAGATTTTCTAAAGGAAATTCAGGCTGATTATATTACTGTCGGAGATGCGGGCGTTTTTTATGTCTTGAAACGAGATGGCTATCCATTCAAAACGATTTACGATGCCTCAACCATGGTCACTTCTAGCCGCCAGATCAACTTCTGGGGAAAACAAGCAGGAGCTTCTGAGGCTGTTTTGGCTCGTGAGATTCCATCTGCCGAATTATTCGTAATGGCTGAGAATCTTCAGATTCCAGCAGAAGTCTTGGTCTATGGTGCTAGCATTATTCACCATTCGAAACGACCGCTACTTCAGAATTATTACAACTTTATCAAGACAGAAGAGTCTGTGACCAAAGATCGGGATCTGTTCTTGGCAGAGCCAGGAGATCCCAATTCTCATTATTCGGTCTACGAAGACAAACATGGAACCCATATCTTCTCAAATAATGACTTGAATATGATGACCAAATTGTCTGAGTTAGTTGAACATGGCTTTGATCATTGGAAACTCGATGGTGTCTACTGTCCGGGTGAAAACTTTGTCAAGATTACAGAGTACTTTGTCAAGGCCCGTGATTTGATTCAAAAAGGAACATTTACACAGGATCAAGCCTATCTGTTTGATGAAGAAATCCACAAATTGCATCCAGCTAATCGTGGTTTGGATACTGGTTTCTATGATTATGAACCAGATCGTGTAAAATAATAAAAAACTAGGGCTTCTTCGTTTGTGAGTTTTCCTTTTTCAGGGAACGAAGAGGCTATTCATCATATCGACAATCTTGTAAATTGGAGAAAACATGACAAATACAAAAAAACGTCCAGAGGTTTTGGTACCTGCTGGAACATTAGAAAAATTAAAAGTTGCCGTTAATTATGGGGCAGACGCAGTGTTCGTTGGTGGACAAGCCTATGGTTTGCGTAGCCGTGCCGGAAACTTCACCATGGATGAGCTTCGTGAAGGTATCGAATATGCTCATGCACGTGGCGTTGATGTTCACGTTGCTTCAAACATGGTGACCCATGAGGGAAATGAACAAGGGGCTGGTGAATGGTTCCGTGAATTACGAGATATGGGACTTGACGCCGTGATCGTCTCAGACCCGGCCTTGATTGAGATCTGTGCAACCTATGCACCTGGCCTCAATATCCACTTGTCTACGCAAGCTTCTGCAACCAACGTGGAGACCTTCCATTTCTGGAAAGAATATGGCTTGACCCGTGTCGTCTTGGCCCGTGAAGTATCCATGGAAGAGTTGGCAGAGATCCGTAAGCGTACCGATCTTGAGATCGAAGCCTTCGTTCATGGAGCCATGTGTATTTCTTATTCCGGACGTTGTACCCTTTCTAACCACATGTCTGACCGAGATGCCAACCGTGGTGGTTGTTCTCAATCTTGTCGTTGGAAATACGATCTCTATGATATGCCATTTGGCCAAGAACGCAAGAGTATCAAAGGGCAAGTCCCAGAAGAATACTCTATGTCAGCCGTGGACATGTGTATGATCGAAAATATTCCAGATATGATTGATAATGGGGTTGATAGTTTGAAGATTGAAGGCCGGATGAAATCTGTCCATTACGTATCAACAGTAGCCAACTGTTACAAGGCAGCTTGTGATGCTTATATGGAAAGTCCAGAAGCCTTTTATGCCATCAAGGATGATTTGATCAATGAATTGTGGAAAGTTGCTCAACGTGAATTGGCAACTGGATTCTACTACCAAACACCGACTGAAAATGAACAATTGTTTGGGGCACGTCGTAAGATTCCTCAATACAAATTTGTAGGAGAAGTCGTGGACTTTGATCCATCTACCATGACTGCGACGATTCGCCAACGGAATGTCATCAATGAAGGCGACCAAGTGGAATTCTATGGACCAGGCTTCCGTCATTTTGAATGCCAGATCCAAGACTTGCATGATAAGGATGGAGTGAAGATTGATCGCGCACCAAATCCGATGGAACTTCTCACGATCACGGTCCCTCAAGAAGTCAAGCCAGGAGATATGATTCGTTCTTGCCAGGAAGGCTTAATCAATCTCTACTCAAAAGATGGGGCAAGTAAAACTGTTCGAGTATAACAAAAAAAGAGAGGGTTAAACCTCTCCTTTTTGTTGGGCGATGCGAATATTATTGGGGACCAAACTGATTTTCTGAATCTCAGAAATCCGAATAATCGTGGACATACTCTTTTTAAAATTTTTCACGATCAGTTGTCGGCGTTCTTGGTCATACTTGACAATATCGCCTGTAAAACTCTTGTTTGAAAAAATAACATGTACCCCTTGTTTTTTTTGCAATGCTTGTTGAATGATTTCAATAATTCTCTCATCTTCTAATGGGGCAGGGGTACTGACTTTTCCATTGAAAAATTCATTTGCTCGGTCTTTAACGATCTCGAGAAATTTTTTCATAGCTAAATTCTCCATAACTTGATACAATATATTATAGATAATTTCAACGATTTTGTAAATGATTTACGAATATTAGAGATGAGAAGGCAAGAAAGGAGTCGTGAAATGGCAGAATTTTCATTCCAAATCGAAGAACATTTGCTGGTCTTGTCAGAAAATGACAAGGGTTGGACCAAAGAATTGAATCGTGTGAGTTTTAATGGTGCTCCTGCTAAGTATGATATCCGGACCTGGAGTCCCGACCATACAAAGATGGGAAAAGGCATTACACTCACGAACGAAGAGTTCCAAGTCATGCTCGATGCATTTAAAAATTAAGAAAAGGGGTCCTTCAAGGACTTCTTTTTTTGTTATAGTCTAAGGCTATATAGATATCAAAGATATTAGATTATCCCAAACCCTTGTTTATCAGGTATTGGACTGCTATAATGGTTGCATTGATGAATTAATGTAAAACTTATAGGAAAGAGGGAATCATATTGACACATACACATGCACCTTATCGCGTAGACCATGTTGGTTCATTTCTTCGTCCAGCTACTTTGGTTCAGGCTCGTGAAGATTTCGCAGCTGGAAAAATCAGTCAGGCTGACTTAACAAAAGTAGAAGATCAGGCGATTCGTGACCTCGTTGAAAAAGAAATTGCTGCTGGTCTGAAGTCAGTAACAGATGGAGAATTCCTCCGTGCTTATTGGCATTTGGATTTCTTCTGGGGCTTTGGGGGCATTGATCATGTCCAAGCTGCTCAAGGCTATCAATTCCATGATGAAACAACCAAGGCGGACTCAGCACTTGTCGTTGGAAAAATCACAGGAGCCAATCATCCATTTGTAGAGCATTACAAGTTCTTGCGGGATCTTGTGGCAGATGTAGATGGTGTAGAGGCTAAATATACCATTCCAGCACCTGCGCAATTCTATTTTGAATTGATCCGTGATGCAGAACATGTAGAACAATTGAATACCATCTATCCTGATTTTGCGGCTGTTCGTGAAGATATCAAGCAAGCCTATCTTCAAGTGATTCAAGATTTGTATGATGCAGGTCTTCGGACTCTTCAAGTAGATGATTGTACGTGGGGTGTCTTGGTAGATGATAATTTCTTGACGGCTTGGGGAGCAGCTCAAGGCAAGTCAAAAGATGAGGTTCGCCGGGAACTCGCTGATCTCTTCTTGACCTTTAACAACGATGTCTACCAACATGTTCCAGCTGGTTTAACCGTCAATACGCACGTTTGTCGTGGGAACTTCCATTCCACTTGGGCTTCATCAGGTGGTTATGCTCCGATTGCCAAAGAACTCCTTGGAGAAGAAGCGGTCAATGCTTACTTCCTTGAGTTTGATACTGATCGGGCTGGTGGTTTTGAACCACTTGCAGAAGTAACCCCTGGTAAAGGAGTGGTGTTAGGCCTCTTGACATCTAAGAGTGGTCAATTGGAGAACAAGGACGAAGTGATTGCTCGTATTAAAGAAGCGAGTCAGTATGTACCGTTGGAAAATCTTTACC
This sequence comes from Streptococcus parasanguinis, assembly GCA_905188195.1. Lineage (GTDB taxonomy): Bacteria > Bacillota > Bacilli > Lactobacillales > Streptococcaceae > Streptococcus > Streptococcus parasanguinis_P. The sequence goes on along the minus strand of CAJJKY010000005.1, from coordinate 1,919 downwards.
TGTCTACTCAGTGTGGCTTTGCTTCGACAGAAGAAGGAAATATTTTGACAGAAGAAGACCAATGGAAAAAAATCGGTTTGATTAAAGAAATTGTCGCTGAAGTTTGGGGCGAATAAGGAGGAAGAAACATGTCAGATTTATTAAGTATTTATAAAGAATTGCAAGCTAAAAAATGGGTGGACTTGAGCCACCAAATCAATGCGGAAAGTCCACACTTCCCAGCCCTTCCTGCCTTGCAACAAGAAGATCTTTTCACATTAAAAGATGGTTTCCATGTTCAAAAATTTACAGTGGTTGGTCAATACGGAACGCATATTGATGCACCGGTTCACTTTGTAGAAGGGGGTCGTTGGTTGGATGAGATTGACCTCAAAGATCTCCTCTTGCCACTTTATGTTATCGACAAGTCTAAAGAAGTTGCTGCCAATCCAAACTTTATCTTGAGTAAACAAGATATCTTAGACTTTGAGGCAGAGCATGGACAAATTGTTGAGGGTGCTTTTGTTGCCTTCCGTAGTGATTGGTCAAAACGTTGGCCAGATCAAGATGCTATGCGTAACCTAGATGAAAATGGGGTTCAACAAAGTCCAGGATGGAGCCGTGAAGCCTTGGAATTCTTGATTCATGAACGCCATGTCAAGGCTGTTGGTCATGAAACCTTTGATACCGATGCAGGTATTCCAGCAGCAGAGCATGGCTTGGTCAATGAATACTACCTCTTGGAACAAAATATCTACCAAGTTGAAGTTTTGAACCAATTGGACCAAGTTCCAGCTGTAGGTGCTTTGATTTCGATTGCTTTCCCTCACTGGGACAAGGCAACTGGTTCACCTGTCCGTGCCATTGCCATCTTACCATAAACAAAGAGAAAAGCTTGAAGACAGACGTCGCATTTGGACGTTTGTCTTTTTGTATTTTCGAAACTATTTTCGTTATCATCTGATATTCCATCTAAAAAACTGATCTAGAAAAAATAAAAAGGAATTTTCATTAATTATTTTGCCAATTTTTTGAGATGTAGACGTAACGGTGTAAGCCAAATTTTTATAGGGCTTACACAAAGAAAAGAGAGTGGGACAGAAATCGGTCATTCGTTAGAATTCGATTTCGTCGTCCCACCTCCGCACAGTTGAGTAGGGCTGTAAAAGCTGATGAAATCAGCGTAGTAGAGCCCACTCAACCACTGCGTCTTGCTCGACAATCCAAAAATAATTGAGAGGCTAGGACTTTTGTCCCAGCCTCTTTTTATCTATCAGAGAGAGCTAAAAATTTCTCTCTTTGTTAGTTGAACTATTTGTTAAGATGCATTGAAAATCTATTTCGTTAGAAAATTGACTATTTTTAATGAATAAATTATTGACGAGTCAATTTCCGTTTGATTCCAACAGCACCTGCTAAGACAAGAATTCCAGAGAAGACGAGTCCAGATGCAACAACTTCACCTGTGTTTGGAAGAAGCGATTTGCGACCTCCCCCATTGTTTCCACCATTTGAACCTGGCGCACTTGGTGTCGTTGTGGTACCAGAATGACTAGGTTTATTTGGATTTTCTGTTGTGGATGAAGAAGTCTTAGGCTCTGCAGTAGTAGTAGTTGTTGTTGTTGTGTCTTCCTCACTACTATTGTGGTTTTCTGGTTCTTCTGGTGTTGTAGTTGGAGGAGTCTCAGGCGTAGTAGTTACAGTAGTCTTAGGCTCCTCTGTTGAAACAGTTGTAGTAGGAGTCTCAGGCGTAGTAGTTACAGTAGTCTTAGGCTCTTCTGTTGAAACAGTTGTAGCAGGAGTCTCAGGCGTAGTAGTTGTGGTAGTCGACTCTTGAGTCGTAGTAGTTGTGGTAGTCGACTCTTGAGTCGTAGTAGTTGTGGTAGTAGGCTCTTGAGTCGTAGTAGTTGTGGTAGTAGGCTCTTGAGTCGTAGTAGTTG
>CAJJKY010000004.1 GCA_905188195.1 Streptococcus parasanguinis | reverse complement strand
ATGCCAAAACAAAAAACACACCGCGCATCAGCTAAACGTTTCAAACGTACAGGTTCTGGTGGACTTAAACGTTTCCGTGCTTACACTTCTCACCGTTTCCACGGAAAAACTAAGAAACAACGTCGTCATCTTCGTAAAGCATCTATGGTGCATGCAGGAGATTTCAAACGTATCAAAGCAATGCTTACTCGCTTGAAATAATCGCGTATTCGTAAGTAAAGAATTCTAGGAAATATTGGAGGAAATATAAATGGCACGTGTTAAAGGTGGCGTTGTATCACGCAAACGTCGTAAACGTATTCTTAAATTAGCTAAAGGTTACTATGGAGCTAAACATATCTTGTTCCGTACTGCAAAAGAACAAGTAATGAACTCTTACTACTATGCATACCGTGACCGTCGTCAAAAGAAACGTGACTTCCGTAAATTGTGGATCACACGTATCAATGCGGCAGCTCGTTTGAACGGACTTTCATACTCACAATTGATGCATGGTTTGAAATTGGCTGAGATCGAAGTTAACCGTAAAATGCTTGCTGACTTGGCTGTTAACGATGCAGCAGCTTTCACAGCTCTTGCAGATGCAGCTAAAGCAAAACTTGGTAAATAATTTTATAAGGCTGAGGAGTTTTCCTCAGTCTTTTTTTCTTGTTGATTTCATGCTATAATGAAAATAATCGTAACCGATATGAGGAGAGATGGAGGATACAAAGGTGACACACAATCGACTAGCATGGGATGAATATTTTGCAGCACAGGCCTTACTGATTTCGAATCGAGCGACATGTAATCGAGCGAAAGTAGGCGCTGTTCTGGTTAAGGATAATAAGGTCATTGCAACAGGGTATAATGGATCCGTTTCTGGGACAGATCATTGTCTAGAGGATGGCTGCCTCATGGTCGAGGGACATTGTGTCCGGACGATTCATGCGGAAGTCAATGCGATTTTGCAAGGAGCTGAACGTGGAATTCCAAAAGGCTTTACAGCTTATGTGACGCATTTTCCTTGCCTCAATTGCACCAAGCAGTTGCTTCAAGTCGGTTGCAAGCGGGTTGTTTATATCCATCAATACCGTATCGATGAATATGCCGAGTATCTTTACCGTGAAAAAGAAGTAGAACTGGTCAATTTACCAATTGAAGAAGTGAAACGAGCTATTGCTGAGGCTGATTTTATTTAGGGAAGCTTCCAGTCTATTTCATGATATGTTAGCAATCTAATTGGAAACCTGTCCAAATTAATGTTTAAGAGATAGCATTGAATAGATGGATACCATGAAAGGAATGATGGAATCAAGAATAATGGTGTTAAAGGAAAAACATAAAAATATAAGAAAGGAAGGAGAAAATGATGACAAACCAAGAGAAACATTTTGAGGGAAATAAAGAACATAGTAAGATCAGTGAAGATCATCCCAATTCTATATTTGTTCAGAATCCTCCAAAAGAAAATAGCTTACATTCTATTCTTCTTTCAGTGACCTTTTACTTATCCATTATCTATCTTGTATTGTTTGCCTTTTCCTTTAATATTTTTGGATTTTTCGTGTTGTTGATTTTTCTAACACCAAACTTCTTAGGTGTTGCTATTGGGACCATTTTACTTAGACTAGGGATGAAGAAGAGGAATAAAAGCCTTCTCTATGCGAGTTTCGGACTTTATCTGCTGTCTATCATCTTGGGTTTTGATCTAGATTGGGAAATTTTTCGAATCGCTCCGTTACTGCTAGGTATTCTGGTTTTAATTGGAACACTCTTAGTTGAAGAAGAGAAAAGCTATTAATGAAAAGGTAGGTATGGTCAACTCTACTCAATAAAAAGTATTCGGGTCGATCAAAGAGATAGTTAAATCAGTTCTTCCTCTCTATTTTTAAGCGCTATTATTTGAAAGAATAACTAAAAATGTCAGGAGAAAGTTATGACAGATCAACAAAAAAATCCTGAAGTAGATAAAGAAAATGAGGCATATGCTTCAGATGAAAGTCTTTTTCCGAACAATGAAATGAAGCCAGAGAAGAGAATTGGAAATTCTGTAATCCTTTCTATTGCTTTGTTCTTGGCCATTGTTTATATAGTTTTACTTTTATTAGGTCTCTTTTCAATGGGAGCGTGGGCTGGTGGCTTTTTGTACTTTTTGGGGATCCATATGATTAGCTTTGTGATTGCAACTATCCTGCTTTGGAATGGAAATGTGAATGGCAATAAAGCAACTCTTTATATAGCAGCAGCTATTTATGTTTTTTCATTTATTGCTGCGGGTGATCCAGATTGGCTGATTAATCATATACCACCGCTTGTGGTAGGAGTGATGGTATTGATTGGAACTGTATTGTTAAAAAATGAAGAGTGATGATAGCAGGTAGGATGTTCAATCCTATCTTTTTTATTAATTCCTGAGAGTAAGCGAGGAAAACGATTACAAACTATGTTATAATTTAAATAAATGAATCGTTACATACTTTTCTTAGAAAGCGGAGGAGAATCTATGTCTAGAAAAAAATGGTATGGTATACTGCTAATTCTTGAAGCAATTCTTTATCTTGTTTCTTATGGTAGTAGTCTAGTAGTGAACTATAGTTCCCAAAATTTAAATGGAAATACACCACTGATCACTACCTCTAGTATTTTTTCTATATGGAATGGAATGATTATTTGCTGGGTAATTTGGAGAATTATGAAGCAACGTTTAAATGTTGAAGGATTGATAGCTGCTCTTCTCCTCTCAATTACTCAACAACTTATGTTTGTTTTACCCCCTTTTTCCCCAACAAATTTGATGAACATTTCCTTTTTGCTAAATATCATTTGTTTAATATGGATTTGCTTGCTTATAAAGAATGTAGAAATGAGGGAGCTTTTAAACAATTGGAAAAGTAAAGATGGTTGGAAATCATCGATAGCTTATTTAGTACTATTTGTTTCCTCTACAAATATTTCTCCACTATTTATATTGATTGGTATGGATAGAACGAGTGACATTTACGTTTTTACACTTCGATACATTTTAATGGAGTTAATTATTCTACTTCTGATTAATGTTATGATCACAAGTACAAGTGAGAAACTTCAGAAAGTATTTTCTCTCTTGCTCATTTTATCTTCTCTTGTTGTGATAGGTGCAGTATACTCTTTCATCTCTCGTATAAGCTTTTACGGTCTCTTTTATCTTCTCTTATCGATTTATATTGCTTGTCGTGTTTTTGGTTTGCTTGAGAAAGTTGCAGATGGCTGGGAGTCCAAGGTGAAAGTACAAGATCTATCATCTATTGACACTAAACCAGAGATGGCGGACTCTCAAGTAGAAGGAGACATAGATGTAAACGATCAGTTGAATGCTGATATACAATCAAACAATGATAAAGAAAATTCGCCAAAGAGGATTATTCTTCATTCGTCTTGGTTATGGAGCGCCCTTATAATAGCAGTCTGCCACCTTGGTATTATGATTTTTCCTTTATTTTTAGGAAACCCCATGTATCTACTGATCTTATATATTGGTGCCATCCATTATATTTGTTTTATGATTGCGACTTTCATCCTTTTCATAGCTATGAGGAATGGAAATGTGGGTCTCTTAAATACATCAGCCGTCTTATTTATTGTTTCCATCATAGGTACGCTAGATCCTTATTGGACAGGTCCAAATATTTTATCCTTGGTTTTAGGAGTCCTGGTATTTATTGGAGGTATATTATTTAAAAATGGAGACTGATTAAAGTAGATAGGGTTGAAAATTTTTAAAGAACTGTTATCATTTAAGTAGGTGGTAGGTTTTCGTGTACCCATTGGTACGCGGACGCCTACCATTTTTGAAGATAAAAAAAGCACCGTGTGAGGGTGCTAGATCTTGCCTGCTGAACTCGTCAATTGATAGATACCCTATGGGGTATTTTTGTGAACTTTTTAGGAACTTTGAGGACTGTTTAAGTCAGTTTAACTGGGTAGTGCATAGACCGAAAAAGCTGATTTAATGGGCTTTTTGAAAAACCATTTTCCATATCATATGTAATGTGTTATAATGAAGTGTTATATGGTCCCGATAAGGTGGTAGAAATCTTCTATCAGTACTTTGTAACTCTATAACAATATTTTTTAAGGGGGGACATTTTTATGTCAGAACGTAAACTTTTCACGTCTGAATCAGTATCTGAGGGGCATCCAGATAAGATTGCAGACCAAATTTCAGATGCTATTTTAGATGCTATTTTAGAGCAAGATCCAGAAGCTCACGTGGCTGCCGAAACAGCTGTTTATACTGGTTCCGTGCATGTCTTTGGTGAGATTTCAACGACTGCTTATGTGGATATTAACCGTGTGGTTCGTGATACGATTGCAGAGATTGGTTATACCAATACGGAATATGGATTCTCTGCTGAGACTGTAGGAGTACACCCATCTTTGGTGGAACAATCTCCTGATATTGCCCAAGGGGTTAATGAAGCCTTGGAAGTACGTGGAAATGCAGATCAAGATCCACTTGACTTGATTGGAGCTGGAGACCAAGGTCTCATGTTTGGTTTTGCGGTGGATGAAACAGAAGAACTCATGCCATTGCCAATTTCACTCAGCCACAAGTTGGTTCGTCGTTTGGCAGAGCTTCGTAAGTCTGGGGAAATCAGCTATCTTCGTCCAGATGCCAAGTCACAAGTTACGGTTGAGTACGATGAAAACGACCGCCCTGTACGCGTGGATACAGTGGTTATTTCAACTCAACACGATCCAGACGTCAGCAATGAACAAATCCACGAAGATGTGATTAACAAGGTCATCAAAGAAGTGATTCCAGCTTCTTATCTAGATGCTGAGACTAAATTCTTCATCAACCCAACGGGTCGCTTTGTTATTGGTGGGCCTCAAGGGGACTCAGGTTTGACAGGTCGTAAGATCATCGTGGATACTTATGGTGGTTATTCACGTCACGGTGGTGGTGCCTTCTCTGGTAAGGACGCAACTAAGGTGGACCGTTCAGCTTCTTATGCAGCTCGCTATATCGCTAAAAACATTGTTGCTGCAGGTCTTGCTAAGAAAGCAGAAGTGCAATTGGCTTATGCGATTGGGGTGGCTCACCCTGTATCTGTTCGTATCGATACTTTCGGTACAGGAACTGTTGCTGAAAGCAAATTAGAAGCAGCAGCGCGTCAAATCTTTGACCTTCGTCCTGCAGGGATTATTCAAATGTTGGATCTCAAACGTCCAATCTACCGTCAAACAGCGGCTTATGGCCATATGGGACGAACAGATATTGACCTTCCATGGGAACGTTTGGACAAGGTAGAAGCCTTGAAAGAAGCTGTAAAATAATTAGTTGAAATGGAAAAGTTAGGGTCAAGTTGATCCTAGCTTTTTTTCGTTTTGAAAATTCCTACAGATGGAAAAATAGGTGGATCTGTGGTATAATAGATGCAGTATTTTGAATACGTTGTCCCTTTTATTTCCGTTACAAAAAACGATAGTAAAAGGAAAAAGACTTGAAAGAGCTAATAAATTATTAAGATGAAAAAAATTGTAATAAATGGTGGTCACCCTCTAAAAGGAGAGGTGACCATTAGTGGTGCAAAAAATAGTGTAGTAGCCCTGATTCCGGCGACCATTCTGGCGGATGATATCGTGACCCTTGATGGGGTACCGGATATCTCCGACGTGGCGAGTCTGATTGAAATCATGACCATCATGGGGGCTAAGATCGAGCGCAAAGAAGACAGTTTGGTCATTGATCCACGTGGGGTGAAGAATATGCCCATGCCATTTGGAAAGATCAACAGTCTGCGAGCTTCCTATTATTTCTATGGCAGTTTGTTAGGACGCTATGGTCAAGCAACTGTTGGACTTCCTGGTGGGTGTGACCTTGGCCCACGTCCGATCGATTTGCATTTGAAGGCCTTTGAAGCGATGGGAGCTGCTATGACCATGGATGGCTCTAGTATGAAACTTGCGACTAATGGCAAGCCTCTTCAAGGAGCTAACATCTACATGGATACTGTTAGTGTCGGTGCAACGATCAATACGATTTTAGCAGCGGTCAAGGCTGAAGGTCGGACAGTGATCGAAAATGCTGCGCGGGAACCTGAAATTATCGATGTGGTGACCTTGCTCAACAACATGGGAGCCCATATTCGTGGAGCGGGTACAGATATGATTATCATTGATGGTGTTCAGAATTTGCATGGAACGAGACATCAGGTGATTCCAGATCGCATCGAAGCAGGAACCTATATTGCTCTTGCAGCTGCTATTGGGGAAGGTATCCAGATCAATAATGTCCTGTACGAGCATTTAGAGAGTTATATTGCCAAGTTAGAGGAAATGGGTGTGCGTATGACCATTTCTGAAGATAGTATCTTTGTAGAAAAGCAGACAGGCTTGAAGGCGATCCAGATCAAAACCTCTCCTTATCCTGGTTTTGCGACTGATTTGCAACAACCGATCACACCTTTGCTCCTAACGGCTGCTGGACGTGGGCGCATTGTTGATACGATTTATGAAAAACGGGTCAACCATGTGCCAGAATTGGCTAAAATGGGGGCTACTATCTCGACCTTGAACGACCACATTATCTATGAAGGGCCAAATCAATTGACAGGATCCAGTGTGAAAGCGACGGATCTTCGAGCAGGGGCGGCTTTAGTGATCGCAGGTCTCATGGCTTCTGGAACAACAGAAATTACAAATGTGGAATACATCCTTCGCGGGTATTCAGATATTATTCATAAATTGACCCAACTTGGAGCAGACATCCAGTTGGTAGAGGAATAGTGACAGAACGAGAGATCTGATAGTGGCGGCTGGTTACACGAACAATGGAGTTTGAAATGAATATTTGGACGCACTTAGCTGCCTATTCACTAATTGAAACACAAAGGTTGTATTTACGACCTTTTCTCTTTGAGGATGCGGAAGATTTTTATAAGATTGCTTCGAATCCTGATAACCTACAATTTATCTTTCCTGCTCAAGCCGATCTTGCTGAAACTCAATATGTACTAGCCAACTATTTCATGAAAAATCCTTTGGGGGTTTGGGCGATCTGTGATAAGGAAACCAATCAGATGATCGGCTCCATCAAGTTTGAAAAGTTGGATGAAATCAAGGGTGAGGCTGAGTTAGGCTACTTTTTACGCAAAGATTTTTGGGGAAAGGGTCTGATGACAGAAGCGGTCAAAGAGTTGGTTTATCTATCATTTGAGAAATTTCAACTGAAGGAGCTTAAGATTGTCACCCATGTTGAAAATGCAGGGAGTCAAAAGGTCGCTTTAAAGGCTGGCTTTCGTCTCTTTCGTCAATTCAAAGGGAGTGACCGCTATACGCGTAAAATGCGCGATTATTATGATTTCCGCCTAGGTAGAGGGGACTTCTATGAGTAAACACCAAGAGATTTTAGACTATCTCGAAAAATTACCGATTGGAAAACGGGTCAGTGTCCGCAGTATTTCCAATTTTTTGAATGTCAGTGATGGGACGGCCTATCGTGCCATTAAAGAAGCTGAAAATCAAGGAATTGTCGAAACGCGTCCTAGAAGCGGGACTATTCGTGTCAAATCGCAAAAAGCTGTACTAGAGCATTTGACCTACCGGGAAATTTTGGAAATCACCGGTTCTGAAATATTAGCAGGTGAGGAAGGGCTCGAAAAAGAATTTAATAAATTTTACATCGGTGCCATGACGGAAAAGCACGTCCTAGACTATGTGTCTGAAGGGGGGCTTTTGATCGTGGGTGACCGCACTAGCATTCAACGATTGGCTCTTAAGCATGACAATGCGGTCTTAGTGACGGGTGGCTTTGAAGTGAGTGAGGATGTGATTGATCTGGCCAATCAGGTACAAATCCCAGTCATCCGAACTTCACACGATACCTATACCGTCGCGACCATGATCAATAAGGCCTTGTCTAACATGCAGATCAAGACGGATATCTTGACAGTCGAGCAGGTCTATCGGCCCTTCCATGAGTACGGTTATCTTTCTGAGACGGATACGGTCCGGGATTATTTAGATTTGGTTCGAAAGAATCGCTTTAGTCGTTTTCCGGTTGTCAATCAGCACCAGATGGTAGTGGGGGTCGTGACCATGAGAGATGCTGGAGATAAGGCGCCTCAGACGACCCTTGATAAGGTGATGTCACGGACCATTTTTACCACTAATTTGTCCACCAGCATTGCGACGATTAGCCAACGGATGATCGCTGAAGATTATGAAATGATTCCTGTTGTTCGTAATAACCAGACCTTGCTGGGGGTTATTACGCGTCGGGATGTCATGGATCGGATTAGCAAGGTGCAGTTTTCGAGCTTACCAACCTTTAGTGAGCAGATCGGTCAAAAGATTCAGACAGAGAACGACCATTACCAATTCACAGTGGAGCCAAGTATGCTGGAGAAAAGCGGTGTTTTGGCCAATGGGGTCATGATCGAAGTGCTGATGAAGATTATTCGCAAGATGATGCAACACAGTGGGCGTAGCTTGATTGTCGAACAGTTGATCATCAATTTTTTACAGGCTGTGCAGGTGGATGATGTGATCCGCATTGAACCCCAACTTGTTCGACGAACCAGACGTTCGGCCTTGGTTGATTTTAGCTTGTATTTAGATCTGCAGCTAGTTGCGAAAGCAACCATTACAATTAAGATTAATTAAACAAAAAGAAATGAGGAGACAATGATTACATTAAAATCACAACGTGAAATTGAAGCCATGGATCGTGCAGGTGATTTCCTTGCCAGCATCCATATTGGATTACGTGACTTGATCAAGCCAGGGCTTGACCTATGGGAAGTAGAAGAATATGTCCGTCGTCGCTGTAAAGAAGCCAATGTCTTGCCGCTTCAGATTGGTGTAGAAGGCAGTCTCATGGACTATCCTTATGCGACTTGCTGTGGTTTGAATGACGAAGTAGCCCATGCTTTTCCACGTCATGTCATTCTTAAAGATGGTGATCTCCTCAAGGTAGACATGGTCTTGTCAGAACCGCTTGATAAGTCTGTTTTGGATGTATCGAAATTAGATTTTGATAATGTAGCCCAAGTGAAGAAATACACGGAGTCTTATAGTGGTGGCTTGGCGGACTCTTGCTGGGCTTATGCGGTTGGAAATGTTTCGCAAGAAGTCAAAGATTTGATGGACGTGACCAAAGAATGTCTCTATAAGGGAATTGAGAAAGCGGTCGTTGGCAATCGCTTGGGAGATATTGGTGCAGCGATTCAAGAGTATGCAGAAAGCAAAGGCTATGGCGTGGTGCGTGATTTGGTCGGACACGGTGTCGGGCCTACCATGCATGAAGAACCAATGGTCCCACATTATGGTCGTGCTGGACGCGGTCTTCGCTTACGTGAAGGGATGGTCTTGACGATTGAGCCAATGATTAATACCGGTACTTGGGAGATTGATACAGATATGGAAACTGGTTGGGCCCATAAGACCCTTGACGGTGGCCTTTCTTGTCAATACGAGCATCAATTTGTGATTACAAAAGATGGTCCAGTGATCTTGACCAGTCAAGGTGAAGAAGGAACATACTAAAAAATAGAGAGGAAAGAATGGAGCTGAAGGCAAGTGTCTGGTTTCGCTCTTTGCTCTTTTTTAGTAAAATGGGGAGGTGACGAATGAAAAAGGTCCTACAAAAAATACTGGGACAGCCATTTATAAAGGGCTTCGTGCGGTTTTATCAGAGTGCAGAGTCTGATATCACCAGCATTGCGGTGGCCTATTATTTGCTGATCTCCATTTTCCCTTTGATGCTGATTGCAGCCAATATTTTACCCTACTTTCATATTCGTCCCACTCAGATTCTTTTAAGCTTACAGAAAGTTTTGCCAGCCTCCTTATATCGAATAGTGGCACAGATGATTTCGAGTGTCTTGACCAAACCTTCGACAGGCTTACTGAGTTTCTCGATTATTTCTGCTTTGTGGATCTTCTCTCAGAGCATTGCCTACCTCCAAAAAGCCTATAACAAGAGTTATGGGGTGGAAAAGGAGCGTGGTATTATCTGGGGGCGACTCTTTAGCTTTCTGATCAGTTTTGCCTTGCAGGGCTTGTTTGGACTCTCGCTGATCCTTTCCATGTTTGGGAAAATGATCGTTCGTTATCTCTATCAGACTTTTTCATTTGATCGGACGATTTATGTGCGCTTACTGAATTTGACAGAGCCGACCATCTATCTCTTGCTTTTTGTTAGTCTGGTCTTGCTCTATTACACCCTTCCAAATGTCAAAATTCCGAAATTTAGATATGTATTGCCAGGGGCGACCTTTGTTGTTGCTGTCCTGTATGCGATCTTGAATATCTTTTGGAAATATGTGGATCGTTATGTGAGTCATTTCTTAGATGCTCGTTTCTTCGGTTCGGTCGTCCTAGCGGTCATCATGTTCTGGTTTATCTTGGTGGCAAAAATCATGATTATTGGTTGTATTTTAAATGCCAGTATCCAATTTGCTAGAGAAGCAAAGTTCCAAACGCGCAGTGGAGAAATTGTCTCTAAGTTAAAATCAGAAGAAGTGGACTTTCGGCATAGAGAAGTTTCAAAAAAATTAAAGCTTCAGTTACGCTTGATAAAAAAAGAAAAAACGGAATAAGGGAGAGTGGGACAGAAATCGGTAATTCGTTAGAATTCGATTTCGTCGTCCCACCTCCGCACAGTTGAGTAGGGCTGTAAAAGCTGATGAAATCAGCGTAGTAGAGCCCACTCAACCACTGCGTCTTGCTCGACAATTCAAAAATAATTGAGAGGCTAGGACTTTTGTCCCAGCCTCTTTTTTTCTTATCTATTTTTATTGCATTTGCAACAAAAATATGTTATGCTACTGTCAATAGGAAAGGAGGAGTGAGATGAGTATTTTGCGTGAGATAGGCATCATTGCGCGAGCTCTGGATTCTATAGCAAATATTGAATTTCGAGATTTGGATTTAGCGCGTGGTCAATACCTTTACCTGGTGCGAATTGCCGAGCAACCTGGAATGATTCAGGAAGAACTCTCTGAAGTCTTGAAAGTAGATCGATCCACCGTTGCAAGGTCTGTAAAAAAACTAGAAGAACGAGGACTGATTCAGCAGCGTCCAAGGGGTGAAAACCTTAAAATCAAGGAATGGGAATTAACTGAAAAAGGTAAGCAGATTTACCCCTTCATTTTAGGGGAGCATCTTTACTCTGAGACAACTGCCTTAAAAGGATTTTCCAAAGAAGAAGTCGCACAGTTAGAGGAGTATCTCATCCGAGTTCGAGAGAATATCACCTTGGATTGGGAGCTAGTCAAAAAAGGTCAAAAAAGAAATTACAGTGAGGTAAAGCAATGAAAGTGACAGTCGATCAAGCATTTTGGGATTTATTTCCAACAGCTAGCATTACAGTGATGTCTTTGTATGGCATTGATAATACAGTAGATGAAGCCAAGGATCCTTATTTCAAAGAATTGTTGGACAAGGGTACCAAGCGAGCATGGGAATTTATCGATGAAGAAAACTATACCCAGAGTGAATTTGTCCAAGAGTGGCGCCAAGCTTTTAGCAAGTTTAAAACAAAAAAAGGAGCCCGATCTTCCATCGAGGCACTCTTAAAACGGGTTCACCAGGGGCGTGAATTCTATCCGATTAATCCGTTGGTGGATCTTTACAATAGTGTGTCTATGGCTTATGCCCTTCCTTGTGGGGGAGAAGATATGGATAAATTGGTGGGTGGCCTCTCTCTAGGTCAAGCGAAAGGAGGCGAACCTTTCTTTCCATTAGGAGCTGACGAAGATGCGCCAGCTTTGGAAGGGGAGATCATCTACTACGACCAAGAAGGCGCCGTTTGCCGTTGTTTGAATTGGCGTGAGGCTCAAAGAACCATGCTAACGGAAGATACCAAGGACGCTATTTTGGTCATTGAAGCCATCAACGAGGAGCAGGCCAAACGAGCCCAGACAGCCATGCAGGAATTGAAAGATCTAGCCAAGGATTATTTTGGGGTTGAAGGCACCATCCATCAATTAAGTGCAGAGCATGCAAGTATAGAAGTTTAAAAGAATAAAGCTTGAAACAATCGTTTCAAGCCTTATTTTTGTTTTTAAAGACAAAGAGTTTACTAAAGACGTAATTGAGGACCACAATGGCCACTTGTGCAAAGAGGGTTTCAATCAGATTGATTTGACTCTTGTTATTGTTGACAAATTGCCCGATAATTCCTGGGAATTGCTTGACAAAAATCTCAGTCAAGGCCATATCTAGAATAAAGGTCCCAGAGCGCGCAATTGCAAATCGAATCAAGCGCTGAAACCAGCCCTTTCTTTCTTGTTTAAAGACAATGGTATCGTTGGTCGCAAAGGCAAAGAGGATCCCAGCGATGTTTCCAATCGCGGTCGCTAATCGTTCATCACGAGACACTTGATAGATGAAGAGGCGGGTTCCGACGGAAACAATGGTTGTGGCAACTCCAAAAAAGAGATAGGATAAAATCTCATTATCAAAAAATTTTTTAATTAGTGTTTTCATAAATTCAGTCTACCATAAAACCTCAAAATATGCTATACTTGAAAGGTTGAAGAAATCAAACCTTCAACCCTTGGTGCTTAAGATCCTTTCGCCAAGCATATTAGACGCGGGAAAACCGCTAAAGGAGAATAGATGAAACAGTTAACTGCTCGTGATATGGCGCAAATTGCCATTGTTGCTGCGATTTATATCGTATTGACCATTACCCCACCTCTCAACGCTATGGCCTACTATGGCTATCAATTCCGTGTTTCGGAAATGATGAATTTCTTAGCTTTTTACAATAAGAAGTACTTGATTGGGGTGACGCTTGGTTGTATGATTGCTAACTTATTTAGTTTTGGATGGATCGATGTCTTTGTCGGTGGAGGTTCAACCTTTGTCTTCTTAGGACTTGGACTCATTCTATTTGGTCGATTCAAAAACAAGTTCTTGTTTGACGGTCTTATTCGCTTGGACCATTTCTTGTTTGCGATTTTCTTTTCCATCTCCATGTTTACGATTGCCTTGGAACTATACTACCTTCAAGGCCAACCATTCTTCTATAACTGGTTGACTATGGGATTGGGTGAATTCGCATCCTTGATTTTTGGAGCGATTGTGATCAATCAACTTTCTAAACGGATCGATTTTACAAAATAAGAAGAGAGTGGGACAGAAATCGGTAATTCCTTAGAATTCGATTTCGTCGTCTCACCTCCGCACAGTTGAGTAGGGCTGTAAAAGCTGATGAAATCAGCGTAGTAGAGCCCACTCAACCACTGCGTCTTGCTCGACAATCTAAAAATAATTGAGAGGCTAGGACTTTTGTCCCAGCCCCTTTTTTTAATGCTAAGAATGCAGTAAATTCAAGGCTAAATTAAGATTTTATGATAAAATAAGAACATGAAAACCAGAATGAAAGAATTAGTGGAATTACTCAATCGTTATGCTTACGAGTATTACACAAAAGACGCTCCATCTGTTTCAGATAGTGAATATGATCAATTATATCGAGAGTTGGTGGAACTAGAAACCGCTCATCCTGATGAGATCTTACCAGAGAGTCCAACTCACCGTGTAGGTGGGGTGGTTTTAAAAGGCTTTACCAAATACCAGCACCAGTATCCCCTTTATAGTTTGCAGGATGCTTTTTCGCGTGAAGAATTAGAAGCCTTTGATCAGCGTGTCCGTAAGGAATTTCCTTCTATCAGCTATGTATGTGAGCTGAAAATCGATGGCTTGTCCATTTCCCTCACCTATGAAAATGGTGTCCTCGTAACGGGGGCAACACGTGGAGATGGTTCTGTCGGTGAGGATATTACAGAGAACCTCAAGCGGGTCAAGGACATTCCTTTGGTGTTACCAGAGCCAGTGAACATCACGGTTCGAGGCGAGTGCTACATGCCACGGGCTTCCTTTGATCGGGTCAATCAGATCCGTCAAGAAAATGGTGAGCCGGAGTTTGCTAATCCGCGGAATGCTGCTGCAGGAACGCTTCGCCAATTGGATACGAAAATCGTGGCCAAGCGAAATCTCGCAACCTTCTTGTATCAAGAAGTGAGTCCAACTGATCAAAGCAGTCAGGAAGGCGTGCTTGAGAAATTAGCCCGCTTAGGCTTTGTCGTGAACCAAGAGCGAGTGCTGGCTGAGGATATGGAGCAAATTTGGGACTTCATCCAAAAAGTAGCTCAGCTTCGAGAGGATCTTCCCTACGATATCGATGGGATCGTCATCAAGGTCAATGACCTAGCTGTTCAAGAAGAACTAGGCTTTACTGTTAAAGCCCCTAAATGGGCTGTCGCCTATAAGTTTCCAGCTGAAGAAAAAGAAGCGAAAATCCTATCGGTGGATTGGACGGTTGGACGGACCGGTGTTGTGACGCCAACTGCCAATCTAACTCCAGTCCAGCTAGTAGGAACCACTGTTAGTCGGGCAACCTTGCACAATGTGGACTATATTGCTGAAAAAGACATTCATCAGGATGATACCGTCATTGTCTACAAGGCGGGTGATATCATTCCAGCGGTCTTGCGTGTTGTCAAAGATAAGCGAGTCTCTGATCAAGCATTAGCCATTCCAACTCATTGTCCGAGCTGTCAGAGTGAGTTGCTTCATTTCGAGGATGAGGTGGCCCTTCGCTGTATCAATCCACTCTGTCCAGCGCAGATCAAGGAAGGATTGAACCACTTTGCAAGTCGGGATGCTATGAATATCACAGGCTTGGGACCAGCTGTCGTAGAGAAACTCTTCGCAGCTCAGTTGGTAGAGGATGTAGCTGGGATCTATCGTCTGACAGTCGAGGACCTATTGACCTTGGAAGGCTTTAAAGAAAAATCTGCTGAAAAACTCTATGAAGCCATTCAAGCTTCAAAAGAGAACTCAGCTGAGAAATTACTCTTTGGTTTGGGGATCCGCCATGTCGGAAGCAAGGTCAGTCAAATCTTACTCCAAGAATTCCATGACCTCGATCAACTGGCTACAGCTGATCCAGAACGGATTGCAGGTATTGATAGTCTCGGTATGGTCGTGGCTGAAAGCCTCAAGTCTTATTTTGCACAAGAAGGATCCAAGCGCCTATTGCAAGAGCTTAAAGAAGCTGGTGTCAATATGGCTTATCTTGGTGAGAAAGTCGCTGCTGATGCAGCCCTATCAGGAATGACAGTCGTTTTGACTGGGAAGCTAGAGCGACTCACACGTTCAGAAGCAAAGGCAAAATTAGAAAGTCTGGGCGCTAAGGTAACTGGATCGGTTTCCAAAAAAACAGATTTGGTCGTTGCAGGTAGTGACGCTGGTAGCAAGTTAACCAAAGCACAAGAATTAGGAATCCAGGTAGAAGATGAGGCCTGGCTTGAAAGTTTATAGAGGATCTTTATGGTAGAACGAATCAAAAAAGCCCGTTTAATTTATAATCCGACCTCTGGGCAAGAAATTATCAAGAAAAATATTGCGGAAGTCTTAGACGTACTCGAAGATGTGGGCTATGAAACCAGCGCTTATCAAACGACTCCAGAACCATTTTCTGCCCAAAATGAAGCAGAAAGAGCCGCTAAGGCAGGCTTTGATTTAATCATTGCTGCTGGTGGAGATGGTACGATTAACGAAGTGGTCAATGGGGTTGCAGGTCTGGAAAATCGTCCGCAGATGGCCTTTATCCCGACCGGTACCACCAATGACTATGCGCGTGCCTTGAAGATCCCGATGGGCGATCCTGTGGCGGCTGCTCGCATTATTGAAAAGAATCAAACCATTCAGATGGATATTGGTCGTGCCTATGGTAGTAAGTATTTCATCAATATTGCTGCAGCAGGAACCATGACAGAATTGACCTTCAGTGTTCCAAGTAGTGTTAAATCTCGCTTGGGTTACTTTGCCTATGTGGCAGAAGCTGCTAAAATGTTGCCACGAAACAAGGCTCGAAAGGTGCGGATTGAGCACGACAATGGTGTCTTTGAAGGGCCAGCGTCTATGATTTTTGTGGCTCTTACCAACTCGATTGCTGGTTTTGAAAGTGTCGCGCCAGATGCTAAGCTTGATGATGGGAACTTTACCTTGATTATCGTAAAAACTGCTAAGCTCTTTAACATGTTGTCCCTGATGATTCAGGCCATTAATGGAGGCAAGCATGTGCACGATGAAAATGTAGAATATCTCAAGACCAAGAAGTTGACGATCGAAATGCTAGGGAAAAATGCTCAACCATTCCGCATCAATCTAGATGGGGAATACGGGGGAGATACTCCAGTTGAATTGGAAGTCTTTCATAATCACTTGGAATTCTTTGCGAATATTGATGAAATCAACAACGATGCATTGGTTCATACATCTGAAGAATAAAAACAAATAGTTGGAACCATATACGTGTTTCACGAGCGAATGGTTCCTTCGGTATCAAATTGGAAATAGGAAAATGTTATGCGACAAT
This sequence comes from Streptococcus parasanguinis, assembly GCA_905188195.1. Lineage (GTDB taxonomy): Bacteria > Bacillota > Bacilli > Lactobacillales > Streptococcaceae > Streptococcus > Streptococcus parasanguinis_P. The sequence continues at coordinate 114,980 of CAJJKY010000004.1, read as the reverse complement.
ACCATGTAAAGCTTCATTTTCATAAGCAAAAAGGAAATTATTTTGCCTATGATATGTGGCAGTGGCAGGATCAAGTAGAAGGAAAATCAGTCTCTTTCTCCAAGTTGGATTATTTTGGAGTAGAGGGAAATCTGGTATACGAGAGTGAGGATGCCTTGAACCGGGGCCATGTCCTGGTTAAAGAAGGGGATTGGCTCACTAAGACCCGTGATTTTGAAATCGAACTCTTACCAGAAGGGCATGTTCGAGAAGTGTGGATTCTCGATGGAGACGATACAGTCTATTATTCTTTGCAAGCTGCTTTGACGAGTCATGCATACAGCCATCGTCAGCCTCATGCCTACGATATGGCGATGCGTCCTAGAGAGTTTGATGCTAAATGGGCGTATCAAGGCTGGCTTGGTCATCGTGAGGAAGAAGGGGAGCATTGCTTTAAACTGTGGGCTCCTACTGCCAAGAAAGTTGAATTGTTGCTCTATCAATCAACCGAGCTGGATGCGCCTATTTGGAAGAGCATGCCGATGACACGTGGCAAACAAGAGTCTAGCTACCACCCAGAAAATACTCAAGGTGTTTGGATTTTAGATTTTTTAGGAAATTTAAGTGGCATGGCCTATCAATATCGTGTGTATTTTGAACACCAGACTCAAGTGACGCGCGATCCTTATAGCATTGCAACGACAGCCGATGGAATGCGCTCAGCCATTCTCTCAAGAGCAGATCGTCAGTTTGATTGGGGCACTAAAAAAGGCGCCGATGCGACTCCCTGGCGCCTGGATAATCCTTGTCAAGCAGTGATCTATGAGATGCACCTTCGGGATTTGACCAAGTCACCGACATCAGGTGTGGACGAGTCTTTGCGTGGGACCTATCTGGGGGCTTGCCAAAAAGGAACCGTCAATAGCCATGGCGATGCGACTGCCTTTGATTATATCCGTCAGTTAGGGGTCAATGTCGTGCAATTGCAGCCGATATCTGATCGCTATAAACAGTACGATGAAGAAGGTCGTGTGACCTACAATTGGGGTTACGACGTTCAGAATCATTCTGCACCAGAAACCAGTTTTTCAACGGATCCATCCAATCCCAAACAAACCATGAAAGAGCTTAAAACGATGATCCGGGCTTATCATGAAGCTGGGATTTCTGTAGTCATAGATGTGATCTACAATCATACCTACTCAACTGAGAATGGTCCTTTCCAAAATACAGTTCCGGATTATTATTACCGGATGGAGCCAGATGGGCGCTTCCAAAATGGGACAGGTGTCGGTAATGAGACGGCAAGTGAGCATGAAATGTACCGCAAGTACATGATTGATTCCCTCACGCATTGGGTCAAAGAGTACCAGATCGATGGCTTCCGCTTTGATTTGATGGGGATTCACGATGTAAGGACGATGAATGCTATTCGGGAGGCTATGGATGCTCTGGATCCTCGCATTCTTCTTTACGGAGAAGGTTGGGACATGGGAACAGGACTCGCACCAGAAGATAAGGCTAAGAAAGACAATGCAGCGCAATTGCCTCGAATTGGATTCTTCAATGATACGGAGCGCGATGCCATTAAAGGGGCTGAGGTTTATGGTTCCATCAAACGTGGCTTCGTCAGCAGAAAATCAACAGAGTATATCGTTGCGCGTGCTGTTTTAGGTAGTGCAGAGCTTGGCAATTATTTAAGTCCGAATCAGGTCTTGAATTATGTGGAAGCTCATGACAACTATAATCTCTTTGACTTGCTTCAGACCCTCCATCCAAATGAAGAAGTAGCAGGCTTGGTCAAGCGCTCAGAGTTGGCTACGGCCATGAATCTGCTCTTTCAGGGCATGACCTTTATGCAATTGGGTCAAGAGTTCATGAGGACCAAATTGGTAGCGACAGGTCCTGATGGAGAAATCACTCCTTTGGATCGTGAACGGGCCATGAATTCCTACAATGCTCCAGATTTTGTGAATCAGGTCAACTGGGATCTGGTCAGTCAAAACAAGGAATCAATTGCCTATATCCGAAGCTTGATCAATTTGAAGACAAGTCTTCCTGTCTTAGGGCTTGAAAGCTATGATAAAATCTACCAACAAGTCTTTATCCAATCTGCAACTGATTGTAGTGGACTTCTGATATTTGAACTAACAGGAGACAAGAAGTACTTGGTCATCTTCAACGCCAGCGGACTTCCATATTACCTCCAAAATTCAAATAAATTGAAATTGATGGTTGGGAATAGTCGTCATAAACGACCATTCTATGTGGAGAATTTAACAGCTTCTGTTTTTGAAGTCCTAGATGAAGGTAAAGCGTAATCTTTTTAAAGAAATCACAAAATCCCTGAGTTTTTAAACTCAGGGATTCTCTTTATTTAGAAGAACTGCTACTGGTCTCTGTTGAGGAAGAACTATCGTCTTCTGGGTGCAATTCTTTATAAGTAGGTGCCTTGAAGAGATCAACGGTGGACTGATTGCCACGTTGGTTATAAAGGCTGGTTGATTTGTCACCTTTTTCCTTTTCAATCTTCTTCAATGCCTTGAAGGAATTAGTGTAGGAATAATCATCTGGATTGACTTTTCCAAGATCATTGCCCTTGAAGAAGCGAAGGAGGTCACCGGTCTGGATGCTATCGCTAATCTTCAATTGCAGGTTAGCAGCCTCCCTAATCTTGTCCAGTTCTTCCTTGGTTTTTTCGTCTGGGTTCGTAATTTCCTCACCTGTTTTGGTGTAATAGGTCCGGCCACTATAGCTCGTATACTCAGGAGTCACAAAGTAGTTAGCGGAGCGGAAGGCTACGATTTGATCATGATCTGGTGAGAGCATATCTTGACCAACTTGGAGGAATTTGTTGGATTCAATGCCTAGCAAATGTTCCAAGGTTGGGAGCATATCAATTTCGCCACCATAGGTGTTGATAATGCCTCCCTTGTCCATTCCAGGAATAACTACCATATAAGGAACGCGTTGCAACATGGCATTGTCATAGCTTGACCACGTTTCAGAGTTCTTACCAAGTAGAGGGGCAAGAGCTGGGTTGCGGGAGTTTGAAATTCCGTAGTGGTCCCCATAGAGAACGATGATGGAATTTTTGTAAAGACCAGATTCTTTCAGGTAATCAAAGAAGGCCTTGATCGAAGAATCTAGGTAGTTAGCGGTCGCAAAATAGCCATTGATGGTTTCGTCCTGAGTCTTAGCTAGAGGGAAGCCGAGATCATCTCCTGACAAGCTAGTTGTATAAGGATAGTGGTTGGAAACCGTAATGAACTTCGTATAGAAAGGCTGTTGCAATCTTTCTAGGTATTTGATGGAATCCTTGAGCATGTATTTGTCATTAAGACCATACTGGAAGGAATTGCTGCTGTTTTGTTTGGTGAAGTAGCTGGCATCAAAGAAGTAATTGTAGCCCCATTGTTTATAGGCGGTATTTCGATTCCAGAAACTTCCAGCATTCCCGTGGAAAACAGCGCTTGAGTTGTAACCATTTTTTGAAAGAATAAATGGTGCAGCCTGTTGGGTATTGGTTCCACCATAGTTCACCATAAAGGAACCTTGGTTGAGTCCGAAGAGGCCTGTTTCAATCATGGTCTCCGCATCAGACGTTTTCCCTGCCTTAACTTGGTTAAAGACATTTGAAAAGGCAAAGGTTTCTTTCGAGTGGTAAAGTGAGTTTAAGAAAGGTGTCACTTCATATTCTTTATCGTCTACTTTCAACTTGTAATCGATCAAGAATTGTTGGAAACTTTCCAAGTGAATGTAGATGACGTTACGGCCTTTGGCCATTCCAAAGTACTCAGGATTAGGCTTGGCGTAATGCTGTTGGATATATTCTTCCACCGGTTTTAGATCTGCTTCGGAGGCTTTGGAACGTTCTTTGTTGGCAGCATAGGTCTGATTAGCGCTATACCCCAGAAAGGCTGGTAATCCTAGGGCACGAACGACATAGTAGTTTGAGAACCCACGAGTCAAGAGCTCAGGTCGGTCAATTTCTGCGAGGAAAAGGTTGGCCGAAAAGAGCATAGCCGATAAAGAGGTAACCGCAAAACTAGCTCGTTTATTGAAGGGACGATTGTCCATTCGAATCCATTTCTTAAAGAAGAAGAAAGCGAGGATAGGGAAATCTAGAATGTAGATCACATCCCAAGGGCGGAACAATTCTAAAGCAGCAGCTCCGAGACCGGCAGAAACCTTGCTGGAAGCCAACATGGTATTGACCGTTACGAAGTCTGTAAACTCTCGATAATAGATGGAATTGGAAATCAACCAAATAAATAAGAGAAGGTAGATCCCAAAGGCCAAACTATAAAAGAGCTTGGTTCGTTTGATATAGAGTGCTAGACCGATGAAGAGCAGACTGATCGGCAATGGGTTGATCACTGCTAGAAAAATCTGATAGGGTCCTTGAATGTCTAAGTTAAAATCAACTGAATAGGCCCACATGGTTTTGAACCAGTAGAGCAACAGAAGGGTCAAGACAAATCCTAGTCTGGTACTCATGAAATTGAGTATCGAATTCGTAATTTTTTTCACAAAATGTTACTTCCTTGTCTTATTTCCTAAAAATTTTCATATACAAGTATACCACAATTTTATGGAGAAAGAAAAAAATGACTGTAAAGCAGAGGAAAGAAATAGGAAAGATCAGGGATATGAAATCGTAAAAAGCTAAAGGATAAGAGCTGAAATAAAATGGTAAAAAAAGTTCTAGTAAATAAAGCCTCCCTTTGTGAAAAACACAGACTTTTGCTATAATAGAGGATATGAAAAAACTCACAGTTAGTCGCCAAGTCGCAACAAAAATCAAACAAGGACAATCCCTTCTTGAAAAGCAAGATTTTGACTCACTTCCCGCTTTGGATCAAGCGGTTCAATTGCTTTCAGGAGATGGACAATCCCTCGGGGTCGGATACTTATCTGAACAAAATAAAGGGATTGGATGGTTTGTTTCACAAGAGTTGGTCGCTTTTGATCAAGACTTTTTTAAAAAGCTTTTCATCAAAGCCAAGCAATACCGTCGTTCTTATTATGCGGATGAAACGACGACAGCCTTTCGTCTTTTTAACCAAGAGGGAGATGGTTTTGGTGGCTTCACGGTTGACTTGTATGGTGAGTTTGTTGTCTTTTCTTGGTACAATCCCTTCGTATTTCAGATCAAGGAAACCATTCTAGCGGCCTTTCAAGAAGCTTTTCCAGAAGTCCGAGGTGGCTATGAAAAGATTCGCTTTAAAGGCTTGGACTATGAATCGGCTCATGTCTATGGAGAAGAAGCTCCGCAAGAATTTTTGATTCTTGAAAATGGGGTCTCTTACCAAGTCTTTCTCAATGATGGCTTGATGACGGGAATTTTTTTGGATCAGCATGAAGTTCGAGGTAGCTTGGTAGAGGGCTTAGCAGCTGGCAAGTCCTTGCTCAATATGTTCTCCTATACGGCGGCCTTCTCTGTGGCTGCGGCAATGGGTGGAGCAGTTGAGACAACATCGGTCGATCTGGCTAAGAGAAGTAGAGAACTATCAGAAGCGCATTTTGTGGCAAATGGCTTGGCGTTGGATGCTCATCGTTTTGTCGTGATGGATGTCTTTGACTATTACAAATATGCCAAACGCCATGACCTAAGCTATGATGTGATCGTGCTTGATCCGCCTAGCTTTGCGCGGAATAAAAAACGGACATTTTCAGTCGCTAAAGATTACCATCGATTAGTCAGCGAGGCTCTTGAGATTTTAAATCCAGGTGGCACCTTGATTCTCAGTACCAATGCGGCAAATGTGACCAAAGAAAAATTTAAAAAACAAATCGAAAAGGGATTTCAAGGCCGTAAGCATCGCTATCTAGCGGAATACGGACTTCCGGGTGATTTTCGATGGAACAAGAAAGAAGAAAGTAGTAATTACTTAAAAGTATTTACGATTAGGGTGGATGTATGAAGTTAGTTGTTTCGATTATGCCTCGCTCCTTAGAAGAGGCGCAACAACTAGATAGTTCGCGTTATGAGGATGCAGATGTTATTGAGTGGCGTGCGGACTTTTTAGAAAAAAGCGAGATCTTAACCGTCGCTCCTGCAGTTTTTGAGAAATTTGCTGGACGCGAAATTTTATTCACCTTGCGGACTCGAGCTGAAGGTGGAGAGATGGAGCTGACCAACGAGGAATATGTTGGAATCCTGAAAGATATTCAATCCATCTATCATCCGGATTATATCGATTTCGAGTATTATAGTCACCGTGAAGTCTTTGAAGAAATGTTGGAATTTTCAAATCTTGTTCTCAGCTACCATAACTTCCAAGAAACTCCGGAAAATATGATGGAGATCTTATCGGAATTGACCAGCTTTTCTCCAAAATTAGTCAAAGTATCTGTCATGGCCCACAATGAACAAGATGTTCTTGACTTGATGAATTATACGCGTGGTTTCAAGACACTGAACCCTGAGCAAGAATATGTAACGATTTCCATGGGCAAGGTCGGGAAGATTTCGCGCTTGACAGCTGATTTGACAGGTTCTTCCTGGTCTTATGCTAGAGTCGGAGATGAAAGTGCCCCAGGTCAAATTCCTCTTGAAAATATGAGAAGAATTCGGGAGTTATTAAATGAAGATTGACGGATATACTCGGATGGCAGCGGTCATTGCCCATCCCATTCGTCATAGTATTTCTCCTTTCATCCATAATCTAGCTTATGAATTAACAGCGACCAATGCTGCTTATCTAGCTTGGGATATTGCTGAAGAAGACTTAGAAAGCACCATCAGCCAAATTCGTAAGTTGGATATGATTGGGGCCAACATTTCCATGCCCTATAAGCAGAAGGTCTTTCCTTATCTAGATGAAGTGGATGAGATGGCCCGAAAGATCGGTTCTGTCAATACCATTGTTCACCGTGATGGCAAGCTTAAAGGCTATAATACGGATGGAATTGGTTTCTTTCGTAGTTTACCTCCTGCTTTCTCCATTAAGGGAAAAACAATGGTTCTCTTAGGTGCAGGTGGTGCAGCTTTAGCGATTATTGCACAGGCCATTCATCTAGGTGTGAAACGTATCCTTGTCTTTGTGAGAGAGGAGAGATTAGTTCATTATCGTTCCAAGGTTCAGTTGCTAGAAGATGCCTTTGATTTCATGATAGAATTGTATGCGATTGAGAAAGATGAAGAAGTTCAAAACTCTTTTAATCAAGCCGATCTCATCTTAAATGCGACTGGTGTTGGAATGGATGGTCAGTCTCTTCCGATAGCGAGTCACTTGACCTTTCCCCCACATGCCTTAATCGTAGAGATGGCTTACTATCCGGCAGTGCCCCCCTTTCTGCAATTAGCAGTGAATCAAGGAAACCAGAGGGTAAATGGGCTGGGAATGCTCTTTTATCAAGCTGAAGCAGCCTTTGAATTAATGACTGGGAAAGTATTTCCTACAGAGTCTGTATGGGAAGCATTGACAACAGAATATCGCCAATTTGTATGTGACTAAGAGAGGGTTTTACATTTTCCTATTGAAAAAGCTTTATGAGATTAGAACAGGAACTGATTTTTTAAAAAGCAGTCTTGCTCTAGTCTCTTTTTCATTTTGATTGAGACATGTGCCCTATTTCATGATAAGATAGAATCAAAGAAAAACGTGAAGGAGATTCCTATGAACGTATCGGTACCTATTCCAGGACATTCCTATGATATTGTGATTGAAAGAGGTGGTCTCAACCAGGTTGGAGACTGGTTGCGCACTCTTTGGGGCGATAAAAAAGTCGCCATTATTTCCGATAACCGCGTGGCTAAGCTATATGCCTCTATCGTAGAGAAGAGCCTGGAGAAAGCTGGTTTTCAAGTGGTGCGCTTTGAGTTTCTTCAAGGGGAAGCCAGTAAGAATCTAACCACTGTTTCAAAAGTCTATGACTTTCTAGCTACCCGGGGCATGACGCGCAGTGATGGAATCGTTGCTCTTGGGGGTGGCGTAGTTGGTGATTTGGCTGGTTTTGCTGCCTCGACCTATATGCGGGGAATTTCCTTTGTTCAGATCCCAACTAGCTTGACTGCACAGGTGGATTCTTCTATCGGGGGAAAGACGGGAGTCAACACAGCACTTGCTAAAAACATGGTAGGGACCTTTGCTCAACCAGATGGTGTGTTTATTGATCCTGAAGTGTTGAGCACTTTAGGGCAACGTGAATTGATCGAGGGGATGGGCGAAGTCATCAAGTACGGTCTCATCCAAGATACGGAACTCTGGGAAGAATTGGAAGCCATGGATGGTTCTGTCCAGAGTATTTTAGAGCATGCAGAGAGCATCATTTCTCATTCTTGCTTGGTGAAGCGAGACCATGTTGTGGCAGACGAGTTGGACAATGGCATTCGCCTGTATCTCAACTTTGGGCATACTATTGGACATGCTATTGAAGCGACAGCTGGTTATGGGCAGGTTATGCATGGAGAAGCCGTCAGTATGGGCATGGTGCAGCTCTCCCGAGTTTCAGAAGAAAAGGGCTTGATGCCAAAAGGAATCAGCCAACAAATCGAAGAAATGTGCCGGAAATTTGGCCTTCCGGTGACCTATGAGAACTGGGATAAAGAAGCCCTTTATCAAGCCTTGACTCATGACAAAAAAGCTCGTGGGACGAACTTGAAATTAGTCATTGTTCCAGAGTTGGGGCAAGCAGCGATTCATCAAATCCCTCTTCAAGAAATGAAGGACTTTTTAGAAAGAAAGGTATAAGGTCGTATGAGATATTTAACAGCAGGAGAGTCCCATGGGCCTCGACTAACAGCCATCATCGAGGGGGTTCCGGCAGGCCTTCCTTTATCTGAAGAGGATATTAATAAAGAGCTCAAACGTCGACAAGGTGGCTATGGTCGTGGTGCTCGGATGAAAATCGAGAGTGACCGTGTTGAGATCACATCAGGTGTTCGTCATGGCTTGACCATGGGAGGTCCGATTACTCTGAATGTGACCAATCTGGATCACCTAAAATGGCTGGAGATCATGAATGTAGCACCGGTCGAAGAGAAAAAGAAAAATCTGCGTAAGATCACCAAGCCACGTCCTGGTCATGCCGATCTAGTCGGAGGGATCAAATACCGTTTTGACGATCTTCGTAATTCGCTCGAACGTTCTTCTGCCCGTGAGACGACCATGCGTGTAGCCGTTGGTGCAGTTGCTAAACGGATTTTAGAAGAGATCGGCGTTGAAGTAGCCAGCCACATTGTTAATTTTGGGGGAATCGAGATTGCAATTCCCGAGAATCTAACCGTTTCAGAAATCAAGGAAAAGGCAGCGAAGTCGGAAGTTTCGATCGTTGTGCCAGAACAAGAAGAGGCCGTTAAGGCTTACATTGACCAAGTGAAAAAAGATGGTGATACCATCGGGGGAATTGTGGAAACCTTGGTTGGCGGTGTGCCTGTTGGACTAGGCTCCTATGTACAATGGGACAAGAAATTGGATGCCAAAATTGCTCAAGGAGTGGTCTCTATCAATGCCTTTAAGGGAGTTGAATTCGGTCTTGGTTTTGAAGCAGGTCGCCTAAAAGGTAGTCAAGTCATGGATGAAATCGTCTGGTCTGAAGAAGCTGGCTATACCCGTCGTACTAATAATCTTGGTGGTTTTGAAGGGGGCATGACTAACGGAGAGCCGATTCTGGTTCGTGGCGTCATGAAGCCTATTCCGACCCTCTACAAACCCTTGATGAGTGTGGATATTGAAACCCATGAGCCTTATAAGGCAACAGTTGAGCGCAGCGACCCAACGGCTCTACCTGCTGCAGGAGTGGTAATGGAAGCAGTGGTCGCAACGGTCCTTGCGACAGAAGTGCTTGAAAAATTCTCATCCGATAACTTGGAAGAATTGAAAGAAGCCGTTGCCAAGCACCGGGACTTTACGAAGAATTTTTAAGAGAAAGAGTTTTCCTTTGGAGAAGAAAGTTGTTTATATTGCAGGGTTGGGCTTGATTGGTGCTTCACTTGCGCTAGGCATTAAGAGAGCCCACCCAAACGTGACTGTTCTTGGGTACAATCGTAGTGAAGCCTCTCGAACCATCGCCCTTGAAAGAGGAATGGTGGATCAAGTGACGGATGATTTCGCAGCCTTTGCCCCTTTAGCAGATATCATTATTTTGGCCCTTCCCATCAAGCAAACCAAGTCTTACTTAGAAACCTTAGCTAGCTTGCATTTGAAAGACCGGGTACTGGTGACAGATGCAGGCTCTACCAAGGCAGAAATTGTCGCACAAGCTGAAAAAGTGTTTACAGACAAGGCCGTACGATTTGTGGGAGGACACCCCATGGCTGGTAGTCATAAGACAGGTGCCGCAGCAGCAGATGCAACCTTATTTGAAAATGCCTATTATATTTTTACTCCTTCCAGCTTGACGACAGGAGGTGCCATGGAAGAGTTGAAAGAGCTTCTGAGTGGATTGGGATCTCGATTTATTGAAATCGATGCCGAGGAACACGATCGGGTGACTTCCCAGATCAGCCATTTTCCTCATATTTTAGCCTCGACTCTGGTCGAGCAGGCTGTAGCTTATGGGGAAGAGCATGAAATGACCCGCCGTTTTGCGGCTGGTGGCTTTCGGGATATGACACGGATCGCGGAAAGTGAGCCAGGTATGTGGACTTCTATTCTCTTGTCCAACCCTCAAGCGATATTGGAGCGGATTGCAGATTTCAAAGAGCGATTGGATCAGGTAGCTGAGACCATTCAAGCAGATAACGAGAAGGCTATTTGGTCCTTTTTCCATGAAGGGCGGAAGCACCGAAAAGAAATGCAGATCCATCAGCGTGCTGGACGCGATAGTGCCTATGATCTCTTTATTGATGTTCCAGATAAAGAAGGTGTAATCCTTGAAATCTTACAACTCCTACAAGGGATTTCCTTGGTTAATATTCACATCAATGAAGAGAATCGTGAAGATATCCACGGGATTTTGCAGATGACCTTTAAAAATGCAGAGGATCAGGAGCGAGCTCAAACATTGATCAGCCAGGCGACGTCTTATACTGTCCTTGCTCGCTAGGTCTAAAGAAGGATTTGCGTCAAAATGCCTGCTTCATTATAGGAATTTATAGGGAAAAGCAGTATAATAGAAGTATCTTATCAGTAAAGGAGCCTAACTAATGGCAAATATTTATGATGTCGCAAATGAACTTTCTAGAACTCTTCGAGACCTTCCTGAATACAAGGCTGTTGTAGAAAGTAAGGAAGCGATCGAAGCAAATCCAGAAGCGAAAACTCTGTTTGACGAATACGTCGCTTTCCAAAATCAACTGCAAGGCTTGATGCAATCCGGTCAACTTCCAACAGAAGCTGTGCAACAAGAAATGAAGGACTATATGGAAAAAATCCAAGCAAGTCCGATTGTGAATGAATTTTTCACTAAACAACAGCAATTGTCTATTTATCTTGCAGATCTTGAAAAGATCATCTTTGAGCCGATTCAAGATTTATACAAGTAGAAAGACTACCAGAGTTGTCATTTCGACTCTGGTATTTTCGTTCGCCACTAGAGGAAAACAAGCTCAAAAAATGCTTGGAAACATTCGTTTTTTGTTCCAAATTTTTGATCAAAAATTGAATTCATGTCCTATTTATGATAGAATATGTGGAAAAGCACTCTGGAGATGGCAATGAAATTAAGAACCAATAGCAAGGGTCTAAAGGGAACCATTCGTGTCCCTGGTGACAAATCCATCAGTCACCGATCCATTATTTTTGGAAGTCTTGCAAAGGGCGAAACCAAGGTCTATGATATCTTGCGAGGCGAAGATGTGCTTTCTACCATCCAGGTGTTTCGAGATTTAGGAGTCTCCATCCAAGATGACGGGGATGTGATTCGGATTCAAGGAGTAGGCTTTCAAGGTCTTCTAGCCCCGACATCTCCCCTTGATATGGGCAATTCAGGAACTTCTATTCGTTTGATCTCAGGTGTACTAGCAGGTCAGGATTTTGCAGTGACCATGGTCGGAGACGACAGTCTTTCCAAACGGCCCATGGATCGTGTCGCGATCCCACTGCGTCAGATGGGAGTTGAGATTGCTGGTCAGGGAGATCGCGATTGCCCACCTTTACATGAAAAAGGGACCCATCAGCTTCAACCCATTCATTACCGTTTGCCAGTGGCATCGGCTCAAGTCAAGTCTGCTCTCATTTTTGCCGCTCTACAAGCTGAAGGTGAATCGACGATTATCGAGAAGGAAAAGACGCGTGACCATACGGAGGATATGATTCGCCAATTTGGTGGAGAGATCCAAGTGGATGGAAAAACCATCCGCATCCAAGGTGGACAAGAGTTCCAAGGTCAAGAAGTCATCGTTCCTGGAGATATTTCCAGTGCAGCCTTTTGGTTAGTGGCTGGCCTCATTCTGCCAGAGAGTATGATTAAGATTGAAAATGTTGGTATCAACCAAACTCGGACAGGGATTCTCGATGTGATTCAAGAAATGGGGGGAGATCTCACCATTGAGGATCACGATGAAAAAGCGGTCTCTGCAAGTCTCACTGTCAAGACTTCGTCCTTAAAAGGTATTCGGATTGATGGGGAGTTGATTCCACGCTTGATTGATGAATTGCCGATTATTGCTTTACTAGCGACACAAGCAACTGGTCAGACCGTGATTGCGGATGCTGAGGAGCTTCGTGTGAAAGAAACGGACCGCATCCAGGTCGTAGCAGATAGCCTCAATGCCATGGGAGCCACTGTCGTGCCAACGGAAGACGGCATGATCATCACTGGACCGACACCCCTACATGGAGCAGACTTAGAGACCTTTGGAGATCACCGGATTGGGATGATGGCTGCCATTGCTGCCTTATTAGTGAGTGAAGGAAATGTGATGCTGGATCGGGCAGAGGCCATTAACACCAGTTACCCTAGTTTTTTTGAAGATTTGGAGACCTTACTGCATGGCTAAAATTTTACTTGGTTTTATGGGAACAGGTAAAACGACCGTTGGTCGCATTCTTGATCCAAAGTTCCATGATATGGATGAATTAATTGTTGAAGAGATCGGTATGTCGATCAATGACTATTTCGCAGTAGAAGGAGAAGCAGCCTTTCGTCGTCGCGAAGCTGAAATGCTGGAGCGTTTATTGGAAAATGAAGCGGCCATCATCTCCCCTGGAGGTGGGATTGTGGTCAATCCTCATAACCGTGCGCTCTTGGAAAAAAATCCTCACAACATTTATCTGCGGGTAGATTTTGAAACCTTGTACAGACGGATTCAAAATGACAAAGCCATGCAACGTCCCCTCTTTTTAAACCACACCAAAGAAGAATTTAAGAAGATTTTTGATGGTCGTTTGCCTTTGTATGAGGATATTGCTACCCATATTGTGGATGTTGAGGACAAAACACCTGAAGAAATTGCGGAGATCATTCGATGCTTGTAGGCTATCTTGGTCCCAAGGGATCTTTTACCCATGATGTGGCCACTCATAGCTTTCCAATCTCTGAACGCATCGCCTATCGGACGATCACAGATGTCATCAAGGCTTATGAGAATCAAGAGATCGATTTTGCAGTTGTCCCAGTTGAAAACTCGATTGAAGGCAGTGTCCATGAGACCCTTGATTACCTCTTTCACCAAGGGACGATTCAGGCCGTTGCAGAAGTAGTTTATCCCATCAAGCAACAGCTCTTGGTGGCTAAAAAAGACCGCCCCATTCGAACGGTCTATTCGCATCCACAGGCCTTGGCCCAAGGGAAGGCTTTTTTAAGGGCCCATTATCCGGATGTGGCCATGGAAATGACGGCTTCAACAGCCTATGCAGCCCGCTATGTAGCAGAACATCCAGACTTAGAGATTGCGGCTATTGCCCCTCTGGCAGCAGCCAGTGAGTATGGCTTGGAAGTACAGGCCAAGGACATCCAAGAAATCGAGGACAATTATACACGTTTTTGGATTTTAGGGGCAACAGAGCCCGCGATCTCAGAAACTTTAAGTCCGGGACTGCAAAAAGTTAGCTTGGCCTTGACCTTGCCAAGTAACTTGGCAGGAGCCCTCTATAAAGGATTGTCTACCTTTGCTTGGCGGGGGATCAATTTGACCAAGATTGAAAGTCGTCCCCTAAAAACAGCTTTAGGAGAATACTTTTTCATTATTGACCTCCTAAATGAAGCGCCTGATCTTCTGCAGTTTGCCTATCAAGAATTAGACAGTTTGGGCATTCAGACAAAAATCTTGGGCCAGTATCAGGTCTATACCTTAAAAGATAACGGAATGGAGAAAAGATGAGTAACGAATCCAACTTTCTATCTCACCATGAGCGAAAGCGATTAGAGTACTTATACTCAAATTTTCATTATTTGAATGAACGAGAACAACTAGAATACAATTACCTGCTTAAGAAGAGCCAAGGAGCTTATGAGGAAGCAGAAGCCCTTCAACCTGAGGTAGACGCTACAGAAGAAGTGCAAGGTGAGATTGCTGAACCGATTGGGGATCTCCCTGTTTACCAATCACGTAGCAAAAAGTCTAAGAAGAAAGCAGTTGCTGCGACGAGCGATATACCTAAGAAACCACGGAAAAAGATCCGCGTCAAACGGATTCTCAAGTGGCTTGCTCTCTTTTTCTTGCTCATTATCGGTGGCATGGTCTTCATGTTTGTGAAAGGCTTGAACAGCAAGCCGACAGGTCCAGATGCCAAACCAGCTGTCGTTGAGAAATTTAATGGCAAGAAGTCGCGAGATGGAGTCAATATCCTGATCTTGGGGACAGATGGTCGGATCGGTGAGAAGTCAGATGAGACTCGGACAGACTCCATCATGGTGGTTAATGTCAATAACAAAGAAGGCAAGATCAAGATGGTCAGCTTCATGCGGGATACACTGGTCCATATTGATGGAGTGAGCCAGCAAAATATTCCTGAATATGATGGCTACTACGACCAGAAGCTCAATACGGCCTTCACCATCGGGGAGCAAAATAACAACCAAGGGGCTGAATTGGTGCGTCAGATGCTCAAAGACAACTTTGACATTGACATCCAATATTACGCCATGGTCGATTTCAAGACCTTTGCGACAGCAATCGATACCCTCTTCCCGAATGGGGTCGAGATGAATGCGCAGTTTTCAACGGTTGATGGCGAAAAGGTCAGTGAAGTAGAAGTACCAGATGATTTGAACATGAAAGACGGTGTCGTTCCGCAACAAACCATCAAGGTTGGAAAACAACGGATGGATGGCCGGACCCTTCTCAATTACTCGCGTTTCCGTAAGGATGATGAAGGAGACTTTGGTCGGACCCGTCGCCAACAAGAGGTCATGTCAGCTATCATGCACCAGATCAAGGATCCAACCAAACTCTTTACGGGATCTGAAGCACTTGGGAAAGTCTTTGCTATGACGTCTACCAATGTTCCTTTCTCTTTCCTATTGACCAATGGACTTGGCCTAGTCGGTAGTGCTGGAAAAGGAATTGAACGAGTGACCATCCCAGAAAATGGGGATTGGGTCGATGCCTACGATATGTATGGGGGCCAAGGCTTGCTCGTTGATTTCGATGCTTATAAAAAGAAATTGTACCAAATGGGACTGAGATGATATAATAAGGGGATAGGAGTTTTGGACTCCACCTCTTTTAATTTGTAGAAAGATAGAACACCATGTTAAAGAAAAATGAAATTGTAACCGTTGAGATTGTCGATTTGACTCACGAAGGAGCCGGAGTGGCTAAGGTCGATGGCCTGGTCTTTTTTGTGGAGAATGCCCTGCCAGGCGAAGTCATTCGTATGCGCGTGCTCAAGGTCAATAAGAAGATCGGCTACGGAAAAGTAGAGGAATACCTGGAAAAATCCCCTCACCGCAATGAAGAACTAGACCTGGCTTACTTGCGAAGCGGTATTGCCGACTTGGGCCACATAGCTTATCCGGAGCAGCTGAAATTCAAGGCCAAGCAGGTCAAGGATAGCCTCTACAAGATGGCAGGAATCTCTGATATCGACGTGCCCCTGACCTTGGGGATGGACCATCCTGTACAATACCGCAACAAGGCCCAGGTCCCTGTCCGTCGTGTCAATGGTCAGGTAGAGACAGGCTTCTTTCGGAAGAACTCTCACGATTTGATGCCGATTGAGGACTTTTATATCCAAGATCCAGTCATTGACCAAGTGGTCTTGGCACTTCGGGATTTGATTCGTCGGTTTGACCTCAAGCCTTATGACGAGAAGGAACAATCAGGCTTGATTCGCAATCTAGTGGTCCGCCGAGGTCACCATTCTGGTGAAATCATGGTTATTTTGGTGACAACTCGTCCTAAAATTTTCCGAGTTGAACAGTTAATTGAACAGGTCATCAAGCAATTCCCAGAGATTGTGTCTGTCATGCAAAATATCAATGACCAGAATACCAATGCTATTTTTGGGAAAGAATGGCGAGTTCTCTATGGTCAAGATTACATTACGGACCAAATGTTGGGAAATGATTTCCAAATCTCTGGACCAGCCTTTTACCAGGTCAATACAGAAATGGCAGAGAAGCTTTATCAGACAGCTATTGATTTTGCGGAGTTGAGTGAAGAGGATGTGGTGATCGATGCTTACTCAGGAATCGGGACTATTGGATTATCTGTCGCTAAGCATGTTAAGGAAGTTTATGGTGTCGAAGTCATCCCCGAAGCAGTAGAAAATAGCCAGAAGAATGCAGAGTTGAACGGTATTACCAATGCCCACTATGTCTGTGACACAGCTGAAAATGCCATGAAGAATTGGCTCAAGGAAGGCATCCAACCAACTGCCATCCTGGTCGACCCACCACGCAAGGGCTTGACCGAAAGCTTTATCAAAGCAAGCGTCCAAACAGGGGCTGACCGCATCGCCTATATCTCCTGTAACGTCGCTACCATGGCGCGTGATATCAAACTCTATCAAGAATTGGGCTACGAATTGAAGAAAGTCCAACCGGTGGATCTTTTTCCGCAAACGCATCATGTTGAGGCGGTAAGTTTGCTAGTCAAGGAGTAAAACGACGAAGATTAGCATTTACTTCCGCCCATGCGATAGCTGTCCGTGATTGACAAGTGCTAGCACGCAGACAGAACGGAGATAGCGAACCGCTGAGTGTGTCGCTCTGCTCGTAAAAGCTTAGAAACCTTTGAACGAAAGGGATAATGAAAGCCTTGATTGCAAGGCTTTTTGCTTTATGGTGGGTAAGTATCAGAGTGAGAAAATTTTTGGAATGAGTAGAAGTGATAGCTAGAAATTATCAGTTTCTATTTCCATTTACCCTGTGGGTACGTGTTTGTTTCCATTGACAAGGAGTTTGTGGGAATAGAAATGTACCCACCTTGTTTGAATCAAGTGAAGTGTAGTTGAAGGAAATCTGTTGAAAGCAATACTTCATTTTACCGAATAAGTAATAATTTAGGCAACTTCAAATCGATTAAAAAAAACTATTTTAAAGGTTAAGAGTAGACAAAAATTGTCCACTCTTTTTTGCAAACTCAATTTATCAATAAATGAAATGAGGGAATGTAAAATGAAATATTTTGAGGTTGAGTTAGAAAATCCTGATGAATTTTTAAAACTACAAACAGAAGATTTTGTGAAAGCTAATCGCTTGCTACTAAGGAAGATAATCCAGAGCGTTACAGTCTATGAAGAAAACTTCGTCATATCCTTTAAATCTGGCATCGAATTGGAAGTATGAGTCTCATTCCATAACTTTTATATTGAACATATCATCTTGTTGTGTTATACTATAAATTGATATAAACAAAGATGTAGGAGGAACCGAAACTATGACAGCCTCAATGCGTTTAAGATAAGCTGGCAATAAAAAAAGCAGAATCTATACCCGATGATAGGCTTTTTTGTTGTGCTTATTTATACGATATTGAGCATTCATTAGTTACGGTGAGGATATTGGTTATTTAACTATACCTTTATTTAACTATGTCTTTAATATGAATGTTTCCAAATTGTATGTATGCAGACCAAAAGCCACATTGTGGGGTTTGGCCTGCATTTTTTATTGCCTAGAATGCTATTCAAAATAGAAATTCAAGCAAAATAATATGCAGGAGATAATATAAATGGAAAAATACAACAATTGGAAACGAAAATTTTATGCAATATGGGCAGGGCAAGCAGTATCATTAATCACTAGTGCCATCCTGCAAATGGCGATTATTTTTTACCTTACAGAAAAAACAGGATCTGCGATGGTCTTGTCTATGGCTTCATTAGTAGGTTTTTTACCCTATGCGATTTTGGGACCTGCCATTGGTGTGCTAGTGGATCGTCATGATAGGAAGAAGATAATGATTGGTGCCGATTTAATTATCGCAGCAGCTGGTGCAGTGCTTGCTATTGTTGCATTCTGTATGGAGCTACCTGTCTGGATGATTATGATAGTATTGTTTATCCGTAGCATTGGAACAGCTTTTCATACCCCAGCACTCAATGCGGTTACACCACTTTTAGTACCAGAAGAACAGCTAACGAAATGCGCAGGCTATAGTCAGTCTTTGCAGTCTATAAGCTATATTGTTAGTCCGGCAGTTGCAGCACTCTTATACTCCGTTTGGGATTTAAATGCTATTATTGCCATCGACGTATTGGGTGCTGTGATTGCATCTATTACGGTAGCAATTGTACGTATACCTAAGCTGGGTAATCAAGTGCAAAGTTTAGAACCAAATTTCATAAGGGAGATGAAAGAAGGAGTTGTGGTTCTGAGACAAAACAAAGGATTGTTTGCCTTATTACTCTTAGGAACACTATATACTTTTGTTTATATGCCAATCAATGCACTATTTCCTTTAATAAGCATGGAACACTTTAATGGAACGCCTGTGCATATTTCTATTACGGAAATTTCCTTTGCATTTGGGATGCTAGCAGGAGGCTTATTATTAGGAAGATTAGGGGGCTTCGAAAAGCATGTATTACTAATAACAAGTTCATTTTTTATAATGGGGACCAGTTTAGCCGTTTCGGGAATACTTCCTCCAAATGGATTTGTAATATTCGTAGTTTGCTGTGCAATAATGGGGCTTTCGGTGCCATTTTATAGCGGTGTGCAAACAGCTCTTTTTCAGGAGAAAATTAAGCCTGAATATTTAGGACGTGTATTTTCTTTGATCGGAAGTATCATGTCACTTGCTATGCCAATTGGGTTAATTCTTTCTGGATTCTTTGCTGATAAAATCGGTGTAAATCATTGGTTTTTACTATCAGGTATTTTAATTATTGGCATTGCTATAGTTTGCCAAATGATAACTGAGGTTAGAAAATTAGATTTAAAATAAACAATATTGGAGGAATATTTATGTATCTTATTTTCATGTAACTCTTCCTGCTAAAATCGCAGGGTTTTCCCTGCATACAAGCAAATGAAAGCATGCGATTATAGACAGGAGGAAATGTTATGGAATTAATATTAAAAGCAAAAGACATTCGTGTGGAATTCAAAGGACGCGATGTTTTAGATATAAATGAATTAGAAGTATATGATTATGACCGTATTGGTTTAGTAGGAGCAAATGGTGCTGGAAAAAGCACTTTACTCAGGGTACTTTTAGGAGAATTAACTCCCCCAGGATGTAAAATGAATCGTCTGGGTGAACTTGCCTATATTCCCCAGTTGGACGAAGTAACTCTGCAGGAGGAAAAAGATTTTGCACTTGTAGGCAAGCTAGGTGTTGAGCAATTAAATATACAGACTATGAGCGGTGGTGAAGAAACAAGGCTTAAAATAGCACAGGCCTTATCGGCACAGGTTCATGGTATTTTAGCGGATGAACCTACGAGCCATTTAGACCGTGAAGGAATTGATTTTCTAATAGGACAGCTAAAATATTTTACAGGTGCACTGTTAGTTATTAGCCATGACCGCTATTTTCTTGATGAAATAGTAGATAAAATATGGGAACTGAAAGATGGCAAAATCACTGAGTATTGGGGAAACTATTCTGATTATCTTCGTCAGAAAGAGGAAGAACGTAAGAGCCAAGCTGCAGAATACGAACAATTTATTGCGGAACGTGCCCGATTGGAAAGGGCTGCGGAGGAAAAGCGAAAACAGGCTCGTAAAATAGAACAGAAGGCAAAAGGTTCTTCAAAGAAAAAAAGTACTGAAGACGGAGGGCGTTTAGCTCATCAAAAATCAATAGGAAGTAAGGAAAAAAAGATGTATAATGCTGCTAAAACCCTAGAGCACAGGATTGCGGCCTTAGGAAAAGTAGAAGCTCCGGAAGGCATTCGCAGAATTCGTTTCAGGCAAAGTAAAGCATTGGAGCTCCATAATCCATACCCTATAGTCGGTGCAGAAATTAATAAAGTATTTGGGGATAAGGCTCTGTTTGAAAATGCATCTTTTCAAATTCCGTTAGGAGCAAAAGTGGCGTTAACTGGTGGTAATGGAATCGGAAAAACAACTTTAATCCAAATGATCTTAAACCATGAAGAAGGAATTTCTATTTCGCCTAAGGCAAAAATAGGTTACTTTGCACAGAATGGTTACAAGTACAACAGTAATCAGAATGTTATGGAGTTTATGCAGAAGGATTGTGACTACAATATATCAGAAATTCGTTCAGTGCTAGCATCTATGGGGTTCAAACAGAACGATATTGGAAAAAGTTTATCTGTTTTAAGCGGTGGAGAAATTATAAAATTGTTGCTTGCTAAAATGCTCATGGGTAGATATAACATCCTAATAATGGATGAACCCAGTAACTTCCTTGACATACCAAGTTTAGAGGCTTTGGAAATACTAATGAAGGAGTACACCGGAACTATCGTGTTTATCACCCACGATAAACGATTACTCGAAAATGTAGCAGATGTAGTTTATGAAATTAGAGATAAGAAAATAAATCTGAAACATTAAATTTAAGGTAGTCGCTGGTCAGTATAGTCTGTTCTGGTTGGCGACTCCATTGTTAAAGAGTATAAAGACTTTAGATTTTATGAATATTAAAAATAGGAACAGTCAATTGAACTGCTCCTATTTTTCTGCTAAATATATTGTAGTTTTCTTATATGTATAATGATAGATTAGCGGATTCTCATCTACGGTACTTACTTCAAATATGAAGAAGTGATCGCGGTTATCTCTGGACTTTTCCTTATTGAGGACAAAGTAATTCTTACGTGAAGTCGCCATTGTTTTTAGGATATCATCAGTTAGGAAGGTCAATGGAATATTCATGTTAGAGTAGCGGTAGAAGTCACGTTCAAAATCTTGGTAGCTCTCGCTATAATAGTCCATTTGTAGGTGATTACGCTGAAACTCAAGCTGATTCATAGAGCACCTCCTCGACAAGTTCAATACTAATAATGTCTTTTAATTTCAAATTGATGTGACCTGTTGTAGTTTTTATCAAAATGAAATCTTTGGTCAGACTTGGTATTGTTCCAGTGTAGGAAACACGCTTGTTTTTTTCAATCACTTGAATGCGTGTGCGTAGCTGCCCGGCGTATACTTGACTGAGGAGTAATAATTTCTTCTCTAGTGATAAGTCAGACATGTACGTTACTTTGTTTGTATCATCAGAGAGTGCTGATGCATGTTCAGATAGGAAAAAGCCCATCCATTTTTGCATCTTTGTATCCTGGTACTCTCTTGCTGATTGAAATGGTAAATATGAACGGTCAATCATATCAAATCCTTTCTATGCAGAGGCAAGGGTATTTTTATCAAATTGAATCGTAAAACCTTGAATTCCCCCACCTGTGTAACATTCTTTAAAGCGATTGATTACCTCAGTATAGATTATCACAGATGAGCTT
The DNA here is from genome assembly GCA_905188195.1 of Streptococcus parasanguinis. GTDB lineage: Bacteria > Bacillota > Bacilli > Lactobacillales > Streptococcaceae > Streptococcus > Streptococcus parasanguinis_P. Next base: position 93,288 of record CAJJKY010000004.1, on the reverse strand, counting down.
GTTGGCTTAATGCTAAATGTAAATTCCAATGGTAATCGGTTTTCAGATTTAGCATGTACTAGTCGTATCGATATTTCAGTTGTTTTGAGTTTTCTCTGACGAAGTTTTGAAGTTGCTGTTTCAACGATTCCATGTAAAAATCTTTCAAGCATTTCAATATCATTACATCCTTTGCTACGGATTTCTGAAAATTGTACTGTATTTTTTTCTTGTTTCATTTTAATCCCTCCAATCCACCCGCGGAATGACCACCGATAAGTTTACTGCGTTCAATATTTCTGGAACCTTCAGTTAGGACGGTTCCTTTTTGTATGGCTAAAAAACCAAACTGTTCTCTGACAACATCAATAGCTGTCTGAAGTCTATTATCTTTTTCAATTTGTTCTACATCATCAAAGAGTGATAGTAGAGTATAGCTTTCATCTACGAAGCCACTATAAGATACACCAATTTGTCTCACTGCACCAGAGGTGTATTTTTTCGGAATAATACAAGTACATGACTCACCATTGTTTTGGGGAGATTTGCGGGTTCAATTTTATTCTGAGCATTTATAGATTTTTTCATCTCAGTCCTAGAATAGCCAATATGAATAGAAACGACAGTAGTCAATACTAGGGCTACTGTTCCGTTCCACAGTATCATTTAAAAATCATTTTCACACCCTTTCGTCTATTAGTATAGAAGAAAGCTCTCAGCACATGTTGAGTGTGCATCTTTGCTCGTAAAAGCATAGAAAGCTTGGTATGAATCAATAATGAAAGGCTTTGATTGTAAGGCTTTTTATGTTTTTTGTGATAGAATATAGGTAGTTATAATCGAGAGCAACTAAGAAGCAGTAAAAAAATATTATACGTAGAATAATCAAGATTAGGAAGAAAAAATGACAGAAATTGATAAAAGGAATTTAAAAAATTATCTTTGTTTTACATTTGGAATTACTTATATAGCTTGGGGCCTTCTTGCCGTATTTACTCAATCTCATATTTTGGGATTAGAAACAATTATAGGAAGAACATTACATATAGTAGGTGCACTTGGTCCAGCTATTGCAAGTGGCTTTTATTTGAAAAGGAATAATATAAAATTTCAACATTTTGTATTTAGTAAGAAAGAAAATAGTAGTATTTATTTCATTATTCATTTGTTAGCAATTTTGATACTATTTTCAGTATCTTCCTTAGAATTAAATGGAGTATCAATTTATCTGATGCCATTATTCTTTATACAACTAATTTTTTTTGGTGGTGGACATGAAGAATTAGGATGGAGAGGAATATTACAACCATTACTTGATAAAAAATATACTTATTGGCAATCTAATTTGATTGTAGGATCAATTTGGGGAATATGGCATCTGCCTTTATGGTTTATAGTTGGAGAAAGTCATCAAGGGTTTCCTTTTATCTTATTTTTTATATATACATTATTTTTAAGTTTTGTTTTTGGGCTTCTTTACCGTCAAACGAAATCTGTGGGGTACTGTATATTATTTCATGCGTTCGCAAATTTGTTAAATCTCTATTTTGTTTTAAAAATTAATGTTACTTTTATTATCATTTTTATTGGTTATTTAATCTATACTATATTGGCTAGTAATAGAATTAGTAAGGAAAAGAGTTTGTATCCAAAATAACTGGATATACTCTAGAAAATGAAGATGATTTTGTTCAAGGGAATAAAGTAGAAATAACGAACATTTAGATGAAAGGTTTAGAGTAAACATGAGTCTCTTATTTGAAGAATTTAAAACCATTTGTTTCCATTTAAATCGAGTCGGAATTACACCGACACTGATGGGTTCTTTGGGATTGGAGTTTAGAACGAAAGAAAATTGGGGGCCGTCTGACATTGACATTCATGTGCCTGGTGACCCTAGAGGTTGGGAAGCACCTGATCATCTCAGAATTTATGACTGGGACAAGATAATGAAAGTGATGAAAGACTTAGGCTACGTCTTAATAGATATTCATGAGCATGAATTCCAAAAGGATAGAGTGAGTGTTGAATTTGGAAGTATCGATTCCTTACTTGATTTTGCAGGAGTTTCGGAATCGGATATAGAGCTTATTCACATTGAAGGCATCACTTTTCGTCTTCCAAGTCTGGAGCAGTATCTAAGTATTTACAAAGCCTCTTCTCAAGACTCCTATCGAAATGAACAAAATAACAATAAGGATTTTAAAAAGATCGAGTGGCTGGAAAAACATTTGTAAATTATCATATGAAAAGTAGTAAGTTGTAAGACTGGCTGCTATGTTATCTTTATTATCATTTTTATTGGTTGTATAATTTATACTATATTGGCTAGTAATAGAATTAGTCAGAAAAAATATTTTAAATTTTAGAACAGGACATCCATTATTAAAGGTAACAATCGGTCTATCTAGATAATCAATGTTAGAGATTTTCTGTTTAAAGAGGTATCACTGCTTGTTCAAACAGATTAAACAAAGATGTAGTTAGGAAAGTCTTACAGTAAGGAGTTTAAATATGAAATTCCATGAATTTGGTGATAAGAATTTGCCTTCTATCTTGCTGATACATGGCGGTGGCAGTTCTTGGTGGAATTATCTTCGTCAAGCACGGATCTTATCAAAAAAATACCGTGTTATTTTACCTACTTTGAATGGCCACGGCGAAGAATATCCACTCGATTATGTTTCTACTGAAGATTCCGCTTTGGAGATCCTAGACTATATCAAAGCAAACTGTGGTGGAAAGGTGTTTGCGATCGGTGGCGTTTCACTTGGTGGTCAAATTGCTATGGAGCTTTTGTCCTTAGACAGCAAGATAGCTGAGAAGGCTATCATAGACGGAAGCCTCTGTATTCCTCAACCAAGATTAGCTAAAATCAGCATCTTTCTAGTATCCTTATTTGGTAAACTGATGTTCAGTAAATTCTCTTGCAAACTTCAATTAAGCATGATGAACAAACTCTATCCTAAACTCGCTTATCCAGAGGAAATAAAAGCTTATTATTTGGAGGATCTGCCAAGGACGCCTATCAAAACATTAGTGACTATTTACAAAACCTATATGGGGTGTTACAAGCTGAAGGACACGATTTCTGCAAGCAAGGCGCAGGTTCTGTATATCTACGGTGAAAAAGAATTGAACTGTGTGAAAGCATCGGCGAAATTATTTCAGCAGCTCCATCCCAATACGATCCTGTATGAAGCTAAGGGCTATAACCACGGCTATTTATCAGCTTATCTACCTCAAGAGTGGATTGATTTGGTGGTGCCGTTTTTGAAGAGTGATCCATTGGAAATCTGATATGCTGTAAGGAGGAATCTTATGCTAGGAGCAATAGTAGGAGACATTGTAGGTTCTGTTTACGAATGGGGCAATATTAAAACGAAAGACTTTCCATTATTTCGTGAGGATTGTTTTTTCACGGACGATACGGTTATGACATGTGCTGTTGCTGAAGCCATCATGAACGGTGGTCAGAAGGATGACTTTATTGATGCCATGAAGAAATATGGCAGAATGTATCCCGATGCTGGGTACGGGCCTAGGTTTAATACATGGATTCAAAGCAATGATTGCTCCCCTTATAATAGCTTTGGCAATGGCTCAGCCATGCGTGTTTCTCCTTGTGCTTGGGTCATGGATTGTAGTTTCTGTGCCAGAACAGGAGCCTGGCCGTCCAGAAGAGCTCTTGCACGTCTTTCTGCAGAAGTAACTCATAACCATCCAGAGGGTGTCAAAGGAGCTATGGCGACGTCTGATGCTATCTTTCTGTGTCGCTATTACTTTGGAGGCTATAGTGGCGACTATGAGCAACCAATCAATGATCATCCTACAGAATGTAAGAGACGCATCAGGGAATACATAGAGGAAGAGTACGGATATAACCTTTCTCAATCACTCGATGACATTCGTCCTAACTATCATTTTAATGAAACTTGCCAGGATACAGTACCTCAAGCCATCATTGCTTTTCTTGAAAGTACAGATTTTGAAGATGCAATTCGCAATGCCATCTCTCTTGGCGGGGACAGTGATACTCTTGCTGCCATCACAGGGAGTATAGCAGAGGCCGCATATGGTATTCCTGATTGGATTAAGGATAAAGCATATACCTATTTAGATGATCCTTTAAAAGATGTGCTTAGCCGATGGGAGCAAGAAGTTTCAATAACATAACAGAGACTAGATAAAAATAACTAAAAACAGCAAAAGCGACGAGATAAGTAACAATCTCGTCGCTTTTTGCTTTATAGTTAATGTTGCTATGGATTTATTCAGGCACCTAGTTAGATTTTTGCTGATTCAAGAGTGGGATACAAGTCATTACTGAGATACAGGATACAAGAATCAGATACCAAAGATTTTCAAGACCAAAACCATGATCTAGCATCAAGCGGAATCCCCAAAAGGCTGGGAAAAGACGCCCGATTGCTTGAAGAAAATCAGGTAGTAAGTTGCTAGGAAACATGATTCCTGAGAGCATAATTGAGGGTAAAAATACAAGTTGCGCTATCATGGTCAGCTTTGCTTGATTATTAACAGTAAGGCCCAGTATACTTCCGATACTCAACGATACAAAAATGTAGATGGCAAGTGCGAGAAAGAATAGGGGAAGTTGATTCGGTAGACTTGCTTTAAATAAAATTGGAGCAAGTAGTAGGATCACTATGCAGGTCATTATCAAATGAACAAAGGCAGAGAGAACCATGGTTACCAATCCTAAGTGAATAGGCACACCATTTGCTTTATAAATCTTCTTTATGTCGCTTCCGTATGTTTCAATCAAGGAAGGCGGTAAGCCGAGAAAGGCCCCCATGGAAACACTCATGACAATCATTGACTGTATGAGTGTACTACCCATTTCAGGCATAACGGAAGTAAAAATACCACCCATGAGAAGAAAGAAAATAAGCGGTACAATATAGTAAGTAACCAAGAGAGACTTACTTCGTATGTCCAATTTCCACTGTAATGTTAGGCTATATAAAAACCCAGTCATTCCAAACCCCTCCTTGCCATTTCGATGAAATGCTGCTCCAGTGTGCCACGATCCACCTTAATATCCAGTATTTGGATATGTTCCTGTTTGCATTCTTCCAATAATGAAATCAAAGTGTCCTCGATCGTATCTGTTTTAAAAGATTTCTCTCCGTCCTGGGTCTTTAAATGGATGAAATATTTTCTTCCCAACCTGTCTGTCAGTTCTGAAGGAGTACCACAAAAGACAATCTTTCCACTATTCAAAATAGCAATGCGGTCACATAAGGTTTCAACTTCGGCCATATCGTGGCTTGCCAAAACAATTGTCTTGCCCTGTGATTTGAGCTTTCGGATTTGTTCATGGAGGGATAGTCTTCCTTCAACATCAAGTCCCGCCGTCGGTTCATCGAGAAAAATAATATCTGGATTACTGATAAGTGCAAGAGCAAGATGTAATCTTCTTTTTTGCCCAGTGGATAATTCTATGTATTGCGACTCTTCAATTTCTTTTATGCCAAGGGCCTTTATCATAGCATCATCAATGTATGTATGATTCCATTTTGCAAAGAGTTTTATGGCTTCCATCGGTTTGATGTGAGCGGGTAGAGAGGAGGACTGTAGTTGAATTCCGGTTTTCCCGTTTACAACTATCTTGCCTTTATCATATTTTCTCAGACCTTCGATACATTCAAGCGTTGTTGTTTTACCAGCTCCGTTTACTCCGAGCAGAGCAAATATTTCTCCTTGTTTGATTTGAAAATCGAGGCCTCCAAGAACCAATTTGCTACCATAACTTTTCTTTAATCCAGAAATCTTTATCGCGTCTTTCATGGTTTCACCTCTTCAAAGGGATTTGTTCCAAGCCTTGAAAAATAGACTTGTAGGGCGGGTCCTATATAGTCATTGACGATTTTTTGCTTTTCTTCCCAAGCGTTTGAGGCTGTGTCAATAGTACCAACTTCCATCAACTTAGGAAGCATACTCATATCACCATTTGTAAACTCCATAATCAAGCCCCAGTATTCTTTCACAACCTGTTGGCTTTGTTCGCTTTCAGCTGGTACGTCTTCTTTTTGAAGCTCTACGATTTGATCACTTAGGCGGTTCAATCTGTCCATAAAGTCTAGTCCGCTTTTCTTGTCAAATCGACTGCGTATCTGGTCGAGCGTATCATCATCAAAGCGCTTGATAAGAGAGTAGGAGTCATTCTTCATCTGTAGATTGACGATGATGTCTGCATACTTCTTAAAATTGACCGTCTGTATTTGTAAAACTTCTACCTTTAGTTGCTCTATTGCGACCAAAGAATCCTTAAGTTGTTCAATATTTTTACGAATAGTATCTGCTTGCTCTGTAAGAGCATTGGCAACATCATCAGGTGTTTTCAAAGAGATCAAACGCCCCTTTATATCCTTGAGAGAAAAACCTAATGATTTTAAAGACAATATCTGATGGAGTAGTACTAAATCTTTATCGGTATAAAGCCTGCGACCACCCTCACTTTCTGCCGATGGGGAAAGCAACCCCTCTTTATCGTAGTATTGTAGAGTACGGACAGTAACCCCCATTTTCTTAGCAAGTTGCCCAACTGTCATAAATCCTTCCGGAATTGCTCTATATTTAGCCATCATTACCCACCTCCTCATACCTATTATACATCATGACGTAAGGTCATAAACAAGGATTTTTAATAAAATTTAAACTGTAAATCTTTTAGCATTAATGAAGAATCTCATAAAAAATATAGACTTGATGAATTGGTGAGCTTGTTTTCTATTTCAAAAGGTTATTTGGTCCAATAATAAATATCTGATATGTGAGTGGAAACGTGTTATAATTGAGGATGAGACAAGAGGAGGTAAGCTGGTGAAATTTTTAGCAATCAATCCTATTTAGTAAAAAGAATGCTTGAATCTCTATCCTCACGTGTTGAGTATATTAGTTTGCTAAAAAACTATCTTCTATCTAAATATTGAAAGGATTAATGATGTATCTATTAGAATTGTACCAAAACAATTATTCAAAAGATTTAGTCGTGTTTGATTCTTTAGAAGAGGGAAGAGCCTTTGTAGCGCAAATCCCGGGATATACTTTAGAAAAAGAAGATAGTTTTGATGTGGAGTATTTTAATCCAAAAAATCTACCGGATTATATGGAGATTGTCTTCAATGGAAATATTGTCCCTTTATCTAGATTTTCGTTTAATTCTGAGGAAAATGTAGACATTATTTGGAAAGAAATTTCGAATCTATCCGTTAAAAACGATAAAATGATCGAAGGAGCTACAAAAGTAGATGCATATGTCGTGAATAACGATGAAGTGAAAGCTTATGTCGAAGCACGAGAAGCAAACTTCCGCAAGGCAAAAGTATTCCTAGAAAACAAAGGGTATGAAGTTGACAGAAGCTTTTTCGGAAGTGAAGACGGCGAAGCGATTCTCTACAGAAAACGCGGCACCGAAGATTGGCACTTCTTATGCCACTTAGACCCGCTGTTTGTAGAGATTGAAGATGTCGAAGAATATGTGAAAGAAGCGATGGAAGATATTCAATAGTCAAACAAAGTTCTTTATGAGTGTATGCCACTGCTTGAGTAGACGGATTGAGCAGTAAAGAGAAACATCTAGCACTATCTAGCTTCTTAAGGAGAAATATCTATCATGAAAATGGAAATCAGGAAAACCTATCTTGTAAAATAAGATTATCGCATTAATTCCTCAAGATATGATTAAACGGATTCCATTTTTTGTTAGAAAACATGCCATTACACGTACTGTTAAGAGAGTTTCGCTCGAGTATCCGGAGTTGTATGCAGTAGCTGAACAAGAAGGCCAACTTCCTGAAAAGGAAGCTCAAGAATTGCAACAAATTCTTACAGATATTTTCCAAGAGAAAATGAACAAGCATAAGATTAAATAAGCTTTGAGATTTACCAATAAGATGTCGATTGAGCATTAGGAGTTGAGAATGGCTATTGATGGCGTTAAAATAATTGACAGTGATCAAGGTTATGATATTTACAATGAAGTAGTTGGTCGCTATAGAGATGGTGAACATGTGACGAATATCATCAAGTATATCCTCGATGCAGAGAAAGATTACTGTCAAACAGACTTTTTTACAGAAATTTATTGGACTGCTCTTGCCTACTCACTGTGGAAGATTGGTCACCTGACAGACGATATTAGAGATAAAACCTTGGAGCTTATCAAAAAAGGGGCTGATCCATTTTGGTTGGAAATAGATTCAAAGGCTTTGAAGCAAAGGCAAAAGGTCTTGGATAAACTTGCTATCCAGTTGCAAACTGAAAATCCTAGACCTCTAAAGGTCACTAAAGCCAAAACTAAACGTAAACCTTATTTTGAAGAAGGAGATCTCCTTACTGTTAAGTTCAAAGACCAGTATGGTCTTGTCTTTGTATCTATGGTTGAGCAGAGTCCTAGAAAGCTTGAGTATCATTTGGCTTGCACACGCCTCTTACAAACAAAAAAGCCCTCCATCGATGATTTTTTGACCAGTCAAATCTCCTGTAAGATGGACAATACAAAGTTTGCTCTCGTTACAGATTGCTGGTTCAATCACAAAGATTTAGGGCAATTATTAGAAAATATTGAAAAAATTGGACAGGTGAAACTTAGACCTTTTAGTCTTTGGATGTTAGCACCTGCCCAAAATTTAGAAGATATTTATGAAGAAATCACTAGAGATAAAGGTTCCTCTGGCCTTCGATTCATCGAAACCTATAAACTTGTCGACGATATTTTTCCAGTTTAATGCTTATGTGATAAAGTGGGAAATGGTGAATCATTCCCACATGCTATGCTGGGCTCTGACTCCATAGCTATCTAGGGAACCATCTGAATTGAACTTGGATTCAATCCGGTATCTTTTCCAGAGGTCGTAATCTGCTGTTTGAATAGTCAGAATGAAGTTGGTATCCTTATCAGAGACATTATAATCAGCTGGATTGACTTCAAAGATATCGATTAATTTTCGTGTTTGAAAGTCTTGGAGTTTGAGATTTGCTAGCTTGACATGATTGATGGAAATTTTTTCTAGTTGCTTGCTATCCTTAGGTGTTCTGTAATAGGTGATGACGCAGTTTTTGAGTTGATCAGTATCTCTTCCCGTAGGAGTAAGGCTCATAAAGCCACAGGACTGATCATACCGCTTGACTTCAAGAAGCTGACCGTAGTAGAAGTGGTCGTTTTTGGGATTGGTGATGGAACTCTCTGCTCCTTTATCTCCAAAGGTATAGCCTTGGTCTAAAAGCTCGGAAGCCTTGGTTTCACCGATGATGACAGTGGTATCTTGAATGGTTACTGGAACTGGTTGAGCTGGAAGACCACTAATCATCATGCAGAACATAAAAACATAACTTGTTAAAAAAGCTGTCCCGATAACAGCGTTGGTTGATGCATAGACATGACTGTTATGAAAGTTTTTGCTTATTGCCAGTACAACAAATTTACCAATACTTTTTAAAACCATACTAACAAGTACGATGAAAAATTGTTTTTTCAAACATTCATAAATGGCTTGAGGAAAGCTATTACTATGATAGTAGAGGACAGCCAATACGAGTAGATTTACGATTAAATAGATCAGCAAGAACCAATGAATCTCTTTAAGGGCATTAGCATCAGTGATTTCTTCATAGTCAACGTGAATTCTTCCTTGAACGGCATGGCCAAGTTTGTAAATCCATTTGGGAATGTCTTTGCCTTTTTTAACCGCAACTACAAGTCTGATATAGAGGTAGATAGTAAAGGATAAGGATAGAAAGAAAAGAGCATAAAAACCCAAAACAATACTAGTGAACATTACTATTTCCCTTTATTTAACATTCAATAAAACAATTTCTTAGCTCCATTATAGCATTTTCTATAGAAATAGAGCTAGAAATATCAGTATTATCCTACAAGATTCAAAGGAGAAAAATCATGGGAATGATTGCCAATTATCAATATTTACCAGACAATGAATTAGAACAAATAAAAGCTCTTTCTAACCAAGAAGATGACTTGTTAGACTTTGCTGAGGACTCCGCTGACACTCATGATATCATAATAGATATCGACAAAATGTGGGATGCTCTTCTCTTTGTCATGACAGGATTTAGTAGTTCAGAATTTTTGGATGGCAATCCCTTGAGAGAAGCTGTTTTAGGGGTGACTCCTCTAGAGGATGTATCTGAATATATCGCCTATACTGAAAAATCGAGAATTGCGGCTATCAGTCAAGCTTTAGAAGAATTTGATATGGACAAGGCTTTGAAAGACTTTAGTATGGAAGCATGCAAGAAAGCCGACTTGTATCCTGATATTTGGGATTATCTTGAGGAAGAGGAAGAAATCAAGGATGACATTTTAACCTGCTTTGTAAATATGAAAGAGTTTTACAAAAATATTCTGGAACTCAATGGAAATGTCCTAGTCACTATTTGTTAAGGTTTTTATATTTCATTAGAAAGGTAGTTCCATGAATCCATTTCTAGAAAAGTATATTACTTTAAAAAAGCAATACCTAGAACAAGATGGAAATTCTTCCAGTGTTGCGGCACTCTATGATTTGGCTGATGAATTAGCTAAGTCTGAGGATTTAGAAGCTAAAAAAGTCTTAGTTGACCTCTATGAACAATTGGGTCTCTACGCTAGTGCCTATAGCTTATTTACCGAAATCTTAGACAAACCTGATCGAAAACAGATAAAGAAACTGAGCCGTTTACAAGAAATGAGTCAGAGTCATGGCGATCGTTTTGCCCTTCCTCGTCCTCTAAGAAAAGAAGAGGAGAAGGAGAGACAGGACTTGTTAAGAGATTTACCTCATTTTCTCTATCATCCAGATCCCTTAGCTACAGGTTCATTTGTTGAAGGAGAAGCCAAGCTTTGTCCATCTTGTGGAAAAGAAAGCAATGTTTATTATGCCTTGATACCTTATAGTATCGAGAATATAGAATACCTTTGCCCAATGTGCATTGCAAACGGTCAAGCAGCTAAAAAATTCGATGCAGAATTTATCCAAGATGCCGAGTGGCAGGGTGAATTGGATCCAGAAAAGAATCAGCTGCTTTTTTGTCAGACCCCAGGCTACTCTAGTTGGCAGGGAGAATATTGGCTTTCTTGTTGCCAAGATTATTGTGCTTACTTGGGTACAGTTGGAACTCGAGAATTGAAGGATATGGGAATCGCTGAGCAAGTCTTGGCAGACTATGAAGCGCGTGAAGAATATCAAGAGGTAGAAGACTACTTGGTCAAAGACGGGCCTATCTGTGGTTATTTGTTTAGATGTCTACATTGTCAAAAATACCAGATCTGGGTTGATGCAGATTAAATCGAAATGTGATTAGCTATGAAAATTAAAGAGAAGACTATGGAAGAACTAGAATTATTCGAAGCTGCCTCCAAAGATTTATTTGATACTATGCAGGGATTTAAAGACAATCTATCTGTTCAATTTCCCCTATTAGATAGTGATAACTGGCAGTATGATAAGGGATCGATAAAAGTTTGTAAGGCTGATGAGTCAGGATTCAAAAAAAGATGTAGGGTCGGAATCAGCTACAACTTGAAAGTCTCCCTATTAAACGAAGATGCCGAGCAAATCTGGTTACTGTTTAAAGACTGGTTCAATACTAGCAGATTGGGTCAAGTTGAAAGAAATCCTAATAATGAGGATTTGGGAAGATATGTCTTCTCAGCAAGTTCCCCTCTAGGTGATCAGGTAGATTGTTCGATTTATTTGCCTAATGAGTGGAATATCCCTCAGATTAGCTTTTCAGGCTATCTAACAGCTCGTTATAGGGCTTGTGATCTTGATAAATTGCAAGAATAAGATGGAGGTTTTTAGAGATGAGAAAGATTGATTGGGACAAGATAAAGACTCGCTTAGATGCCTTGCTAGTCATTGACGAATATCTGACAGATCCGAGTGAGGATTGGCTCAGACTCGTGATTAAGACTGAGGAAGACTATGGACTCCGCTATCTTATTGACAATGGCTCTGGTGATTCTTTAGATGTGATTTTGACTGATAAAATGATCCTTATCAAAGGCTTTGATCATGAAAGTAGTTTAAGCCAGTTTGCTGCTGATGAGTGGAATCAAGATATCATCGATGGTTTTTATAAAGGACTAGATGAAAAGTATGTCTCGCTTTATTCAGAAGACCAAAAAGATGAAACAACCTTCTTTATCTGGTATGATGGTCACGCGCATCAACAGACTTACCAAGATCAGGATGGCGGAGAATGGTTGCTCTCTTACCTTTTTGATAGCTTTGAGAGATTTCATGAGTTTGTGACTGATTATTATGAAATTACCGTAGATGAAGCCTTGTTAAGTAAACTATACAATCATGGATATCTTTCAGAAGTAGAATTGGAGCAATTAATTCATAATTCCTAGATTAGATAAAAAATCAGGCTTATTCTTATTTGGATAGGCCCTTAAAGCGATGGGATAAGTACATCTCAGTAAACTAATATGTACAGTGAGAAAGGATTTCCCTATGGGATTTTTCGATAGATTTAAAAAGAGAGATGATAGTTATAAAAGAGAAAAAGTTATAGAGGTTATCACAAATATTTTAAAAGATATTCACTTAAAAAATTATGAAGATATAAAAGAATTATGTTGACGAATCTGAGATCGACGATTTAAATGAATTCTTTGGATATGTTGAAAAAACACTTGAATTAAATGATTTTGACACGATTGATGAATATGGAGTGGCATGTAATTTCCATCCACCTTATGAGTATTCTCAATTGGAGATTTATGATTATAATGACCATTCTGGGTTTGCCGTTGACTATGAGATGACTTCTAATTCAGAATTAGTGGATATGACCCTTCAATTAGAATTTTTATATACCAAAGATGGCTATAAGGTGAGATTTCTTAATATTGATTCAGATTAGTAAGGAGACCACATGTTAAAATCCAATAAGCTGATTATTTTTTTAATTTCTCTACCCTTTCTGATGGTCCTTGTTTTCTATTCTCTTAGTGAGCATCCTGGATACAGTGATGATGGGAATTTCGTCAGAAATCATGAGACTGCTATTAAGAGTGAGATCATCGCACACTTAGCCCAGGAAAAGCAGGACATAGAATCTGTGACCTTATTGCCAAATACTGCTAGGGGCGAGTATGATAATGGTGGTGATGTGAGTGGACATTACCATATCTATTTTACAGCCTACGTCAATCATAATCGCGAGCGAACGATAAGCGTAGAACTATTCTTCCCAGATGCCAGCATCCCCCCTTTCACCTTGTTTCCTCCCAACCCTTATAAAGACAAGGGCAAAAAGATGTCCAATTGGTTGATGGGGAATATTGAAGTTTCGAAAGAAACCTCTAGATAGAAATAAGGACAAGTCATGATGAATAGAATAGTAGACGAACAGATCACTCTTATTCCTTATTATAGGAATGATGACATTTCCCTTCTTTGGTATCAAGATAGTGAGATTTGCAAACAAGTTGATAATACTGATCAGATTTACGATCTAATAAAACTTCATAAAATGTATGATTACCTAACTTCACATGGTTCTTGCTATTATATCCAATATGAGGGTGTGTTAGTTGGAGATGTGACACTTCAAGATAACTCAGAACTTTCTATAGTGATCAGCAAAGAGTATCAGAATTTACAGATCGGAAGACGATGTATTTCTGAAATGATACAGTTGGCCAAAGAGAAAGAAATGGTTAAGGTAACTGCTCAAATTTATCCTTTTAATACTCAAAGTCAAAGAATGTTTTTGGCTTTGGGATTTCAGAAAGTAGATGAAGAGTGGTATGAATATAAGTTGATTTAGGAAAGCTGTGTATTATTTTATGTATTTAAATAATAGTCCGTATTTTATATACTAAAGAATATTAAAGTGAGAATAAACTCATTAAAAACATATAATTGAAATAGGAGAAGAAATTATCTATCTTCTATGTCTGTAACCGTTTTTTCTGCTATAATATCACTAGATAGAAATGTGGGAGTTTCAATCATGGTTACAAAACGGTTTTTGAAAAATGTTATTGTTGCGATGGTCTCGGTTTTTATGTCCTTGGCCATTGTTCAAGGGGCTCAAGCTGAGCAAACGGGCCTCGATTACCAGAGTCTTCATCTACTGCCTTTTAATGGCAGTAAGCAGCTCGTACTGGGAGATTTTGATCATTTAGGTCGTGCGACCTCAGCTCATATTCAGTTGCAGGACAAGGATGAGCCAAAGAAAAAAAGAGAACCACGTCTCAACTATAATCCGGTTGGCTGGCACAATTATAAGATTGCTTATGGAAACAAAGGGAAGAAGGCCTGGCTGTTCCATAGAGGACATCTGATTGGCTATCAATTTAGTGGACTGACTAATGAAGGGAAAAATCTGGTTCCTTTAACTGCCTGGACCAATACGGGGAATTATAAAGGGACAGCGGATAGTAATGTGGAAGGCATGCTCTATTACGAGAAACGACTCGATAGTTGGCTGGCCACCCACCCCAATTATTGGCTAGATTATAAGGTGACGCCTGTCTACACGGGGGATGAATTGATTCCTCGGCAGGTGACCTTGCAATATGTGGGAATTGATCGAGATGGCAACCTTTTACCTATCCATCTAAGTAGTCCCAAAGAGTCGGTAGATGCTTATGGGATCACCACCGTGACCTTGGACAACTACTCTAAGAATGCGACCATTGACTATCTGAAGGGGACTGCCAAGCCATCTTTAGTGCCGACAGAACCAAGTAGCCAACCACAACCAGCCAGCCCTTCTGTAGAGACGCAACCAAGTCAAGCCCCTCAACCGAGTCAAGCAGTAGAGCCAGTTCAGCCAGTCCAACCTGTCGAGCCTGCAGCACCAACTCCTCAACTAGCTCCAGTTGTTTATGTGGCCAGAAATGGGAGTGCGGATGTTTATTGGTATTCTAAAGATAGCATGCCACGAAATACCAACTTTGCGAAAGTAGTTGAAATGTCAGAAGAGCAAGCGCTAAGTCTTGGAAAGCGGCATACAAGTAAGGAATAAGTATCAGTCATTTAGATGATGAGAAAGCCCAATCGCTGGGCTTTTTGTGTAGGGTAAGTACTAAATAGGAGAACTAAAATGATTGAAAATATGCTATAATAATAGGATGGAGGTGGAATATGACCTTAGATGTAGATAAAGAAAAAATGATGATTATGGGTGTGATTTTTGACAACAAAAAGGTTTTTAAGAGCGTCTGGTTTGCTCTGAGCACCAATATGATTGAAGGATGGCATCCCACGGTAGAAGACGTGGAGCGACTGAGAGAAGAGGCAGTTGCATTAGGAGTTGGATAATGGTCAGAAAAATATATGATGGGTATGATTATATAGACCCTGATAATTTATACACCTATCCCCATTCATCTGTTCTCATAAATAAATTTAATGAGAAAAATGATAATAAAGCACGAGAATTAGAATATCGTTTAGTAGCAAGCCAAAGTTTAAAACTGTTTATTAATCCAATTGAAGTAAATACTGTTTCAGATATTTTAAAGATTCATAAGTTTCTTTTTGAAGGAATGTATACTTGGGCAGGTCAATACCGTCAAGTAAATATCTCTAAAAGTGGAAATGCTTTTATGCCAGTTCAGTCTTTTGATATGGCAGAAAAATTTTTAAATACTTTGCTTTCAAACTATTTACTTAACGCAAATAATAAAATTGAGATTTGTAAAAGTTTAGCTGAGATATTAGATAGTCTAAATTATTTTCACCCATTTCGAGAAGGAAATGGTCGTACTCAACGAGAAGTTATCCGTTCTTTAGCTTTGATGAAAGGCTATGAATGTGAAATTTCAATTGGTTTAGATGATGATATCTATCACTTATATATGGATGGAACAGTTTATGGAGATACTAGTAAGCTCGAACAACTGTTCAATAAACTATTAACAGAAATATAGATCTGTAGTATATTTTAGTAGGAAACAGTATAAAGTGATGCTTATAAGGTAAAGTCATTGCTTCAACAAAAATCTTTAAGCCCAATAGCTGGGCTTTTTGTTTTGCAATACAATTATAAAAAGTGAGTAATCTAAAATTACCTCTCAGAATCTTGCAAACGTTTTTATAAAGTAGTATACTAGAAATAGTCTATGGAATCGTTTGCATAAAACGGTAAATGATGAAAAGAGAGTATAGTAGGAGACGAGACAGATGGAATTAACAGCGATTTACCACCGGCCTGAATCGGAGTACGCCTATCTTTATAAGGACGGCCAGCTTCACATTCGCATCCGGACTAAGAAAGAGGATATCAAACGGATTGTCTTGCACTATGGGGATCCCTTTATTTTTATAGAAGATCTTTATGAGGCAACTAAGGAAATGGACAAGGTGACGACAGACGACCTCTTTGATTATTGGCAAGTGTCGGTATCTGTTCGCCATGCCCGGATCCAGTACCTCTTTGAATTAGAGGACACAGTGGGAGAGAAGGTCTTGTATGGGGATCGGGGTGTGGCAGCCTACACCGAGGAGAACCTGGACTTTGTCATGAACGGCTTTAAGCTTCCCTTTATCCATGAGATTGATGGGTGTGCTGTTCCAGATTGGGTGGCGCAGACGATTTGGTATCAGATTTTTCCTGAGCGATTTGCCAATGGGAATCCAGCCATTTCCCCAGAAGGCGTCCGCCCTTGGGATGCCTCTATTGCTCCTCAAGTATTGGATTTCTTTGGTGGTGATTTGCAAGGGATCATCGATCATCTGGACTACTTGCAGGAGTTAGGGATCACAGGGCTCTATCTTTGCCCGATTTTTGAGTCTCCAAGTAACCACAAGTACGATACCATTGATTATTTTGAAATTGATCGACATTTTGGAGATAAGGAGACCTTCCGCCAGCTAGTGAAAGAGGCCCATGCGCGTGGGATGAAGATTATGCTGGATGCCGTCTTTAACCATATTGGTTATGATTCACCCCAATGGCAGGATGTGGTCAAATACGGGGAGGATTCGATTTACAAGGACTGGTTCCATATCAAAGAGTTCCCTGTCTCCTCAGGAAATCTGTGGAATAGTCGCGACTTGTCTTACCATGCTTTTGCCTTTGCGGGCTTTATGCCTAAGCTCAATACGGCTAATCCTGAGGTGAAGGCCTATCTCTTGAAGGTGGCGACTTACTGGATTGAAGAGTTTGATATTGATGCTTGGCGACTGGATGTGGCCAATGAGATCGACCATCAATTCTGGCGGGATTTCCGTAAGGCGGTCTTGGCCAAGAAGCCGGATCTCTATATCCTTGGGGAAATCTGGCATTCGTCCCAACCTTGGCTCAAGGGCGATGAGTTCCATGCGGTGATGAACTATCCCCTCTCTGAAAGTATCAAGGATTATTTCCTGCGGGGGCATAAGGAGACGCAACGCTTCATTTGGGAAATCAATAGCCAGTCCATGTACTATAGGCAACAAATCTCTGAGGTTATGTTTAACCTCTTGGACTCGCATGATACAGAGCGTATTTTGACGACGGCTAAAGGCGATCTTCAGTCTGTCAAGTCTGCTCTCGCCTTCCTTTATCTGCAACGAGGAACGCCCTGTATTTATTATGGAACGGAGCTAGCCCTCATCGGTGGTCCAGATCCAGATTGCCGCCGTGTCATGCCATGGGAGCGAGTGGCAGCAAACAATGACATGCTAAACTTTATGAAGGACTTGATCCAGCTCCGAAAAGAAGTAGCGGGCATGATTCAGCATGGCAAGGTTAGCTTGGAAGAAGTAGAGCCGGATGTAGTGGTAGTAGAATGGCAATATGAGGCTCAGATTCTCAAAGCCTACTTTAACCAGTCGAAGAAAGACGTTGTCTTAGAAAGAGGACAGGCAGATCTGATGAGTCTTGGAAGCATTTCTGATGATCGCTTGATCATTCAGCCAAATGGCTTTGTTATTTATAGGGAAAATTAGTAAGAAAGAAGACTGAAATTGAGATATTTCAGTCTTCTTTTATAAATGGTTTCTTTATTCGTACCCTTATATTATAATAGGAGATGAGAAAGGGGGAGACGGTGATGAAGATGTTAGCAATCAATCCTATTTTTTTTAAAAAAAGAATGATGGAATTTCTATTCGATTATCTTTTCATTCTAACTTATTTAGTTTTTCTGTTTATAGTTTCGATGCTTATTTACATCATTTTTTTTAATGGTGTCCCAGAGTTTACAGAAATTCAGTCGCAGTGGCTTGTATTTTTCACCTCTATTTTGCCAATCGCCCTCCTGTTTATATATTTGGATTATGCAAAAAATGGGAGCTTGGGGAAGACAAAAGCGGGACTTGAGCTGGTCTACCAGAAAAAAACAGTTCAGGCTAGCTTGATCAGAAACACCATTAAATTTTTACCTTGGCAACTCGGTCATATGGGCACGATTCATGGCTTCTATAGTAATTTTGATGGATTATCCATTATCCTCTCTATTTCGGCGACTCTCCTCGCAGTTTTGCTACTGGCAATGACGCTGTTTAGGAAAGATAAGAGGCATCTTGGAGACCTGCTAGCCCATACGCAAGTGCAACTAAAAGAAGAATAGGGTAGAGATTGTTTATCCTATCCTTAAAGAAAAAGACAAACATAGTTAGGAAGTATCTGTATGAATGAGATCGTTGAGTTTACAAATCTTTGTATGGTAAGAGACGGCGATAGAGTTCTTGTTATTGATCGTGAGAAAGAGTCTAGGCAAGGAATGACATTGCCTGGTGGTCCTGTCACAAATGTTGAGTCTTTTATGGAACCAACTCATTTTTTAACATCATTAAGAATGAGTTGCTATATTTAAACAGGGATTAATAAAACCGTTATTGAAGGATTCTATAGGAATTGTTTTGAGTGACTGGAGAAGTTAATTCTCCTAGTGTTGAGTGACAATATTGTTTTATTAAGCACAAAATAACAAATTAGACTAAAAACAAGTAAAGGTATACATTATGAAAAAATTTTTTATATTTATTTTTGCGATGTTTGGATTGATGGTGGGATTTGTAGCTATTGTGTTAAGTGGTTATTATAGAGATTATGAAAAATTTCATAATAGATCAAGCTTTCCAGAACCGAAAGAAAATTTACTAGTACCAGTAAGTACAAGGGCATATGCAAAAGCTAAATCTTGGTCAGAGAAATCTCCTTTATCGAAGCAACAAATTAAAAATTATCTTACTAAGTATGGCAGGTATTCAGAGTATACTTCCCAGTCCGCTGTCAATAAGCTTAATATAGACTGGAAAGAGCAGGCTGTTTTAAGAGCAAAATCATATCAAAAGTTTCATTATTCAAAAGAAAAGTTAGTTGGGCAACTTGTAGATGTTGATCTATTTACTCCAGAAGAGGCTGACTATGCTATAGAAAAAGTTCATTTCGATTGGAAAGAGGAAGCTGTGAAAGAAGCGGAATCTTCTGCAAACGGTGGCAATATTTCGAAAGAAAGGTTATTAGAAATACTTGTTGAAAATAGAAAATTTACTCAAGAGGAAGCGGAGTACGCAATAGAACATGCTCAAGTAGATTGGTTAAATTAAACAATAATTTTACTATTGATTTGAAGAACTTAAAAGAGGCTGATGAAACTAAAATAGCTACGATAGAAAGTAATGAAAAGTGGCATAATGAAAATAAGGACACAATTTCTATTTATGATCGCTATTTGAACAGTGATGATTACAAAACAAGTCCAATGAAAAATATTCAAGATCAACTGAAAACATTTTTGATGGACCATCACTACTATGAGGTCGCTATTCCGCTGATTAGACAATTTAGTAAGAGTTACGATCATTATTATAAAAAACTAACTGAGGCAAGTGACTATTATTTAAAGCAAAAGGGTGATGCTCCACAGTAAATCGGAAATTAATATCCTTCATAAGATTTTACGATTAAGAGATAGAGTGAGGGATGACTTGCCCTTGCTCTATTTTTCGGTTCCTTTAGTTGTAGTTTTCACTACATAAGTGTATAATGTGCTCTTAGATAAACAAAATAGGAGAATGAGGAGTTTTAAATGGAATTAAAAGATTTTACAGAACAAGAACAAGAACAAATCAAGCAAG
The DNA here is from genome assembly GCA_905188195.1 of Streptococcus parasanguinis. Classification (GTDB taxonomy): domain Bacteria; phylum Bacillota; class Bacilli; order Lactobacillales; family Streptococcaceae; genus Streptococcus; species Streptococcus parasanguinis_P. The sequence continues at coordinate 73,249 of CAJJKY010000004.1, read as the reverse complement.
GATTGAGCACAGCTGAGATTTCTGATAAAGAAGCAGGTAAGAAGTTGCTGGCTCTTGTACCGCAAGAATGGATCAAACGCATTCCTTTCTTTGTCAGAGGGCATGCGACGACCAAGACAGTTGAGCGTGTAGCCAAGCAATACCCTGAACTCTATGCAGTGGCGAAACGTCAAGGCGACCTTCCTGAAAAAGAAGGAGAAGAGCTCCGAAAGATTATGACAGCCATCTTTGAAGAAAAGATGAACAAACACAAGATTAAATAATCTTTTATAACACTTTGTTATTTTTTATTTCACATAGAATGAGTGATTGCAGTTGAAATGCAGTCGCTTTTTTGTTTACTAGTATGAAGACTTTTACACTAGTAAATAAAAATGAACAATATTTCATGATATAATACTAATTAAAGTAGTTCAAGAGGAATAAAGTGTTTCATTGAAAAAGAGGTTATTATGGATTACAGAGAAATTATAAAAGAATGTGTGATTGAACTTGAGTCAAAATCATTTCTTTATTTAAAAGATACACTGATTGCTGATTATTTTGACTTTAAATTTATCCAAGATGGCTCAATCACAAGAGAGATTTTAGCAGAGAAAATTACTGACTATTTTGAAAAGGTTGAGTTAAAAAATAATAAAAAATTTGAAAAAATACTAGAATTCTATTTTAATCATTTAGAAAATTTCGTTGCAAAAAGAGTACCAGAAAAAACAACCAGAAAGAATAAGGATATAACGTCTGTTATAGTTCCAAGGACTAAAAGATATTTTGAAAAAGCTAAACAATTAAGAGCTTTAAAGTTTAATAATGTGAGACAAATAATAGATTATAATAGAATTTTGATGTGCCTTCTTGTAGAGATTGTAAAACAAAATAATAAAGAGGTTACCAATTTTGATTTTTCAACCAGGTGTCTTGATGAAATGATCATAATTCCATGTATGGAAAGTATATTAGAAGAAGATTTATTTTCAATTTTTAATAAAAAAAGTCAAGGAATCATAAAGGATAAAGGGTTCTATAGTTTCGAAGTTTGTTCATTAATTCTGTCCATTATATTTCTTAACAAGATCAAAGATGCAAGAATTATAGGAGAGTACAGTAATGAATAAAACACTAGTAATTGATTATTTGAAACAATTTAATCAGTTTAAAAACGATAAAGGAATTATTGAAATAGTTGTTAGAGGGCAAAAAAATAGAATCAAAGCATTTCAAAAAGTTGCATTAAGTGATATTGTACAAAAGGGAAATAAAGAGATTAGTGAAAAAGCAATTGGAGTTTTTAATAAAAATTTTTCCAATATGCTTAATGATCAAATGAATATATCTCAAATTACCATGCATAATATCCAACAACTTGCATCGGTAAGTAAATTAGGGATTGTGATGAATGGTTTAAACTTAGCAGCCACGAGTGCTGGATTCGCTATTATGTATGAAAAACTTGATAATATTAGCTCAGAGATGAAGCTTCAATTTGATGAATTAAAAAATGTAGTCAAACAGGAGCATGATGTTCGTGCTATTTATGAATTTGAAAAAGTTCTAGGTGAGTATACCGATATGCTTGATTGCAGACGTCGTCAACAGCCATATTCTGAAGAACAAATGCGTTTTTTAGTTCAAAAACTATACACTGCTTTAAAATTACTAACAGACTTATTTAGAAAAGACATTGCATCAAATAATCATCTACTAATCGTTTCCATCTTTTCACTTCTTTCAATGTTTACTGTTGCTTTAAAATATTTTGATGAGCAATATTATTTTAATAATCATAATATTCTAATAGATACAGATGTTTGGCATTCGTCACATGATAAATGGATGAGCATCTATAATGAATTAACTGAAGAGTGGTTTATAGAGAAATTGCAGGATTACGCTGTATTTGAGACGGATTTAGATACTATTGGCGTCGATATATATTATACTGAACTAATTGATAGAGTTAATGAAGCTTTTCAGGAAGTTGTCGATAATCAGGAATTGATTAAGTGTGTAGGAGAAATTCATGTTTTGGAGGCTATCCGTGAAAACAGTACAAGAGAAATGAAAGAACTGATAGATGAAACTATTAGAGATACCTTTAAAGATCAAGATAGTAAAGAAATATCAGATATCTACAAGAATGTAATAAAACAAGCAGAGCTTCTTTTGGTGTGAGGAAACCTATGAATATTGATATTAAAAATTCCCTTGATAGCTTATTATTCATCTGTAATACAATCAAGACATCTTCAAAAGATATAGAAGATATAGATAGGATGATGATAGAAGATATTTTATCTTTTATTCATTACATTTCTAGTGAGGATTCAGAAGAAAGAATATCTCTTTTTAAAATTACATATCTAAACACTTCATACTCTGACCTTTATCCGAAAGTTCAAGAGATAGAAACACCTAGATTTTTTAAATTACTTTTTAATCTTAGTAAAGAAATAAGTAGTAATAGGGTTTCACATATTGAGTCATTATTTATTTCAACAATCTATGAAATTGGAAAGTACTACTCTTTAAATAAACAAGATGAAAATACTGTTGATAAAGAAAAATTTATGAATTATTTAAAGATGCTTAAAGAGTACACTGAGTTAAATAAAGAATCTCAAAATATTGCTTTTGAAAATTTAGATAATAGTATAATAAAAAATGAAGAAATACATAATAAGACATCAATTGATGGTAATAAAAAAGATGACGATCAAGAAGAATCTTTGGAGGATTTATTAAATGAACTGAATGAATTGATCGGTCTAGCAGGTGTAAAAGAAGAGGTGAGCTCTTTAGTAAATATATTAAAAATTAATAAATTAAGAGAAAGTAGAGGGTTTAAGGTACCCCAAGTTTCTAAGCATTTAGTTTTTTTGGGAAATCCTGGGACAGGCAAAACAACAGTTGCAAGACTACTTTCAAAAATTTATAAAAAATTGGGTGTGTTAGAAAAAGGACAATTAGTTGAAGTTGATAGATCTGGTTTAGTAGCAGGATATGTTGGACAAACTGCAATTAAGACTCAGGAGAAAATTAATGAAGCTATGGGAGGAGTACTATTTATTGATGAAGCCTATACTTTGGCTAAAGGAGAAAATGATTTTGGACAAGAATCTATTGATACACTTTTAAAAGCCATGGAGGACCAGCGTGAAGATTTTGTTGTAATTGTTGCGGGTTATTCAGAGCCCATGAATAGATTTTTAGAATCAAATCCAGGTTTAAAATCTCGATTCAATAAAAGTATTACATTTGAAGATTATTCACCAAATGAACTTCTAGATATTTTTGAGTTGTTCTGTAAATTAAATGATATGAGATTGTCTAGTGACGCAAGGGATTATTTAACACAATACCTTAGCAAATTAAGTAATGAAAAAAGTGAGAACTTTGCAAATGGTAGGGAAATGAGAAATCTTTTTGAGAAGACTTTTACCAACCAAGCGAATCGATTGTCACAATATAATGATATTTCTGATGAAGAATTAAATATTATAAAGTCTGAAGATATTATTGTTCATTAAGAATGATCTTCATATACTATTGTTTTTATTGAAAAATTAAGCTTGTTTGACATAAAAAAGATAATATTAGTTTTCTGAATTCCAGAATTCTAATATTGTCTTTTTTCTTATTAGAGTAGATCGCCAACTTTTCATCAGTCAATAACACCGCAGCTATTTTAATGCTAGCATTCTCAGTGTAAAAGTAAAATGTTTTTTCTTTCTGTTTCAATCTATTTATTGATATAATGAAGCAAAGAAACTTTAAAATAGATGATTCTTACAACAATTATTAGAAGGAACCATTTTATGAAACCATCTAAAAAAATCATGCTTCTTACTAGCTGCGTCTTGGCGATCTTTGCTTTAGCGGCTTGTGGGAGCAACCAAAAGCAATCCAAGGAAAAACAGGAAAGTTCCACTGTGCAGAAATCTAGTTCAGATAAGGAGCACTACAAGGGCACCTACAGCAACCTCAACAGCAAGGCGAGTGTCGAAGAAGTGCGGACTCTCTTGTCTGCTTATTTGGATCAGGACAGTGTAGACAAGTTTTTGGGTCTGGTAACAGATTACGATAGCATTGTCGGCTCGGTCGGCTTGACAGGTGACTTCAGCACCTTCAAGAAAACAGACTACAATGTTGAGAAGATCAGTGACTTGTGGACCAAGAAAAAGGGCGATTTCGTCGGGACCAACTGCCGGATCAATAGCTATACTCTTCTGAAGAATCGTATCGAGATTCCTAAGATGAAAGCGGATAGTGAACTTTTATTTGTGGACAATGATGCCATTGACAAAGGGAAGATCTTCGATGAGGCAGACAAGGAAGCCTTTAACATTCTGTATTCACGGGTTCCGACAGAGGCGACAACGGATGTCAGGGTACATGCCAAGAAGATGGAAGAGTATTTTGCTCATTTCAAGTTCAATGAAAATGCGCGCATGCTTTCCGTTATTGTTCATGATAACTTAGATGGCAATGCCCTTTTTGTCGGTCACGTCGGTGTCTTGGTTCCTGCCAAGGACGGCTATCTCTTTGTTGAAAAGCTAACCTTTGAAGAGCCCTATCAAGCCATCAAGTTTGCGACTAAGGAAGATGTCTACAAATACTTGGAGACCAAATACCAAGACTACACAGGCGAAGGTCTAGCTAAGCCCTTTATCATGGATAATGAAAAATGGGTTGAGATGAAGTAGAGGATGAAGGACAGCGTGTTAGAATTTAGAAAGATAATGGAGTATGCTCCGATTCTATATGTGCTCGTTTTCTTGCTCTTTTTCACTGTTTTCCTTTTCATTAGAAGAAGGGCAATTGTGAGACGTAGTGGAGGTCCCTTCTTTGCCCCTTTCCATATTAGCCGTGGAATCTTCTATATCCATGTCGCTCTGTGTTTTAGTCGTCGCAGCATCCCACTGAAAGAGATCAAGCAAATCACCTATGCAATTTTTCGTGGACGATCTGGTGGTGGGGCTCGCTATGCTTTCTATATCGAACTCAGAAATGGAAAGACTATTCCCTTCTTTTTTGGAAAAAGTAAGCGGAATGAAGCTCTGGTTGAGAAGCTCAAACGAAATGCAGGCAAGTATGGGTTTAAGGTAGATAGCGCTGGAAATTAATTGAAAGAAAAAGGAATCGCGAATGAGTAGAAAGCAAGCCCTATCCATGTATTTGATAGGGACCTTTGGTCAAGTATTAGGAGTCAGCCTTCTGGTGTGGTTTTTAAGAGCAGGAGGAGTCAAGGTTGATTTTACATCACCAATGGGGATGATCGCTGTTGTTTTAGGTGGCTTGTCATCAGCTTTGTGGGGCAGTCTTGCAAGCATTAGTTACCATCAATCTAGTTTCAAACAAGTTCTAAAAGATTTTTTTCAAGTCAAAGACAGTTTGGCAAATTATTGTTTAGTGCTCTTTTTCTTGTTGCTTGACTTTTTCCCATTTATCTTAGGTGGTAAGATCACCACTCAATCGTTGGTCTTGCCAGTAGTACTCTTTTTTAAGGCTCTTCTTTTCGGTGGGATTGAAGAAATTGGCTGGCGTTATTTCTTTCAACCAACTTTGGAGGAAAAAATACCTTATTTTTCAGCTACTTTGATCACCTTTTTAGCTTGGTCTAGTTGGCATCTACTATACTTTTATATCGACGGTTCTTTAGCTGTCATTCATTTGTTTCCGTTTCTAGTAGGTCTGCTAACTAACTGCTTTATCTTATCGGCCTTGTATCATAAAACGCAAAATTTATGGCTCTGTGTCATGACCCATGCCTGTATCAATTCCTTGTCTCAGATTCTAGTGAATGAAGAGGTATGGCTATCTCTAGTCAGTAAAATTCTTATTATTAGTTTAGTAATCATGATTGCAAGAAAGAAGTATGTAACTGTAAAGGAAGAAAAATGAGCAAATTTATTTCAAAACAATCAGTCGCTAGTTGGTATGCACTGTCTGCCCTCTTTGCTACTTTTATAGTGGGGCAAGTGATCCTTTGGTTTTTCCCAGATAGGAGTAGTATGGGGGCCTCACTACTGTTTATCCTAATGAACTTGATTCCCCTGATTGTGGCGGCTGTCTTTTCTCTGGTGTTGAGGGAAGTCAACTCCTTGGGTGAATTTTTCAAAAAGGTCTTTCTTCAAAAAGAAAGTTCCCTATCTTGGATCCTAGCTTTCTTCATCCCCGTCATCTATTATGGGATTTCCATCCTGCTTATGAACGTTCGCTTTACTGGGAACTCCCTCTTGCCCTTCCTCCTCTATTTTCCTTGGACCTTTTTATATGGAGGTCTGGAAGAAGTCGGTTGGCGTTGGTTTTTACAAGAGCATCTTTCCTTTAGTAAGCACTTTATACCTAAAATGATGGTTCTCTCCATTGTCTGGTTCCTCTGGCATATCCCTATTTATCAACTCCCTTGGATTACCGCAGGTTCATCCAACTATCTCATCTTTTACCTGATGATCTTAGGGAATACCTTCCTATTTGGAGCGCTTAGGGAGTACTCGAAAGGAGCTGTTCCTTGTATCCTCGCTCATATGCTGATCGATAGTCTAGCTGTTCTCATGCTGGTTCAGAGTTCACTCACTCAGATTATCCTTCTGGTTAGTTTCGAAATCCTAGTAGCCTCTTGGCTAGTGGCTATACGAAAATCAGAGAAATAGAATTGTACCTCTTTCGGTGGGAGTCTGTCTTCTTTACCCTTTAGGACTTCAATGTAGAGTCCATAAAATGCTATAATCAGTTTAACGAAGAACCTAGAGATAGGATCAAAGTATCAACACAGTGTCATTCTTATCAATTATGGGAAAGGGGGAAAGACCATGCAAAAAACCTTTCAGTTGTTGCGAAGAGGAGATCTAGAGGCTATCCGTCAGATATTGGATAAAAAGCCTGAAGAAGTCAATGCTGTTTCGGGTGACAAACCTAAAAGAGATCAGGGACAGTCGCTCCTTCAAGTCGCTATCAAATCGGGACATTTAGATATTGCAGACTTACTCATTGATAGAGGAGCAGATCTTAACTTTATTGAAGAGCCGACAGAGCTGAATCCATTTTGTCAACCGGTCCTCCAAACAGCGGGTGGACGAGCTGTATTTGACTGTAGGCGCATGATCAAACGCTGGAATGGCCAATATGAGATGTATTCGTCTAAGGAAAAGGCTGACAGGTCTTTCAAGGTTTTTGAGAAAATGTTGGAACTTGGGGCTGATATTTCTCAGAAGGACAGCCATGGTGGGACTTTGTTGCAAACTATTTTAATTGAAACCAAGGAAGTTCTGCCATCTTATTATTGGAAAACAAAAGAAACAAGCGATAATGTCCTCATAACGGATGAATTGCGTCATGATTTAAATCGCATTTATGATCTATTAATTCGTTACGGTGTGACTGCGGACGAAATAGCGGTCTATCAGAAGATTCCTCTCAAAGAATTTTACCAAGACAGTCCGACCATGGAGTTCTTAAATCGGTTAGATCAAGGCAGATCTTGATAAGCATTTGAACTACTAGTTAAAAGAGCCTCAGGGCTCTTTTTGCTTGGTCTGACAAAGTTAGAAGTAGTAGGAAAATGTTAGACCGGATTTTCTTAAAAAAATGGATACAAATTCTAGATGAAATAGAGTATACTAGTTTATGAAAGAACAAGATTTTTAAGTACCTAATTTAGGAGGGCAGTTTATGTCTCAAGAAACTTTCATCATGGCGATTGACCAGGGAACCACTAGTTCGCGGGCTATCATTTTTAATAAAAAAGGCGAGCAAGTTAGCTCTAGTCAAAAGGAATTCACTCAGATTTTTCCGCAGGCTGGTTGGGTGGAGCACAATGCCAATGAAATTTGGAACTCGGTGCAGTCGGTGATTGCTGAGGTTTTTATCGAAAGTGGCATCAAGCCCAATCAAATAGAGGCAATCGGCATTACCAATCAGCGAGAAACGACAGTTGTTTGGGATAAGAACACGGGGCTTCCTATTTACAATGCCATTGTCTGGCAATCACGGCAAACTGCTCCACTGGCTGAGGAACTTAAAAACCAAGGCTATGTAGAAACCTTCCATCAAAAGACAGGTCTAGTTATCGATGCCTACTTTTCAGCGACTAAAGTTCGTTGGATTTTGGACCATGTAGAAGGGGCGCAAGAGCGTGCGGAGAAGGGCGAATTGCTCTTTGGAACCATTGATACTTGGCTGGTCTGGAAGCTGACGGATGGAGCTGCCCACGTGACAGACTATTCCAATGCTGCCCGTACCATGCTTTACAATATCAAGGAACTGAAATGGGACGATGAGATTTTGGAAATCCTCAACATTCCTAAAGACATGCTTCCTGAAGTGCGTTCAAACTCTGAAATCTATGGCAAGACAGCTCCTTTCCATTTCTACGGTGGACAAGTGCCGATTGCAGGGATGGCGGGGGACCAGCAGGCTGCTCTCTTTGGTCAATTAGCCTTTGAACCTGGTATGGTCAAAAATACTTATGGAACTGGATCTTTCATCATCATGAATACGGGTGAGGAGATGCAGTTGTCAGAAAACAACTTGCTGACGACGATTGGTTATGGGATCAATGGCAAGGTCTACTACGCCCTTGAAGGATCTATCTTTATCGCTGGAAGTGCCATTCAATGGCTCCGTGATGGCCTGCGTATGATAGACAATTCACCTGAATCTGAGGCCTATGCTTTGAAGTCCCAGAACCAGGATGAAATCTATGTGGTCCCTGCCTTTACGGGTCTTGGAGCACCATATTGGAATCAAGAGGCGCGTGGTTCTGTCTTCGGACTTACCCGGGGAACGACCAAGGAAGACTTTATCAAAGCAACCCTTCAATCCATTGCCTATCAAGTACGCGATATCATCGACACCATGCAGGTAGATGCAAAAACTCCTATCCCTGTCTTAAAAGTAGACGGAGGGGCAGCGAAAAATGATTACTTAATGCAGTTTCAGGCAGATATTCTTGGGATTGCGATTGCCCGCGCGAAAAACCTGGAAACAACGGCTTTAGGAGCAGCCTTCCTAGCAGGTCTGACCGTAGGCTATTGGAAGGACTTGGAAGAATTAAAATCTCTTCATGGAGCAGCCCAAATCTTTGAACCCAAGATGAATGAATCCCGAAAGGAAGAGCTGTACAAGGGGTGGAAGAAAGCAGTCAAAGCCACTCAAGTATTTGCGGAATCTGATGACTAAAGGGATCCATCAAACGAATAGTTTAAGAGAAGCCTTCGAAAGAAGGCTTTTTATGTAGCTTTTACAGAATAGAACAGTTATCTGTTTGGCTAAAAGCTTTACTCTATTTCACGCTTTCGTTCATTTATCACTAAATAAAAATATCATATAAATAAACTTTTTTTAAAAAATAACAGGCCAGAGTTTGACACTTTTTTCACAAAGGAGTATACTGTTAGCATAGTTTTGTCGGAAATTTATAATAGACCCCATCAAAACTAGTTGTCAACCCTTGCTGTTCTGATAGGAACGTTTGCTGGTATCGTTGATACCAAGGAGGAATCATATGTCTAAAGTAGCTATTGTCACAGGTGCTGGTCAAGGAATCGGTTTTGCAATCGCAAAACGCTTGGTGCAAGATGGCTTTAAGGTTGGAGTATTGGACTACAATGCTGAAACAGCTGAAAAAGCAGTTGCTGAGTTATCGGCTGAAAATGCTTTTGCGGTTGTTGCTGATGTATCTAAAAAAGAAGAAGTGGCTGCAGCTTTCCAAAAGGTTGTTGACCATTTTGGAGATTTGAATGTTGTCGTAAACAATGCAGGTGTTGCGCCAACTACACCACTTGATACAATTACAGAAGAACAATTTACACGTACATTTGCTATTAACGTTGGTGGCGTGATTTGGGGTGCTCAAGCTGCACAAGCTCAATTCAAAGCGCTTGGCCATGGCGGAAAAATCATCAATGCAACTTCACAAGCAGGTGTTGTCGGAAATCCAAACTTGACTGTTTATGGTGGTACTAAATTTGCAGTTCGTGGTATCACACAGACTTTGGCGCGTGACTTGGCTGATTCAGGAATCACTGTCAATGCGTATGCACCAGGTATCGTTAAGACTCCAATGATGTTTGACATTGCTCATGAAGTAGGTAAGAACGCGGGCAAGGACGACGAATGGGGTATGCAAACATTCGCTAAAGATATCACTTTGAAACGTCTTTCAGAACCAGAAGATGTAGCAGCAGCGGTCAGCTTCCTTGCTGGACCTGATTCAAACTACATCACAGGACAAACCATTATCGTAGATGGTGGGATGCAGTTCCATTAAGATGAAAAAAGAGGTTGGGATCAATATCCTAACCTCTTATTTTGTGCGTTCACAATAAAAGAAACAGAGATCAAAAAAACCACTCCCGAAAGGGAAGTGGTTCTGTGTTGGTTCTTATTTGAGACCGTATTTTTTGTTGAAACGATCCACACGTCCATCTGCTTGAGTGAACTTTTGACGTCCAGTGTAGAATGGGTGTGAGTCTGATGAAATTTCAACACGGATCAATGGATAAGTTTCACCTTCGAATTCAACTGTTTCGCTAGAGTACTTAGTTGAACCGCTGACGAACTTGTAACCAGTAGTAGTGTCCATGAAGACAACAGGGCGATATTCTGGATGGATATCTTTTTTCATTTTGCAATATTTCCTTTCTGCCATGGTCTCTTTCCGAGCCATAGATTGTTACTTAGCTAGTGTACCAAATTTCTAGGATCTTGACAAGTATTTTCACTAATTTTATTTAAAATAATGGTCAAAAAATCACCCTGGCTAAGCCAAGGTGATTCTGATATTATTATTGTTCAGATTGATTTGGATCTTTTGGTGCTTCAACCGGTTGATCAGCTTGTCCCTCAGTGTGTTCGTGAGTTTCTTTTTTGATTTCATCTACAGCAGTTTTTACAGTAGAAGTTGTCACACGTCCAACAGATTGGGCAAATCCTTTACCTGATTCAGCAAGTTCTTCGAAGGTTCCTTTAGTGATTTTACCACCAGACATTGCCAAGAGACCAGTCACAACAATAGCGATGCTTGCAATTAAAGTGAGGATCAAACCAAATCCAATAGAAACCAATCCCCCTAACTCAGAAGCGTACTTACTTCCGTTGAAGGTTGCAAGCAATGAAACCAATGTAGAAATAAAACCAGCAACAATGATGATAGTTGAAAAAGTTTTATTTAAAGGAGTATTGATGTTATTCAAGCAGGCAAGGATGATAGAGGCAACAGAGAAGATAATTACAATCCATCCACTAGTTTGAACCCCAGAAAAACTGATAGCTCCAAAGACAGTGTACCATGGTAAGAAAGTACCAAGAATCGCTACCGCAGCAGAGATAACGATAAACAAACGATTTTATTCCATAAAAAGTCTCCTTAAAAATTTTATTAGCTTTATTTTACCATAAGAAAGATCAAATGAAAACCCCATGACCAAGATAAAAAGGCTGAGAATCGGTTCTCAGCCTTCGTTTGTGCGAGCCACTTCTTGTAACTCTTGGTAGATTTGGTCATTTTCTTCAAGAGAGTAGGAGTTAGCCCCACTCGCTAGTGGATGGCCCCCACCATTATGGCGTTTGGCGATTTCGTTAATTACTTTTCGTTTGCTCCGCATCCGGACACGGAAGTGACCGTCTACCTGCTCGACAAAAATAGCCCAAACAGACACGGTATCGATGCGTCCAGGAGCTCCAACAATGGCAGCAGTCTCAGAATCACGTAGATCAAATTTCTTCAAGAGCTCTTGTGTCAGGGTCACACGCGCAGCGCCATATTCATCGATCTCTAGATGGTCGTAGACATAGCCTTGAAGCTTAGCCGTCTTGAGATTGATCGTATCCATCTGACGAGCAAGGGCTGTAAAATCAAAGGGAATGCTTCGAAGGGTTGCAGCGATCTCAAAGGTTCGCGTCGAAGTGGCCGGATAAAGGAAACGACCTGTATCGCCGACAATCCCTGCATAGAGGAGACGGGCAGCACTAACCGGGAGTTCGAGATCCAATTCTTTGGCAAACAGTGTAATCAACTCGCTGGTAGAGCTTGAGTCTGTATCAACCCAGAGCAGATCGCCATATGCATCGTCATTTGGATGGTGGTCGATCTTGATCAGGAAATCCCCCGTCGTATAGCGCTTATCATCGATGCGGGGAGTATTGGCCGTGTCACAAACGATCACCAAAGCCCCCTCATAATCCTCATCCTTGACCTCGTCCATCTCGGAAAGCCAAGTCAAGGTCGGCTCATCATAGCCAGTTGCCAAGACCCGCTTTTGTGGGAAGTGCGCACGCAGAAGATCCCGCAAGCCTACTTGGCTACCAATCGCATCCGGATCCGGATTTTGATGACGGTGGATAATAATCGTGTCATAAGCTTGAATCTTTTCAAGAATGTCATTCATTACGTTCATACAATACCTCATTTTCTCTGTCAATTTTAACATAAAAAAGGCCCATCCAGCAAGCGTTTATCACTATGTAGGGGCAGTGGAAGCGGTTTTACATTGGATAGATATTTTGTTAGAATGAGAGAGATGATGATAGAAATTAAAAAGAAGCGATTCAATTTCAAAGTTTTTCTAGTTGCTTTGATTCTTGTAGTTGTTGCTGGAATTTTCATAGTTGTTCAAAGAGGTAAGATTCAAGAAGATTCAAAATCGATATTAGAACAACAGCGGTTTATTGTTGTGGATAGTGCGGAATATGAAAATTCTTATCGATTTAATTTTGAGAATGGCTATGATTTGAGGAGCAATAATTTTTATAGTATAACTCAAGTAGTAGTAAAAAATGGGAAAAAATATGGCAGTTATTCGGATGAAAAACCATCCGATAGGTATCATAGAGACTTATACCGAAATATTACTTCCGCAATTCTGAATTTAAAGGTTTCAAAAGATGAGATCGAGAACTCAAACTTTATCATTGAGCGAGATCCGAAATCGTTGATTACTAAATCTCTAGTGAAGGAAGGTAAGACACCTGATTTTGAAGCCAAAGTTTTAAATAAAAAGAATCAATTTTCCAAAGTGCGAATCATCTATAATCGTGATTACTTGCCAGTCAAACTTGAATGGTATTTTAAAGGAAAAGATGGGCTGAAATGGTATACCTGGAGCCGTTTTTCCTATCCATATAAGACTGAATCTGAATTTAATAAAAAATTAGACGAAGAAATCCAGCGTATCAAAGATATTAAAGAGGAATACGAGTTGGAGAAGAAAAACGGATAATATTGGACGATTAAAGAAATTCAAAAAGAAAACGAGGGTGATTAGATTCAATCGGTCCAATTTCTTGAAACGTATCCCTACTTTCATCTTCTCGGGAAAGGTTTCGTGCAAAATGCTTGAAAAAATGGTATAATACGGAAAATAGATTTTGGGAGGAAATTATGACTGTAGCGAAAATTGTTTTTGCTAGTATGACTGGAAATACTGAAGAAATCGCCGATATCGTAGCGGATAAATTCCGTGATCTTGGTGTCGAAGTAGATGTGGATGAATGTACAACTGTGGATGCGGAGGACTTCCTTGATGCAGATATCGCGGTGGTAGCGACCTATACCTACGGCGATGGAGAGCTTCCAGATGAGATCCAAGATTTCTACGAAGATTTGGCTGGCCTTGATCTTAAAGGCAAACTTTACGGTGTTGTAGGATCAGGGGATACCTTCTACGATGAATTCTGTAAAGCAGTTGATGATTTCGACCGTTGCTTCGCTGCTACGGGTGCTGAAAAAGGTTCTGAAAATGTCAAAGTTGATTTGTCTGCAGAAGACGAAGACATTGAAAAATTAGAGGCCTTTGCAGAAGAACTCGTAGCCAAAGCAAATTAATGACAAAGAGGCTGGATCGATGGATTACAGCCTCGATTTATATCCAAAATAAAGAGGAGACACATGGATTTACATCAGATTCGTAAGGACATTGACCAGATCGATCAAGAGCTTGTAGCCTTGCTGGAAAAACGGATGGTTTGTGTCGGTCAGATTATAGAGTATAAGGAGCAGCAGGGCCTACCTGTGCTCGACCAGGGAAGGGAAAGAGAGGTGCTTGAGAAAGTCGGATCTCTTGTGACGGATGAGCAGTATCGTGCGACTATTCAAGCTCAGTTTCAAGATATGATGAAGCGCTCGAGAGACTTCCAAGAGGAGGTGAGGGCGCGTGACTAGTCTATCTATCAAGCAAAAAGCACAACAGTATCTAGTGCTGACTATTATGGCCCTCTTCATCGGTCTCTTGGTCGGTGCCATTGACATGATTTTTGGTCAAGGATTGCTTATGATCGGGGATTTCCGAAGCCAGCATTGGCCCTTGATTCTTTTCCTGGCTTTAGCAGGGCTTGTCATCGTTTATCTTTATAAACGTTTTGGTGGGAAGACTTCAAAAGGGATGGGATTGATCTTTGATGTCGGGCATGCGCGTGAGGAGAAAATCCCCTTGGTTTTGGTGCCTTTGATCATGCTGACGACATGGATGAGCCACCTCTTTGGTGGTTCGGTCGGTCGGGAAGGCGTGGCTGTCCAGATTGGAGCGACCCTTTCGCATCGTTTTGCCCGTCATATCAAGATAGCCGATGCTTCGCGTATCTTTCTCATGACAGGGATGGCAGCTGGTTTTGCGGGCCTCTTTCAGACGCCACTGGCAGCAACCTTCTTTGCCCTGGAAGTCTTGACAGTTGGGGAGTTGCAGTTGATTGCTCTCTATCCAGCGCTTATCGCCTCGATCGTGGCGAGCTTTACCTCTCATGCTCTTGGCTTGGAGAAGTTTGCTGTGCCACTCAAGGAAACGCTGAGCTGGACACCAGAGACCTTGATCAAAATTGCTCTTCTTGGTCTAGCTTTTGGCCTGGCTGGGAAGCTCTTTGCAGTTAGCCTTTCATGGTTGAAAAAAACAGTCGCGAAAGAACTGCCTAATCCGTATATTCGAATCGCGGTCATTGGGGCTGGACTCAGCTTGGTCCTCTTGACTCTCAAGCTGACCAAGGTCGGCTCTTATAGCGGACTCGGTACTAATCTGATTGATGTAGCCTTTCATCAAGGGACTGCGCAGCCTTATGACTGGATCCTCAAGCTCCTCTTTACCGTAGTGACCATCTCTGCTGGATACCAAGGAGGAGAAGTAACACCGCTCTTTGCGATCGGAGCTACACTTGGCGTCTTTCTCGCTCCTCTGCTGGGCTTACCCGTCTTAGTGGTGGCTGCTATCGGTTATGCCAGTGTCTTTGGCAGTGCGACAACGACCTTGCTCGCACCGATCTTGATCGGAGGAGAAGTCTTTGGCTATGCCAATCTTCCTTTCTTTGTGATCGCCTGCGCCATCGCCTATTGCCTACCAAAAGAGTGGAGCATTTATTCCGGCCAAAAAGTTTCAAAAAAGTAGAGAAAAGAGCTTTACAAACCTGAAATTATCTGATATGATAGTTTCTGTGCGTAATGGAAGCACAAAAATACAGTTTATCCGCTGAGGGAGGTCCCTCAAGATTGACGAAGATAGGAGAATAAAATGAATCCATTAATCCAAAGTTTGACAGAAGGTCAACTTCGTACTGATATCCCTGCATTCCGTCCTGGTGACACTGTTCGTGTACACGCGAAAGTTGTCGAAGGATCTCGTGAACGTATCCAGATCTTTGAAGGCGTTGTTATCGCTCGTAAAGGTCAAGGACACACTGAAATGTACACTGTTCGTAAAATCTCTAACGGTGTCGGTGTTGAACGTACATTCCCAGTACACACTCCACGTGTAGACAAGATTGAAGTTGTACGTTACGGTAAAGTACGTCGTGCGAAATTGTACTACCTTCGTGCATTGCAAGGTAAAGCAGCTCGTATTAAAGAAATCCGTCGTTAAGACGAACAAGGAGGCGGGAGTAATCTCGCTTCTTTTTTTATCCGTCCCCTTAGTTCAATGGATATAACAACTCCCTCCTAAGGAGTAGTTGCTGGTTCGATTCCGGCAGGGGACATAAAGAAAAAGGAACTCGTGAATGCGAGTTCCTTTTTGTGTGTAAATGTAAAGTCAAGAAAAGAAGGAATATCTCCATGTAATGAATTGATTTTTGAGGAAGTAAGGAGTAAAATGTAGTTAATATAATGACTGATTAGGGATAGGAAAAAAAGCACAAAAAAAGCACCGAATCGGTGCACACTTTTTTCAAGTTGGATACGGACAAAGCCTTATTTTAACTTGCTGTGTTGTTTCGAATAACCCCAACACCATTATTCTACAACTTTATCATCGCAAATGCAAGACATAAAGGAGAAAATTATGAAAAAACCATATTCAATTGGCTTAGATATCGGTACAAATAGCGTAGGCTGGGCAGTTATCACAGATGATTATAAGGTTCCTGCTAAAAAAATGAAGGTGCTTGGAAATACTAATAAGACGACTATTAAGAAAAATTTAATCGGAGCACTCCTTTTTGATGCAGGAAATACTGCTGCAGATCGTCGGTTAAAAAGAACTGCCAGACGTCGATATACAAGACGTCGGAATAGAATTTTGTATTTGCAGGAAATATTTGCTACAGAAATGAATAAAGTGGATGAGAGTTTTTTCCATCGCTTAGATGATTCATTCCTAGTTCCTGAAGATAAGAGAGGAAGTAAGTATCCAATTTTTGGAACTTTAGAGGAAGAGAAAGAGTATCATAAACAGTTTCCAACCATTTATCATTTGAGAAAGAGTCTTGCAGATTCGAAAGAGAAAGCTGATTTGCGTTTAATCTATTTAGCTTTGGCACATATCATTAAATATCGTGGACATTTCTTGTATGAAGACACATTCGATATTAAAAATAATGATATTCAAAAAATCTTTAACGAATTTGCTAGTGTTTATGATAACACTTTTGAAGAAAGTTCACTTTGCAAAGAAAATGCACAGGTAGAAGGAATTTTTACCGATAAGATTAGTAAATCTGCTAAAAGAGATCGTGTCCTAAAACTATTTCCTGATGAAAAATCAACGGGATTATTTTCTGAGTTTTTAAAATTAATTGTTGGGAATCAAGCTGATTTTAAGAAATATTTCGACTTAGAAGAAAAGGCTCCATTACAATTTTCTAAGGATACTTATGATGAGGATTTGGAAAGTTTGTTGGGGCAAATTGGCGATGATTACGCTGATCTTTTTGTAGTGGCTAAAAAACTCTATGATGCCATACTATTAGCAGGGATATTATCTGTTAAAGATCCTGCAACCAAGGCACCTCTATCTGCCTCTATGATAGAACGTTATGATAATCATCAAAATGATCTTTCAGCATTAAAACAATTCATAAGAAGAAATCTTCCAGAAAAATATACTGAAGTTTTTTCTGATGATTCTAAGGATGGATATGCAGGTTATATTGATGGTAAAACTACTCAAGAAGGATTTTACAAATATATCAAAAATCTCATCTCTAAGTTTGAAGGAGCAAACTATTTCCTTGAAAAAATTGAACGTGAAGATTTTTTGAGAAAACAACGTACTTTCGATAATGGTTCTATTCCTCATCAAATTCATCTTCAAGAAATGAATGCCATTCTCCGTCACCAAGGAGAATATTATCCATTCTTAAAGGAGAACAAAGATAAAATTGAACAGATCCTAACATTTCGTATTCCTTATTATGTTGGCCCACTAGCTCGCGGTAATCGTGATTTTGCTTGGCTGACTCGAAATTCTGACGAATCAATTAGACCTTGGAATTTTGAAGAGATGGTTGATAAAGTAAGCTCTGCGGAAGACTTCATCCACAGAATGACCAACTATGACCTGTATTTGCCGGAAGAAAAAGTACTTCCTAAACATAGTCTTCTGTACGAAACTTTTATAGTTTATAATGAGTTGACAAAGGTGAAATACATTGCTGAAGGGATGAAAGACTATCAATTTCTTGATAGTGGACAGAAGAAGAAAATTGTCAATCAATTATTCAAAGAGAAAAGAAAAGTAACTGAAAAAGACATCATTCATTATCTACACAATGTTGATGGCTACGATGGAATCGAACTTAAAGGAATTGAAAAACAATTTAATGCAAGTCTATCCACTTATCATGATTTACTAAAAATTATCAGAGATAAAGAATTTATGGATGATCCTAAAAATGAAGCAATTCTTGAAAATATCGTCCACACGCTCACTATCTTTGAAGATCGTGAGATGATTAAGAAACGACTTGCTCAGTATGACTCTCTCTTTGATGAAAAAGTAATCAAGGCACTAACTCGTCGACACTATACTGGTTGGGGAAAACTCTCTGCTAAGTTGATTAACGGCATTCGTGATAAACAAACTGGGAAAACAATCCTTGATTATCTGATTGATGATGGCTACAGCAATCGTAATTTTATGCAGATAATCAATGATGACGGTCTTTCCTTCAAAGATGCTATCCAAAAAGCACAAGTGGTTGGTAAGACAGATGATGTAAAGCAAGTTGTCAAAGAACTTCCAGGAAGTCCTGCTATCAAAAAAGGAATTTTACAAAGTATCAAGATCGTTGATGAGCTTGTCAAGGTTATGGGCTATGCTCCTGAATCAATTGTGATTGAAATGGCACGAGAAAACCAGACAACTGCTAAAGGTAAAAAGAATTCTCAACAAAGATATAAACGCATTGAGGATTCATTAAAAAATTTAGCATCTGGACTTGATTCAAATATATTAAAAGAAAATCCAACAGATAATGTTCAACTTCAAAATGACCGTCTCTACCTTTACTATCTCCAAAATGGGAAGGATATGTACACTGGGGAAGCTCTTGATATAAACCAACTGAGCAACTACGACATTGACCATATCATCCCACAGGCCTTTATCAAGGATGATTCTCTTGATAACCGTGTCTTGACTAGTTCAAAGGATAATCGTGGGAAATCCGATAATGTTCCAAGCTTAGAAGTAGTTCAAAAAAGAAAAGCTTTTTGGCAACAATTGTTAGATTCCAAATTGATTTCAGAACGTAAATTTAATAATTTAACCAAAGCCGAACGTGGCGGACTAGATGAGAGAGATAAGGTTGGCTTTATCAAACGCCAACTAGTTGAAACACGACAGATTACAAAACATGTTGCTCAGATTTTGGATACTCGCTATAATACAGAAGTGAATGAGAAGGATAAGAAGAATCGTACCGTCAAAATCATCACTTTGAAATCCAATCTAGTTTCCAACTTCCGTAAAGAATTTAGGTTATACAAGGTGCGGGAAATCAATGACTACCACCACGCACATGATGCCTACTTGAATGCAGTAGTGGCTAAGGCTATCCTCAAGAAATATCCTAAACTAGAGCCTGAATTCGTTTATGGTGACTATCCAAAGTACGATCTTAAGCGCTACATCTCAAGAACCAAGGATCCCAAAGAAGTTGAAAAAGCAACTGAAAAATATTTCTTCTACTCAAACTTGTTGAACTTCTTTAAAGAAGAGGTACATTACGCAGACGGAACCACCATAAAAAGAGAAAATATTGAATACTCCAAAGATACTGGAGAAATCGCTTGGAACAAGGAAAAAGATTTTGCAACAATCAAAAAAGTACTTTCCTATCCACAGGTGAATATTGTGAAGAAGACAGAAGAACAAACCGTCGGACAAAATGGTGGTCTGTTTGATAACAATATTGTGTCCAAGAAAAAAGTAGTTGACGCAAGTAAACTTATCCCTATCAAATCCGATTTATCGCCTGAAAAGTATGGTGGCTATGCAAGACCTACAATCGCTTATTCAGTTCTTGTTGTAGCAGATATTGAAAAGGGAAAGGCTAAAAATTTAAAGAGAATTAAAGAGATGGTTGGAATAACCATTCAAGATAAAAAGAAATATGAAGCAGATCCAATTGCCTACCTTGAAGAATGTGGTTTTAAAAATATCAATTCCAATCATATTATAAAATTGCCTAAGTATAGTCTCTTCGAGTTTGATAATGGACAGCGAAGATTATTAGCAAGCTCTATTGAGTTGCAAAAGGGAAATGAATTGATTTTACCTTATCACCTCACTGCTTTGCTTTACCATGCACAACAAATTAATAAAATTAGTGAACCAATTCATAAACAGTATGTTGAAGCACATCAAGATGAATTTAAAGAACTACTAACAACAATCATTTCTTTATCTAAAAGATACATCCAAAAACCAAATGTTGAATCATTATTACAACAAGCGTTTGACCAAACCGATAAAGATATTTATCAGTTAAGCGAATCCTTTATCTCACTTTTAAAACTGATTTCATTCGGAGCTCCAGGAGCATTTAAATTCCTGGGTGTTGATATTAGTCAATCAAATGTACGTTATCAATCTGTGTCTTCTTGTTTCAACGCCACCCTCATCCATCAATCTATCACAGGACTTTATGAAATTCGGATCGACTTGAGCAAATTAGGAGAAGAGTGATGGGCTGGCGTACAGTAGTAGTAAACACTCATTCAAAATTAACCTATAAAAACAATCATTTAATTTTTAAAGATGCCTCTCGGACAGAATTAATCCATCTGTCCGAGATTGATATCTTACTTCTTGAAACAACTGATATAGTCTTGTCAACCATGCTTGTAAAACGACTTATTGATGAGAATGTGTTAGTGATCTTTTGTGATGATAAAAGACTTCCAACTGCCCATTTAATGCCTTATTATGGACGCCATGATTCAAGTTTACAATTAACTAAACAGATCTCTTGGGATGAAGAAACTAAAGGTTTTGTTTGGACAAGTATCATTTCTCAAAAGATATTGAATCAAGCAATGTATTTAGGAAGTTGTGGTTTTTATGAAAAATCACAATCAATCATCAAGTTATATGACGGGTTAGAAATTTTTGATCCAAATAATCGAGAAGGACATGCTGCTCGAATCTATTTTAATACCTTATTTGGGAATGATTTTAGTCGTGAGCAAGATAATGATATTAATGCTGCATTGGATTATGGGTATACTTTATTAATGAGCATGTTTGCGCGTGAGATTGCGTTATCAGGCTGTATGACACAGCTAGGATTGAAGCATGCGAATCAGTTTAATCAATTTAACCTCGCAAGTGATATTATGGAGCCGTTTCGACCAATTATTGATCGTATTGTATATGAAAATAGAGGCTCAGAATTTGTAAAGATCAAAAGAGAATTATTCTCGATATTTTCAGATACTTTTCAATACAATGATAAAGAAATGTACTTAACGAATATTGTCAGTGATTATACGAAGAAAGTCATTCAGTCATTAAATAATCCTGAGAAAGGAGTTCCTGAGTTTAGGGTATGAGTTATCGATATATGCGAATGATTTTAATGTTTGATATGCCAGTTGAAACAGCAGAGGAGAAGAAAGCCTACCGTAAATTTAGGCAATTTCTGATTGATGAAGGATTTATCATGCATCAGTTTTCCATTTATAGCAAGTTGTTGCTAAATAATTCAGCAAATAATGCAATGATTGAACGATTAAAAAACCATAACCCTAAAAAAGGGAGTATTACATTGCTGACAGTTACAGAGAAACAGTTTTCCCGTATGATATATTTATGTGGTGAAAGAGATACAAGTGTAGCAAATTCAGATTCACGTTTAGTATTTTTAGGAGAGGAATTTTCAGATGAAGATTAATTTCCCTATATTAGATGAGGCAATAACAATAACAAATGCTACCTTCTTAGCCCTTGAAGATCAGCAAGTATTTTCAGACCTTGTGAAACAATTTTATCAATACAATGGTGATAGTGATTTAAAGATATTCGACTCTCGTCTGACATCATTAAAAGAATCCGAGCTTCTGGTAATAACTGATATTTTAGGATATAATTTAAATTCCACTTCCATGCTAAAATTGATTCATGCGGATTTAGAAAATCAATTGAATGAAAAACCAGAAGTGAAGTCAATGATAGAGAAATTAGTCGTGACGATCACTGAATTATTAGCTTATGAGTGTTTGGAGAATGAATTGGATCTAGAATATGATGAAATCACTATACTAGAATTGATCGAAGCATTAGGAGTTAAAGTGGAGACACTGAGTGATACTATATTTGAAAAGTGCATGGAAATTATGCAAGTTTTTAAATATTTATCAAAAAAGAGACTCCTTGTTTTTATAAATGTCGGTGCTTACTTATCAGAGAAAGAAATTGAAAGTTTAATAGAATATATTAGTTTAAATCAATTATCTGTCTTATTTATAGAACCAAGGCAAGTTTATAATTTTCCACAATTTATACTAGATAAAGATTATTTCTTAAATGCTGAAAATATGCTATAATAGCAGTAATGAAGGGATTCAGATGGACTGAAGTCTAGCTAGGACGAATGGCGCGATTACGAAATTTCGAAAGAAAAATTATTCTACGAGGTTTTAGAGCCGTGTTGTTTCGAATGGTCCCAAAACCGATAAAGGTATTTAGCTCTTGGTTTGTTGTTTTAGAGCCGTGTTGTTTCGAATGGTCCCAAAACCTCACGCTCGCGCTTGTGGTCAATACGCTGTGTTTTAGAGCCGTGTTGTTTCGAATGGTCCCAAAACTAAGGTTGTATCTACTCGGTCATGTCCCGTGTTTTAGAGCCGTGTTGTTTCGAATGGTCCCAAAACTTTGCACTCTTCGCCAACTCGCGAAGATCCGTTTTAGAGCCGTGTTGTTTCGAATGGTCCCAAAACTTCTTCGCTCTCCTTGGTGATATCGCCCCCGTTTTAGAGCCGTGTTGTTTCGAATGGTCCCAAAACCACTTTGGAAAGCGACGGGAGTCAGCCAGCGTTTTAGAGCCGTGTTGTTTCGAATGGTCCCAAAACCTCGCAGAAGCGATCACAGAATACACAAGTGTTTTAGAGCCGTGTTGTTTCGAATGGTCCCAAAACTTAGGGGTATCCAGAGCATGGGCTTATCATGTTTTAGAGCCGTGTTGTTTCGAATGGTCCCAAAACGATACGTTCGTAGAGTTTGTTCGACTCTGTGTTTTAGAGCCGTGTTGTTTCGAATGGTCCCAAAACCTGGTGTCAAAGAAGAGCTTACCACAATTGGTTTTAGAGCCGTGTTGTTTCGAATGGTCCCAAAACAGAGCTTGAAACTCAGCCTGTCCAGTAAGCGTTTTAGAGCCGTGTTGTTTCGAATGGTCCCAAAACATAGAGTGCTGAGAGGAAGAATCTGAGGTCGTTTTAGAGCCGTGTTGTTTCGAATGGTCCCAAAACCATAGAAGACGGGTACAGTATCAAGCCCGAGTTTTAGAGCCGTGTTGTTTCGAATGGTCCCAAAACATGATCGAACTGCTTGAATCTGGTCAAGGAGTTTTAGAGCCGTGTTGTTTCGAATGGTCCCAAAACTTTTGGTATGGTTATCTGCTTCTTTGTCCTGTTTTAGAGCCGTGTTGTTTCGAATGGTCCCAAAACTGACAGTTGCTTTCTTCAAGATGTCACGGTGTTTTAGAGCCGTGTTGTTTCGAATGGTCCCAAAACTTATTTTTTGTATGATATAACAGAATATTTTAAAAATTAAGGGGTTTTCTATGGAAAGTGATGTGTTTTTTGATTATTATTTAAAATCACTTAGGTTTCATTTGGGTGATAGGTGTAAGGATATTGGATTTATAGAGTTTTTTAAAGATGAAAATAATTGTTTTATTACTATAGAGGATTATGTTTTGGAATCATTTGTAATATTGTCAAATATTTTGAGTGAGAAGAGGATTGTGTTTTCTTGTGGAATTATTTATAGTAAGGGGGTAGTTACTGGAGTAGAAGTATATATGAATGTATCAGAGTTAGAAAGATTAAATAATTTGTTTAAGATATAGTTTTGAAGAATACAAAAAAAGATAAGGGAAGCTGTCTAAATGAGATGTGTTGGTTGATAGTATCAATGTTTCCTAGTTTTAGAGCTGTGTTCTTTCGAATGATCTCAAAACAAGAAAAACAAAAAATGATGGTCTAGAAGCTCGTTACATTTAGCTTCTTTTTCTTTAGAAATTCAAATAATAATTTTACAGACTTTTATGGCATTAATTTATTTCCCCTCTCCGCTTTTTCTTTGACTCTCCTTTCTTATTTTTCTAAAATAGTAGGTATGTGAAGGGAAATTGATATGAAAAAAGGTTTTGTGATTGTGCTTTCTGCTTTAGTCTTGGCTTCGTGTGGTCGTCCTCAGAGGACGGTGATGCCCAAGAGTTCGCATACCAAGCAGACTAGCACTTCAGAAAAGAAACAGTCTGGTATGGACTTAAAAGCCATCAAGGCTAAGGACTACTCGAGTATACAAGGAACTTGGATCGATGGTCGTGGCAATGAGCTGGTCTTTGATGACATGGGCTTGGTTAGTGAGGATGTTGAACTAAATGGATCGAGCTTTAAGCAAAAGGACCAGATCGCTGAGATGACGGTCAGTGCCAAGTCAGGTGTTGGAGGCTACGGTCTCTTGCTCCTTCCAAAAGGTCAGAAAGCGAGCAAAGACGATGCTTCGGATAAGTCTAAGGATCGGATCTGGGCTGGTCAGTCACCGGCTTATGGTGATGATGATAATTTCTACTATCGCAAGAAAGAGCAACCGAAAGATCGGGAGCAAGTAGATACAGACGATAGCAGTAGTACGTCTAAGACGAGTAAGGCTAAGAAGTGGAATACTCGCTCGGATAGCGAGGTCAAGTCTTCGAAGAAGGCGGATCAAAATGATTATCCAGGCTACACCGATGCTCAGGTTGAAGCTGCGCGTGTCTGGGCTTATGTGATCAAGTCTGTACCGACAGAATTGAGTATTAATGAAAAGAGTGCTGGTACAAAGATTTACTTTGGTGGGCTAGGAGTTGACTATCCTAAAGATGTTCGTCAGTTGTTTACACCAATTTCTGCAGAAGGTCATGTGACTTATGCATCCAACGGTGATGGGACAGTCACTATCTACCCTGTACCGAGCCACTGGCAACAGTCTGCAGATGAACTCAATAGTGAAGAGTTTATGACGCAATTTACCCAAGGGATCTTGGACCATGCTGAAACGGTGACATTGCCAGATGGGGATCCAGACATGATTCGCCAGATTCTTGCAGTACTGAAGTAAGAGCTAGATTTGAGAGCTCAGTTTATTGTTTTTTTAAGCTGATCCTGTTACAATGATAGTACTCGGAAAAGACTGGGCTTCCAGCCTTTTTCATTTCACTATAGAAAGGTCTTTTATGAAACGCAAATCGATTTTGTTTCTCTATATACTCTTGCTAGCGATTGGGCTGGCTTATGAGACCCAGTCACTGACGGAAGGCTGGATGTCTGGTAGCCAGTACGGGATTGTGGGGCTTTCAACCCTCATCCTTTTGGTCTATGCGATTCCTGCTGTCTGGGCCCTCTTTCATTTCGCCAAGAAGTGGAAGTTGTCTTGGGTACCGGTGCTTTTTTCTCTACTAGGTGGGGGCTTTGTTGCTGGTTGGTTATCTAGCTTTGCTAATACCTATTTCCATGACATGATTCAAGCTATCGCTCCAAATAGCGAATTTTGGAACCAGTACGAGAGTGCCATCGCTGCGCCACTCTTTGAGGAACCCTTTAAGTTGATTCCCATCTTCTTTGTTCTCTATTTATTCAGTGTCCGTCGGATCAAGTCGATCTTCCTCTTAGCTATTGCGTCTGGGCTTGGCTTCCAGATCGTGGAGGACTTTGCCTATATCCGTCAGGATCTGCCAGATGGCTTTTCTTACACGGTGTCAGGGATTCTCGGTCGTGTAGCCAATGCGCCCATGTCTCACTGGGTCTACACAGGCCTTGTCATGCTCGGTTTCTACTTGATTGTCCAAGCTAGCAGAGGACGCAAGGATCTAGCTCTAGCAGGCTGGGGTTATTTAGTAGCTGGGTTTGGACTCCATTTTGTTGGAAATTCACCCTTCTCACAAATCGTGACCGAGTTGCCGATTGCGATTCCAGTCTTGAATGCTACTGGGCTCTTCTTGATCTACCAAGCTTATCAAACCGTCGAGCGATTAGAACAAGGAAAATAAAAACAAAAAAAGAATGCGTATGTTTGCACACATACGCATTTTTGTTATTTACCAAGACAGAACTGGCTGAAGAGTTGGGTAATGAGCTCATCTGGAGCAGCATCCCCTGTGATTTCTCCGAGAATTTCCCAGGTGCGAGTGAGGTCGACTTGAAGCAGGTCTACCGGCATACCGAGGGCCAAGCCTTCGTTGACCGCTTGCAGGCTTTCAACAGCTTTCTCGATAAGGGAGATGTGACGAGCATTAGAAAGATACGTCGCATCTTGCTCAACCAGCCCAGCATTTTCGAAGAAGAGGGCGTTGATCCGGTCTTCAATTTGATCGATGTTTTGGTTTTTCAGAACGGAAATCTTGATATGATCTTCCGGCAGTTGGTCGATTTCGATCTTCTCTGGGAGATCGACCTTATTGAGGAGAATGATGCGGTTGCTATCTTGAGAGATTTCAAGGAGTTGGCGATCTTGGTCGGTCAAGGGTTCGCTAGCATTGAGGACGAGGAGGACCAAATCAGCTTCCTTGAGGGCTTTTTTCGACCGTTCGACACCAATTTGCTCAACGATGTCTTCGGTCTCACGGATTCCGGCCGTATCGACTAGTTTGAGGGGAACACCGTTGATGTTGACGTATTCTTCGATAACGTCACGGGTTGTTCCTTCGATATCGGTCACGATAGCTTTTTCTTCGCGAAGAAGATTATTGAGGAGGCTGGACTTGCCGACGTTTGGTCGACCGATGATAGCAGTAGAGATCCCTTCACGCAAGATCTTACCGCGACGGGCAGTCTTGAGGAGGTTGGTCAAGAGGGCTTCAAATTCACGGGTCTTTTCACGGATGATCTCAGTGGTTGCTTCTTCGACATCATCGTACTCAGGATAGTCGATATTGACTTCGACCTGGGCTAGGGTATTGAGGATCTCTTGGCGCGTGTTGTTGATGAGGTCAGACAGGGAACCATCTAGTTGCTTCACGGCGATGTTCATAGCCTTGTCGGTCTTGGCGCGGATAATATCCATGACGGCTTCTGCCTGGGTTAAATCGACCCGACCGTTCAGAAAGGCCCGCTTGGTAAATTCACCAGGTTCAGCCAAACGAGCTCCTTCACGGATGACCAATTGCAAGATTTCGTTAGTCACAGCAATCCCGCCGTGGGTATTGATCTCGATGATGTCTTCACGGGTGAAGGTCTTCGGCGAGCGCATGGCTCCCACCATGACTTCGTCAAGAATCTCGTTCTTATCTGGATCTACGATATGGCCGTAGTTGAGCGTGTGGCTCGCTACCTTGCTTAAATCTTTCCCTTTGAAGATCTTTTGCGCAATGGCAAAGCTGTCTGTCCCGCTCAAGCGGACAATCCCGATCGCCCCCTCACCGAGAGGAGTCGAGATGGCAGCGATGGTATCAAATTCTTTAGTAATCATGTCATTTCTCTTTTCCTGTAGATTCATCTCTATTCTATCGTAAAGTCAGCAGACGGGCAAGGTTTTAAAACTTTTGAAAAGTAAACTTTTATCTATTAAAAAATATTAAGAGAACTTAATTGAAGAAAAGTCATTAAAAAAACTTTCCTTATGTGAGTTCGGACGTCAGCGAACTTCTTCGAAGTTCCATGACTAATTATTGAGCCTAAGGTCTCAATAATTCCGTGTGCCTAGAACTTAATTGATCTAGGCACTTTACTCACGGCGGAAAGTTTCATAAATAACTTAAATAATTGATAAGATTAAATTGTTCTTATTTTGTTAAAAACACTTGCTAAGCATTCTAAATTGCTTATTTTATTTACTAATCATAGCAAGATTAAATAATAAATTTTCAGTTGTTGAATCATCAGAATGATCATTTGATTCCTGGTATTGCCCGAATTTTGATATTGTTTGCCATCCATCAGCTTTTAAATATGTACTGGTTGAATTGAAAACTTCATCAGCTAATGAATTAAATTTATCCTTTTTAAAATAAACTAATGAGGCGGCTATACTACCATCCCAAGCCCTAAAAACAACATCTTTATCTGGTTTTGAATCAGCATGGATAACATCGTAAATTGAATCATTAAAGTTTTGAATTGCATTTTCATCACTGATAGAGCTATTTAAATCAATGCTAACAATATAAATGTCATTTTCTGAATCATATTTAAAGTCAGTGAAATCTGTAGTGGAGATATAATCTTCAAATGATTTTGGTTCTGAGGAGTTTTTTGAACAAGCAAATAAAAATAATAGTGCAGAAAATATTGTAAGAATGTAAATAATCTTTTTCATAGTTCTCACCCGTTTATTAATAGTTATTAATTTAATTAAGTATAACAAATTTTAAAGAATATAACAACATAATATGTTCTATCGTAAAGTCAGCGGACGGGCAAGGTTTTGCTTTTAGAACTATAACTTGGAAAGGTTTTCAATTAATTAGTGAAATCTCTTACAGAATATGCTATACTGTAATAGAATATAAAAGGAGGTCTATGATGGTAAACCTAAAAGAACAGGTAGGAATTAAAGCGGCTGAGTTTGTCAAAGACGGCATGATTGTCGGTCTCGGTACAGGGTCAACTGCTTATTATTTTGTGGCTGAATTGGGTCGTCGCATCAAAGAAGAAGGCTTGCAGATCACAGCTGTCACAACTTCGAGTGTGACCTATGATCAGGCTGAAAGTTTAGGCATCCCGCTCAAGGCTATCGACGATGTCAAAGTGGTCGATGTGACAGTGGATGGCGCAGATGAAGTGGATCCTCAATTGAATGGGATCAAAGGTGGCGGTGGTGCTCTCCTCATGGAAAAGATCGTCGCAACCAATTCAAAAGATTGCATTTGGATCGTGGATGAATCCAAACAAGTCGCAACTCTTGGGGCATTCAAACTTCCAGTGGAAGTAGTGCAATACGGGGCTGAAAATCTCTTCCGTCACTTTGAGCAAAAAGGTTACCATCCTGCTTTCCGTCTCGCGGATGACCAACGTTTTGTCACCGACCAAGGCAACTTTATCATTGACTTGGACCTCAAGGTGATCGAGGATACAGAAGCTCTGGCAAATGAACTGGATCACACCGTAGGCGTCGTAGAGCACGGTTTATTCTTGAACATGATTTCAAAAGTGATTGTAGGGACACCAGATGGCCCTGTCATCATCGAAAAATAGGTTTCTCTAAAGAGGGGCCGGATCAAACAACGGCTCTCTTCTTATAGGGATATGGTATAATATAGCTAGTTTAATAAAGGAAAGAGGCAGTATATGTCAAAATTTAAACGCATGCACTTAGTTGTGCTGGATTCAGTTGGGATCGGTGCTGCACCAGATGCCAATAACTTTGTCAATGCAGGTGTTCCAGATGGAGCATCTGATACTTTGGGCCACATCTCTAAAACCGTCGGCTTGAATGTACCAAACATGGCCAAAATCGGTCTTGGAAATATTCCTCGTGAAGTACCATTGAAGACGGTGCCAGCTGAAAGCAACCCAACAGGCTATGCAACAAAATTGCAAGAAGTCTCTCTTGGGAAAGACACCATGACTGGTCACTGGGAAATCATGGGGCTCAACATTACAGAACCGTTTGATACCTTCTGGAATGGATTCCCAGAAGAAATTATTACAAAGATTGAAGAATTCTCAGGACGTAAGGTCATTCGTGAAGCTAACAAGCCTTATTCTGGTACAGCGGTCATCGATGACTTTGGACCACGTCAAATGGAAACTGGTGAGTTGATTATTTATACATCAGCAGACCCTGTGCTTCAAATCGCGGCTCACGAAGACATTATTCCTTTGGATGAACTCTACCGTATCTGTGAATATGCTCGTTCTATCACTTTGGAACGTCCAGCTCTTCTAGGACGTATCATTGCCCGCCCTTATGTTGGGGAACCTGGAAACTTCACACGTACAGCCAACCGTCGTGACTTGGCTGTTTCACCATTTGCGCCAACTGTTTTGGACAAGTTGAACGAAGCAGGTATCGATACTTATGCAGTTGGTAAGATCAACGATATCTTCAACGGAGCTGGTATCAATCACGATATGGGCCACAACAAATCAAATAGCCACGGTATGGATACCTTGATTAAGACCATGGGGCTTCCTGAGTTCCAAGAAGGGTTCTCATTTACCAACTTGGTAGACTTTGATGCTCTTTACGGTCACCGTCGGAATGCTAACGGCTACCGCGATTGCTTGCATGAATTTGACGAACGCTTGCCAGAAATTATTGCAGCTATGCGTGAAGATGACCTCTTGATGATCACTGCAGACCACGGGAATGACCCAACCTACGCTGGTACAGACCATACTCGTGAATACATCCCATTCTTGGCTTATAGCCCATCCTTCAAGGGCAATGGTGTGATTCCAGTCGGACATTTCTCTGATATCTCTGCAACGATTGCAGAGAACTTTGGTGTTGAAAAAGCCATGATCGGTGAAAGCTTCTTAGACAAATTGAACTAAGATGACACGCTTCGCTCTCCTCGTAAGAGGGATCAATGTTGGCGGGAAAAACAAGGTCGTGATGTCAGAACTTCGAGAGGAGCTTCAAACGATCGGGTTGGATGGGGTAGAGACCTACATCAATAGTGGCAATATCTTCTTTGAATCAGCAGGTTCTAAAGCAGAATTGGTAGATTTGCTGGGACATTTCTTTCGTGATCACTATCCCTTTATCCAGTCTTTTTCTCTCTTTTCAGCTGAGGACTATGCGCAAGATCTTGCTGCTCTACCAGCCTGGTGGCAGGAGAATCTGGCCCGCAAGGATGTTCTCTTTTACACAGAAGGCCTCAATCAGGATGCTGTCTGGGAGTTGGTTTCTTCTTTTTCGCTCGGTGATGAAATCATCCATCGTGGAAGACTTGGGATCTACTGGGGCAAATACTCAGAAGAAACATATACAAAGACCGCTTACCACAGACAAGTCCTCAAGATGCCTGATTACCGTCTGTTGACCATTCGCAATGCCAATACATTTGACAAAATTGGCCAATTTTTAAGGAAATCATAAAGGAGATATGCAATGACATTATTAGCAAAAATCAATGAAACAGCTGCTTTTTTGAAAGGCAAAGGAATGGAAGCACCTGAGTTTGGCTTGATCCTTGGATCAGGTCTTGGAGAACTGGCTGAAGAAATCGAAAATCCAGTCGTAGTAGACTACTCTGAAATTCCAAACTGGGGTCGTTCAACGGTTGTCGGCCATGCGGGTAAATTGGTCTACGGTGAGCTTGCTGGACGCAAGGTTTTGGCCCTTCAAGGACGTTTCCACTTCTACGAAGGAAACCCACTAGAAGTGGTGACTTTCCCAGTTCGTGTCATGAAAGTTTTGGGCTGTGAAGGGGTTCTTGTTACCAACGCTGCCGGTGGTATCGGCTTTGGTCCTGGTACTTTGATGGCTATCACAGACCACATCAACATGACTGGTCAAAACCCATTGATCGGTGAAAACTTGGATGATTTTGGTCCACGTTTCCCTGATATGTCCAAAGCTTACACACCTGAATACCGTGAGACAGCTCATAAAGTGGCTGACAAATTGGGTATCAAGTTAGATGATGGGGTTTATATCGGTGTGACTGGTCCTACCTACGAAACTCCAGCTGAAATCCGTGCGTATAAGACACTTGGCGCAGATGCTGTCGGAATGTCAACTGTTCCTGAAGTCATCGTTGCAGCACACTCTGGCTTGAAGGTTCTTGGTATTTCATGTATTACCAACTTTGCGGCTGGTTTCCAAGAAGAGCTCAACCACGAAGAAGTAGTAGAAGTGACAGAGCGCGTCAAAGGCGACTTCAAAGGATTGCTGAAAGCGATTCTTGCTGAACTCTAATCCAATGAAAGTACGACTCCAAAGTCTGCCCTACGGGCTGAGGTTGCTTCTAGCCACCTTATCCTTGGGAATAGGGACGGGTCTGGTCGGAATTGCCTGTCATTATCTACTAGAAGGGGTGCAAGAGCTGGCTTTTGGCCAGGCTAGTTCGGATTTGCTCCAGCAATTTCAAGAAGCTGGAGGTCTCCGTAGATTTCTGGTTTTGTGTGTGACTGGGTGCTTGGTAGCTGGCTTCTGGTATGTCCTGCAAAAGCGTTATCAGATCCTGTCTATTCGCCAGCAAATTGACTTAGCTGGAGACAGGGAACCAGCGCCCTTAGCCCACCTCCTTCATTCAGGGATGCAGGTGGCAATTGTCGGAGCAGGCGCATCGATCGGAAAAGAAGGAGCCCCACGTGAGGTCGGGGCTCTTCTAGCTGGTCGCTTGGCGAAGGGATTCTCACTAGCCCTCAAAGAGCGAAAAGTCTTGATCGCCTGTGGGGCTGGAGCTGGTTTGGCTGCGGTCTATCAGGTTCCCTTTGCCAGTAGTTTGTTTGTCTTTGAGACCTTAGGACTCGCCTACAGTTGGCAGAACTTTCTACTGGTTTTGACCAGTACTTATCTGGCCACCTGGGTCGCTCAGCCCATCGTTGGTCAGGAGGCCATTTATCATCTGTCCGCAGTCTCATGGTCGGCTAGCAGCTTCTTACAGGGTATTGTGATTGCTTTCTTGGTCACTCCCTTGGCTCTGGTCTTTGCTTTCCTCGCCAAGCGGGCTAGTCACAAACGGCGGAAGGATGGGACGATTCTTTGGGCTCTTCCTCTAGCTTTTCTAGTGCTGGGGAGCCTAGCAGCCTTTTTCCCTATCTTTATGGGAAATGGCCAGGTACTAGCGCAAGCCCTCTTATCTAGCCAGTCGATTCCTTATCTACCACTTGCTCTTGCAGTGAAGGGGCTTATAGTTTACCTCCTCTTGCGCAATGGTGCTTATGGGGGTACCTTGACACCATCATTTGCCCTTGGGATTGGTTCTGGCTACCTAGTGACCTTGCTTTTGAAAGTCCTTGGGATTCATCTGGATCCTGCTCTAGGGATGTTACTAGGAGCGACCGTCTTTTTAGGGACGACCCTAGAAGCTCCTCTGACAGCCATTGCCCTGAGCCTTGGATTTACAGGCCAAACTTGGAATTTGACTATTCCGCTTGTACTTGCGGCTGGTCTGTCATACGTGATTCGAAAGAGATGGGAGAAGAAATGATGAAGGTACATTTTGTACTGCATGAAACCTTTGAAGTGCCGGGCGCTTATCTAAAATGGGCACAGGAGCGTGGCCATCAAGTGACCACGACTAAAGTCTATGAGAATGAAATCTTACCAGAGTCAGTGGATGAGATTGACTTTTTGATCGTCATGGGAGGACCTCAATCGCCAGATGAAGATCGAGAAGCTTTTCCATACTACGATCCTCAGGCAGAGATCGAGCTAATTCAAAAGGCCATGAAGGCTGATCGTTATATTGTTGGGGTCTGTCTTGGTGCCCAGCTCCTGTCTGTTGCCTATGGTGCAAAGTATGAACACAGTCCTGAGCGCGAAATTGGGGTTTATCCTGTGACCTTGACGCCTGAAGGACTGACAGATCCACATGTCGGTGAGTTTGGAAAAACTCTTGAAACTGGTCACTGGCATGGTGATATGCCCGGATTGACAGAAGATGCTGTTGTTCTTGCGACCAGTCAAGGGTGTCCACGTCAGATGATTCGCTTCAGTCCGAAACACTATGCCTTCCAAGCCCACTTGGAATTTGATCCAGAAGCAGTCGATCTCTTGATTGCTGCTGACGGTGAAGATGTTTTGGAAGAACAAAGTCAAAAATTGACCTTTGTTCAAAAACCTGAAGCCATTCGTGCTTACGATTATCGAGAAATGAATGCCAAACTCTACGCATTTTTGGATTCATTAACAAAATAAATTAAAAAGAAAGGTAGAGCATGTGTTCTGATTTGAACACGAGCGGAAAGCTCTCCTAATTACTCAATAAAAAAAGAAAGGATGGGTTTACCGTATTCGCTGAACTGAATACGGGCGGAGAACTGTGTAAAAAAGATAAACTGTCTAGCATCTGCGATGCGTCGTCAGTTTCCTATTTTTACTTTGCCTCTTTAACGCCTATTCTAAAAAATAAAAAAGAAAGGTAGAGCATGTGTTCTGATTTGAACACGAGCGGAAAGCTCGGAAAATAGATAATCTGACTGAGAAATCAGGATTTCTCGTCAGATTCCTAATTTTCAGTCGCTTTCTGGTCGCTCTTTGTATCATAAACTATGTCTATCCATATTGCTGCTAAGCAGGGTGAAATTGCTGATAAAATTCTTCTTCCTGGGGATCCTCTTCGTGCGAAATTTATCGCTGAGAACTTCCTTGAAGACGCTGTTTGCTTCAACGAAGTTCGTAACATGTTTGGTTACACAGGAACTTATAAAGGTCACCGTGTATCTGTCATGGGAACTGGAATGGGGATGCCATCCATCTCCATCTATGCGCGTGAATTGATTGTCGACTACGGTGTGAAGAAATTGATCCGTGTGGGAACGGCTGGTTCTTTGAACGAGGATGTCCATGTTCGTGAATTGGTCTTGGCGCAAGCTGCCGCAACCAACTCAAACATCATCCGCAACGACTGGCCTCAATACGATTTCCCACAAATCGCTAGCTTTGATCTTTTAGACAAGGCTTACCATATTGCCAAAGATCTTGGTATGACCACTCACGTCGGCAATGTCTTGTCATCA
This sequence comes from Streptococcus parasanguinis, assembly GCA_905188195.1. Lineage (GTDB taxonomy): Bacteria > Bacillota > Bacilli > Lactobacillales > Streptococcaceae > Streptococcus > Streptococcus parasanguinis_P. The sequence continues at coordinate 38,715 of CAJJKY010000004.1, read as the reverse complement.
GATGTCTTCTATTCAAACTATGGTGAAAAGAACATCGAGCTTGGTAAATGGGGTGTCAAAGCTGTAGAAATGGAAGCGGCAGCCCTTTACTATCTTGCTGCTCAACACCATGTTGATGCCCTTGCTATCATGACTATTTCAGACAGTTTGGTCAATCCTGATGAGGACACAACCGCTGAAGAACGTCAAAATACTTTCACAGACATGATGAAAGTTGGTCTTGAGACCTTGATTGCAGACTAATGACAAAATTCTTTCATGATGAATGGCTCTACGATCTCCAAAATTATCACTACAGCCGGGCTCTGCGCTCTATCAAGCAGCAGGAAGAAGTACCGGATTTGTTGGTGAGCTTACTGCAGTTAATGGCGGAGCGTCGAGAGCTTAATATCCAACCCGTCATGAATCAAAAGTTGAGAACCGAGTTGCTAGAAGCGACTGGTTTTCAGCTTTTTTGGCATGAGGATCCAGAAGATGAGCAGTTGGCCAACTACCTTTATGACTTAGAGGCGAAGTTGCGAAATGAGCAGATTATTGACTTTGTTCGTGCCGTTAGCCCAGCCATCTATCGGATCTTTATGCGATTGATTCAGTTGAAAATTCCTGACATAACAAACTATATTCATAACTCCAAAGAATCGAGTTATGACCGTTGGAAGTTTGAGAGCCTTCATGCGTCCGCCAACCCTATCCTGCAGCAATTCCACAGCGAAAGTGTGGTCAATTCGTCCAGTTTGACGGAGTTGATTGTGCAGTTGGACTTGCCAGATAGCGTCAAAGTTGCGGCCCAACAATTGCGGGAGTTAGAAAAATCAGTTCGCAACCCCCTGGCCCACTTGATCAAGCCCTTTGATGAGGAAGAGCTTCATCGGACGACGGGTTTCTCTTCTCAGGATTTTATGAAGAATTTGATTGACCTTGCAAGCTACACAGGCATCCATTATGATCAAGTTAACTTTTATTTTGATCAGGCCAATGCTGTCATGGAAGAGCTACTAAAGGAGAAGTAGATGGATAAGATTGCTCAACTACAGGAGATGATTGATCAGAGTCAACGGATCGTGTTTTTCGGAGGGGCAGGAGTTTCCACGGAGTCAAATATTCCAGATTTTCGAAGTTCAGACGGTGTCTATAGTGTTCAGGTGGGGCGGCATTTGACAGCTGAGCAATTGGTCTCCCATACCATGTTTGAGCGCTATCCTGAGGACTTTTTCGACTTTTACAAGAAGTACTTGCTCTACCCTGATGCCAAGCCCAATGCTGCCCATCGGTATCTGGCTTGGCTGGAAGAGACTGGTAAGCTCATGGCAGTGGTGACACAAAATATTGATAGTCTCCATGAAATGGCTGGGTCAAAAAGGGTCTTGAAACTCCATGGCAGTGCTGATCGCAATTACTGTACGGGTTGCCAGCGATTTTATGATTTGGAGGCCTTCCTAGCTTTAGAAGGCCCAGTTCCCCACTGTCTGGACTGTGACAAGGTGGTCAAGCCTGATGTGACCCTCTACGAGGAGCCTCTCGATATGGACGTCTTTAGCCAAGCAGCCCAAGCCATCCAAGAGGCTGATATGCTGATTATCGGTGGAACCTCTCTCGTGGTCTACCCAGCAGCCAGCTTGATCCAGTATTTCCGAGGGAAGAAGCTGGTTGTCATCAATAAAACCAGTATCCCACAAGATAAGCAAGCAGACCTAGTTATCGAAGGAAAAATTGGGGAAGTATTTTCACAATTAAGACAATAAAAAATATCTGAGTGAACATGGATCACTCAGATATTTTTTATTTATCAAACTTCACTTCCTCAAGCAAGTACTCGATGAATTTTTCTCCCATTTTTGAGAGGGCTGTTTTTTCATGTTTGATGTAGACCAGCTCGATCGGGTCTTCGATATCAAGGGGAATGGAGACGATGTTATTTCCGTTGAGATTGCTGTTGAGGATCCCGGTCGCAATGGTGTAGCCATCTAGACCAATCAAGAGATTAAAGAGGGTCGCCCGGTCACTAACGACGATGGATTTCTTATGATGCTCTTGAGAGAGGATCTCTTCTGAGAAGTAGAAGGAATTGTGGGTTCCTTGGTCATAGCTAAGGTATGGGAAATCTTCCAGATCTGAAAGGTGAACGATCTCCTTCTTGGCAAGAGGATTGGTCTTGCTGACAAAGATATGAGGCTGGGCTGTAAAGAGGTGGGTAGCAACCAGGTGATTATCATCCAACATCTTAGAGAGGACATCTCGGTTGTAGCTATTCAAAAAGAGTACGCCAACTTCGCTTCGGAAATTCTTGACGTCATCGATGATCTCCCAAGTCCTCGTCTCCCGTAGGAAGAGCTCGTATTTTTCCATGTCGCTTTTCTTCAATAGAGAAACAAAGGCCTCAACCACGAAGGCGTAGTGCTGTGAAGAGACACTGAAAAGCTCACGAGAACCCACAGGATTTTTATAGCGCTCGGACAAGAGGTCAATCTGCTCCACCACCTGGCGGGCATAAGAGAGGAACTCCATTCCATCGCGGGTCAAAGTGATCCCTTTAGGATTCCGGATAAAGATTTCAATCCCCATCTCATTTTCCAAGTCCTTAACGGCATTAGAAAGGCTAGGTTGCGTGATGAAGAGTTGTTTTGCGGCCTCATTCATAGAGCCAGTTTCGACGATTTTGATAATGTATTGTAATTGTTGTATTCTCATGCTTTTATTTTAACATAAAAGAGCGCGTTTTTCCCGTAAAATGTGGTCTTTCAAGGACTGTATCAGAGAATAACGCAGGCTGAGGTAGGTAATAGGAAGTAGGCTAGATCAAATATTTAAAAATGGAAAATTGGGAACAAAATCTCCATCTGGGGACTGATTTTGATGGAAAAATACAGTTTTGCCTTGATTAAGGGGTGAGCTGATTGATAGAATGGTAAAAAATTGATTGAGGAGATCTTATGAAAAAACTAGTTTCCTGGTATAAGAAAAAGGATAAGGAATTGGAAACCCATTTCACAGCCGGTCTGTTGCAGATCAATTTTGTGACCACTGCACTGATTCTATTAGCCTTTTACATTTATTTTGTTGTTAGTGAGTCGATCTATGCAATAAAGGATCCATTCATTCAATTTAGTGTTTGGGAGATCATTGCCTTCACGATGGAGATCTTACCCTACGGTCTAACCATTGCCCTCTTTGTCCCCAATATTTTTGTCATCATTTATGGGATTGGTCGGTGGTCCAGCCTCCAGTTCAAAGAAGCAGAGGAAGAAGCTCTCAAAGATCCGGATTTGTTTGAAGAGAGAGGGCCAGTGAAGGGCGAAGAACTGATAGAAGAGGATACATTCACAATTGAAACATCAAGTCCTAAGCCTATCAAAAAGAAAAAGCAACAGCCTACCATTGTACTTTGGTTTGGACTCTTTGGTTGCTTTCTCGAAGCGATTTTCATTTTTATTGTCAAGGAAATGACCTTTTACGAATGGAATGAGCCCTTGATCAATTCTCAGAAACATGCCTTGATCTGGTCTGGCGCCTATCCGACCTTCTTCACACTGGCAGCTCTTACTTTACTAGCCTTGATCATCTATTCCTACAGAGATGCGAATTCACTCTCGCCGTTAGCAAATGTCTTCTGCATCAGTGGCATTCTAGGAGGTGTGGTTCTTCTCTTAGTTTTCGATAATCAACTGCAGGTAGCAAGTTTTCACACCTTTTTCTTACTGATCTATTCCATCCATCTTTTATGGGTTCGCATCAGGGAGTGGCAGGAAGATCGAACAGAGATAAGCTATGAGAATCGTCTGCTTCAATGGCTCCATCAGCTCTTAAATAAATCACGTAACTGGCCATGGTTAGCGGTCCTTGTCGCTCTTCCGACCCTTGCCCTTGTTGTCCTTGTTCTCATGCTCTTTGGGCAGCAACCGGATTCCATGATCAAGGCCTGGACCAATACAGCTGACTGGGCCTTCTCACAGAAGATCCCCCCTCAAAATCTCATCATTGATGAGCATTATCTCTGTACGGTTGCGGCTGGTGGCCATGAAAATGTTGTCAAGCCCCAGCGGTTGGGCGTGCGCCACGGTCATCCAGTCGTTGTCAATCGCCAGCTTTGTATTGCCAATGCCTTTGAGCAGGTGCTAGAAGAAAAGACGCCACGATTCCATCGCTTCTTGCGTCGCAATTATGACCGTTATGGCTATCCCTTTGCCAAACATATCAAGAAGAAATGGGCTATGGACCTGATCTACTACCTGATGAAGCCCTTGGAATGGCTTTTTCTACTGGTTCTTTATCTAGTAGATCGTAAGCCCGAGAACCGAATCGCTATGCAATACATCAAGCCGATTCCAGAAGATTTTGATCCCAAGAAAGCTTCCTAAGTCACCGATTTCTACTTGACAAGTGACAAGGAGCGCGATATAATGAGACAAATTTAACCTTTAAGAGGTCCAGAGAGGCCTGCAAGGAAAGACGGAAAAAAGATCAGCAGACTGTGTCTAGCTGATCATTTGTAGGGCCTTGCTTTTGCGAGGTCTTTTTTGCTGGAAGAAAGAAGAGGAAACCAATGGTCAGTGACAGTTGTAAAAAACGCTTTGGCAACATCATGATGGAGGAGATGGAGCTGGTCGCTCAAGAAGAGATCGCTCCCCGCATCTATTCTATGATCTTGAAGGGGGAAATGGTGGCGCAGATGCTGCCAGGTCAATTCCTTCATATCCGCGTCCCTGATGGGTCCAAGCTCCTTCGCCGTCCGATTTCAATTTCTGAGATTGATCCTGAGACACAGACTTGTCGCTTAATCTACCGCATCGAAGGTGGGGGGACAGCTATCTTTTCCCAATTGCCAATCGGTAGCAAACTCAGCGTGATGGGACCTCAGGGAAATGGCTTTGATCTCACCAATCTCGGTCAAGGTCAGAAAGTCTTGATCATTGGTGGCGGGATCGGTGTTCCTCCCTTGGTCCAAGTGGCCAAACAACTCCATGAGCAAGGGGTGGAAGTTGAAGTGGTTGTCGGATTTTCGACCAAAGAAGCCGTCATTTTGGAAGAAGAGCTTTCTCAGGTGGCTCATGTCACTGTAACGACAGACGATGGGACTTATGGCACTAAGGGCTATGTCTCTACGGTCATTGATCAGATGGACCAGGAGTTTGACGCTATCTATTCTTGTGGAGCACCTGGCATGCTCAAATATGTCAATACCAAATTCCATGATCATCCCCGCGCCTATATTTCTATGGAATCGCGTATGGCTTGTGGGATGGGTGCTTGCTACGCCTGTGTAGTGCATTTGGAAAATGAAAGCCAAGCAGCTAATAAGCGCGTGTGTGAAGACGGACCGGTCTTTGAAACCGGTACGATTGTGATGTAGGAGGACCTTATGACAGCAAATCGACTAGCCGTATCCTTACCTGGTTTAGACTTGAAAAACCCGATTATTCCGGCATCTGGCTGTTTTGGTTTCGGTCAAGAATATGCCAAATACTATGACTTAGACTTGCTTGGATCCATCATGATCAAGGCGACGACTGCGGAGGCTCGTTTTGGAAATCCAACGCCACGTGTCGCCGAGACACCTGCAGGCATGCTCAATGCCATTGGACTCCAAAATCCAGGCGTAGATGTGGTCCTTGCAGAGAAACTTCCTTGGTTGGCTCAACATTATCCAGATCTACCGATTATTGCCAACGTAGCTGGCTTCTCCAATGAAGAGTATGCAACGGTATCTAGGAAGATCTCGCAAGCACCAAATGTCAAAGCGATTGAGCTCAATATCTCTTGTCCAAACGTAGACCATGGGAACAACGGCCTCTTAATCGGGCAGGTTCCTGAGTTGGCCTATGCAGCTGTGAAAGCAGCGGTAGAAGCGTCCTCAGTCCCTGTCTATGTCAAGTTAACGCCTAGTGTAGCAGATATCACGCAGGTCGCAAAAGCAGCAGAAGATGCAGGCGCAACTGGCTTGACCATGATCAATACCTTGGTTGGGATGCGCTTTGACCTCAAGACTGGTAAGCCCATCATTGCTAATGGAACCGGAGGTATGTCGGGTCCAGCCGTTTTCCCAGTTGCTTTGAAACTTATCCGCCAGGTTGCCCAATCCACTAAACTTCCGATTATCGGAATGGGAGGTGTCGATTCAGCCGAAGCAGCCATTGAAATGATGATTGCAGGGGCCTCTGCGATTGGAGTTGGGACCGCTAATTTCACTGATCCTTATGCATGTCCAACCATCATCGAAGATCTGCCACAGGTCATGGATCGCTATGGTATTGATACCCTTGAGAACTTCCGTAAACATGTACGGGAAAATCTACTGTAAATCCTTGACTTTTCCCAAATATCGTACTACAATAAATAAAAACCTTTAAAGCAGTCCAGAGAGGCTCCTAAGGTCTAGACGGTGAATCATGGTAGTTGTTCCTACCTAATTTTCGTGTAACCTTGCCTCGGGCAAGGTTTTTTTGTAGATAAAATGATCAATCAAAAAAAGGAGTAATCCATGCGTGAAGAACGTCCTATTATCGCCCTTGACTTCCCAGCTTTCGAGGATGTCAAACACTTTTTAGAACATTTTCCAGAAGACGAAAAATTATTTGTAAAAATCGGAATGGAATTTTTCTATGCAGTTGGTCCTGAAATTGTACATTACCTCAAAGGGCTTGGACACAGTATTTTCCTTGATTTAAAATTGCATGATATCCCAAATACAGTCAAATCAGCCATGTCCGTACTGGGGACCTTCGGAGTAGATATGGTGACGGTCCACGCAGCCGGTGGTGTAGAGATGATGCGCGAAGCCAAGGAAGCTCTTGGTGAAGGAGCTAAATTGGTAGCCGTGACCCAGTTGACTTCTACCAGTGAAGAAGACATGCGTGATTGCCAAAACATCCAAACAACGGTCCAAGAGTCAGTAGTTAATTATGCCCGCAAGGCCCAAGAAGCAGGCTTGGATGGCGTTGTCTGTTCAGCCCATGAAGTAGCCTTGATCAAGGATGCCACTTCATCAGACTTTGTCTGTGTCACACCAGGGATTCGTCCTGCTGGAGCTGAAATCGGCGACCAAAAACGGGTCATGACGCCACAAGAAGCTCATAAAATTGGATCTGACTATATTGTTGTTGGACGTCCAATTATTCAAGCAGAAAACCCATGGGATGCTTACCATGAAATTAAGAGACAGTGGAATAGTTAAGAACGTCTAAGAAGCTGTGCTTCAAGACGTTCTAAGGAAAGTCCGATGGGATCTTTCCTAAACTATTCACTAGATTTAGAGGATAAAAATAATCGTTTTATCCTCTAAATCGTCGGAACACTAATTGCTACTAAAAGTGAAACTTTTGTAGCTCTACGGGAAGTCCTACGGGACCTTCCCTAACGCATTCACTAGATCACAGAAGAGAAAATGATCGTTTCTCTTCTGTGATCGTCGGAATAATCGAGGCCCGATAGGGCCTTCCCTAAACTATTCACTAGATTTAGAGGATAAAAATGATCGTTTTATCCTCTAAATCGTCGGAATGAACAGAACCCGATGGGGCCTTCCCCAAACGATTCACTAACCTGTAATGTTGTTGTTTAAATCGAAAATTGATTTAATTCGTATATGATTAAAATCGTAAATTAAGGAGTCGCCATGTCATTAGCTAAAGATATTGCTAGCCATCTTTTGAAAATCGAAGCCGTTTATTTGAAACCAGAAGAACCTTTTACTTGGGCATCTGGGATCAAATCCCCAATTTATACAGATAACCGTGTAACACTCGCTTATCCAGAAACTCGCACCTTGATCGAAAATGGATTTGTAGATAAAATCAAGGAAGCTTTCCCTGAAGTAGAAGTGATTGCAGGAACTGCAACTGCTGGGATTCCTCACGGAGCTATTATTGCGGACAAGATGAATTTGCCATTTGCCTACATCCGTAGCAAACCAAAAGACCACGGTGCTGGTAATCAAATTGAAGGCCGTGTACCTCAAGGTCAAAAGATGGTCGTAGTGGAAGATTTGATTTCTACTGGTGGATCTGTCTTGGATGCTGTCGCAGCTGCCAAGCGCGAAGGGGCGGATGTCCTTGGTGTCGTAGCTATCTTCACCTACCAATTGGAGAAAGCTGATAAGAAATTTGCGGAAGCTGGCGTTCAACTTGAAACCTTGTCTAACTATACAGAATTGATTCATTTGGCAGAAGAACAAGGTTACATCACTTCTGAAGGTTTAGAGTTGTTACGCCGTTTCAAAGAAAACCAAGAAACTTGGCAAAATAAATAATTCAACTGAAGCGTTTCTAACGCTTCTTTTTTATACTCTTTTCACTAGTTGGTGGTTAACTTGATTCTCAAAGTAAAATCCGGTATGATAGTAGTAATTATTTTCATGGATGAAGAAAAAAGCATTTTTAAGGGAGAATAAAATGACAAAAGAACATTATTTGCAAATGAAGAAACAGGCTCGGGTCTGGTTTACCGTCAATATCATCATCAGTTTGATTGCTATTGCAGAAGGAATTTTAGTGGTCATTAGTAAATCACGTCATATCCCATTTTTACTGATGGCCTTGGGGGCACTGACTTTGATGAACCAATTCTTGGTTACCCCTGCTTTCAACGCCAAAAAAGAAGCTGAGGAAGAACATCCAGAATGGAAGAGCTTGTCTACTAAAGATACTAAACTTCCTGTGGAGAATCTGCAGAAAGGGGTTTTGGTATCAGCTACGGCTCTTCTGATTGTCATTATTGGTTTCTTCATGTTCTATCGTCCTCTTCCGACAACAGACGCGGGAACTGAAGTGATTAAGACCTATCGCGAGATCCAGTCTGTGCCAGAAAATTCGACAGAAAAAGGATCTAGTACGGTCTCCAATTTGACTCCGAAAGATGTTCAAACCTTACAAGAATTGAAAGAAGAAATCGAATCCAATGCCCCATCAGATTCAAACTCACTAGATATAAACAAAGCAAAAGATCTTGCAGAAAAAGCGCAGCAACAGAATTGGTTGAAAAGGGGAGAATAAGATGACTTTTTAAGGGATTTGAAACCAACTAGTTTATGTGAAAGGGTAAAAAATCAATGACAGTAACAATATTCTGGCTTAGTTTGGGCATTCTGACCCTTGTTTTCTTGATCATGCTGCTTATCTTTTACACCTTGTATCGTCGTGAAATAAAAGTGAAAACAGAATCAACCGCAAGAGTTATGGGAGAAGTAGTTGATTTTGATTCCAAAAATCAACTGCTTATTTCACTGCCTGTGGTGGAGTATCAAGTCGGGGGCGAAAGATACCAAAAGACCTTCACCTATGCTTATTTTAGGGAGACTTCTTCCAAATCTAGGCAGGCCAATGTTTTCGATAGAACCTATGTTCTTGGAGCCGGTAAAAATCTGGATTTGCGGATGATATTCCCAATCGGGTCTCCCATGACAGTCTTTTATAATCCAGTCGACCCACAGATCGGTTTTGTCGAACGATATGCTGGCTTAGTCGGTTTCTATAAAATCGGAATGATTCTAACGGTTGGAATTTATCTTGGGTTAGTATGCATTCTAGCCTTGTTAGGTTGAATTGTTCAGACCCATCTTAAATAAAAAGCACATTCATATATGTTTGGTTGAATGAGAGGATTTTCAATGATCAAAAGAGGTCAATGTTTTAATATCAGTTTGAATGGGAAAAAGCCTCTCTGGGGCTACTTTTTGTTGGTAACAGATCAAGGGGAAGAATTTATTATCAAACGCAATAGTAAAATCCCTTTTGACAGATACCGTAAAGTGTACCAGACCAACCATTTGTTTAAAGATCAAATTTTTTCAAAGAAAGCACCAGCGAATATTTCTTCTTTGATTGGTGTTCCACTAGGTTTATTATTAGCAAGGACATTTAGAAAGATCCTTCCCATGGACCTTTTCTTTGGAAAAGCAAATCTTGATTTGAATGTTAGAGAAGGAGCGATAAATGTCCTTTTGTTTCTCTTTGCAGTTATGATCACTTTATGGTTGGTCACTATTGCCAGATATGTGCAGTTGAAGCAGTTTGTTAAGAAAAATGGAGCAGAACTATCATTAGTTGGTCAGATAAAGCCTACAGAGTATCTTCAAAAAACAGCAAATGGAACCGAGGTGTGGTGAATGCGAAAAATAAGAAAACGTCAATTGTTTGCCCTCGTTTGTTTAAGTGCTATAGTCCTGTTTCTAGCATATTTCGTTCAAATGCGCTTGTTTTTGGGATTGATTTTATATTTGTTGGTTGTTCTCTTTTATAGAGGTCTTGAATTCACAGAGCCTCGGGAAATAGAGTTTGATTTCAAGGAAGCTCCTAAATAATTTAGATCATTCGCCAACCTAAATGTTTTCGTACCACCCCAAAACAGCAGAAATGCTGTTTTTTTGATATAATGGACCTATGTTATCGAAAAGTAAACGTATTCTATTTGGGATGCTTCATGTTGTCATGTTGCTAGTGATGGTCCACTGGTTCTTGATCAGTGTGATTTATCTGAGAGAGATTTCATGGCTAGCCATTTTAGGTGCTGGATTGCTATTTCTGCTAGCCTGGTTGAAACGCGATGGGCTAAAGAGTGCCTTTGCTTGGTTGACCCGGCACAAAAAAGGCTTCTTGCTTGGAGCGGTTGTCTTTCAGGTGATTGTCATGGTCTGTGCGGAGCTCTTTATCCGTCGGGATGCTGCGGTTGTTTTCAAAGGGGCTTTTGATCTTCTGAAGCAATCCTCTATCACCAACTACCTCAGTCGCAATCCCAATAACATTCCGCTCTTTCTTTACGAGAAGTTTTTCTATGTCTTATTTGGCTCTAGCGGTCTGTGGGTCATGCAGGCTCTCAATATCCTCTATGTCAATCTGGGTGCAGTCCTCTTGTACAAGCTTTCCCAGAAGCATTTCAATCAAAAAACGGCTGATCTGGTCTATCTCTTCTATGTGAGCTTGATCTGTTACTCGCCTTATTTCTATTCCATGTATACGGATATTCCACCACTTCCTTTGATCGCTCTTCAGTTATGGTGGGCTTTGGATCTATTAAAGGAAGATCAAGCAGTCTCCTGGAAGAAGATTGTTGGCTTGGGGATCTTATCTGGCGTATCCATGTTGATCCGTCCAACGACGATTATTGTCATGATTGCCTTTTGGGCTGTGCTCTTTTTCAGAGGAAATTGGAAGGCCTTTGGAAAGATTGCTACGGTGACGGTCATGATGACGGGCTTTGTCTTTACAGGATTGAATACGGCGGTTAATCATCAAAGAGTTGTACCGATCTTGAAACAAGAAGGGCTGGCTAAAGGACCGCTCTTGTTTATCAATCTGGGCTTGACAGATATGGGGCACAACCAAGAAGATATGAAAGAAGGTTTGTTAGCCTATATTGATGAGGATAAGCGCTCGGATTACAACAATGGTCTCTTTAAAAAAGAAAATGTGATCAAAGAAATCAAGCGCCGTCTCAAGGAGTATGGACCGTTCGGTTTGATCGGGCATATCTACTACAAGCAATCCTTGACGGTAGCAGAAGGGACTCTAGGGTGGCTTTACCGAGATGTAGAGTATGAGAAGACGCCTTTTATCAATCCTCTCTATGCACCCCTGACTAAAAATAATGGTCTGGCAAAATGGGTGCGGACCTATTTCCTCAGCATTGATCGACCGCAGTACAAGTATTATGAATTTGTGAAGCAGGTGATCTGGATCATCCTATCGGCTGGTTTGGTTGGAGCTTATCTCAAACGTCGAGATACAGATGAATTTAATTTCCTTTCCTTAGCGGTCTTTGGTGGCTTGCTCTTCTTGACCATCTTTGAAGGCGGGAAGACCCGCTACCTCATCCAATTCTTACCGCAAATTTTACTAGTCGCTTCGATCGGTCTAGCAGGATTTACCAAGAAAGAAAATACCTAAAAGCTCTGGCTTGTTTGACAGGCAGAAATTGAGGTTGGACAAAAATGTCCAGCCTCTTTTTTATCCAGTGGATCTGCGCCAAATGTGGTATAATGAAAGGTAAGAATTTATTGGATAGCGGAGAGTTTCCATGCAACATTCACCCTGGCATGAAGCCATCAAATCCCATCTTCCAGAAGGGTATTTTCACCAGATCAATGATTTTATGAATGAAGTCTATAGCAAAGGAGTGGTTTATCCACCGCGTGACAAGGTCTTTAAGGCCTTGCAGACGACAGAGATGGATCAGGTCAAGGTCTTGATCTTAGGCCAAGACCCCTACCATGGACCAGATCAAGCGCAGGGCTTAAGTTTTTCTGTTCCGGATCATGTACAAGCGCCGCCTTCTTTGCAAAATATTCTCAAAGAATTGCGCTCAGATATCGGAGAGAAGCGTTCCCATGATCTGACCTCTTGGGCAGAGCAAGGAGTGCTCTTGCTCAATGCCTGTTTGACAGTGCCTGCTGGTCAGGCTAATGGTCATGCAGGACAAATTTGGGAGCCTTTCACAGATGCTGTGATCAAGGTGGTCAATGAGTTGGAGGAGCCAGTTGTCTTTATCCTCTGGGGATCTTATGCCCGTAAGAAAAAGCCTCTGATTACCCACGATCGACATTTGGTCCTTGAATCAGCTCACCCGAGTCCCTTATCGGCCTACCGAGGATTCTTTGGTTCCCAACCCTTTTCAAAAACCAATCAATTTTTGAAAGAGGCGGGGCGCGAGCCGATTGATTGGTTAAGATAGGAGAAAGAAATGCCACAATTAGCAACGATTTGTTACATTGACAATGGGAAAGAATTTCTCATGTTGCATCGCAATAAAAAGCCCAATGATGTCCATGAAGGCAAATGGATCGGAGTTGGTGGAAAATTAGAACGCGGGGAAACCCCACAGGAGTGTGCGGCGCGTGAAACTTTTGAGGAGACCGGCCTTAGAGCCAAGCCAGTTTTGAAAGGGATTATTACCTTTCCGGAGTTTACTCCAGATTTGGACTGGTACACCTATGTCTTCAAGGTAACAGATTTTGAGGGAGAACTGATCGAGTGTAACGAAGGGACCTTGGAGTGGGTACCTTATGATCAAGTCCTCTCAAAACCAACCTGGGAAGGGGACCACACCTTTGTTGAGTGGTTGTTGGAGGATAAACCCTTCTTTTCAGCAATGTTTCGCTATGACGGCGACCGCTTGTTAGAGTCGCATGTTGATTTTTATGAATAAAGGAGAATGCAATGATTGTCATTAAAAATGGTCGCGTAATGGATCCCAAGACCGGCTTGGATCAAGTCTGTGATCTTCGCATTGAAGGAAAGAAAATTGTAGAGATCGCTGAGAACCTCCGAACGGATGGGCAAGAAGTCCTTGATGCTACTGGTCTGGTTGTGGCACCTGGTTTGATCGATGTACACGTGCATTTCCGCGAACCCGGTCAAACTCATAAAGAAGACATCCATACGGGTGCCTTAGCCGCAGCTGCTGGTGGTTTTACTCGAGTGGTCATGATGGCCAATACCAATCCGACCATTTCAGATATTGCGACCTTAGAGGAAGTCTTAGCTTCTGCAGCCAAGGAAAATCTTCACATTCATACGGTTGCGACGGTGACTAAGAACTTTGACGGTCAACACCTGACAGATTTTGAAGGCCTGCTTAAGGCTGGTGCAGTGGGATTTTCAGATGATGGGATTCCCCTTCAAAGCACTAAGGTTGTCCGCCAAGCCTTGGAAGAAGCTAAGCGTCTAGGAACCTTTATTAGTCTGCATGAAGAAGACCCTGAGTTGAATGGCATTCTTGGTTTGAATGAAAACATTGCAAAGGAACACTTCCATGTCTGTGGTGCGACGGGTGTAGCCGAATATTCTATGGCTGCGCGTGATGCCATGATTGCTCATGCGACAGGTGCTCACCTCCATATCCAACACCTTTCCAAGGAAGAAAGTGTCAAGGTGGTGGAATTTGCCCAAGGATTAGGAGCTCATATAACGGCAGAAGTGGCACCTCAACACTTTTCGAAAACAGAAAGTCTGCTCTTGACTAAGGGAAGCAATGCCAAGATGAACCCACCTCTTCGCTTAGAATCTGACCGTTTAGCAGTGATTGAAGGCTTGAAGTCAGGCGTCATCTCCGTGATTGCGACGGACCACGCGCCTCACCATGCGGATGAGAAGAATGTTCCTGATATTACCAAGGCACCATCTGGAATGACTGGGCTTGAAACTTCGCTCTCTCTTGGTTTGACCTACTTGGTGCATGCTGGCCATTTAAGCCTGATGCAATTGCTTGAAAAGATGTCCTATAATCCAGCACGTCTCTATGATTTTGATGCTGGCTATATCGCAGTGGATGGACCGGCAGATTTGACCATCTTTGATCCAGAAGCAGATCGTCTGGTATCGGATCATTTCGCTTCAAAAGCGGGCAATTCACCATTTGTGGGTGAAACACTAAAAGGAAAAGTCGCTTATACGATCTGTGATGGACAAGTGATTTTTCAAGGATGAGCGATCGTATTCATATGAATCTTAAAAAAATGATGCAAGGCTTGGTTTTCTTTTTAACCAGCCTTCTTGTCTTTGTCTTTCTATTTCGTGCTCTGCTACCAACTGCGTCTCCTCGCATGACCAAGCCCAAAACGGCTGCGAAAGAAATCACCTATACTTATGTAGCTCTAGGGGATTCACTGACCGAAGGAGTAGGGGATAGCACCAAGCAAGGGGGCTTCGTGCCCATCCTTGCCCAAAGTCTGTCCAATGAAAATGACGGCCAGTATCAGCCTGTCAACTATGGAGTAGCTGGAAATACAAGTGCTCAGATCTTAGATCGACTCAAGAAGCAAACAGATCTTCAGAAGGATCTCAAAAAGGCGCGTGTCATGACCTTAACAGTTGGAGGAAATGATCTGCGCAAAGTCGTTGTCGATCATCTGAGTGACTTTTCCCTATCGGATATCCAAAAGCCGCTCAAGAGTTATACAGCGAACCTCAAAGAAATTATTACAAAGGCCAGAAAGGACAATCCCCATCTTCCTATTTATGTAGTGGGGATCTACAATCCTCTTTACCTGAATTTTCCTGAATTAACCAGTATCCAGACGGCTGTAGATCGTTGGAATGAGACGACGGAAGAAACCATCGCGCAATATGATCAAGTCTATTTCGTCCCGATCAATGATCTGCTCTATAAAGGAATTGATGGCAAAATGGGCGTATCAGAAATCAGTGACGGGAAGACAACCGTTATCAATGATGCCCTGTATGAAGAGGATAGTTTCCACCCTAACAATACGGGCTATGAAAAGATGAAACAAGCAATATTGGAGAAAATCAATGCCACGAAGAAAACTTGGAGTCAAAAATAATCCCATCAAAGAGAAGGTCCCCTTCCTTCAAAAAATCAATATTTGGAAATGGTTATTTTTAGGTTTGGTCAGCCTTCTCTTAGCCTCTGCTATAGTCGTGCAAGGACGCTTAGCGACGCCAAGAGAAGATGTTAGCCAGCTTCATCAAGCAGTTGGCACCAAAGATGTCAAAGTTGGAACTATGACAACGACTCGTGATCAACTTAATGATACCATCAAATCGCTTCTGAAAAAATATAAGTTGTCTGACTACAAGGTCTATGCGGATAATCAGCAAATCCTCTTAGAAGGACACTTGAGTCTCTTAGGAAAGGACTATCCCTTATATATTTACTTTCAACCATCCAAGTTGGAAAACGGGAATATTCTCTTAACAGTAAAGGATTTTTCAGTCGGTACCTTTCAAATTCCTCAAAAAATGGTTTTGCGGCTTTTGAGCAAAAATAAAAATATCCCAGAATTTATCCAGATTTCGCCAAAAGAGTCTACCATCACCATTGTATTACCTGAAATTGATAATGACTTTGGAATCTATGTCAAGGCCAATACCATTGATCTCTATAATGACAAGATCGTTTTTGATTTGTATCAGAAGAAGTAGGGCAAAAGGGGATATTTTGTTTCTATTCAAAAAATTCAGAATATTACAGAAAATTCTTGACATTGTTTTTTTCCTATGCTAAAATACTAAACAAGACATTGAACAAAGGAGAAAGTCAAACATGAAAACAGCTAAGTTTATTCAATTTGCTTTGTTGTTGAGGTATAAGGGCTAGTGCAGAAGCATTAGTCCTGTTTGGCTTACCAAGCGGGCAAAAACATCTCGCTTGGTTAACCGAGTGAGATGTTTTTCTTTATATCCACTACATAGAAATGAGGAGACCCTATGCGTAAAGTTGAATTTTTAGATACTAGCCTTCGGGACGGTGAACAGACTCCAGGAGTTAATTTCTCTATCAAAGAAAAGATTGCCATTGCTAAGCAATTGGAAAAATGGGGTATTTCTGCTATTGAAGCAGGTTTTCCTGCAGCTAGTCCTGATTCCTTCACGGCTGTTCAAGAGATTGCCAAGGTCTTGACCAAGACAGCCGTGACAGGTTTGGCTCGTTCTGTCAAATCAGATATTGATGCTTGTTATGAAGCCTTGAAGGATGCTAAGTATCCACAAATTCACGTCTTTATCGCAACCAGTCCGATTCACCGGGAGTTTAAACTCAACAAGACCAAGGAAGAAATCCTTGAAGCGATCAAAGAGCACGTTTCTTACGCTCGCTCAAAATTTGAGATTGTGGAATTCTCTCCCGAAGATGCGACCCGGACGGAATTGGATTTCCTCTTGCAAGTCGTACAGACTGCAGTCGATGCTGGTGCCAGCTATATCAACATTCCTGATACAGTCGGTTTCACGACACCAGCGGAGTACGGTGCCATTTTCAAATACTTGATTGACCATATCAAGACAGATCGCGAGATTATCTATTCCCCTCATTGCCATGATGACCTAGGAATGGCTGTGGCCAATAGTCTCGCTGCTGTTAAAAATGGTGCCCGTCGTGTCGAAGGAACCATTAATGGAATCGGTGAACGGGCCGGCAATGCGGCGCTTGAAGAGGTAGCGGTTGCTCTCAATATCCGTGAAGATTATTACCAAGTTGAAAGTCCGATTGTCCTTAATGAAACCATCAACACTTCTGAGTTGGTTTCTCGTTACTCTGGTATTCCAATTCCTAAAAACAAGGCGGTTGTTGGTGGCAATGCCTTCTCACACGAGTCTGGGATCCACCAAGACGGAGTTCTTAAAAATCCTCTTACCTACGAAATCATTACGCCTGAGTTGGTGGGTGTTAAGAGCAATAGTCTCCCTCTTGGAAAATTGTCTGGTCGACATGCCTTTGTCGAAAAACTGCATGAGTTGGGACTGGATTTCACAGAAGAAGACATCAAGCCATTGTTTGCTAAGTTCAAATCTCTTGCAGACAAGAAACACGAGATCACAGATGCCGATATCCGCGCCCTTGTAGCCGGTACAGCAGTTGAAAATCCAGAAGGATTCCAATTTAACGATCTCCGCTTGACAACCAATGCAGACGAAACGATTACAGCAGCGGTTAGCCTCAGCAATGAAGAAGGGGAAGTGCTTGAATTCCTTGCCAATGGTCAAGGGTCAGTTGAAGCGATCTTTAATGCGATTGATAAATTCTTCAACCAAACTGTTCGCTTGACATCATACAATATCGATGCAGTGACTGATGGGATCGATGCCCAAGCCCGTGTCTTGGTATCCGTGGAAAATGTTGATACAGATACGATTTTCAATGCCTCTGGTTTGGACTTCGACGTATTGAAAGCCTCTGCCATCGCTTATATCAATGCCAACACGCTGGTTCAAAAAGAGAATGCGGGTGAGATGGGACGAGCTGTCTCCTACCGTGATCTTCCACAAGCCTAAGAGGAAATAAACATGACAAAAAAAATTGTAACACTTGAAGGAGATGGGATTGGCCCTGAGATCATGGCAGCTGGACTAGAGGTCCTCGCAGCCGTTGCTCCCAAAATTGGCTTTGATTATAGTCTAGAAGACAAACCTTTTGGGGGTGCTGGGATTGATGCAGCTGGCCACCCACTTCCCCAAGATACTCTAAAAGCAGCTAAAGGAGCGGATGCTATTCTTCTCGCAGCCATCGGGAGTCCTGAATATGACAATGCTCCTGTTCGTCCAGAACAAGGCCTGCTCGCTATTCGTAAGGAATTAAATCTCTTTGCCAATATTCGTCCTGTACGGATTTTTGACGCCTTGAAACACTTGTCTCCTTTGAAACCAGAGCGTATCGAGGGTGTCGACTTTGTGGTCGTGCGTGAATTGACAGGTGGGATTTACTTTGGAGAGCATATCTTGAAAGAAGATACAGCACGCGATATCAATGATTACAGTGCAGAAGAAATCCGTCGGATTATGCGCCAAGCCTTCAAGATCGCGCAAGGACGTGGTAAGAAAGTGACCAGTATCGATAAGCAAAATGTCCTTGCAACTTCTAAATTGTGGCGCCAAGTGGCAGAAGAAGTGGCTAAAGAATTTCCAGATGTGACTTTAGAGCACCAGCTTGTCGATAGTGCGGCCATGATCATGATTACCAATCCAGCCCGCTTTGATGTTGTAGTGACAGAAAATCTATTCGGAGATATCTTATCTGACGAATCCAGCGTCCTTCCTGGAACACTAGGTGTGATGCCATCTGCCAGTCATTCTGACCAAGGACCAAGTATGTACGAACCGATTCATGGTTCAGCACCTGATATTGCTGGTCAAGGCGTTGCCAATCCGATTTCCATGATCCTGTCTGTTGCCATGATGCTCCGAGATAGTTTTGGAGAAACAGCAGGTGCAGAAATGATCGAAGAAGCCGTCAATCAAACCTTGAATCAAGGAATCTTGACACGTGATCTAGGTGGTCAGGCTTCGACTGCAGAGATGACTGCAGCCATTATTGGGAATCTCTAAGATGACTTGGAGAGATCGCTGTTTAGTTCTTATTGCTATTTGGAATAGTATCGTATTTCTGACCTATGGTTTAGATAAACGAAAAGCTATCCAAAGCAGGTGGCGGATTCCTGAAAAGGTCCTGTTACTCGAGAGCTGGCTGCTTGGTGGATTCGGAGCTCTACTAGGTGGATATCTCTTTCACCACAAGGTGCGGAAATGGTATTTTCAAGTTACTTGGTGGGGCAGTAGCCTTCTTTTAGCAGGTGCCCTCTTTCTAATCCTTCAATGGATTTCCTAACAAGAAGATAAATGGAGAAAGACGATGAGTGGAAAATCTATCTTTGATAAACTTTGGGACCGCCACGTGATTACAGGAGTGGAAGGGCAACCCCAACTCATGTATGTGGACCAACACTATATCCACGAAGTGACGAGTCCGCAAGCCTTTCAAGGATTACGGGATGCAGGACGTAAGGTCCGACGACCTGATTTAACCTTTGGAACCTTTGATCATAATGTTCCAACGGTCAATATTTTTGATATTCGAGATGTGATTTCAAAAGCCCAGATTGATAAATTGGCTGAGAACGTGGTGGACTTTGGGATTGATCATGCTGGCCATGGTTCTGCTAAGCAAGGAATCGTTCATATGGTGGGCCCTGAAACTGGTCGGACCCAGCCTGGAAAATTTATTGTCTGTGGAGACAGCCATACCGCCACCCACGGAGCCTTCGGTGCCATCGCCTTTGGGATTGGAACCAGTGAAGTGGAGCATGTCTTTGCTACCCAAACCATCTGGCAAGTCAAACCAAAGAAAATGTTGGTTGAATTCACCGGAACCCCACAAAAAGGGATCTATTCAAAGGATTACATCCTAGCTTTGATAGCGCGCTACGGGGTTGCTTGTGGAGTTGGCTATGTCGTAGAGTATCGGGGAGAAGCAATTGATCGCTTGACCATGGAAGAACGCATGACCATCTGTAACATGTCGATCGAGTTTGGGTCCAAAATGGGGATCATGAATCCAGATGAGACAACCTTTGACTACCTCCGGGGACGCGAATGTGTGCCAGATGATTTTGAGGCCGCAGTAGCAGATTGGAAGACTCTGGTTAGTGATGACGATGCCGTTTATGATAAGGTCATCCGTATGGATGTATCTGATCTTGCTCCGATGGTGACTTGGGGGACCAATCCTTCTATGGGAGTGGACTTCGAGACTCCTTTTCCAGAGATTCGCGACATGAATGATAAACGGGCTTATCATTATATGGATCTAGAACCTGGCCAAAAACCAGCAGACATTGAATTAGGCTATATCTTTATCGGTTCTTGTACCAATGCGCGTCTCAGCGATTTGGAGTTGGCAGCCAAGTTTGTGAAAGGCAAAAGAATTGCGCCAAACTTAACTGCTATTGTGGTACCTGGCTCTCGTCCGGTTAAGCAAGCCGCCGAAAAATTAGGCTTAGACAAGATCTTCATGGATGCGGGCTTTGAATGGCGTGATCCAGGATGTTCCATGTGTCTAGGAATGAACCCAGACAAGGTTCCAGATGGGGTCCACTGTGCCTCTACTAGCAACCGGAACTTTGAAGACCGCCAAGGATTTGGGGCTAAAACCCATCTCTGTAGCCCCGCAATGGCCGCTGCAGCAGCAATCGCTGGTCGTTTTGTCGATGTGCGACAAATGCCAGAAGTCGAGTAAAAGGAGGAAGCATGGAGAAATTTACCATTTATACAGGAACAACAGTTCCTTTGATGAACGATAATATTGATACCGACCAAATCCTCCCCAAGCAATTCTTAAAGTTGATTGATAAAAAAGGTTTTGGGAAATACCTCATGTATGCTTGGCGCTATTTGGATGACCAGTATACCGAGGATCCAGATTTTATCTTTAACAAGCCAGAATACCGCAAGGCGACCATTTTGATCACTGGTGACAATTTTGGGGCTGGTTCCTCTCGGGAGCACGCAGCCTGGGCTTTAGCTGATTATGGCTTTAAAGTCGTTATCGCCGGATCCTTCGGAGATATCCATTACAATAATGAACTTAATAATGGCATGCTGCCGATTGTCCAACCGCTAGAGGTTCGTCAAAAACTGGCAAGTTTGAAGCCGACAGATCCAGTGACGGTAGATTTGGAAGAGCAGAAGATCCTCTCGCCTGTTGGAGAGTTTCGCTTTAAGATTGATCAAGATTGGAAGCACAAATTGCTCAACGGCTTGGATGATATTGGGATTACGCTTCAGTATGAAGACTTGATCGCAGCTTATGAGATGAACCGGCCAGCTTACTGGCAATGATAAAATTGTATATCAAATTACGAATTTTCTGAAAATATATTGAATTTGAGACTATTTTTTGATACAATACTAAAAAGAATAGAAAAGGAAAGAGACTTATGACAAAACACATTCAATGGGACGGACAACTTTCACAAGAAGGATTTGACATTCTTAAAGGAGAAGGGGGCTGTATCGTCTGCCCTACCAAAGTTGGCTACATCATCATGACCAGTGACAAGGCTGGCTTGGAACGGAAGTTTGAAGCCAAAGAACGTAACCGCAACAAACCAGGTGTGGTTCTCTGCGGAAGCATGGATGAACTTCGTGCCCTTGCGCAATTGAATCCTGAAATCGAAGCTTTCTACCAAAAACATTGGGATGAAGATATCTTGCTTGGTTGTATCCTTCCTTGGCGTGAAGATGCCTATGCAAAGTTGCAAGCTTTCGGAGATGGACGTGAAGAACTCATGACAGACGTTCGTGGAACTTCATGCTTTGTCATCAAATTTGGTAAAGCTGGTGAGCAAATCGCCAAAGAAATGTGGGAAAAAGAAGGCAAGATGGTTTACGCTTCTTCAGCCAACCCTTCCGGTAAAGGAAACCGCGGGAAGGTTGAAGGAATCGGTGAGCGTATCGAAGGTGCTGTGGACTTGGTCATCGAAGCCGATGATTATGTAGCTTCTATCC
Organism: Streptococcus parasanguinis; assembly: GCA_905188195.1. Classification (GTDB taxonomy): domain Bacteria; phylum Bacillota; class Bacilli; order Lactobacillales; family Streptococcaceae; genus Streptococcus; species Streptococcus parasanguinis_P. Next base: position 16,990 of record CAJJKY010000004.1, on the reverse strand, counting down.
AACCAGACAAGACCATTGAAACTCGCTATGAACAAGGTGTGATGGTCTCTATGGTTGATGCCGAAGGAAAACTGATTCCAGAACAAGGAGCAGGTAGCCGTTCTGTCAATACTTGTCCAGTTGTGATCCGTAAAGGATTGGATATCGATAAGATCATGATGCACTTATCTGATCATTTCAACTCTTGGAACTACCGCCAAGGGGAATACTATTAAGAAACAGAAAAAAGCATTCCATTTGGGATGCTCGGATTGAAGACAAAGTTATCTTAGAAACTTTCCTTAGGTGAGTACGGACGTCAGCGAACTTCTACGAAGTTCCATGACTTAGTTTTGGACCTAAGGTTCCAAAACTCCCGTGTGCTAGAAACAATTTTGTTTCTAGCACTTTTCTCACGGCGGAAAGTTTCAGTGTATATTGTATGAACTTGATGATATTTATCATTTTAATTTTTTTCAGCATTCCTTAACCTGTCTTATGTAAAAATCAGATTGTCAAAATTTTAAAGCATTCCATTTGGGATGCTTTTTTTGTGAAAGGATAAAAGGTGGTATAATAGAGTTAAACGATGTTCCAATAGAAGGGGAAGTGGTATGGTCTCCAGAAAAGCATTTATCGATAAAGCCAATCAGGAAGGTTTTTCCTTCGACATCCAAATCCCATGGTGGACGTACAATAACTTCAAGTCATTGGTTCGAAGAAAAAGGCTCTCTGAGGAGCAAGTCTATCAGATCTTTCTTTTGCTTTGTAGAGAGGTAGAAGAACGGAAAATGCAAGCTGTAGCGGATAAGAGGAAGTATCAGACCGGATTTTATGTAGCTGCATGTAATGGCCACGAGTTTCGCTTTGAGTTTGCTTTTAAAAAGAACCAAGAACTAAGAGTTTATAATTTATTTGAGACCGTCAATGGTCGTAAGAAACTAACCTTGATGGATCTGCTTGATTACATAATGGATTGACTGTGTATAGAAACAATAAGGGTTCACTACAAATTGATAAAAGAAAGAGTAGTTCTATGATTTCAAGAGATGCATTTTTAGAAAGAATCAACCAAGAGGGATTCTCATTTAGTATTGACATCCCGCGCAGAAATTTTTCGGATTTTTCATCATTAGTTCGGAGAAGAAGACCTCTATCAGCTGTTTTATAACTATTGTCAGGAGCTAGAAAACTGTTTGAAAGAAGCAGGGGAGAAACGACGATTACTCTTCAATAAATTTCCAGTTAGCCCCGTTCATGATAAATATAAAACGAAATTTGATACAGTGGCACCCAACGGACGGGAGTTCCGCTTTGAGTTTGTCTTTAGCAATGACAATCGTTTAAAAGTTTATCACCTTATCGAAACGGTTAATGGTCGTAGGAAAAAAACACCAATGGAAATACTGATGGACCTAGTCGATGCTTTATAATGAGGATCTGTTCAAAAGTATAAGGGGGATCCAATCAAAAAAACTAGAGCGCTTGCTCTAGTTTTTTGGTTGTTGATGGGTGATATTCTTTCCCCAAGGGATGAGATTTTCTTTTTTCTCTTTGATTCGTTGGATATTGTCCTTATGTCGAAGAATGATCAAGGTAGCTAAGGCCAGGACAATGATTGTAAAAAGCGGATCATAACCGTGCAAGATCCATCCAGTCAAAGGAAGAAGGAGGACCGATAAAATGGCGAGTAGCGCAACGGTAACACTCGAAAACGAAATCATACTGGTTAAATAAAGGCTGGCTACAAAATAAACAGCTAAAATGAGTAGCAAGATAGGCGAGAAACCAAGTAAGACACCGGCACTCGTCGCCACTGCTTTTCCACCCTTGAATCCAGCAAAAACTGGGAAAGTGTGCCCCAATACAGCTAAGAGACCAAAGACCATCGGCGAGATCCCCTGAATTCCAAAGAAAGTCGGAAGGAGGACGGCCAGTGTCCCTTTTAAGAAATCAATCGCAAAGACAATGATTCCAGCTTTCTTCCCTAGAATCCGAAAGGTATTGGTCGTTCCAGTATTGCCCGAGCCATGTTCCCGTAAATTAATATGGAAAAAGATTTTCCCAATCCATAATCCCGAAGGAATGGAGCCTAACAGATAGGCTAAAATTAAAACACTTATTTCTTTTATCATACTTTCATTATATCAAAAAGGCATCAATAGAAAAAGCAATTTTTGGAGTTCAAGTGTGACATCTGAAGAAAGTGCCCAGCTAACATTTTTTACTAGGATATGGAAATCTCCATATAAAGAGAAAAAATTTTGCAAAATTTCCTAAAAAACTGTAATATAGAAAAGATGAACAAACAGGAGGTTCCTTGTGGCAAAAAAGGAAATCAATATTAATAATTATAATGACGATGCCATTCAGGTACTAGAAGGGTTGGATGCGGTCCGTAAACGTCCAGGGATGTATATCGGATCGACCGACGGAAATGGCTTGCATCACATGGTCTGGGAGATCGTGGATAATGCGGTCGATGAAGCCTTGTCTGGCTTTGGATCACAAATCGATGTAACGATTAATAAAGATGGTTCTCTATCGGTAGAAGACCAGGGACGTGGAATGCCGACCGGGATGCATGCTATGGGCAAACCAACCGTTGAGGTGATCTTTACGGTTCTCCACGCCGGAGGGAAGTTTGGTCAAGGAGGCTATAAGACATCTGGAGGTCTTCACGGAGTGGGATCTTCTGTTGTCAATGCCCTTTCTAGCTGGCTAGAGGTAGAAATTACTCGTGATGGAGCTGTCTACAAGCAACGTTTTGAAGATGGGGGAAAACCGGTTACAACCCTCGAAAAGATTGGCTCTGCTCCCAAGTCTAAGACAGGGACCAAGGTCACCTTCATGCCAGATCCAACCATCTTTTCAACGACGGATTTCAAATTCAATACCATTGCTGAGCGAATCAAAGAATCAGCCTTCTTGCTGAAGGACGTGACGCTGACGCTGACCGATCTCCGTAAGGAAGAAGACAACCATGTGGCCTTTCATTATGAAAATGGTGTCCAAGATTTCGTAGAGTACTTGAACGAAGACAAGGAAACTTTGACACCTGTTCTCTACTTTAGTGGCGAATCAGATGGTTTTCAGGTAGAAGTGGCCATGCAATACAATGATGGCTACTCAGATAATATCTTGTCCTTCGTTAATAATGTCCGCACTAAAGATGGGGGAACCCACGAGACGGGTCTGAAGACAGCCATTACCAAGGCTATGAACGACTATGCAAGAAAGACAGGACTCCTCAAAGAAAAAGACAAGAATCTGGAAGGATCAGACTACCGTGAAGGTTTGTCTGCTGTTCTCTCTATCCTGGTTCCAGAAGCTCATTTGCAGTTTGAAGGACAAACCAAAGACAAATTAGGAAGTCCCTTGGCTCGTCCAGTCGTCGATAGCATTGTTTCTGATAAATTGACCTTCTTCCTCATGGAAAATGGGGAGTTGGCTTCCAATCTCATTCGTAAGGCTATTAAGGCCCGGGATGCGCGTGAAGCCGCTCGTAAAGCGCGGGATGAAAGCCGAAATGGCAAGAAGAGCAAAAAAGACAAAGGACTTTTATCTGGTAAATTGACACCAGCCCAGTCTAAAAATCCTAAGAAAAACGAACTCTATCTAGTCGAAGGAGACTCAGCCGGCGGTTCTGCCAAACAAGGACGGGACCGGAAGTTCCAGGCCATCCTCCCCCTTCGTGGGAAGGTTCTTAATACTGAGAAGGCCAATATGAGTGATATCCTCAAGAACGAGGAAATCAACACCATGATCTACACCATCGGTGCTGGAGTTGGGGCAGATTTTTCTGTGGAAGACGCCAACTACGATAAGATCATTATCATGACCGACGCGGATACGGATGGTGCCCACATTCAAACCCTCCTCTTAACCTTCTTCTATCGCTATATGCGCCCTTTGGTAGAAGCAGGTCATGTCTACATTGCACTTCCTCCTCTTTATAAGATGTCAAAAGGCAAAGGCAAGAAAGAAGAAGTAGCCTATGCTTGGACAGATAGCGAATTAGAAGAGTTGCGTCGGACCTTTGGCCGTGGAGCAACCCTTCAACGTTACAAAGGGTTGGGGGAAATGAATGCGGATCAGCTTTGGGAAACGACCATGAATCCAGAAACTCGTACCTTGATCCGTGTCACCATTGATGATCTAGCGCGTGCAGAACGCCGTGTCTCTGTCCTGATGGGAGATAAGGCTGCACCACGTCGTCAATGGATTGAAGATAACGTTAAGTTTACCTTAGAAGAAAATACAGTTTTTTAATCACTTTCTACTTATAAATTAAATAAGCTGGGATGTAGAAATGGTAAGGAATCGACATGAGAACTGATACAGAAATGATGAATCTGATTTTGCAAATAGCTGATACTCTAGAAGTAGAAGCAATTGCTTTATCCGGATCACGAACGAATCCTCAGGCCCCCAAAGACGAGTTTCAAGATTATGATGTGGTCTATATAGTTGATGATCTGGAGTACTTGATTTCAGATTTATCCTGGTTGGATCAGTACGGAAATCGACTCATCGAACAGCACAACCGACTGGGACATCGTCGTCTGTATCTCATGCTCTTTGAAGATGGGAATCGCATCGATTTAACCCTCTGTCCCAAGGAGTATATCCAAGAGTGGGTGGATAGTGAAGCAAATTTTGAAGTTATAAAAGACGACAAAGGCTTGTTTGAAGCCTATCAGCCTAATTCCAAGCGCTATTGGACCGCTCCGCCTACCGAAGAGGAATTTGCAGTCACCTGCAATGAATTTTGGTGGGTATCGGCTTATGTCGTCAAGGCCATTCGAAGAAATCAACTCATCTATACGACTGATCACCTCTATGGCATTTGTCAGCAAGAATTGCTCAAGGTCTTAGCTTGGCAGGTGACAAGCGATAAGGGAGTAGTTGACATCGGAAAGAACTACAAGTACCTCTTCCATTATCTACCAGCCGGGCAAGAGAAGGAGTTCTCAGCTTTGCTTGATTTATCAAGTTTCGATAAAATCACTCAGTCTTTATTTTCTACCATGAAGTTATTCAATGATGCAGCTCAAATTCTGGCCCAAAAGATGGGATTTCCTTACAATCAGGAAGAGGCTAAGAAGATGATAGCTTATGCTAAAGAGAAACTTTCAAATCATTAATGAATCTATTTTAAACTAAATATAAAAGACTACTCAACATTCTTTGAAAGGAGTTGAACACGCCCTGAGTGCTGTGTGAAAAAGATAAATTTCTTATTTTCACTTTGTATTTTACGGGCTTTGTATCTTATGTCTAATATTCAAAATATGTCCCTGGAGGACATCATGGGGGAGCGCTTTGGTCGCTACTCCAAATACATTATTCAAGAGCGGGCTCTTCCTGATATTCGGGATGGCTTGAAACCTGTACAACGGCGGATCCTTTATTCTATGAATAAGGATGGCAATACCCATGACAAAGGCTATCGCAAGTCTGCCAAGTCTGTCGGTAATATCATGGGGAATTTCCACCCTCACGGGGATTTTTCTATCTATGATGCCATGGTCCGTATGTCTCAAGACTGGAAGAACCGCGAGATCCTTGTGGAAATGCACGGAAACAATGGTTCCATGGACGGTGATCCGCCAGCGGCCATGCGTTATACTGAAGCTCGTTTGTCTGAAATTGCTGGCTATCTTTTGCAAGATATCGAAAAGAACACAGTGCCATTTGCCTGGAACTTTGACGATACAGAAAAAGAGCCAACGGTTTTGCCGGCAGCCTTTCCAAACCTCTTGGTCAATGGTGCTACAGGGATTTCAGCTGGTTATGCGACAGATATTCCACCACACAACCTTGCTGAAGTCATCGATGCCGTGGTCTACATGATCGACCATCCATCTGCCAAGGTAGACAAACTCATGGAGTTTTTACCTGGACCTGATTTCCCAACTGGTGCCATTATCCAGGGACGGGATGAGATCAAGAAAGCCTATGAAACAGGTAAGGGCCGGGTGGTTGTTCGTTCTAAGACAGAAATCGAGCAACTCAAAGGCGGCAAGCAGCAAATCGTCATTACCGAAATTCCATATGAGATCAACAAGGCGGTCTTGGTCAAGAAAATCGACGATGTCCGTGTTAACAACAAGGTGGCTGGTATTGCGGAAGTCCGGGATGAGTCTGACCGAGATGGTCTTCGTATTGCCATTGAGTTGAAAAAAGATGCCAATGCTGATCTAATCTTGAACTACTTGTTCAAGTACACAGACTTGCAGGTCAACTACAACTTCAATATGGTGGCGATTGATAACTACACACCACGTCAGGTTGGGATCGTACCGATTCTCTCTAGCTACATTGCTCACCGTCGGGACATCATTGTCGCTCGCTCGCGCTTTGATAAGGAAAAGGCAGAACGACGCCTCCACATCGTAGAGGGCTTGATCCGCGTCATTTCTATCCTTGATGAAGTGATTGCCTTGATCAGAGCTTCTGATAACAAGGCAGATGCTAAGGAAAACCTCAAGGTCAGCTACGATTTCACGGAAGAACAAGCAGAAGCTATTGTCACCTTGCAATTGTACCGCTTGACCAATACGGATATCGTGACCTTGGAAGAAGAGCATGCTAGTCTCAAGGAGCAAATCGCGACCTTAGCAGCCATCATTGGGGATGAACGGACTATGTTTAACCTCATGAAGAAGGAATTGCGTGAAGTCAAGAAGCTTTTTGGCAATCCGCGTCGTAGTGAGTTGCAAGACACTGCTAAAACGATTGAGATTGATACAGCCAGTCTGATCGTTGAAGAGGAAACCTTCGTCAGCGTGACCCGTGCGGGTTACATTAAACGGACCTCGCCTCGTTCCTTCAATGCGTCAACAGTGGAAGAAGTCGGTAAGCGGGACGACGATGAGTTGATTTTCGTAGAGGCTGCTAAGACCACCCAGCATCTTTTGCTCTTTACCAACTTGGGAAATGCCATCTATCGACCTGTTCATGAATTGGCAGATACCAAGTGGAAGGATATCGGGGAGCACCTTAGTCAGACCTTGACCAATTTCGAGCAAGAGGAAGAAATTCTCTTTGCGGAGATTGTGGATCAGTTTGAGGGAGTAACCTACTTTGCAGCAACTCAACAAGGACAAATCAAACGTTTTGAACGCAAGGAATTGAGCCCGTGGCGGACCTATCGTTCTAAATCGACTAAATATGCTAAGCTAAAAGACCAAGACGACCGTATCGTAGCAGTTGCGCCAGTTGTTCTTGAAGATATCATGATCATTACTAAAAATGGGTATGGGTTGCGCTTCAATGTTGAGGAGGTCCCTGTCGTAGGAGCCAAAGCAGCAGGGGTCAAAGCCATTAACCTCAAAGACGGAGATCAAGTTGCTGCCGCCTTTAAGTCGACAACTCCAAGCATGTACATTTTGACTCAACGAGGCAGTCTCAAACGGATGTTACAAGACGATATTCCTGTGACCAGTCGGGCTAAACGGGGACTACAGGTCTTGCGTGAGTTGAAAAATAAACCACACCGCGTCTTCAAGGCAGGTCCAGTCTTCACTGACCAGGGAGATTTTGATCTCTTTACGAGCCAAGAAGAAGTGGCAGAGCAAGATCAAATTCTTCAGATCACTTCCACAACAGGTCAGGTAACAGAAGTTGATTTGACACAATTAAGCATTTCTGAAAGAACAAGCAATGGATCCTTTGTCAACGATACCATTTCGGATCAAGAAGTTTTTTCAGCTACTATTAAATAAAAGAAATCGTCGGTCCATTCTAGGACTGACTTTCTTTAAAAATAAATTTTCTGAAAATTGAAAATTTCGCTTGAAATTCTCATGAAATGGTGTACAATAGTGTACATAGATTGAGAAACTGAATCGACCTGCATCAGATCGACAAGGAATAGAAAGAATTAAAAGGAGCACTATCATGACAGTATCACTTGATTGGGAAAACCTTGGCTTTTCATATATGAAATTACCTTATCGCTATTTGGCACATTATCGCAATGGAGCTTGGGAAAAAGGGGAATTGACAGAAGATGCGACCTTGCATTTGTCCGAATCTTCTCCAAGTTTGCATTACGGTCAGCAAGCCTTTGAAGGCTTAAAAGCCTACCGTACAAAAGATGGAAGTATCCAATTGTTCCGTCCAGATCAAAACGCTAAACGTTTGCAACGTACAGCAGATCGTTTGTTGATGCCTCAAGTTCCAACGGATATGTTTGTGGATGCTTGTAAGGCAGTTGTTAAAGCAAATGAAGAGTATGTTCCACCATATGGTACAGGAGCTACCCTTTACCTTCGTCCTCTGTTGATCGGTGTTGGTGATATTATTGGTGTGCATCCAGCAGATGAGTATATCTTTACCATCTTTGCCATGCCTGTCGGTAACTACTTTAAAGGTGGTTTGGTTCCAACGAACTTCTTGATTCAAGATGAGTATGACCGTGCTGCACCACATGGTACAGGGGCTGCAAAAGTTGGTGGGAACTACGCAGCTAGCATGTTGCCAGGTAAGATTGCGCATGATCGTAACTTCTCTGACGTGATTTATCTCGATCCAGCGACGCATACCAAGATTGAAGAAGTTGGTTCTGCAAACTTCTTTGGTATTACTGCTAATAACGAATTTGTGACGCCATTGAGTCCGTCTATTTTGCCATCGATCACCAAGTACTCTTTGCTTTACTTGGCAGAACACCGTCTTGGTATGACACCAATTGAAGGGGATGTCTTTATCAATGATTTGGATCGCTTCGTAGAAGCAGGAGCTTGTGGTACCGCAGCTGTCATCTCTCCGATCGGAGGCGTTCAACATGGGGATGACTTCCATGTCTTCTATTCTGAAACAGAAGTAGGGCCTGTCACACGGAAGCTTTATGACGAGTTGACCGGTATCCAATTTGGTGATGTCGAAGCGCCAGAAGGATGGATTGTCAAAGTCAATTAAACCGAATGCGTCTGAGACCAAAGTGTCCAGGCTTCAATGAGAACAAGTCTTAACGAAAAGACGCAGTAGCTAATGTTTCTCTTCATTCGCTTTTAGGAATAGAAGAGTGCCGAATGACCTTTTCGGGGGTGGGAGAAAGAAGGAATTTCTAACTAAATTCTTTCTGACCCACTCCCTTTTCTCTTGCGTCATCAAGAGAATTTTTGTAAAATAGAAAAAGTGAAAAGAGGGTTGAAATGAGTAAAAAAGATAAGAAAATTGAGATTCAAATCGTTGATAGTAAAGTAACCGTCGGAAAAGATACTTTTGATGGTTTCACTTTGTCCATTGGAAAGAAAACGATTGGTGAAATTGCAGATATGGCTGGTCAATTTGCCATTATCAAAAATGGAAATGTGGATTCTCTTTACAAAAAACTTGAAAAAGCCGTTGAAATTTTGATAGAAAATTATAATTTGAATAAATAAGGGCTTGCAATCATAATAAATCAATGGTATAATAGATCCTGTTGATTTATATGGAGAGATAGCGAAGAGGCTAAACGCGGCGGACTGTAAATCCGCTCCTTCGGGTTCGGGGGTTCGAATCCCTCTCTCTCCATTTCATTCATGGGGTATAGCCAAGCGGTAAGGCAAGGGACTTTGACTCCCTCATGCGTTGGTTCGAATCCAGCTACCCCAGTTCTTAGGTAATATCAGATAAGTGATAAAATATCTATCCAGGTATTTTATTTCTTTATAGGATGAGTCGTTAAAGATTGTAGTTGATCTCATTGCGAGTGCTTGCTTAGGAAAAATAATTATAAGTATGTCAAGTTTTAGAAAACTTGATTGTTGGAGGATTTTTTAGATGAATGAATTTGAAGATTTGCTAAACAGTGTTAGCCAAGTTGAACCAGGTGACGTTGTTACTGCTGAAGTATTGACAGTTGACGCGAACCAAGCTAACGTTGCAATCTCTGGAACTGGTGTCGAAGGTGTCTTGACTCTTCGCGAATTGACAAACGATCGTGATGCTGACATCAACGACTTGGTAAAACCAGGTGAAACACTTGAATTGCTTGTTCTTCGTCAAGTAGTTGGTAAAGATACTGATACAGTAACTTACCTTGTATCTAAAAAACGTTTGGAAGCTCGCAAAGCATGGGACAAATTGGTTGGACGTGAAGAAGAAGTTGTTACTGTTAAAGGAACTCGCGCTGTTAAGGGCGGACTTTCAGTAGAATTTGAAGGACTTCGTGGATTTATTCCAGCTTCAATGCTTGATACTCGTTTTGTACGTAACACTGAACGTTTCGTAGGTCAAGAATTTGATGCTAAAATCAAAGAAGTAGATCCAAAAGAAAACCGCTTTATCCTTTCACGTCGTGAAGTTGTTGAAGCTGAATCAGCTGCAGCACGCGCAGAAGTATTTGGTAAATTGAACGTTGGTGATGTCGTAACTGGTAAAGTTGCACGTATCACAAGCTTCGGTGCCTTCATTGACCTTGGTGGTGTTGATGGATTGGTTCACTTGACAGAATTGTCACACGAACGCAACGTATCACCTAAATCAGTTGTAACTGTTGGTGAAGAAATCCAAGTGAAAGTTCTTGACTTGAACGAAGAAGAAGGTCGTGTATCACTTTCATTGAAAGCTACAACACCTGGACCTTGGGATGGCGTTGAACAAAAATTGGCTGCTGGTGATGTTATTGAAGGAACTGTTAAACGTTTGACTGACTTCGGTGCATTCGTTGAAGTATTGCCAGGTATCGACGGACTTGTACACATCTCACAAATTTCACACAAACGTGTTGAAAATCCAAAAGATGTTCTTAAAGTTGGACAAGAAGTAACTGTTAAAGTTCTTGAAGTAAATGCTGCAGATGAACGTGTATCACTTTCAATCAAAGCTCTTGAAGAACGTCCAGCTCAAGAAGAAGGCGAAAAACAAGAAAAACGTCAATCTCGTCCACGTCGTCCAAAACAAGAAAAACGCGACTTTGATCTTCCAGAAACTCAAACTGGATTCTCAATGGCTGACTTGTTTGGCGATATCGAATTGTAATATTCAAAAGAGGCTGGGACAAAAGTCCTAGCCTCTTAATTGTTTTTGGATTGTCGAGCAAGACGCAGTGGTTGAGTGGGCTCTACTACGCTGATTTCATCAGCTTTTACAGCCCTACTCAACTGTGCGGAGGTGGGACGACGAAATCGAATTCTAACGAATTACCGATTTCTGTCCCACTCTCTTTTTTACTTGTAAAATCCTCGAGAATTTGATATACTATAACAGTTGCCACCCTTAGTGTAATGGATATCACGTAAGATTCCGGTTCTTGAGATGGGGGTTCGATTCCCTCAGGGTGGATAGAAGGAAAGGTTGAGTGTTCTCAGCCTTTTATTTTTTTATTCAATTAAAAAAGACTCTCGAAATTTGAGAGTCTTTTCCAATCAGATTAGTTTTTTGATGCTTCTTGGAATTCAGGGTTTTTCCATGCTTCATCAATAATTGCTTTCAATTCTTTAGCAGAAGCGTGCATTTTTTGAAGTTCTGCATCATTCAATGGAATGTTTACTGGACGTACAATACCGTGTGCTCCAACAACAGCTGGTTGACCGATAAAGACATCATTGATTCCATATTGACCTTCTTGGAATACTGAAAGTGGAAGAACCGCATTTTCATCATCAAGAATAGCCTTAGTGATACGAGCAAGGGCAACAGCGATACCGTAGTATGTAGCACCTTTTTTGTTGATGATGGTGTAAGCCGCGTCACGAACACCTTCGAACAATTCAATCAATTCAGATTCTTGAACGTTTTGAGTGTCTTTAAGGAATTCTTCAAGGTTTACACCAGCGATGTTAGCGTGTGACCATACAGCGAATTCTGAGTCACCGTGTTCACCCATGATGTAGGCGTGTACTGAACGAGCATCCACATCCAATTTTTCAGCCAATGCTTGACGGAAACGAGCTGAGTCAAGTGAAGTACCTGAACCGATAACGCGTTCTTTAGGGAATCCAGAGAATTTCCATGTAGAGTATGTCAATACGTCAACTGGGTTAGCAGCTACGAGGAAGATTCCGTTAAACCCTGATTCAACAACTTGTGTTACGATTGATTTATTGATCGCAAGGTTTTTACCAACAAGATCAAGACGAGTTTCACCTGGTTTTTGAGGAGCACCTGCAGTAATTACAACAAGGTCAGCGTCCGCACAGTCAGCATACTCAGCCGCATAGATCTTCTTAGGTGAAGTGAAGGCAAGGGCGTGGCTAAGGTCAAGCGCATCTCCGACAGCTTTTTCGTGCAATTGAGGAATTTCGATAATTCCAAGCTCTTGTGCAATTCCTTGGTTGACAAGTGCAAAAGCGTAAGATGAACCTACAGCACCGTCACCGACAAGGATAACTTTTTTGTGTTGTTTAGTCAAAGTCATGAGTCTAAACGTCTCCTTCATATTTTTTTGAGATAGATTCTCATACGTCTTCATTCTACCACTTTTGAATGTCTTTGTCATCTGATACAGTATGAATCCTTGATGTAAACGTTTTTACGTTTGTGTTCCTAAGAAGAAAAATAGGCTAAAATGTGTTATAATAGTATGGTGAATTAAGTAAAGAGAGGCATTTTTTGAATGCAGGATAAGAATCTAATTGATGTGAATTTAACATCAGAAATGAAGACGAGTTTTATCGATTATGCCATGAGTGTTATCGTAGCTCGTGCCCTACCTGATGTTCGTGATGGTTTGAAACCTGTTCACCGTCGTATTTTGTACGGAATGAATGAATTGGGTGTTACACCAGATAAACCACATAAGAAGTCAGCCCGTATTACAGGGGATGTTATGGGTAAATACCACCCACACGGGGATTTCTCTATTTATGAAGCTATGGTTCGGATGGCGCAATGGTGGAGTTATCGCTACATGTTAGTGGATGGTCATGGAAACTTTGGTTCTATGGACGGTGATGGTGCCGCTGCACAACGGTATACAGAAGCCCGTATGAGTAAGATTGCTCTTGAAATGTTGCGGGATATTAATAAAAATACAGTTGATTTCGTTGATAACTATGATGCCAGTGAGCGCGAACCTTTGGTCTTACCTGCACGTTTCCCTAACCTTCTCGTCAATGGTGCTACTGGGATTGCTGTTGGGATGGCTACAAATATTCCTCCTCACAATCTGGGAGAAACCATTGACGCAGTGAAGCTGATGATGGATAATCCTGAGGTGACGACCCGTGAACTTATGGAAGTTCTTCCTGGTCCAGATTTCCCGACAGGTGCTTTGGTCATGGGGAAATCAGGTATCCACAAAGCCTATGAAACAGGGAAAGGCTCGATCGTTCTTCGTTCTCGTACAGAGATTGAAGTGACCAAGAGTGGCCGTGAACGGATTGTTGTCACTGAGTTCCCTTATATGGTCAATAAAACCAAGGTTCACGAGCACATCGTTCGCTTGGTGCAAGAAAAACGGATCGAAGGGATTACAGCTGTACGTGATGAATCAAACCGTGAAGGGGTTCGTTTTGTGATTGAGGTCCGCCGAGATGCTTCGGCTAACGTTATTTTGAACAACCTCTTTAAGATGACGCAAATGCAAACCAATTTTGGATTCAATATGTTGGCGATCCAAAGTGGTGTTCCAAAGATTCTTTCTCTTCGCCAAATTTTAGGGGCTTATATTGAGCACCAGAAAGAAGTGGTGACTCGCCGGACCATCTTTGATAAAGAAAAAGCGGAAGCACGTGCCCATATTTTAGAAGGTTTGCTCATTGCTTTGGATCACATCGATGAAGTGATCCGGATCATCCGCAATAGCCAGACAGATGCTGAAGCACAGGCTGAATTGATGGCGAAGTTCAAGCTTTCTGAACGTCAAAGTCAAGCCATTTTGGACATGCGTCTTCGTCGTTTGACCGGTTTGGAACGAGACAAGATCCAAAGTGAATACGATGATTTGGTTGCCTTGATTGCTGATTTAGCTGATATTTTAGCGAAACCAGAGCGTGTAGCTACTATTATCAAGGAAGAATTGGAAGAAGTCAAGCGCAAGTTTGGAGATGCTCGTCGGACTGAGTTGATGGTTGGTGAAGTCCTTTCTCTTGAAGATGAGGACTTGATTGAAGAAACAGATGTCTTGATCACCCTTTCTAACAAAGGCTACATCAAACGTTTGGACCAAGCAGAATTTACTGTGCAAAAACGTGGTGGACGTGGGGTTCAAGGAACTGGTGTGAAAGATGATGATTTTGTCCGTGAACTGGTATCTACGAGCACTCATGACCATCTGCTCTTCTTTACCAATAAGGGGCGTGTTTACCGTCTAAAAGGCTATGAGATTCCAGAATATGGTCGGACAGCCAAAGGATTGCCAATCGTCAATCTCTTAAAATTAGACGAAGGTGAATCCATTCAAACCATTATCAATGTGGAGCAAGATCGCAGTGACGAAGCATATCTCTTCTTTACGACGCGACAAGGTTTGGTCAAGCGGACCAATGTAGCTGAATTTTCAAATATTCGTCAGAACGGTCTCAAAGCCCTGAATCTACGTGATGAGGATGAATTGATCAATGTCTTCCTTACAGACGGCAATACTGACGTTATTATTGGTACCAAGTATGGTTATTCTGTCCGCTTTAATGAGGCTGTGGTCCGCAATATGGGTCGTTCTGCCACAGGTGTACGTGGTGTGAATCTCCGCGAAGGAGACAAGGTTGTTGGGGCTAGTGTCGTTACGGATCAAGATGAAGTATTGATCATCACTGAAAAAGGGTATGGTAAGCGTACAATGGCTAGCGAATACCCAACCAAAGGCCGTGGCGGTAAAGGAATCAAGACAGCCAATATCACAGAGAAAAATGGTCCTTTAGCTGGTCTTTTAACCGTTAAAGGAGATGAAGATCTGATGATCATTACTGATACAGGAGTCATGATCCGTACAAGTGTTGGGAATATCTCTCAAACTGGTCGTTCAACACAGGGTGTGAAAGTCATGAGACTGGATCAGGATGCGAAAATTGTGACCTTTACAACAGTCCAACCCGAAGAAAAAGATGAAGAAGTAGTGGAAGAAAACGAATAGATAAGGGGACAGCATGTCACGCAAAAGAAAAAAGAAAAAGAGTTTACGCAATACTCTTATCAACATCGTTGCAACACTTTTGATTATTCTCTCGCTTCTCTTGATTTTCAATGCTCCGATCCGAAACATGATTATGGTTTGGCATACCAACCAATACCAGGTTAGCAAGGTCGATAAAAAAACCATTGATAAGAATAAAGAAGTGAAGACGAGCTTTGATTTCCAACATGTCCAGTCACTTTCGACGGAAGCAGTCATCAATGCCCAATGGCAAGCTCAAAAACTACCAGTAATTGGGGGGATTTCGATTCCTGAATTAAACATGAACCTTCCGATCTTTAAGGGACTTGAAAATGTAGCCCTTTACTACGGAGCAGGGACCATGAAGGAAAACCAAGTCATGGGGCAAGGCAATTATTCTCTAGCTAGTCACCATGTATTTGGCCTAACTGGAGCAAATGCCATGTTATTCTCACCGTTAGAGAAAGCCAAGGCAGGAATGAAGATCTACATCACGGACAAAGAAAAAATCTATACTTATGTCATCTCGTCTGTTGAGACAGTGACTCCAGACCGTGTAGATGTTATTCAAGATCGTGAAGGCGTCAATGAGATCACCTTGGTGACCTGTGAGGATGCTGCAGCGACTTACCGTACGATTGTAAAAGGGAATTTGGAAACATCTGTTGACTATGACAAGGCTCCAAAAGACATCCTGGATTCATTCAGCAAGTCTTATAATCAAATGCAACTTTAAAAAATAAAGCCCGAGACAGAAATGTCTGGGCTTTTTCTATGTAGGAAGCTAGGAGAAATTCTTGTAAAATTGTAAGAGATTGGTAATATAATGTAAGGAACTTGTCATAATATTGAGGGAAATTCAGTATATAATAGAGGAGAAAGAGTATGATAAGGAGGTAGAATAGTGACAAAAGAGCGAATTTTTCATCTCTTGCATCATTTCTATAATCTCTTAGTAAATGATTTTCCACGAAATGGTTTAATTACGAAAGGAATCTACGAAGTAGAGCAGGTCTACCAAGCTTTAGAGGCCATTCCTCAGAGCCAGGAGTACTTGATTCGCTGTGAAATTCAACAGTTTTTAAAGGAGCTTGAACAAGTTCAAACAGGTTATCAGATTCGCTTTAATAAAGATGAAGTCTTAGTGTTAGATGACTTGAAACAAGAAATCGCCTGTAAATAATGAAAGGTTGTCGTTTTCTTCATTTATTACGAATTAATAAGTGAGGAGGAAATTATGTACGACATATCATTTATTGAACCATCTTTGCTTCCTAGAGAACGTTTGGTTTCTGAAGGGGTAGATAAGCTGAGTCATCAAGAATTGTTATCCATTCTCTTACGGACAGGCAATAAGCAAAAAAGCGTTTATGAGATTGCACAAGGTCTCTTGAGTTCGGTTAATAGTTTAAAGGAGTTAAGTCAATTAACCCTAGAGGAGCTACAGGAAATATCTGGCATTGGCCGGGTGAAGGCCATCGAACTTCAGGCTGTGATTGAGTTTGGACGAAGGATTCATAAAGATGAATTAATGAGTTCTGAACAGATCATGAGCAGCCAGAAATTGGCCCATAAAATACAACAGGAAATCGGCCATAAGAAACAGGAGCACCTAGTTGCCCTCTATTTAAATACGCAGAATGAAATTATTCATCAACAGACCATTTTTATTGGAACCGTGAATAGAAGTATTGCGGAGCCACGTGAAATCCTGCATTATGCCCTAAAACACATGGCAACCTCCATCATCTTGGCTCACAATCATCCATCTGGTGCGGTATTTCCTAGTAAAAATGATGATGAAGTAACGCATCGAGTCTTAGAGGCCTGTGAAGTGATGGGTTTAACCCTATTGGATCACTTGATTGTATCTGAAGAAAACTATTATAGTTACCGAGAAGAAACCGATTATTTGGTATAAAAAAAGAGTGGGACAGAAATCGGTCATTCGTTAGAATTCGATTTCGTCGTCCCACCTCC